>NZ_JAVCWI010000006.1:0-257790 GCF_030846215.1 Chryseobacterium sp. WLY505 | reverse complement strand
ATTTTATTTTTAAAAAACCTTTATCTTTACGATAAAGGTTTTTTTGTTTTCTACCCAGCTCAATTCATGAGTAATGAGTAATGAGTAATGAGCACTACATCGATTATTCATTATTCATCACTTGTCATTTATCATTGATCACTTATCACTTATCACTTATCACTTATCACTTATCACTTATCACTGATAGCGGACAGCACACACTCCAATAGTCACTCCGTAGGAGTCTAAACAGAGTTCTTCTTTCTTAAAATGCTTCGACTCCACTCAGCATGACATTGCTAATACTAGCTGTTAAAAAACTTAGACATTATCCTGTCATTTTACATCCTTCAAACCTCTCATACATAAACCTTGATTCCTAAGGTATGACACAATGGTAATAAAGGTATATCTGTACGTATCCTTTTTCTATAGAAATCATGAATTTTTAAACACATACTGATAACTGGTCCTAACCCCGGAACTCGCAACCCGAATTAACCATCACCTATTAATCACCGGCAAGCTATTCACAAAACTATTTCCTTCTATTACACTGTTTTCCTCGAATAAATTCAATAAGTTTGTACTAGTTTTCCAAAAATAATTATAATGTCAGGAAATATTCTGATCATCGATGATGAGATCAAACTCCTTAAATTACTAGGAATGATCCTTTCCCAAGAAAATTTTAATGTAAAAGAAGCGTCTACGGCACGTTCAGCAATGACGATGCTGGAGCAATATGAATTTGATGTTGTTTTGAGCGATGTGCGTCTGCCTGATGCATTTGGAGTAGAACTGGTAAAGTCTATCAAGAATAAATATCCTCAAATTGAAATTATCCTGATGACGGCATTCGGTAATATTACGGATGCAGTGCAGGCTATGAAGAATGGAGCGTATGATTACCTGGTGAAGGGAGATGATAATGAGAAAATCATCCCATTGGTATATAAAGCTCTGGATAAGGTAAAGGATAACAAATCAAAGGTTGTTTCGCAAACTGCAACAAAAGGTTTTGATCAGATTATTGGTAAGTCACCTTTAATTTTACAGGCTAAAAAACTGGCTGAGAAAGTAGCATTAACCGATGCTGCTGTTCTTCTTACAGGTGAAACAGGTACAGGAAAAGAAGTTTTTGCCAGTGCTATTCATGAAGGAAGCGACAGGAAGAAGAATAGTTTTGTAGCCATCAACTGTTCAGCATTCAGTAAGGAGATTCTTGAAAGTGAGCTTTTTGGTCATAAACAAGGTGCTTTTACTGGTGCTTTGAAAGATAAGAAAGGATTGATTGAAGAAGCTGATGGAGGAACTCTGTTTCTGGATGAAATAGGTGAGATGCCGATTGAACTCCAGGCAAAACTGCTCAGGGTTTTGGAAACCAGGGAATTTATCAAAATGGGGGAAACTAAAGTTTCAAAGTCAGACTTCAGATTGATTGCAGCGACCAACAGGGACCTTGTAGAAGAAATAAAGCATGGCAACTTTAGAGAAGATCTCTATTTCAGGCTGAATGTATTTGAGATTACACTCCCGGCATTAAGAGAAAGAAAAGAAGACCTGAAAGCTCTTGCCAAAAACTTTGTAGATATTTTTTCAAATAAACTTCACTTGTCCTCGGTTCAGGTTGATCTGGAATATTATAAAGTTTTAGAGAGAAATGACTGGAAAGGAAATATTCGTGAGTTGAGAAACGCTGTAGAACGCAGTTTGATTTTAATGGATAATAATATTCTTGATGCTGAAAGTCTTCCTCATTATTCTGAAAAAACAGTTCCTGAAAGTGATTCTTTAAGCATCCGTTCACTGGAGAAAATACATATCCAAAAAGTATTACAGTATACAAAAGGAAATAAAGCAGAAGCAGCCCGATTACTTGAGATCGGTATCGCCACGCTATACCGTAAACTGGAAGAATACGGATTGAAATAAATCTTTTATCATTTTAATAAAGAGCCTATCATTTTGATAGGCTTTTCTGTTTTTATATAGTTTGGTATTTTGTTTTAATTTACTGTAATTCAATTTCTTGTGTGTTTATTTTTCAAAATGGACTTTCTTTTGGCATATAGTCTCTGAATAAAATATTTAAAAATGACAATTTCAAGAAAAACGTTTAAAAAACGGGAGCATTCTACTTTTAGTTTGCTGATTGTATCGTACGTATTGTTGACTCTTTTAACCCTAATGATTAAGATATGATGCTCATCAGTTTAATTCTGCTTTTTGCAGTGTTGTTTTGGCTTTTATGTAAATCAGTTGAATTTTTTGATAGAATATAAATTATGTGGAGTTTATTTTTCCTCTCAATACTTGCCTTTGTGTATATCTGTTATGTTTTAATTAAACCTGAAAAATTTTAATTGGTCATGAATACAGAAATTTTAGGCATTATAGCAATGTTTGCTATCACGTTAGTTATCGGAATTTTTTTAGGGAAATACATAGCTAATGTTTATGGATACAAAAAAACTTTTCTGGATCCGGTTTTTGAACCCATTGAAAAGTTAATTTATAAAGTTTCGGGAATTAATCCTGCCCGCCAGATGAACTGGAAACAGAATATGTATGCTATGCTGGCGATCAACCTGATCTGGTTCATCATTGGTTTTCTTCTTTTGATGAATCAGGCCTGGCTTCCTTTAAATCCTGATGGAAACCCGAATATGTCACCCGATCTGGCTTTTAATACAACCATTTCATTCTTAGTGAACTGTAATTTACAGCATTATTCAGGAGAAACAGGAGTAAGTTATCTGAGCCAGCTTTATCTGATGTTTTTACAGTTTGTTACGGCTGCAACGGGAATGGCGGCTATGGCTGTTCTTTTCAAAGCTTTTAAAGAAAAAACAAGTACTGAACTTGGGAACTTCTACGATTATTTTACAAAATCAATGATCAGAATTCTTGTTCCTATCAGTGTAATTGTCGCTTTGATACTTTCTATCAATGGAAGTCCGATGACATTCGAAGGTAAAGATCACATTATAACACTGGAAGGCCAGAAAGCAGATGTCTCAAGAGGTCCTGTATCTGCATTTGTTGCAATCAAACACTTAGGAACTAATGGTGGTGGATTTTTCGGGGCCAACTCAGCGCATCCGCTTGAAAACCCTAATTATATCACCAATATGACAGAGATGGTCACACAGATGATTATTCCTTTTGCATTGGTATTTGCCCTGGGTTTTTATCTGAATAAAAGAAAACTTTCATGGGTAATCTTTACAGTAATGACGGTCGGTTTTCTGGCACTCACCATTCCGAATATCGTGAATGAAACAGGTGGAAATCCTTTGATTACGCAAATGGGTGCAGACAACAGTCTTGGAGCTATGGAAGGGAAGGAAATCCGCTTCGGTAGTGCAGCATCGGGTTATTGGAGTATTGCCACAACGGTAATTTCTACAGGCTCTGTAAACGCAATGCATGATAGTACGATGCCTCTTTCTGGAATGAACGAGCTCCTTGCGATGATGATTAACTGTTTCTACGGAGGCTGTGGAGTCGGAATTCTGAACTATTTCATCTTTATCATTCTTGCTGTATTCATCAGTGGGCTGATGGTAGGACGAACCCCGGAGTTTATGGGTAAAAAGATTGAGGCTAAAGAAATGAAAATCGCAATGATTGTGGCTTTATTCCATCCTTTCTTAATTCTTGCAGGAACAGCTTTAACGGCTTATCTCCCGGAATTTGGGGCAAAAACATTGAACAACCCAGGTTTCCATGGTTTCAGTGAAATGCTGTATGAGTTTACTTCTTCTGCAGCGAATAACGGTTCCGGATTTGAAGGACTTGGAGACAATACTCCTTGGTGGAACATCTCAACAGGAATTGTATTGTTACTCTCAAGATTCATCCCGATTATAGGACCTGTAGCGATTGCTGGACTATTAGCACAGAAGAAATATATCCCTGAAAGTTCAGGAACACTGAAAACAGATACAGCGACTTTCGGATTTATGACCTTGGCGGTGATTCTACTGATTGCAGCACTGTCTTTCTTCCCTGCATTGACTCTAGGGCCTATTGCAGAGCAGATTCAGTATTTCTCAAAATAAATATGAACATTAAAATTTAAAATCAATATTCAACCATTAAGGATGCTGAAGAGTTTGAGAAAGCTAGTCTGACACTTACTGAAACGTTCACTTATATTATCCATATCTATCCTTATTATTAGGCAGACCTTAATGGTGATTATTGATTTACAATGATATAAACTCTTTCAAAAAAATGAAAAATCAGTCACAAACATTGTTTCAAAGAGATTTGGTCAACGAAGCGATCAAACAGTCCTTCGTAAAACTGAATCCGAAAATTATGTTTAAAAATCCGGTAATGTTCCTGGTGGAAATCGGAACTATTGTCATGTTTATCGTAAGCATGTTCAGCCTTACCGGTGATCAAACCCAGGGAAGCTTTTCCTATAACTTTTTAGTATTTATTATTTTATTTTTCACCGTCCTGTTTGCCAACTTTGCAGAAGCTATTGCAGAGGCAAGAGGAAAAGCGCAGGCTGATACCCTCAGAAAAACAAGGGAGGAAACGCCGGCCAAACTGGTACTTGATAACAAGCCGGGATTCCAGGTAGAAACAAGGCTGAAGATGTCTGCTGAAATGACATTAGGCGATATTTTCCTTTGTGAAGCTGGAGATCAGATTCCGATGGATGGTGAGATTATTGAAGGTCTTGCTACCATTGATGAGTCTGCTATTACCGGAGAAAGTGCACCTGTCATCCGTGAAGCGGGTGGAGACAAAAGTTCTGTAACAGGAGGAACGAAAGTATTGTCAGACAGAATTAAAGTAAGAGTAACCACAAAACCCGGAGAATCCTTTCTAGATAAAATGATTGCCCTTGTAGAAGGAGCATCAAGACAGAAAACACCCAACGAAATCGCATTAACCATACTTTTAGCAGGATTCACGCTTACATTTATTATTGTTACCCTCACTTTAAAGCCTTTTGCAGATTATGCGCAGACTCCGATTACCATAGCAGCATTTATATCTCTTTTCGTTTGTCTTATTCCGACAACTATCGGAGGTCTGCTTTCTGCAATCGGAATTGCAGGGATGGACAGAGCATTAAGAGCAAATGTGATTACCAAAAGCGGAAAAGCAGTGGAAACAGCAGGAGATATTGATGTTTTGCTACTTGATAAAACCGGAACAATTACCATCGGAAACCGTAAGGCAACCCAATTTCATCCTGCCAATGGAATTCAGCTTGGAGAATTTATTAAAGCATCAGCATTAAGTTCTGTAGCGGATGAAACACCGGAAGGAAAATCTATCATTGAACTGAGTGCTTTGAAATCTGAAGATCTATTGGTTGCTAATCCTACTTATATCGATTTTACTGCAGAAACAAGAACTTCAGGAATTGATTTTGATGAAACAAGAATCCGTAAAGGAGCTTATGATACGATAAAAAAACTGACTGAAAAAGCCGGGAATATCTTCCCGCAGGAAACCCAGGATGCGGTAACCAAAATTTCTGAAAACGGAGGAACTCCTCTAGTAGTAGCCGTTAACGAAAAAGTGTGGGGCGTTATTGAACTTCAGGATATTATTAAAACGGGAATTCAGGAACGTTTCCAGAGACTGAGAAAGATGGGGGTGAAAACGGTAATGGTAACCGGAGATAATCCTCTGACTGCAAAATTCATTGCAGAAAAAGCTGGAGTAGATGATTTTATCGCTGAAGCCAAACCTGAAGATAAGATGAATTACATCAAAAAGGAACAGCAGGAAGGTAAGCTGGTAGCGATGATGGGAGACGGAACCAATGATGCTCCGGCACTAGCCCAGGCAGATGTAGGTGTTGCTATGAATAGCGGAACGCAGGCTGCTAAAGAAGCCGGTAACATGGTAGACCTTGACAACGACCCCACCAAGCTGATTGAAATTGTAGAAATCGGGAAACAATTATTGATGACCAGAGGAACATTGACCACTTTCAGTATTGCGAATGACGTAGCGAAGTATTTTGCCATTATTCCGGCACTCTTTATCACTTTTATTCCTTCTCTTCAGAAGCTGAATATTATGAACCTTCACAGCCCGGAAACAGCCATATTATCAGCAGTTATTTTCAATGCGATAATTATTCCGTTCCTGATTCCTCTGGCGTTGAAAGGAGTGGCTTACAAGCCGATTGGTGCAAGTGCATTATTAAGAAGAAACCTTTTGATCTATGGGTTAGGCGGAGTAATCGTTCCGTTCATCGGGATCAAAATCATTGACCTGATAATCAGTTTATTCTATTAAAATTTTAAAAATGAAAAATCATATTGTTTCAGCATTCAGATTAACTCTTGTAATGTTGGTCGTTACAGGTATTTATCTGGCAGTTGTTTATGGAGGTTCTAAAATACTTCCTAACAAAGGAAACGGAGAAATTGTTTACAACAAAGGGCAGAAGTTTTATGCTAATATCGGGCAGGAATTTAAGTCTGAAAAATATTTCCACGGTCGTCCTTCTTCAGTCAATTATAACGCAGCAGGAAGCGGAGGAAGCAACAAAGGTCCAAGCAATAAAGAATATCTGGAAATTGTACAGAAAAGAATTGATACTTTGAAAATGGACAACCCTGAAATGGCTAATGCTAAAGTTCCTGTAGAATTGGTAACCGCCAGCGGAAGCGGACTGGATCCGGATATTTCTGAAGAAGGAGCTTTATATCAGGCAAAAAGAATTGCAAAAGTGAGAAGTCTTTCAGAGGAACAGATCAAAAGCTTAATTAATAATCAAACTGAAAAGCCTTTCTTAGGACTTTTCGGGCCTTCAAAAGTAAATGTTCTGAAGCTTAATATTGCTTTGGACCAGTTAAAATAATAAATTTAATAACCGATAATCATGTCAAGATTTTAAACCTTGACATGATTAACATACCTTAATAAAAGTGAAAAAATATTTAGTTATAGGAGCCGTATTGGGAATGTTTTTCTCAAAAGCCCAGTCATCAGATTCATTAAAAACAAGTAATAAAGTGACATTTTCCGCATATGCAGAACTTTTTTACACCTATGATTTTAATGAGCCGGGCAACCATATGCGTCAGAATTTTTTATACTCATATAACAGACATAATGAAATGAATCTGAATCTGGGATTGGTTAAAGCCAATTACCAGAGTGAAAATATCCGTGCCAATGTTGCTTTAATGGCCGGAACCTATGCCCAGGATAATATGGCAGCAGAACAAAATGCACTGCGTTATGTAAACGAAGCCAATGTCGGAATCAAAATATCAAAGAATAAGAATTTATGGATTGATGCAGGGATCATGCCTTCCCATATTGGATGGGAAAGTGCCATAGGAAAGGATAATGTGAATCTGACAAGAAGTTTAGCTGCTGAGAACTCTCCATATTTCGAAACAGGAGCAAAAATTTCTTATACCTCAGATAACGGGAAATGGTTTTTAAGCGGACTGGTACTGAACGGATGGCAGAGAATTGCCAAACCTGAAGGAAACCAGAGTATTTCTTTCGGACATCAGATAACGTATAAACCTAATGATAAAATTACTTTGAACAGCAGCTCATTCATAGGAAATGATAAAGCAAAACAAGATAAAAGAATGCGTTATTTTCATGATTTGTACGGAAACTTTCAGCTGACAGATCAGTTTTCGGCTGTATTGGGATTTGATATCGGAGCTGAGCAGAAATCCAAAGGAAGCGAGCAGTATAACATCTGGTACAGCCCGAATGTTCAGATGAAGTACCAGTTGGACAGCAAATGGGCACTGGCAGGAAGACTGGAATATTATAATGATAAAAATGGTGTGATTATCAGCACAGAATCTCCCAACGGATTTCAGACCTTCGGATATTCTCTCAATATAGACTATGCTATATTCAAAAATGTTGTTTTCCGTACAGAAGCAAGAGGTTTTACTTCCAAAGATGCCATTTTTGCCAGAAATGATGATTTTAAAAAAGGAAATTTCTATATAACATCGAGCTTAGCAGTCTGGTTTTAAAATCGGTTTAGCCACAGAAAATAGTGCTTAAAGTAAAATTAAAAAGAATAAAATCAATGTCATCAGCAAAAGATTTTTTAGAACTGATTCAAAAATCCCGTAAAGGAAAATTCAAAATTTATATCGGGATGAGTGCAGGTGTAGGAAAGACCTTCCGTATGCTTCAGGAAGCGCATTCCCTTTTGCGAAATGGCATTGATGTAAAGGTTGGCTATATTGAAACTCATGGTAGAGAAGAAACGGTAGTCCTTGTAGAAGGTCTTCCTGAGATTGAAAGAAAATCAGTCTTCTATAAAGGAAAAAATCTTGAAGAAATGGATCTTCAGGCTATCATCAACGAACATCCTGAAGTGGTTCTGGTAGATGAACTGGCGCATACCAACGTGGAAGGTTCCAAAAATAAAAAAAGATGGCAGGATGTGCTGGAAATCCTTGATAACGGGATCAATGTCATCAGTGCCATGAATATTCAACACATCGAAAGCCTGAATGAAGAGGTAAAGAAAATCACTGGAGTAGAAGTGACAGAGCGGGTTCCGGATAAGATTCTGGCACTGGCGGATGAAGTCGTAAACATTGACCTTACCGCTGATGAATTGCTGACCCGACTGAAAGAAGGAAAAATCTATAAAAAGGAAAAAATTCAGACGGCACTGAGCAATTTTTTCCAAAGCGGACATATTCTTCAGCTTCGTGAACTGGCTTTAAAAGAAGTAGCCACCCATGTGGAAAGAAAGGTGGAGACAGAGATTAAAACCGAAAATTTTAAACCGATAAAATTCCTGGCCTGTATCAGCAGTAATGAGAAAATTGCCAAAACAATTATCCGTAAAACAGCGAGATTAGCCAGCTACTATAACAGTCCATGGACTGTTTTGTACGTTCAGAAACCTTCTGAAAATCCGGAAAAAATTGCATTGGATAAACAGCGGTATTTAATTAATAATTTTAATTTAGCACAGGAATTAGGAGCCAAAGTAGTCCGCATCAAAGAAAGCAGTGTTCATAACGGAATTCTGGAATATGTGATTGCTCAGAACATCACCACGGTCTGTATTGGAAAACCTCACGCCAGTTTCTGGCAGCGAATGCTGGGGTACAGCTGGATTTATACCCTCATGAACAGGCTGAATGAAAGACAGATAGATATTATTATTTTATCATAAAAATAATGAAACTTAAAACGAAACTTACCTTAGGCGTTGGCCTTTTATTTTTACTGATTGTTCTGCTTTCAGTGATAGGTTCTGTATACATCAATAAATTAAAATCTGATACTGAAAAGATCCTTACAGCCAATTACAACAGCCTGGAGTTTTCCAAAAATATGCTTCTGGCGCTGGATAATATCAGTACAGACAGCACCGTTGCCGTAGCAGATTTTCAAAAAAATAATAAGCTTCAGGAAAAAAACCTTACAGAATTTGGAGAAAAGGAAGCCACACAGAACCTGAATCTTCATTTCAACAGCTACCTGAAAGCTCCTGATATCAATAAAGAAAAGCTCATCCGTGAAGATCTTTCGAAGATCATGTCTTTGAATATGAAAGGCATAGAACGGAAAAGTGATATAGCAATTATTACAGCAGAAAATGCCACTTTTTGGATCGTAAGTTTAGGAACCGTATGTTTTCTGATTGCTTTTATATTGCTTTTCAATTTGCCGCAAACCATTGCAGAGCCTATCAATCAGCTTACTTTCAGTATCAAACAGATTGCTGATAAAAACTATAGTGAAAGAGTTCATTTCAAAGGAAGTGAAGAGTTCAACAGTCTGGCAGACTCATTCAACAGTATGGCGGAAAAGCTTCAGGAGTACGAAAGCAGTACACTTTCGAAGCAGTTAATGGATAAAAAACGTATCGAAACACTGGTCAACAATATGCATGATGCGGTGATTGGTCTGGATGAGAATCATTTTATCTATATGATTAATGATGAAGCGTTGAAGATCACCAATCTCCATAAGGAAGATATTATCGGAAAAACGGCTCATGAAGTTGCGATCAACAATGATTTGATGCGCGAACTGCTGAAAAATATAGACCATCCGGTGAAAGATCCGATTAAAATTGTTCGCGATAACAAAGAAAACTATTTTGAGCAGGATATTATTCCTATCAATATTGTAAAGACAGGCGAAAAAGAGAAAAAATATATCGGAAAGGTAATACTCTTGAGAAATATTACGCCTTTTAAAGAACTTGATTTTGCCAAAACCAACTTCATTGCAACCATTTCCCATGAATTGAAAACCCCGATTTCAGCGATCAAAATGGGCGTTCAGCTTCTTGGAAACCAAAAGTTCGGAGAACTGAACGAGCAGCAGCAGGAATTGTTGAAGAGCATCAATGAAGACGGGCAGCGTTTATTGGATATCACTGGAGAATTGCTTAATCTTTCTCAGGTAGAATCCGGAAATATCAGATTGACTGTAGAAAAATGTTCTCCGAAAGAAATTGTACAGACTGCTGTAAAGAATGTAGAAAAGCTTGCTGAGCAGAAAAATATCTCCATCAGCACAGAATATCTTCTGGAAGACAGTGATACAGTGACTGCAGATTTTGATAAAACAGTCTGGGTGATGAATAATTTCCTGACCAACGCGGTAAAACACTCTTTTCAGGATGAAAATATTAAGATTGTAGTAGAAAAACTGAATACATTCATTCAGTTCAGTATTATTGATACCGGAAGCGGAATTGATGAAAAATACCACCGCCAGATCTTTGACCGCTATTTCCAGGTTCCCGGAGAACATCAGAATGGAACTGGCTTAGGCTTGGCAATTTCAAAGAATTTTATTGAGAAGCAGCATGGAGAAATAGGAGTGAAGAGTTCCCGGAATAATGGAAGTACGTTTTACTTCAGATTGCCAATTTCATAAGGATTATTGTTATATCTTTGAATAAGAAAATATTTGATTTTTCTTATTTGAAATTTGTAATTCTATCCTTTTAAATTCATGGATCCTTTTTTCTATTTGCCATTGGCAGGTATAGCATTTTTTATCATTTCAAGAATTTTCTTTTATACCCAGAAAAATAAAATTATTGAAAAATATCAGCAGCCGGATGCGGTAATTTTTAAAAATATCCATGGTACCATTGTTTCAGTAACTAAAGGAGGTCTTAGGTATAGTAAAAGACTTCAATGGTGTAGTTTTGAAATTGTCATGAATCAGAATTCTATGTTTTTGTTTCCTAAAGATTTTTATATTGTTCCCGGTAAATGTATTAATCTGAGATTTGGATCAGATCGCAGAAATACAATAAATCCGGAAGTTCTGAGAGAGTTTCATATACATGATAATTATGTGGAATTGATTCTTTATCCTGACTGGATGCCCAATACAAAACGTATAATTTCTTTGAAAGGATTAAACAAGGACGAAATTTTGCTGTTTCGGAAAGCTTTGATTAAAGAAGCCTAAACCGATATTCTTTATATTTGCGATAAAAATAACAATGAGAAAAAGTTTAGGACTCTTATTATTTTCAGTTGTACTGGGGATTCAGGTCTCTGCACAAACCTTCACAGTAGAACAGCTTAAAGGATTCAATAAACTGACAATGGATGAGTTTAAAAAGGAAATGAAACAGCTTCAGTTCAAATTTTATGACAGAACAGAAGGCTTAAGCTTCCTTTTAACCGAATACGAATCCCCGGACTATACCTCGAAAATCGGAAAGTTTGAATACAAAGAAGAAAAATCTGAAGATCGGATTGAGTTTGATTTTAAGGACAAGAAAGAATATGAGCAGTATCTTAAACTGATATTGGCTGCCGGGTATAAAGAAACTGAGAAAGGAAAGATTATCACCAAAGAGCTTTATGTAGATTACTACAAGAATAAGGAACATATCAGGCTGATCTTGCCTAAAGCAGGCGAAAGTATTCCGTATACCATTATTGTTTTTAAGTAAATAAATTTTTCTAAATTTGATCTTAAATCACATAAGATGAATACTTCAGATTTAAAAATTGATTTAATTAATAGAATTACCCAATTAAAAGAAGCCAGAATTATTGAAGAAATTCAAAAGATTCTGGATTTCGAATTGGATCAGAATGAATATATTCTTACTACCGAGCAAAAAGAAAGAGTTGCTGAAGGAAGAGAAGAATATAAAAACAAAGCATACCTTACGGAAGATCAGGCCAATCAGGATATTGAAGAATGGCTAAAAGAAAAGTAATTTGGACCATTAAAGCCAATAAAGAGAGAAAAGATATTCTCGAATATTGGATGTTAAGAAATAAATCTAAAATTTTTAGTATTAAACTTAATAAGCTGATCTTATATAATGTAAGATTACTAGCAGATCACCCTGCCATTGGAAGAAAGACAGATATTGAAAATGTAAGGGTAAAAATAGTAAGAGATTATCTGATATTCTATGAATTTTCAGCTTCTGAATTGATTATACTTTCAATCTGGGATGGAAGAAGAGAAAATAGGCGTGAATAATTACATTTACTTTTGTTTAAATAAAAAAGCTGCGAAAATTATTCGCAGCTTTTTTTATAACAGTCGTGAGCTTACTCCTTGATAAACTTCTGTACAATTACTTTGTCTTTCAAGAAAACTTTGAGAATATAATTTCCTTTAGAAAGTTCAGAAACAGGAATGGAGTTTCCTTTTACATTTGTTGAGCTGATAATTCTTCCGGCTGCATCATAGATTTCAGCTTTTATAATTTCATTTTTAGATTGAATATGTAAAATATCTCTTACCGGATTCGGATAAACAGCAATAATGGTGTTTTCCTTATCGTTTTCAGCTGTTGCCAATACATTTTGAATACTTGTTGTATACGTATTGGTAACAATCGGGGCGTTGTAGTCGAAATAGATTTTTGCTGTATTGCTGAAGCTATCCCCAGGATTTAAGGTAGATTTTGTTTTAATTTTAAACGAAACATAACCGTCATTATTAGCATCGTCGAAAGGAAGCTGAATATTTTCAAAGATAAATTCCACCGTATTCGGACTGGTAATTCTTGTCACAAAATTATGGCTTCCGTTTAACGCTACCAGAGAAGAAATATCAAATTTAGTCGTGTCAATTTCATCTTTTACCACAATGTTCTGTGCATTGGCTGTTCCTGTATTTTCAAATCTGATCAGGTAATGTACATAGTCTCCAACCTGGGTTTGCGCAATAGTAGTTCCTTCAAGACAAGTCTTATCATTCGGGTCAAAAGAATTGACAACCGTTTGGTTCAATGTGAAGGTATTGTCAGCAGGTGTTTCGTCTGTAGCTCCATTGATTTGTGCGGTGTAATGTAAAATATCACCTCCATTTAGCGGTGGAGCCTGTGTTGGTGTATTTAATTTCATCGTTACAGTAATTTCTTTGGTTTCAAAAGGAAGGAGATTCGTGAAATTCCAGTTCAGTGTTCCGGAAGATTGAGAGCTTGGAGATGTCGTTGCAGACTGATAGACCATTCGGGTATGATCAAAATTAAAAGCGATATTTCCGGATTGTGTTCCTGTTCCTTTGTTTTTATAAAAGATTTTATATTGAGTAACAAATCCCGGAACTGCTGCCTGCATAGGAATAATAACAATTTCCAGATCATTATGGTTACCATTCGCTGTTAAACAAAAGTTCTGCGTATAAGGACTTATCTGTGTTGGGAAATTGGTAGTGAATGAAGGGGGCGTAATATTAAAATAAGAAGGATTTTCCAACACAGGAGAGATAGTGTTAGTTCCGTATGTCAGAGGGAAAGAATAAGATCCGAACGCATTTGAAATGGCCATGTTTTGCCCTAAAATATTGAATTTTTGAAAAGGTTTTAGCATGTCATTAATGTCGCATCCATTTGTGTTCATGTCATATCTTGTTTTACCCTGAAGGATAAAATAAGAAGAGCCTCCTGGTGTGAAAGAACAATAAGAATTTACAACAGCATTGGGTTGATTATAGGATGCTAATTGCGATATTACATAGTCAGTTTCTATAGGGTCAGTGCATACATATTGCAGCTGTGGTGTATTTGAAAAGCCAATGCCAAGATAATTATGCTTTCCGTTTTTAAGATTTAAAGTCTGTAAAGTAAGATTATTATCAAGATCAGCAATATCCAGAATAGTCTGCTTTGATAGATCAATATTCGTAAGCGAATTATTCATTACCTGAATACCTTTTAAGCCTTTTGCCTGATCAAATGCAATATTGGTTATATGATTATTATTGGCATACAAATAACCTAAAATTGGATTATTATTAAGTGTTAATGTGGTAAGCTGATTATTGTAAATATAAAGCATTCCAATCAGAGGGCTTGAACTAAAGTCCAGACTTGTGATTTGGTTGTCGTTAGCAAGAAACATTACCAATCCGGTATAAGGGGTTACGTCGAAAGTCTGGAACAGATTGAAGCTTATACTTAAATAGTTTACTAAAGAAGGATTAGGAATCGAAAGACTGCTTAGTTTATTACGAAATAATTCTAGTTTTTTCAAAGCTGTATCTCCGGCAAAATTAATACTTGTCAGAAATTGGTTTTGACTAACATTTACTTCTTCCAGTGCAGGGAGATTACTTAAATTTAAAGAAGTCATCGTTGAATTCTCCAGTGATAATTTTGTAAGATTAGGAAGTCCGGAAATAGTAAACCCACTAATGTTGGAAACAGAAATTTCTTGTAGCGAAGTGTTCTGGATATTTATAACGTTTCCCGCGCTGCCAAATTGTGCGGTATTTATAGCATTGCAGTTTTCAATCGTTACGTTACCTACTGTTCCGCCAGAAAAAATTAATTTTTGAAGGTTAGTATAATTACTGAAAAACAGATTAGAGGATATATCAGGATTTGTTAGTTTTAGCTCAGTTAAATTCGGAAATTCAGTAAGTACGGATAAACCTGTAATAGCATTTGAAAGATCAGATAGATTTATTTTATAAACCAGCGAAGCTTCCGATAGTTGAATCTGTCCATCATTGTTTGTATCCAAAGTAATAAAGTTTCCGGTAGAATCACTTGTTGCTCCGTACGTAAACAATTTTGTTTTCAAATAGGTATCGACATTTAATGTCTGAGCCTGAAACTGTGCAAACAGAATCATCAAAATGATTAAGTAGATTTTTTTCATGGATTAGTTTGTTATTTTTTTTATTCTTTTATAGAATTGATTGCAAAAATAAACCATTAAGACAATATCTTAATGGTTTATTTAATATTATTTTGATTTTATTACTGTTTCTCAATCAGGTCCAGAAACTGCTGCTCATCCAGAATCATAATAGTTCCGATATCCTGAGCTTTTTTCAGCTTGCTTCCGGCTTTTTCACCTACTACAAGATAGTTGAGATTTTTTGAAACCGCAGAAATATTTTTTCCGCCATGTTTTTCTACCATTTCCTCCGCAGATTCTCTGGTGAATAATGACAATTTTCCGGTGAATAAGAAAGTTTTTCCTTCCAGAACATTGGATAGAACTTCATTGGTGCTTTCTCCTTTTTCAAGCTGTACTCCGTAAGATTTCAATCGCTCGATCATCAGTACGTTTTCAGAATTCTGGAAGAAATCAACAATACTCACTGCAATTTTAGCTCCGATATCTTCTACCTGGCAAAGCTCCTCTACAGTAGCATTTTTCAGTTCTTCAATCGTCGGGAAGTTTTTAACCAGTTTCTTAGCCACTGTTTCTCCTACATGCTTAATCCCGATTCCATATAATACTTTCTCAAAAGGTATTTCTTTTGATTTTTCAATTCCTGTGATGATATTCTGGGCAGATTTTTCCGCCATTCTTTCCAGGGGAAGAAGCTGTTCTTTTGTTAAAACATAAAAGTCGGCAGGATTTTCAATCAGTCTTTCTCTGTACAGCTGTTCAATAGTTTCACTTCCAAGATTATCAATATTCAAAGCCTTTCTGGAAACATAGTGAATCATTCTTCCTACTACCTGTGGCGGACAGTGAAGCTCATTAGGACAGAAATGAATCGCCTGATCTTCAATTTTTACCAGTTCGGTACCACATTCAGGGCACTGTTTGATGTATTCTATTTCTTTGCTTTCTTCCGTTCTTTTATCTGTGTTTACCCCTACAATTTTAGGAATGATTTCACCTCCTTTTTCTACGTACACAAAATCATGTTCATGAAGATCCAGTTTTTTGATGATATCCTCATTATGAAGAGAAGCTCTTTTTACGATGGTTCCTGCCAGTAAAACAGGTTTAAGATTGGCAACAGGAGTAATAGCACCGGTTCTTCCTACCTGATAAGAAACGCTCTGCAGTTCTGTCTCTACCTTTTCTGCCTTAAATTTATAAGCCATTGCCCAACGTGGGGACTTAGCCGTATATCCAAGCTGTCTCTGCTGCTGTAATGAATTCACCTTTAAAACAATTCCGTCAATTTCAAAAGGAAGATGATGACGTTCGGTATCCCAGAAAGTAATAAATTCCTGTACCTCAGCCATCGTTTTACATAATTTGGCCTGCTGGGAGGTTTTGAAACCCCAGCTCTGAGCTTTCTGAAGCAGTTCCCAATGGGTTTCCGCAGGAACTTCATCAGAAATAAACTGATACAATACCGAAGAAAGGCCACGCTTTCTTACCTCAGCGCTGTCCTGCATTTTCAAGCTTCCGCTCGCAGTATTTCTTGGATTCATGAAGGGATCAAGACCTTCTTCCTCACGAAGTTTATTGATTTTGTCAAAGTTTTTCCGGGTCAGATAAATTTCTCCACGCATGAAAAAATGATTTGGGAAATCACCTTTTAAAGTCAAAGGAATATCTGAAATGGTTCTCACGTTTGGGGTAATTTCATCTCCCTGGAAACCATCACCACGGGTAACCGCCTGAGACAGTTTTCCGTTTTCATAAAGAATAGAAATGGATGCTCCGTCATATTTTAGCTCAGCAACAAACTCTACGGGATCTTCAATCGTTTTGATGATTCTTTTTTCCCAGTCTTCAAGATCGTCAAAATCATAGGAATTGTCCAGAGAATACATTCTGAATTTATGCTGAATGGTAGGGAAAACCTTGGTAACACCACCACCTACACGTACTGTAGGAGAATTTTCATCATAAAATTCGGGATACCTGGCTTCCAGATCCTGTAGCTCCTCCAGAAGCATATCAAATTCATAATCTGTAATAGTAGGAGTATCCAGTTGGTAGTAGTTATCGTTATGCTGGTGAAGCTCTTTCCGGAGCTGTTCTATCTTTTGTTGAATGTTTTCAGACATTGGGTTTCTATCTTTTGAGCAAAAATAACTAAAGTAATTGCATTTAAAAAATAACAGAATAAAATAGTATTGGAAAATTAAGAATACGTAATATGCTTTAACTGACTGGTTTTACAGAAATTAAAACACGTGTTTAAAGTAATTTAACATAAAGTTCTGATTTAATTAAAAAAATGTTAAAACTTTCTTAAACACCCCGCTGTTAAAGTCAAAATACCTTTGCACATCTGATTAAAAGAAACCTCAAAATCATCTATGAGTATGAAAATCAAAGAGGTTTCCTGGCGAACATCAAAAAATTAATCATAAAGATCTTCGGAAGAAATGAAAAAAGTAAAGATTGTACTGGGATTATTGTTTTTAGGGCTTGGGACAATGGCTTATGCACAGACCACGCAGGCTTCTATTGTAGGGAAAGTTACCGGACCGGGAAGTACGGCTCAGGAAAAAGTGAAAGTGACGATCGTGAATGAGTCCACAGGATTCAGAACGGAAACGGAAACCAACTCAAAAGGGGAATATATTTTTAAAGAAATTCCTTTGGGAGGACCTTACACAGTCATTGTAAATGAAGATAAAAAAGAAGGCTATAATGTCAACTTCGGAGATCAGGTGACTGTAAATATGGATCTGGGAAACGAAAAGACCATTGAGGAAGTAAAAATTACCGGAAATCTTAAAAACAAGATCGGAAACCTTGGAGCTGCCACAGCCATTTCAGCAAAAAACATCAGCATGCTTCCGGTGAATGGACGAAACTTTACCAATCTTACGGAACTATCTCCGTTAAGCGGAAAAGGAGGAAACCTTTCCGGGCAGCTTGGATCTTCTACCAACTTTACCATTGACGGGATGACTGCCAAAAATCCTACTTCTGCAGGATCTACTACCAGCCGAAGCGGTGCTCCTTTCTCCATCTCCATTGAAGCGGTACGTGAATTTAAAATCACAACCAACCAATATGATGTTACTTTGGGAAGAAGCGGAGGTGGAACAGTAAGTGCTGTTACCAAATCAGGAACCAATAAATTTTCCGGAAGTGCCTGGGAATATTTAAGAACCAACTGGCTTTCCAGCCCTTATGACATCAGAGGGAATAAAAGAGATAATGATTTCTCTACTTCCCAGTTCGGGTTTTCATTGGGTGGACCGATCATTAAAAACAAATTGCATTTCTTCGTAGCATGGGACCATCAGTTGGATTCAAGACCATTGGTCATTGCTGATATAAAGTCTCCGGATGACGAAAAAAGATTCAATACAACCACACAGACGCTTAATCAGTTTCTGGATATTGCAAGAGCTAAATATGGAGTAGGAAGCAGCCCGCAATTCGGAACTTTTGATAAAGTGAGAAACTCCGATGCCGCATTCTTACGTCTTGACTGGCAGATCAACGAAAAGAACTTATTGACGCTTAGAAATAACTTTACCTACGACCTTAATAAAAACGGATTGGGTGATAATACCAATATCAACTTCTTTGAATCTTACGGGAATGACAAAAACCTTGATAACAGCTTGTTGTTAACATTAAGATCAAACCTTCAGCCTAATCTGACCAATGAATTGAAGGCACAATATCTTTACACTTTCCAGGATAGTTATCAGAATAATCAATTAGGAAAACCTGTACCGAGAGCTATTGTGGAAGGAGTAGCTTCAAGTGCCGGATCTACCAATATTCAGATCGGAGGACATCGCTTTGCACAGGAAAGCTTTAGAAATAATGTGTTCCAGATAGTTGACAACCTATACTACAATACCGATAAGGTAAAATATACTTTTGGTGCTGATTTAATGTATACAACAGCAAAATCGGTATACGGAAGTGAGGTGAACGGAAGATTCCATTTTCAGGGGCTTACCAATTTTGATAATCTTACTCCATACAGATTCTACAGAGAAGTTCCTTTGATGGCAGATCCATCTGTAAGATCGAACATTTGGAACATTGGTATCTATGGACAGTTTCAGACTAAAGTGGCAAAAGGACTTGATTTGATGGCCGGTTTAAGATTAGACTACGGTGGTTATCCGAAAGCAGAATTCAACCAGAAACTGTTTGATGAAATGGGAATCAGAACAGATAATCAGATCAAATCATTTGTCATTCAGCCAAGATTCCAGTTTGACTGGAATATCAATGAAGGAAATAAAGACTTCCTTAAGTTCGGTGCCGGAATTTTCTCTTCAGATATCAACAATTATATGATCATCAACAACCTGGTATTTGATGGTAGACACCTTGCTACAGTGGATGTAAATCCTACGGCGATTGGTCTTACTCCTGATTTTAACAGTTACAGGAATGACTATAATTCTGTTCCGTCTCTTTCCCAGTATCAGATTCCAACAATTAACTATACTGGTAAAGATGCGAAAATCCCGATCGTTTATAAAGCCAATATTTCTTATACCCACTTCTTCAATGAAAGATTCAGAGCTGGAATTGCCGGATATATGGCTCTGGGTAGAAACAATTACTATTACTACGACAGAAACTTGGTGGCAAATCCTTTCTTTACTTTAGCTAATGAAGGCGGAAGAGGAGTATTTATCCCTACAGGTGCTATTACCAATAATGCCAATAACAGTGTAAGTTTCGATTGGAAACAGGGAAGAATCAATAATAATTTCGGAAGAGTACTGGAATTGGTAAGTGATGGTAAAGTAAACCAGTTCTCATTCGTATTGGATACAAGTTACCGTTACTGGAAAGATGGGGAAATCACAGCAAGTTACACATGGTCTGATATCAAAGACAATACTTCATACAACGGAAACGTAGCGAACTCTGCAACATTGTCTACCATGATTCAGAGTGATCCGAGAGATTTAAGAATGACGTATTCCGACAACCAGTTCCGTAATAAAGTGGTTATTTATGGGAACTCGCCTACAATTGCCGGATTTACCTTAGGGATCAGATATTCAGGTATTGGAGGAACTCGTTTCTCAGCGACAACCGGAGGAAATATCAATGGTGATTTCGTAGATTCCAATGATCTTGCTTTTATCTTCCCGAACCTTACCAAAGCTATTCTGGATGATCCACAGGTGGGACAGGCCCTGAAAGATTATATCAACGAATACAATGGTAAAATTGCTGAACGTAACGGAGGGAAGAATGGTTTCTATGGTGTGTGGGATGTACGTGTCGCTAAGAAAATAAAATTTGATAAGGTAGGAGCTTTCGAACTTTCTGTAGATATCTTCAACGTAGCCAACCTTCTTAACAAGGAATGGGGTGTAAACAAATCGTACGGAAACACGTCTCTGTATAAAGTGACGAAGTTCAATAAAGATACGATGCAGTACGAATACACCAAAAACGTAAGTGGAGGTGGTCTGGTTCCACTATCAGGAAATCCATATCAGATTCAGATTGGAGCGAAATACTCCTTCTAATATCTTTTTTTAAACCACAGAAGACATAAAAGAAATTGAAACGGCAGATTAATGGGACTTGAAGCCTTAGTTTTAGCCAGAAAATCTTTTATGTCTTTGTGGTTTTCATTTTTTAATAACTACCTTTATCAGGAAGTTTTACGACTTTATTTTTAATAATTTAAATTATATTATGAAAAATTTTATCTTAGGGTTAGCAGTTTTAAGTACAGTTATGATGAAAGCACAAACCCAGATCATTGCCCATAGAGGATATTTCCAGGCTCAGCCTCCTACCACGGAAAATTCACTTCAATCACTGGAGAATGCTCAGAAATTAAAAATATATGGGTCTGAATTTGATGTGAGAATGACGAAAGATGGTGTATTGGTAATCAACCACGATGAGCATCACGGTAAAATGGAAATTTCAGAAGCTACCTTCAAAGAACTGGAAGCATTGAAATTATCCAACGGAGAAAAATTTCCTACTCTGAAAGACTATTTAAAGCAGGGAAAAAAAGATAAATCTCTGAAATTGATCGTTGAAATCAAACCAGCCAAAACTCCGGAAATTGAAAATGAGATCACGGAGAAAACGATCAAAATGATTAAAGATATGAAGCTGGAATCTCAAAGTGAGTTTATTTCTTTTAGTCTTAACATTTGTAAAGAGATCAAAAAACTGGCTCCTGCCTTTAAAGTACAATATCTGAACGGTGAGCTGTCTCCGGAGCAGATCAAACAAGAAGGATTAGACGGAATGGATTACCACTACAGTGTTTTCCAGAAAAACCCTACCTGGATTGCGGATGCAAAAACATTAGGACTAATCACTAATGCCTGGACAGTAAATGATGTTGCCGTATACGATGAACTGAAAAAGCAGGGAATCGGGTTTGTAACCACTAACATCCCTGATCAGTTGAAAAACAAATAAACAACTCAAAACCTTTCAGAAATATTACAACTGAAAGACAAATATTCCCCTCCTCCGGAGGGGTGGCGAAAATTCAAAGAATTTTTGACGGGGTGGTCAAACGAAATATTTTAATCATCTCAACAAATAACCAAAAATTTATACAGTCTGCTCCTTATAAGGAAGCAGGCTTTTTTTTTAGGAGCTGAGAACTTCTTTTTGATAATGAATGAAGAAACAGGTGATTGAATTTTGATTTTAATGTTTTGTAATTCAGTGGTTTACCTGTTTTGTATAGTATTATCTCAATGCAAGACAATAAAGATACATAAATACAGCTTGGAAACCGTATTAAAAATACTTAATTGCTTAAGTGTTTGTTGATTAGCTGTTTAACTAATGTTATTAAGACTGGCTTAACATATGGTTTAATAAATTTTTAAGAAACGTTAAAGTCATGTTAAGGCCATCCTTATAATGTCGTTCTAATTTTGCGCAAACAAAAAGGAAATGCGTAAAGAGACACAAAAACTGTTGGTTTTGTCACTGTTAGGATTAGTCAGCGCCAATCTGGCAGCTCAGCAGAAAGCTAAAAAGGACACCATTAAAGGAATTGATGAAGTAGTTGTAACTGCTTTGGGAATCAAGAGGCACGACAGAGCTTTAGGATATGTTGCCGAGAAAGTAGATGCCAAAACATTTGAAGAAACCCAGAATAATAACTGGGCGCAATCTATGGAAGGCAAAGTGGCAGGCCTTAAAATCCAGACCGCCGGAGCAGGACCGTTGGGAACTTCCAGAATTACTTTGAGAGGGGAAAAATCCATCATGATGGATCATAACTATGCTCTGATCGTCGTAGATGGAGTACCATTGGGCAATTCTACCACTGGTTCCGGTACAGCAGCTTATGGAGCAGGTTCCGGAGGTGATGTTCCTATTGACCTTGGAAACGGATTAAACAGCATCAATCCTGATGATATTGAATCCGTAACCGTTTTAAAAGGAGCTTCTGCAGCTGCATTATACGGATCACGCGCTGCCAACGGAGCTTTAATGATCACCACAAAGTCAGGAAAAACAAAAAACGGAAAACTAAGAGTTACTTTCAATTCTTCCTCAAGTTTTGATTCCGTCTTGAAGTGGCCGGACTGGCAATATGAATATGGGCAGGGAACACTGGCCACCAATACAGCAGGAAATTTTTACTACTCTTATGGACTTTCCCCTGATGGACCAAGTACGGGGGGGACAAGTAGTGCCTTCGGTCCTAAATTTGCCGGACAATATTATTTCCAATACGATCCGAATGTGATAGGACAAAGTACGGAAAGACAATTATGGAGACCTTATGAAAATAATATCAAAGGCTTCTGGAGAACAGGTTCTACCTATTCCAACAGCATTTCCGTAGAAAGTTCCAACGAGAAAACAAGTTTCAGATCTTCACTTACTTACCTTAATAATGAGTGGATGATGCCGAATACAGGCTTTGACCGATTCAATTTTGCTTTATCTTTTGCGCATCAGCTTACCCAAAAATTAAAAATTTCTACAAAATTTGCTTATAACACTACTACCAGTGACAATCTTCCTGCGACGGGATATAACAACCAGTCGATCTCTTATTTCATGATTTTCCAGAATCCCAATGTAGATCTGGAATGGTATAAACCCATCTGGAAACCCGGACAGGAGCAGGTTGATCAAATCCATCCGTTCAGTTCTTATATTGATAACCCTTACATGATTGCTTACGAAATGCTGAATGGGGTAAGAAAGAAGACCATTACAGGAAATATCACAGCAGATTATCAGTTTAATAAAAATTTCAGTTTAATGCTGAGGTCAGGAATTGAAATTCTGAACGAAAAGAGAACCACCAAAAGACCGTGGAGCACTGCCAATTATCTGAAAGGTTTCTACAGAGAACAGTTTATCAAGAACCAGGAATATAATAACGACCTTTTATTTTCTTATAAAGCAGATTGGAATAAATTCAGTATCTCAGCTTCAGCAGGAGGAAGTATCCGTTATAATGAATATCTGCAGAACGATTATCAGGCCATCGGATTGAAAACCGCAGGCGAATACAGTCTTACCAATGCCCTTTCTATTCCGGTTAAGTATCCTGCTCCAAGAGATAAACATGTAGACAGTGTGTACGGATTATTGACGTTAGGATATGACAATAAAATATTTGTAGACTTTACAGGAAGAAATGACTGGAGTTCTACACTTCCAAAACAGAACAGGTCCTTCTTTTATCCATCAGTGAGTACCAGTTTCATTCTTTCGGATCTGTTTAATCTGAAAAGTAGTAATCTGAATTTATGGAAACTAAGAGCTTCATGGGCGAAAGTCGGGATAGACAGTGATCCCTATCTTTTGGATAATTATTATACAGCCAGCAACATTACAGGAAGTGTAACAGGGCCTACCACTTTTAATAATCCTACCCTTAAACCTGAGAAAAATACCAATATAGAAGCCGGTATGGATTTCAGCCTTTTCAGGAACCGATTGAACCTTAATCTTACCGCTTACCAGAATTTAAGTGAAAACCAGATTATCCCTGTCTCGTTGCCCACAGAAGCAGGATATTCCAAAAGAATCATTAATGCTGGAAAAATCCGAAACAGAGGTCTTGAACTTTCAGCCGATATCTTAGCTGTAAAAGGTAAAGATTTCTCCTGGAAAGTAGGCGGGAACTGGTCTACTAACGAAAACAGGGTAATGACCCTTCCTGAAGGCTTTGATGGCATCGTTTCCAATGTAGGAGATGTGGTCTTCTATAAAATGGAAGTAGGAGGTTCGCTGGGAGATATGTATGGATTTAAATTATTAAGAACCCCTGACGGAAAAGTAATTTATGGAGACAACGGACTTCCCGCCAGACCTGCAGATATTGAAAAAGTAGGAAATGCATTCCCGAAATGGAGAGCCGGTCTTCAGAATGATTTCAAGATTAAAAACTTTACAATCAGTTTCTCCTTTGATGGGCAATATGGAGGTATTGCATATTCACAGTCCCATCACAAAATGTCTGAACAAGGTAAGCTGAAATCGACCCTTCCGGGAAGAGACAACCCTGGCGGAATGATTGTAGGAGATGGAGTCGTTCAGAATCCTGACGGATCTTTCAGTACAAACACAAAAGGAGTACTGGTATCCTCTTATTACGGAGATTACTACCGAAGAGCGAATGTAGAAACCAACAGCTTCAGTACAGACTTTATTAAACTGAGAGACGCGAGAATTGCCTATTCTTTCCCGAAAGAAACCATCAAATCTATAGGTCTGGATGACCTTACTATTGCCATTTTCGGAAAAAATCTGTGGATGTGGACGAAGTTTCCGATGTTTGATCCTGAAGTAGCTACCCTGGATAATGCAACCATTACTCCGGGCGTGGAGATGGGACAGCTTCCAACAGCAAGAACAATTGGTTTCCAGTTAAATCTTAAATTCTAAAATCTTTAAAAATGAAAAAAATAATCATACATCTGACACTGGCGGCTTCTGTTTTTATGCTTCAGTCGTGCGACAGAACCTTTGAGGAAATAAATACAGATACCAGTAAAGTTAAAGACCCTTCCGTTGGCAGCCTTCTCGCTCCCGTCCAGTATGAAATGGGAAGTTATGGCTATAACAGGGCAGATGATTTCACCTTTGATATCATGCAGATCGCTTTAGACTTTCCCAATGAAGGAAATTCCTACAGCAGATATTATATGGATGAAAAAAGTGGTAACGGATACTGGAATACTTCTTACAGGTGGCTTAAGCAGGTAAGCGATCTTAGAAAATATGCAACAAAAGAACAGAATAACAATTACCTGGCTATTTCAATGGTCCTGAACGCATGGATTGCCTCCAATCTTACGGATGCTTTTGGTGATATACCTTTATCCGAAGCATTAAGAGTTGAAGAAAATATTTTAAGACCAAAATACGATAAGCAGAAAGATGTCTACATCCAGCTGCTAAACGATCTGAAAACAGCTAACTCGTTATTCAATACCACTCAGGCATTAACGGAAACAGATTTGTTTTATAATGCCAATACCAACAGTCAGACTGGTATTTTAGGATGGAAAAAATTCTGTAACTCTCTTTCATTAAGATTACTGACCAGAATTCTAAGCCGGAACGGAGAAGTAAATGTATATGAACGTATTCAGGAAATTATCAATAATCCGGCTCAATACCCAATTTTCCAGAATAACACAGACAGTGCAGTGCTGCCACTTTCCGGAATATCTCCCTACTTGCCGCCAATAGCCCGTCCACAGGATTTTACAGCTTACAGGGCAGCAGGTGAATTCTTTGTTAATGCTATGAAAGATAATAATGATCCGAGACTGAGCCTATTTTTTACTAAAGCTAAAGCAACGTCAGGAGAAGATCTTGGTTATAAAGGAGCTCCGTCAGGATATGCTCTGGGAACATCTTTCAATTATCAGCCTTCTAACCTAAACCAGAACCTGGCGAAAGCACCTTTAAAGATTTTAATCATGACCTATTCTGAAGTTCAGTTTATTCTGGCTGAATTGGTTAACAAAGGAATTATTGCAGGAAATCAGCAGACCTATTACGAGACAGGGGTAAAATCTATAATCGAACAATGGGGAGCAACAGTTCCTGCCAATTACTTCAGCAATCCAAACGTAGCCTATGATGGTTCTTTGCAAAAGCTTATGCTTCAGAAATATATTTCGCTGTTTTTTGTAGACCATCAGCAATGGTATGAGTACAGACGTACGAAACTTCCGGTACTTCCAAATAACGGCGGACTTCAGAACGGTGGACAGATGCCTGTAAGATTTATGTATCCTACTGCGACAAAAGTGATGAATACAGACAATTATAATGCAGCTGTACAATCCATGGGTGGAGACAATATCAATGTGAAAATGTGGTGGAATAAATAGTAATTTCAATTGAAAGATTTAAAAATAATTTAAAGATTTAAAAAATTATGAGTATCAATATAAAATTTATAATGCCTTGTATGCTGCTTTCAGCAATGGCTTTCTCACAGGCTTCTGTTGCCGGATACGTATACGAAGACAGTAACAAAAACCAAAAGAGAGAAAATCGTGAAAAAGGAATAGAAGGTGTAGCTGTTTCCAATGGTATCCAGGTAGCTCTTACCGATAAAAACGGAAGATACAGCCTGCCGGTTCAGGAAGATCAGACGGTTTTTGTCATCAAACCTTCAGGATATCAAACGGCTTTAAATGCTAATAACTTACCACAGTTTTATTATCATCATAAACCAAAAGGTTCTCCGGCAGATTTTAAATACAAAGGAGTTGCTCCCACAGGAGACCTTCCCAAAGAACTGAACTTCCCGCTTTATAAGCAAAATGAAGACAGGAATTTTGATATTCTGGTTTTCGGAGATCCGCAGCCTTACACAGAAAAAGAACTGGATTACTTCAAAAGAGGAATTGTAAATGAGGTGAAGAATACCAAGAAAAATGCAGTGCTGGGAATCAGTCTGGGAGATTTGGTGGGAGATAATCTCAGCCTTCAGAAGCCGTATGCAGATGTAATGAGAGAAGTAGGACTGCCATGGTATAATGTAATGGGAAATCATGACATGAATTATGATGCAAAAGAAGATAAACTTTCCGATGAAACATTTGAATCCAATTTCGGTCCGGCTAATTATTCTTTCAATTATGGAAACGTGCACTTTATCATTCTGGATGATATTCTTTATCCAGATCCGAGGGATGGCAAAGGATACTGGGGTGGTTTCCGTGAAGACCAGCTTCAGTTCATCGAAAACGATCTGAAACTGGTTGATAAGAACAAACTGATCGTCATTTCTTTCCATATTCCGTTGGAACATAACAACGAAGACAATTTTAGAAATGCCGACCGTCAGAAGTTATTTGATTTTTTGAATCCTTTCCGGAATGTATTGCTTTTATCAGCACATACCCATATCCAGCAGCAGATTTTCTACGGCAAAAAAGCAGGCTGGAACGGAATCAAAGAATTACACGAATATAATGTTGGAACTACCTGCGGCGACTGGTATTCAGGAACACCCGATGATGCCGGACTTCCTACCTCAACCATGAGAGACGGAACGGCAAAAGGATATTCTTTTATCAGCTTTACAGACAATCAGTATAAAGTGAAATACAGAACTGCCGGAAAACCGGAAGACTATCAGATCAAATTATATGTTCCGAAAGTGATTTCTTCGTCAAGAACCTCAGCAAAAGTGCTCGCCAATTTCTTCATGGGAAGCAAAAAAGACAAAGTAGAATACAGAATAGACGGTGGAAAATGGGAAGAAATGGAATATGACGAAACCATCGACCCGAATTTTGCTCTTTCTGTTTTCAAATGGGATTCTACAGAGAAAATTCTTCCGGGAAGAAGACCTTCTAATCCTGAAATGTCAAAACATATCTGGGAAGCAGATTTTCCTAAGAAATTAGCATTAGGAAAACACAAAGTTGAGGTGAAAGCTGTAGACATGTATGGAAATGAATTCTCAGCTTCAGAAGAATTTGAAGTTCAGAACGCCATCCAGATTCCTTAAGCTTTTTATTTTTTTTACTATACCTTTTTTTAGATTTTGAAACCGGTTCTTATGAGCCGGTTTTAATTTTTATCGAGGTTTAGATAAACCATAAAAGTCACAAAAGTTTTTAAGCTATACTTTGAATATAAGAAGCGCACTTAAGTTTTATAAAAATCTAAGTTTTCATCTTATGTTAACTTTTATACAGGATGATTGTAACTTTTAAATATTCTCACTAGTAATCATCTTTTGTGACTTTTGTGGTTGTATAAAATATAAGTTAAATCTGTGTTTTCACCGCCTCATAAAAATGTTCTTTCGTAACTTTGTATCAAGAAAAGTATCATTACTATGAATATAAACGGAAAAAATGCCATTGTAACAGGTGGTGGAAGAGGACTAGGGAAAGCCGTAGCATTAGCTTTAGCCAATGAAGGAGTAAATGTTGCCATTACAGGAAGAAACGAAGAGAACCTTAAAATGACGGTTGAAGAAATCAAAAAATTAGGAGTACATTCAGCCTACGCAGTATTTTCTGTAGACAATGAAATTCAGGTAAAAGCTGGAATAGAATCTTTAGCAGAACAATTGGGAGGAATTGATATTCTGATCAATAATGCAGGAATCGGAGACTTTGGGTCTATCGAAGAAATGCCTTCCGAAACATGGGAACAGGTGATTAAAACCAATCTTTTCGGTGTGTACTATGCAGCTAAGGCAGCTTATCCATTTATGAAAGCTAAAGGAGAAGGTGATATCGTAAACGTAGCCTCTACTGCAGGTTTGAAAGGAGGCCCGAATATGTCTGCATACGCAGCGTCAAAAGCAGCCGTAGTATCTCTTTCTCAATCCATGATGGCAGAATGGAGAAAACAAAATATCCGTGTGATCACACTGACTCCAAGTACCATTGCTTCTGATATGAGTATCCAGGGAGGTCTTACAGACGGAAATCCAGATAAAGTATTACAACCGGAAGACTTTGCAGAATGGGTAAGAGATATCCTGAAAATGAACAGAAGAGCATTAATTGCAAATGGTTCTATTTTCTCTACAAATCCATAAGAGAGTTAAAATTTAAAATTCAAGGTTTAATGTTCTGGGTTTAAAGTTTAAAGCAAAAGACTCTTATTTTTTCCTTGGATCATAAAATTCAATAGGAGCGGGCCTTAGCCCGCTTTATTTTTATGCTTCAATTTGGGCTTTAGCCAAAACTTACAATCTTTCGCATTTCAAAAGAAATCTACATAGCCTTTAGGATAGAAAAAATAATAGAGAATTTATTTCCAGATCTTTTATTATAAGCTTTGGCTAAAGCCAATGGTATTGTATTAATTTTGAAGATGGGGCTTCCTTCGTCTATGCTCAGGATTATAGCCCGTCCCTATTGAATATATGATGGCCAATAATCTGTGCGATCCGTGCAATCCGTGGGATAAAAGAATAATATTCCTACAATATAAGCTATCCCCAAAATACCATTCTGACGAAGGAAGAATCTTATTAGTATTTTAAACATGAGATTCTTCACTACATTTCATTCAGAATGACAAACTACAAATTATTTGACTTTGGGGTTATATTTCAAAAAAACAAAAAAATCCCCGGTTTCGGCCAAAAATCCTTTCATCATTTTTTTAACCGTGATAACATTAGTATTTTTGCAGCAAATTAGTCACATGCAAAATTATTTAGAATTCAATTTCAAGATTTCTCCATTGCAACCTTGGAACGAGATATTAATGGCAGAACTTATAGAAATAGGTTTTGACAGCTTTACAGAAGAAATTAACGGAATCTTGGGATATATCCAGACAGATTTGTTTCACGAAGATCAGCTGAAAGCCCTTCCAATCTTTGAAAACGAAAACGTAAAAATCGAATATTCGTTCGAAGAAATGCCAAACATCAACTGGAATGAAGAATGGGAAAAGAATTTCTCTCCGATCAATATCGATGATAAAGTATTGATCAGAGCAGAATTCCATGAATCTGTACCAGAAATGCATGAAATTATCATTCAGCCTAAAATGTCTTTCGGAACGGGACATCACCCAACAACCCACTTGATGATCCAGCAAATGATGGATATTGATTTCAATGGTAAAAAAGTATTGGATATGGGATGCGGAACTTCCGTATTAGCCATTTATGCCAAACAGCAGGGAGCTGGAGATACAAAAGCAATCGATATTGATGAGTGGTCAGTAGAAAATTCAAAAGAAAATGCAGTAAGAAATAATGTAGAACTGGATATCGAACAGGGAACTGCTGAAAATCTGGGCAAAGAGAATTATGATATCATTTTAGCCAATATCAACAGGAATATCCTGATTTCAGATATTCCGACTTACGTTTCAGTATTGAATGAAGGAGGAAAATTATTGCTTTCAGGACTATGCTTCTTTGATGTAGATGATATTCTGGAAGTATGCAAAGAAAGCGGCCTGGAACTTAAAAAGAAATTACAGCGTGAAGAGTGGGTAAGCCTTCTGCTTGAAAAATAACACACCAAAAAACAAAATACGAATATGAAAACTTTATGGACAGCTTTATTTTTACTGATGCTGCAGTTTTTTACAGCACAGGAAAATGAAGTATATGCAGATGGTATCTTTAGCTTTGAAGAAAATAAAGCACAGAAGATCTTTACAAATTGGACCCGCGTGCGATCAGATGCCGGAGTGAATGCTCAGATTGTAGATTCATTGCAGGTGAACCAGCAGGTAATGATTCTTCAAAAGGATAATGCAGTCCTGAAACTGGGAGAAAGAAATGCTAATTGGTATAAAATATCTTATCAGAAAGGAGAGAATATATTGGAAGGATATATCTGGGGTGGCAATCTTTGTGTAGGCTACCGCAATAAGAACGGGTATGATTTCCTCTTTGGACTTTCCAAAACAATCGACCGGAAGAATAAAGAAATCAATGAGATTGAAAAGCAGAATATTGCCGGAATAAAAGTATTGGAAGGAAATACACTTCTTGATGAGGTGTATTTTGATACCGGAAGAGGAGAGGAGTTGAGTTCAGCAGCATTCAATATAGAAAGTAATCACAAACTGCAAAATGTTGAATTCACCTTAAAAGCAATGGTTTCCGGAGAAGCTTGTGGAATAGCAAGTTATGATCAGTATGTTCTTTTTAAAGATAAAAAGTTGATTGTCCTTCCGCAATTGACAAACGTAGGAGATGCCGGTGCTTTTTATCACAGTGAAGAATATATTTTTCCTAATGATAAAGGGGGCATTCCAGATGCATTCATCTTAAAGGTAGAAGATATGGAAGTGGATGAAAAAAACAGAGAGAAGAAAAAGCATTCTTCCAGAACTTATGTTTGGAATGGAAATACATACAAACTGAAATAAAATCAGTATGCTGGAAATTATAAATCCCTCAATTTGTGGTTGGGGGATCTAGTATAATTTCAGCAGTTTATTTTCGATTTATCAAGATGATCACATCTATTGAGCGTCAGATATTGATTTGATAAATTGATAAAGATCCGTCTCTGTTTCAAGGTGTAATTTTTTACGTAAACGGTATTTCTTTGTCTGTACAGATCTGTGTTCCATAGAAGAGTACTGTGCAATTTCTTTTGAAGAGAACCCCAGGCATATCATAGCACAGAAAGATAAATCTGATAAGGAAAGATTAGAGTTGATTTTTAAAAGCTGCTGACAGACTTCAGGATAAGTTTCCTGAAATAATGCTAGAAAACCTGCACTGTTTTTCTTTGCCAGTTGGATAATCTGCTCGTGATTTTCATTAAGCTTTCTTTTTAAAATTTTGGCTTCTTCTTCGTGCTGAAGAATAATGGTTTTGCTTTCCATCAGTCTTTTTTTCTTTCTTTTAAACTGGAAATAAAAATAAAAGAACAGCAACAAAACAAGTAAAAATAAAATCCCTCCATACCATAAGGCTTTCTGAAATTTAGTTTTTTGTTTTTCTTCTTCTTTCTTTGATATTTTATTAAACGCTAATGTGATCGCTTTGCTTTGGTCATTATCTATGCTGTCTTTTAACGAGGTTGCTTTGTCTAAATATTCAACTTCTTTCTCAGCTACTTTAAGCTCTTTGTACAATGAAGCAAGTAATTTGTAATTATTTAAAACCAGCTGAGGTCTGTTGATTTCTTTCGCCAGTTCAATAGACTCTATAATAGCGTCGATAGCCTCATTATTTTTTTTCTGAACCTGCATAAAACTGCTATAATCATATAGAACTACTGCTCTTTGGTACTTATTATGCTTAAATCTTTTGGTTTCCAGCAGATCAAAGGCTTTTTTTAAATAATGCCTCGCTGAATCTGAATTCAAGTTGTATTTTGTATAGTGATAGGCTACATGTGCAATATCTAAAGGATTAGGATCTACTTTAATGGCCTTATGAAGGTAAATGAGTGAGGAATCAGGCCGTTCATTTCCGTTGAAATAAACAGCTCGTGTTGAATAGACATACCGTAAAAAAAAACGACAGTCCTGATTATCTTTTTTTAATCTTAAAGCAGATTTCATGGCTTTTAAATTATAATCTAAAGCCATTTTAGGTAGATTCATCCTGCTATAGACCTGTGAATACTCCTGATTAATTTTACCATCAAGAAAGTCATCATTAATCTTTTTTGATTTTTCCTCAGCATAGTTCAGATATTCTATGGCCTTTTTAAATTCTCCTATCAGCCAGAGACGATTCGCAATATTGGCATACCCCCAGGCTTCTCCTTTAGGATATTTGTTGCGAATAGCTTCTTTTATAATCTTTTGATTCCAAATGATCAGATCTTTATTAGATATTCTGGTTCTAAGCTCTTCATTTGTTTTGATGAGTAAGGTATCTATTTGCTGTTTATTATAGTTTTGTGGGAATAGTTTTGAACAGCAAAATGTAAAAATCAGGCAATAGATTATTCTATTAATGTTTTTCAAAGAGTTCGTGGTCATAGAATAAATACTGTATTAAAGATAATTACAAGAGTCGGATATGATGCAAGTGAATTCATTAGAATATAGGCAGTAGTTTATCAATTCCTGTTGTTAACCACAATACCCCTGTAAAAAACAGGTGAGATTATTAATCCCACCTGTTGGCATCATAAAGGTTTTTTGATCATTCTTGTGTTTTAGAATCGATAATTGGCTGCAATTTCAAAAAAAGAAAAGAATTAAGAAAATTATAGAATACATCATAGGTACATCATGTGATTTTTGTTTTATCTGTAAGGGTTGCTATCAGGTTGTATGTATGGTGTATGTTTATTGCTTGAATGCATTGTGTGAGGGCTTTGTAATGAAAGTTGCTGTTGCGCCAGCATTAAATGAAATCTGAAAAGAAAAATGAAAAAAAACAGAATTTGATATGGCTTTTTATTTACCAAGATATTTTTAGGGTATCAGATGTACATCAGTATCCCATTAAAATGGTCTTTGTTGTCCATTTTAATGGGGCTATTTTATCCAATATGAATAATCTCTTTTTGTTTGATGAGAATACAACAAAAAAAATCACTATTTCCAGTAAGTCTTTGAGTGAGCGCGAAAGGATTCAAACCTTTGCCGTCCCGATTGAAATCGGAATGCTCTATCCGGTCTGATTAATAACTGGTTATTGTAGGGTAATAAAAAACAAAAAAGACTTACTAAAAATAGTAAGTCTTTAAGTGAGCGCGAAAGGATTCGAACCTTTGACCGTCTGCTTAGAAGGCAGATGCTCTATCCAGCTGAGCTACGCACCCTAAATTTTATAAGTCGGGGCGGCAGGATTCGAACCTGCGACCTCCTGGTCCCAAACCAGGCGCGATGACCGGACTACGCTACGCCCCGAGGGTGTCATCAGTAACGATATTTACTTCGTTTTTGCGGTTGCAAAGGTACAATACTTTTTGAAATAAAAAAATAAAATTATGAATAATTTTTAATTAATTTTTAATGACTGACTTTTGATCCATTCTACTTATTTAAAAATCATTGCCTTAGAATGTTTTTATAATCCAATGCCAAAAATGGTTCATTGTACATAATTCGAGGAAAAACAAAAAAGATTTACTGTATCCAGTGAGTTTTTGAGTGAGCGCAAAAGTATTCGAACCTTTGCCGTCCCGATTGAAATCGGGATGCTCTATCCGTTTTGCTTTTGCTTTACCAATGATTTTAAAAAGTAATAAAAACAAAAAAGACTCACTGTTTCCAGTAAGTCTTTAAGTGAGCGCGAAAGGATTCGAACCTTTGCCGTCCCGATTGAAATCGGGATGCTCTATCCAATCTGATTAATCACTGGTTGTTGTAGGGTAATAAAAACAAAAAAGACTCACTGTTTCCAGTAAGTCTTTAAGTGAGCGCGAAAGGATTCAAACCTTTACCGTCCCGATTGACATCGGGATGCTCTATCCAATCTGATTAATCACTAGTTGTTGTAGGGTAAATAAAAGCAAAAAAGACTCACTGTTTCCAGTAAGTCTTTAAGTGAGCGCGAAAGGATTCGAACCTTTGACCGTCCCGATTGAAATCGGGATGCTCTATCCAATCTGATTAATCACTGGTTGTTATAGGGTAAATAAAAGCAAAAAAGACTCACTGTTTCCAGTAAGTCTTTAAGTGAGCGCGAAAGGATTCGAACCTTTGCCGTCCCGATTGAAATCGGGATGCTCTATCCGGTCTGATTAATAACTGGTTATTGTAGGGTAATAAAAAACAAAAAAGACTTACTAAAAATAGTAAGTCTTTAAGTGAGCGCGAAAGGATTCGAACCTTTGACCGTCTGCTTAGAAGGCAGATGCTCTATCCAGCTGAGCTACGCACCCTAAAATTTTATAAGTCGGGGCGGCAGGATTCGAACCTGCGACCTCCTGGTCCCAAACCAGGCGCGATGACCGGACTACGCTACGCCCCGAAAGGGTCATCAATAACGAATTTTACATCGTTTTTAGGGCTGCAAAGTTGCGATTCTTTTTGTAATAAAAAAAGAAAATAAGGTATAATTTTTAATTAATTTTTTATGCACTCTTTTTTATTAACTTTACCTTGTTAATAACCATTGATTTAGCCCGCTTAAAAATGCTGAAAGAATTTTCTTTTTTTTTGCTCACATTCAACATTCTTATCCCAAAATATAAAAAAACAGGATGGAAAGTAGGAGTTCGTTTTCCTCTGTTCTGTTGTTTTTTGATGATGATGTATTCTTGCTGTAAGAACCAGGAATTTGTTAGTCACACTATTGCAAATACATCACTGAGTTTACCCAAATCAATGGTCATTAAAAAAGAACGGGCTGAAGATTCCCAGGTATATAGCATTAATGCTGGAAATAAGCATGTTGGATATATTTACTATGGTGACTATAAACCTTTTGAAGAAAATTCTTTTTTCATTACAGATGATAAAGAATTATATGGAAAATATAAAAATAGGGAGTTAAAAGCGTATTTTTCTGATAATTCTGATAGAGATTACAGAAACGGAATTTATAATGTTAATTATTATTACTACGATACAATCAATAAGCATAGAGCTCAGATTATGATGCCGAAAAAAATGGATAAGGGACTTATTGGGATTCATTTTGACAGTGTAGATATTCATCAAAAGAAAATGGCAATCATTATCAATGATTTGAGTGAGGAGAATAAAGAATTATTTTTAAAAGTTTTTAAAACTATTAAATTCAATCCGTAAATATCCCATATGAAATCATGGCTATCATGTTCAAGACTCATCATTGGTCTTTCTGCAGTGCTTTCTCTCTTTATTGCATGTAATAAGGAATATACAAGCCCTTACGGATACGATTACATTAAGGTGTACAAGTATAACAAAGAACCATGGGATTCTGATGCGGAGAAAAATAAGATTTATATAACTGAATTATCCGATCAGGACAGTATTCTCTACCCCAAAATAGGAACATTGAATTTTACGTTTATAGATTCTCTAAAACCGAGCAGGAAAACCGATTCTCTGTTCTTTAAAGGAAAGTATGAAGAATATTCCCCGAGACCCAACTGTCCGGCAGGAAATAATCATATTTTATTATTTTACAAGGGATCTGATTTAAAATATGTTGCAAAGTTCAGTGTTTATTGTGATGAATGTTTTTTAATCAATCATACTACCCGCGAGACATATTACATAAAGGTCGGATATGATAAAATTATGAAGCTGGTCAGCCCTGTTTCCCATTAATATTGATGAAAAATAAATTAAATAGAAATGACCATTATTCAATTGCATATACTCGACTGGTATGATGATATGATGACATCTTGGATTTCATTGGAAAATGATTCTTATATTTTTACCTGTATTCAGAAGGATTTTACAAACGGAGAGAAAATATATTATGGGGTAAAAACAGATGAAAAATCATCTGAACAGATTCAGAATATTATAGAGAAGAAGACCTTTACTAAAAAGGATTGGAGTACCATAAATCTTATTTTTGAAGAGAATAACAAAAGTGATAATGTATTTTTATTGAGAACAGTATCATTATCCGTGGGTTCAGATATTACTTTTAGTAAAGTGAAAAATTCAGATATCAGAACGATTAAGCTTCCTGTTGATATTTCAACACTATATACTTGATATACTTGTCTGTATAGAGATTTGTAGAAAGCAGGTAGTTGCTGACTAAAATAAGAATTAATGAAAGATATATTTGAGTTTAAAATTGTAATTCATGAAGATATGCCGGGGAATCTGGTAGACCGTTTCATTGCTTTTATTGAAGACTGGTCAGTGAATTGGGGAGGTGGCTGTTCAGATAATCAGATCAATGGAGGATTGTATGCTGATGAAAATATAATAATTAATATCAATGATTTTGTGAGAGAATTTGTTGCATTTTTTTTACACCTGGACATTACGATACAGAATATTGAGATGAATATAGAAAATTTTTATTTTTATCGTTTTGATCATAATGTTTTTATTGAAAATTATTCTTCGCTACCTGTCAATATTGGCTGTTGGGAGTTATAATTATTCCAGAGAAAACTGAAATACCTTACAAAAAAACATTAGTGTTTTATGAAGAAATATAGAGATATTCATCATCATTACCTTTCAAATTTTTTTAAAGAGAGTGAATTGAACTATGATAGTTTCTGGTTGTTTTATAACCATGAAGACGGAATTCAAATGGAATCCTTTTTTCCTGATCAGAAGGTTTATACTTTTTTGTGGGAGTATTCAAATCCGGATATTATAATAAAGATTGATGAATGGAAAAGAGCTTTCAGAAGAAATAATATTGAGATTGTACAGGAAGATAAGCTGCATACCCGAAACTATTTGTCAGGAGAGCGAAAAGTATATCTGGATTGCCTTGAAACCAGTCTTGTGACAGCAGATGAAAAATTTAAAGACCTTACTGCATATGATACCGGACAACGTTTTGTTCAGATCGTAGCCGATGAAAATATCTCTTTTACGGATATTGATTTAAGTTTTCTGGAAATAACAGATACAGCAGATAAATTTAGAGCTTTGATCAGGATTCTGGATACAGATGGTATTCAGGCGCTCATCTTAAATGGCTACCATCATCGGAGAGAATTACTTAAAGTTTGCATTGTGAAGAAGGAAGAAGACTGCATACCACCAATGGAATTTTTGTCCTTACCTATTTTTGAAAATACTTATGTAGCGATACCGTTTAACTGGTGAGAATAGTATAAATATAATTGCTTCAGTACGCATATAGAATGAATTTTTTAAGATTAGAAATAATAAATAGAAATAAGAGTTTAGTAGTCATATTGGTTATTATTGTTTTTGTATTCTTATACAAACTGATATTTTCGTCAAAAAACGAAGGTAGTTTTTTAGATGAAATTAGAGAAAAGGATATAAAATCAATAATTAGAAAAAAGTATATGAATCATGATAATCACAATATACCATTTCTGGTGTATGGCAATCAAGATAGTATTTTAGTTTACAGAGATTGGTGGGATAAAGTTATGGTTGGAGACTCGATAATAAAACCCAAAGGATCTTTAGAAGTGATTATAAAAAATTCTGATAAAATTGAAAAACTGGATTATGAAGATCAGTTTGGTTTAGAGGGGCAATGATTTAATATATTTGGTTTTAGCCAATATCAATAACCCCGTTCCGCAAATTCTCCCGACTTTGAGGTGAAAAAAACAAATAGTTTAATTTGATATTACAAAAACCTTGCATTTTGCGAGGTTTTTGTAATTAAACAAGCCTTTCTAATCCCTATATTTGCTCCATGAAACGATTAATGCTGCTGTACGTACTTTTCCCTGTATTTCTATTCTCACAGACTACCGGAAAAGTGATCAAAATTTCAGACGGAGATACTATTACTTTACTGTTAAAAGGTAATCAACAAAAAAAAATCAGATTAGCCGAAGTTGATTGTCCGGAAAGCGGACAGGCGTTCGGTAAAAATGCGAAACAGTTTACTTCTGCTCAAGTATTCGGGAAAACGGTAAGCTTTGTTGAAACCACTACAGACCGTTATGGAAGATCCATTGCGAAAGTGTACTATGACGATGGAAAATACCTTTCCAAAGAACTGATCAAAGCAGGATTGGGATGGTGGTATTTTTCCTACTCAAAAGATGCGTCTCTGGGCAAAATTCAGGAAACTGCAAAACTTAAAAAAATGGGTCTGTGGCAGGATATTAATGCTATGGCTCCCTGGGACTACCGTAAAATGAAACGTGAGCTTAGAAATAATAAGAAAATCGAAGCGGCTAAGAACGGAACAAAAATAAAAGGAGTTGCTTAAATATTCTAAAGGATAGAAGAAAAAACAAAAACTGTCTCAAAAAAATGAGGCATTTCAAAATATGTCTGGTAATGTCAACCAGGCGACAACGGAATTTGAAACCAAATACAAAAAGTCTTAATTTTATTACTAAAAATTACTCTTCTTAAAAACAAAAAACCTCACAATAAAAATTGTGAGGTTTTTTGTGAGCGCGAAAGGATTCGAACCTTTGGCCGTCCCGATTGAAATCTGGATGCTCTATCCAATCTGCTTTACAATGATTTTTGAGTAAGGAATAAAACAAAAAAGACCTACTAAAAATAGTAAGTCTTTATGTGAGCGCGAAAGGATTCGAACCTTTGACCGTCCCGATTGAAATCGGGATGCTCTATCCAATCTGCTTTACAGTAATTTTTGAGTAAGGAATAAAATAAAAAAGACCTACTAAAAATAGTAAGTCTTTATGTGAACTTGACAGGATTATCCTCGAACTCTTTGGTTGCTGACCTTAATTGGATTTTACGGGTATTTTGTTGATTATATTGGTTAAGATAGTTTGATTCCTGTACTAAATTGATTTTAAGGTTTTGATATTTGTGAACTTTACTTTTACTAAAGGAAATATATTACGAGGTTGGGATATAAATGTTAAATTAAAAATACGGCAGATTATTAATCTGTCGTATTTAAATTATAAGGCGTTATATTATTTTTTTTTAAATCAAGCATATAGTATATGGAAAAGGGTTTATAGATTAGGCTTATATTTGATTGGAAAAAAACGGCATTTAGTAGATCAGTCCAATATGCGATTTTTTTGGCCGATAAACTTATTGAAAATATGATTTAACGGCAAAAATGTCTCAATAAATAAATGTCAAAGATAGAATAGAAATTCCAATTAATATCTTAATGGAAATATTGAATTATGAGGAATTGTATAATTAAGCTTCTGGCTATAATTTAATATTGTTGTTTATTATTTTTATTTCAATTAGACGAAGAATCAAATGCTTTATGCCTTAGTGTATTACCCATTTTGTGTTTTTAATCACTTATAAAACTGGTCTTGTATTGATATTTTTAATTACTTTTAACCGTTGAAAAATTAGAAGAATCCTTAATAATTGTATGTAAGAGCCTTCTGATTTAAGGAAGTTTAAATTAATTTATTTTGGCGGAAGTCAAATAATATTGTAAGCGTTATTCCTAAAATAGAACATTAAGATTTTGCAGATGATGACTAAGATAATTTCTGATTTTAAAATATATAGAATAAAGCATTAATTCTAATGCATTTCTTTGAGTTAGTATTTTAAATAATTTTAGAGCCAAATCTTTTTTAAGATTTTAAATGAAAGAACAAAAAGAGAAATATAATTTACCAGAGAGCTGGTGTTGGGTTACTATAGGAGACCTTGGTATCGTTGTTAGCGGTGGCACTCCATCAACAAAAGAACCTTTGTTTTGGGGGAATGAAATCAATTGGATCACGCCAGCTGATTTATCCGGGAATAAAGAAAAGTATATATCAAAAGGTGGCAGATATATATCGCAAATTGGATTAGATAACTCTTCTGCATACATGTTACCAAAGGGTAGTTTGTTGTTTTCATCAAGGGCTCCTATTGGTTATATGGCGATTTCTCAAAATGAGTTAGCAACAAATCAAGGATTTAAAAATCTCATCCCCCTAGAATCATCCTATGTAGATTATATTTATTATTATCTGCAATTTTCTAAAGAAAGTATCTTAAGTCGGGCAAGCGGAACAACATTTCCAGAATTATCTGCAACAGCTTTTCGTAGTATTCCTATTCCATTACCCCCGTTAAAAGAACAAATAAGAATTGTATTTAAATTAGAAGAAATATTAAGTAGTCTTGAAAAAAGTAACGTACAGTTAGACCTGAGTTTTAATAAATTAAATCTTCATAAAAGGACATTTTTTAGATCTTTATTAGAGAGAAAAATGTCATCAACAAGTTTTGTAGAAAGAAAATTTGAAGATTGTGTGATAAACTGCAATAATAAACGAATTGCTTTAAGTAGCTCAGTACGAAAAGGAAGGACTGGAAAGTATAGATACTATGGTGCTACAGGTGTAATTGATTACATTGATGATTATATTTTTGATGGTAAGTATCTTTTATTAGGAGAGGATGGGGCAAATTTATTAAGTAAAGCTAAAGATTTATCTTTTATTGTAGAAGGTAAATTTTGGGTAAATAATCATGCTCATATTGTTCAAGTGAAAGAGCATATTCTTATTGAATATCTCAGTTTTTATTTCAATTCATTAGATATTACTGAATATGTAACAGGTACTGCCCAACCTAAATTGAATCAAGCAAATCTTAATCGTATACCCATATTAATACCTTCATTTGATGAACAGTTGGCAATTGTTGAGCAAATGCAACAAGCTTTTTCTATTATTGAAGAAACAGAAAAAGTAATCAAGAAAGTACATACTCAAATAGATTTATTTAGGCAGACGATTCTCAATAAAGCATTTACAGGTAAATTAGTAGAGCAAGATCCTGTTGATCAGCAAGTTAGTGTTTTGCTTGATCAGCTTAAAGCTGAAAAAGAAAAGTATTTAGTAAAAGAAAAGGAAAAGAAGAATAATTCAATAAAGATCAAAATTATGCTTGAAAAATCAAAGTCAATTCTCGAAATATTGAACGAGAATAAAAAACCTATTCCTTCAAAACAACTTTGGCTGGCCTCAGATAAAAAAGACGATATTGAAGAATTTTATGCAGAACTAAAGAAGTTTATTGAATCGGGAGATATTGTTGAATTACCTAGAAACGGCAGAGAAACTTTTTTAAAATTAGCTGATAAATCATGAGAATAGATCAGGTATATATAGAAGATTATAAGAACTTAAAACAGTTCACAATTAATCTAGATGAAAACGAGATGAAAACTGTTTTACTCGGACCGAATGCTTCAGGTAAATCTAATTTTATCGAAGCTTTGATCTTAATTTTTAAATATCTAGATTTAAGTACAGAGTCGAAAAGGCAATCGACAAGTTTTGACTATAATATTATTTATAAAATTCAGAATAACATAATTAATATAACCTGCCAAAAAGGAAATTACGTTATTCTAGTGAATGACGAAAAGCAAACATTTAAATCTTTCTTTTCGAATGAAGCTAAAGCAAAATACCAACCGAAATATGTATTTACTTATTACTCTGGATTAAGTAATAAACTGAAAGAACTTTTTTGGGATCACCAAAATAATTTCTATAACAAAATAATTGGAGACGATTTTAAAGATACAGAACTTGATTCTTTAAGAAAACTTTTTTATGTACAATTGGTTCATTCATACTTTGTTTTATTGGCTTATTTTACTCACGAGGAAGAAGAAAGTTTAAATTTTCTAAATGATGTGTTAAATATTAAAGATATTGAATCTATTCTTTTTGTTCTTAAAATGCCAAAGTGGGCGGAAAGTAGGATTAAAAATAATCCAGATGATATTTTTTGGACAGCAAAAGGATTGGTTAGACCTTTCTTAGAAAAACTATGGGAATTGTCTCTTGCACCAATATATAATGATGAGAAAATAAGAATAGATTTTGCTGATATTGAAGATCAAAAAAGACTTTACCTATATTTAAAAGGCAAAGATAAATTACAAGAATTAGCTAAGATTTATACGAGTAATACAGCCTTGTTCAAAGCGTTGGAAAGTACGTACATTTCCAAACTGATAGCAGAAGTTAGAATAAAAGTTCAAAAAAAGAATGTTGATGGTAGTATTACTTTTAAGGAATTGAGTGAAGGAGAGCAACAATTACTCACAGTATTAGGATTACTAAAATTCACAAAAGATGATGATTCATTAATTTTGCTAGATGAACCAGATACTCATCTAAATCCTATTTGGAAATGGAGATATTTAGAATTTTTAGATAAAGTTGTTGACCGCCCATCAACAACTCAAATAATAATGAATACACATGATCCTTTGGTAATTGGGAATCTAACGAAAGAGGAAGTCAGATTATTCAGAACAACTGCTGATGGCCAAGTTACAGTAGAAGAACCAGAAATAGACCCAAGAGGATTAGGAGTTGAAGGTATACTAACTAGTGAGTTGTTTGGTTTACCAACCACAATTGATGAATTTACTCAAGGTAAATTGGATCAAAGAAATGAGTTGTTAGTAAAACAGCAAAATGGAAGACTCTCAGAGCAAGATCAAGAGAATTTGAGAAAGCTTTTTATTGAATTGGAAGATTTAGGTTTTGGAAATACATTTAGAGATCCTCTTTATCAAAAATTCATAATAGCTTATAAAAATCGCATTAAAGAGCAGGGAAAAAATAGCTTTACTAAAGATGAATTAGACCAACAAAATGCTTTAGCTATGGAAATTCTCGAAGAAATATCAAAAGAAGAAGAAAATGATTCACATTGATAGAACAGGGTTTGAGCCTGATATTGAATGGATAAATAAGGCTGATTCATTAACGTTGCAGCTTATTAACGCTGTGGATATTGCTACCCGTAATCAAATTATAGATGATAATCAAGCAATCTGGGGTGAACTAAAAGATTTTCTATTATCCATATCAAATGAAAAGTGTTGGTATTCCGAAGCCAAAGACAAATATAACCATTTACATGTGGATCATTTTAGACCTAAAAAAATTGCTTTGGGACTTGACAAGAAAGATAAAGGTGGTTATTGGTGGTTAGCGTTCACTTGGACTAATTATAGAGTTTGTGGAGGAGCTGGCAATGTACGGAAACGTGATAAGTTTGCTGTAAGGAGTAATAAATCAAATGATCCCAATACACCAATTGAAGATGAACTTGTGTATTTTCTAGATCCTTGTGAAGAAGAAGATGTTCTAAAAATAACATTTAATCCTAAAGGTGAGGTTACTCCCATTAAAACAACTGGATGGGATTTTGAGAGGGCTGATTATACAATAAAGAGTCTTAATTTGAATTTTAAGAAATTGAAGGAAGCTAGACAAGATATTTGGATTAAAGTTTCAACAATTGTTTCCGAAACGCAAAATTTAATGGATTTGAATAATACAAATCCTAGTGCTTTAAGAAGAGGACAAATAAAGGAGAAATTAAAACAATTAAAGGATTTCGTACAACCAAGCGCAGAGTTTTCAGCAACTGTCAAAGCTTGTTTGGTTAGTATGGGTTTACCATGGGCTTCTAAAATAGCAGCATAAAATAAAATGATATGTCAACATCTACTATAGCACAAAAAATTTGGTCATACTGTGATACTCTTCGTGATGACGGATTGGGTTATAATGACTATTTGGAACAGTTAACTTATTTGCTATTTCTAAAAATGGCAGATGAAAATAAAAGTAAATATAATTTACCTGATATATGTAACTGGAAAGAATTAATATCTAATTCTGGTGGTTCACTTTTAGAACAATATGAGCAAATATTGAAAACTCTTGCCGAATCGGGCGGAATGCTTGAAAAGATTTTTGCTAATGCTCAAAATAAAATACATGATTCAGTAAAACTAAGAAGATTACTTCAACTTATTGATGAGGACAATTGGTCTTCAACAAATTCTGATGTTAAAGGAGAAATTTATGAAACATTATTACAAAAAAATGCTGAGAATAGTGGAGCAGGGCAGTACTTTACCCCGAGACCTGTTATCCAAGCTATGGTTGAATGTATTAAACCAATTCCTGGAGAAACCATTGCAGATCCGTCCTGTGGTACAGGTGGCTTTTTTTTAGGTGCGCTGAATTACATTCATGAGAATAACAAACTGTCAGAAGATGAAGAAAATTTTTTGAAGTTTGATACATTTCATGGTTGGGAGATTGAAAAAGCTACAGCGAGATTGTGTTTGATGAATTTATATTTACATGGTATCGGAGATCTGCAAAAAACGCCAGATATACAAGTCTCAGATAGTTTGAATCCTAAGAAAGTAAATAAAGAAGTTCCCAAAGTAAAAATAGTATTGGCTAATCCTCCTTTTGGTAAAAGTAGTAGTGATGTACCAACAACTGATGAAAATCAAGCAAAAAAAGATGGGTATTTTTTCCGTCAAGATTTTTGGGTTACTACAAGTAATAAACAACTGGCATTTTTACAACATATTGTAGCTATGCTAGAAGAAGATGGTCGTGCCGCAGTAGTACTTCCTGATAATGTCTTATTTGAGGGGGGCGCAGGGGAAATTATTCGGAAAAAACTACTCGAAGAAACAAATTTACATACTATTTTGAGACTACCCACAGGCATATTTTACGCGCAAGGAGTCAAATCTAATGTTTTATTTTTCGAAAAGAAGAAGAATTACGACAAGATTGGTACGAAGGAAATATGGTTTTATGACTATCGAACAAATGTCCATCATACACCTAAAAATAATCCAATAACATTTAAGCATCTATCGGATTTCGTTGAGAGTTATGAGGTAGGCAAAAAAAATGAACGCAAAGAATCTTGGACTATTGATAATCCTCATGGTCGTTGGCGTAAATATTCTTATGAAGAGATTATTGGAAGAGATAAAGCAAATTTTGATTTATTTTGGCTTAGAGATGACAATACTATTGATTTAGATAATCTTCCAAATCCAGAATTATTAATTGATGATATTATAGAAAATATTGAAAGTGCTTTAGCTAATTTTAGAACAATTAAAGATTCTTTATGTTAATAATTTTAAAGGTAATAACTAATATAATTCGTTAGCAATAGTAAAAAATAAATCTTAAGGTAGCTACTCAGTAGATTTTTGTACATGAACAACTTATCCGTCCATTATTGAAGAATATGGGGACTTAATGGTCGACTCGGAAACTAAGGATGATACCCCAAGTTGCTCACTTGCAGAGTCTCTTCGAAAACAGGACTTATTTATTAACTCTACTTTGGCTCAAATGGGAGCTTCCCTCCTATGGAATCTTCTAAGTACGGGTATGACTGAAAATCGAGGATTTTTTATGAACCTTAAAAATTTCAGATCCCAACCCATTCCCGTAGGCAGTTGAAAAACTGCCGCGGCCAAAAGCCAACGGCTTTTGGCGCAAAAATCGGATGCAACGACTGTCAATTCTCTTTCATGTTCCTTACATTTCCAGCCGTTGCGGGCTTGTCGTGGGATACAGAGTATTCCAGAAGCTTCGCAAAAATATTTTTAGAGCGAATTTTATCTCAAGAACTATAAATTCAAAAAAATATCTTCCATTTTAAAATACCGTATTTATACTATATTAATTTATCTCATTAAGATTTATCTTTAATATAGACATCTCATGTCGTAGCCATATCAAAAAAACTAGTTAACCAAATTCGAATCTTATGAGAATTAAAATCAAAAATGCAGTAGATAAGCTCTTAGCTTTATCTGACACTGCAAAAAAAAGCATTGAGTTTAGCCATAACAACCCACATCTAAAAGGGAAATCGGTCAAAGGAAAAGTATTTTTAGCCGACGATAACACCGTCCAGATAGCTTTGACGAAAATAGTTGGTTATAGTCCTCAATATGCAAACAGATCAGCAAGTTTACTTTTAAAAGATGCCTTGTTCCAAGGTTTCGGTGTTGGTAGTATCCTCTGGACAGAAGAAGACCCAAGAACCATTGGTGATGTTTTACCCGAAGGAACACAATATTTTGGCGTTGGTTCTGCTCCACGTCTCGACTGCGGAGGATGGTCACTGTCAGATGACGTCCCTGTGGAATTCTTGAGAACCGAGGATGGTGCTTGTAAAGCTGGGTCAAGAGTTACGTATTCACTATTTAAAGTCAGATAATAATGAAAAATAGCAAATTTATCTTCAGTCTGATATTAATAAGTTTAATATCCTGTAAAAGTCCGCAGCCAATGTTGAACAATTTGTATCATGGACAAATTGGTAATCAAAATACAGATCTACCTGTTATTGAAGTAAAAGTCGGTATAGTGCCATATAAAGCCTCTTCACAAAAACCTGAGCAGTCAAAACTACTATGGGATCTGCCAGACAGTCTCTCCTATCATCTCCTGAAAGAAATTAGCGCAAAGACAAAGAATCCCGAAGATATAATTTCATTGATGTCGAAGCCGATATATCCACCAGAGAAAGAGTCACCTAAAGAATTACCGACTGATTATACGGAATATAAAGTAAGACTTGTATTTTCAAATATAAAACGATATTTCATCGATCCAAAGTTTACCCATCCCAATACAAGACTTGCCTACCTGAATACTTCACTATCAATACCGCCCGATCGGCATGGGATAGTCTTTAAAAGCATTGATAAGTTGGAGAATGAATTCGAAGAAGTAGACCTCGGTGATATTTCAAGAAACCAGTCTGCGACATTCAATTCAAAATTGACAGCAACAGGGCAGATCGGTTCCAGTATCGATAATACAAATGCTTCTTCTTCGAATAACAGTAGGAAATCGTCGAATGCTGATGAGAATACCGTTTACAATAAAGATGGTAAAGAAATTGGGAAGATCAATAACTCTGGGGATCTTGTACGTTCCAACAGCAATAGCAACACTACGACAACAAAAAGCGGAGCATCGGCAAATATTACAGGAGAGGTTGGGTACATCAATATCGAAACAATTAATGAAGCAAAACGGGTTAAATTACAGCGTATGAAAGCAGGGTTCTCTTTTAGTCCAAATGAAATTGTTGTTTCACAAGAAGGTAGGCAAAATGGTGACATTTCTAATAATGTCTTCGTTGATGCAACAATCAAATTTACAGGTCAAGAATTAACGGATGACAAACCTATATTTACTTTTAAAAACCTGTTTAATGACAGATTTCAGCCAACGCCAGCAGAGGAAATCAATTTCGATAATAGAACAATTAGTTACGTCAAATGCAATGGAAGTATTCCCCTTCAGCTTAATGTCAAATTTGAAGGCTTATTGCGGGCTGTTGATAATCTGGAAGATCAGACAGGTGAAAACAATCTTGAATTTGATGATAAAGTTACTATGTATCATCTTAAAGAAAGAGAAGGAACAAGTGCCGTTTTAGATCCTATCATCTTCTGCAAATCCGCATACAGGGTAATGGCGAAAACAACAGACGGCAAAACATTATACATGCGGATTTCATGGCGAGGTGACAGCCAATTGTACCTGTTTTCGGAAGAAAAACCAGAAGAGTTCATGAGATGGCTGGAGTTGCAGATCATTAATGGAAATCTGAAAAATTTAAGTACAAATAGATTTCAGCTGTATTTTCCTATTTCTGGAGGTGGCAAGTTATATGTTGTAAATGAAAAAATGACTGCGGAAGATCTTGCAAAACTTCGAGAATTAAAAGAGTGGAATCTTGAAGCAGCGATTAAGTAAAGAAAGGTCTGGATGTTATTTTACATTCAGACCTTCTTTTATTATAAAAAATATACATCGCAGGTTCACTCATTTCTTTTGTTCATTCTCACAGTTTCTGAGGAATTCAGAAAAATTTATGCCTGCTACTGAACTGAAAACAATTGAAAAACTTTGTCTGGTATTAATACCGCATTCTCTCGCAAGTGCAGTACTGGAGTATTTTTGATACTTCGGATCACTTGCTATTTTGTCCATTATGTAACCTATCCGCAGTTCATTGAGATAACGGTTGAAATTTACTTTTTTATGCTCGTTTAAAACTGCCGATAAATTTTCTTCGCTCACACCAAAACTAACTGCCACATCTGCAATTTTAAGATATTCTTTACTTAATTCAAACTGCTCCAGGTTTAGAAGTATACTTTCAATGACTTCCAGATCAATATAAGTTTTTTTATATTCTCTTGTCCTACAACTACATTAAATGAAATGATTTCCGCTTGTATTATTAGGAGTAAAGTCCTTGTAGCAGATATATTATATCAATTTTATTTAAAAATTCTCGGTGACTATCTGATTTTGGGTATAAAATGTGCGTTCGTGTCTCATTATCATATGTTTAAAAATATTAATCTTGTTGTAGATTTAACAAACATTATTCATATGAAAACAGCCTATTTATATGTCCGTGTAAGTACGGACGAACAAAAAAGAAAAGGTTATTCCTTACCTGAACAGGAGGACAGGTTATTGAAATATTGTAGATATAACAATATCGAAGTTAAGGGGATTTATCGCGAAGACTTCTCAGCTAAGAATTTCAATCGGCCTGAATGGAAAAAGCTATTCGCAACAGTTAAGCACAAATCACCAAAGGAAGAAGCTAATATATTGTTTATTAAATGGGATCGATTTAGCCGTAATGTTGAGTATGCCTATGAAATGATAGGTATGCTTAGAAAATATAAAACAACAGCAATGGCTATTGATCAGCCTGTAGATTTTGCAGTACCGGAAAGCACGGTTATGCTTGCTGTGTACCTTTCTGTACCAGAAGCTGAAAACAGTAGGAGAGCCCAGAATACAGCAAATGGTATTCGTCGGGCGAAACTAATGGGTAGGTATACTAATAAGGCTCCACTAGGATTTATTAATCTGACACTTTTAGATGGAAAAAAAATAATTGCTCCTAAACAACCAGAGGCAGAAATTATAAAATGGGTATTCTATCAACTTTCAAAAAATATTCATAAGATAGAAGAGATCAGAAAAATGGCGACTGATAAAGGTTTGATATGCTCACGATCGCATTTTTTTAGGTTGGTACGTAATCCGGTTTATTGTGGTCTTATATCGGTAAATATTAGCGCTGAGGAACAACAAATGGTTAAAGGAATGCATGAGGGATTAATTTCCGAAAGCCAGTTTTATGACGTACAGCGTATTATTACAACGAAAAGACAAGTTACCGCTAAAGCAGATACTCTAAAAGCAACATTTTTTCTAAGAGGATTCTTAATATGTCCCCACTGTAATCAAAAACTTAGTGGAAGCTTTTCTAAAGGCAAAACCAAAAAATATCCCTATTATCACTGTCATGGGCGATGTAAGACAAGAATAAATGCAATTCTTCTCAATGAATGTTATCAGAATAAACTTCAAGAACTAATATTATCAAATAATGCAGCTGAATTATTCAATAGTATTTTAGAAGATCAGAATATAAAAACACAGAAAACAAACTATTTACATGAACGGATGTTGGCAGAGAGAAAATTGAAAGAAGAAGGATTAACTCTTTCCCAAGCTAGAAAGCTATTTGTAGCAAGGATTTTGAAACTGGACGATTACAATGAATTAAAAAAAGAGAACCAGGTTAATTCTCAATGCTTAAAAAAAGAGTTACGTAATATCAATACTAAATTAAGAGATATTGATAGGCAGGAACAGTTGGAAGGCAAATTATTTTTGGATCTTTTTCACGGATTTTCGGAATTTGATATAGCTGATAAAAAGCATGTTGTGAGTTTGATTCCTCCTGTTAATGTTGACTACCAAAAAGGGAGTCTTTCTTTAGATCTAAATGATGCATTATTAAAAGTACTATTGAAAAAAGCTAATCGAAAAAATATGAAAAATGAATTTCACTTATAAAAAAATATCAATTGAACAGGCAATTGCCCTGTTAGCAAAAAATGGCATTAAAGTAGATGATGAAGAAATAGCAGTTATATTGGACCTGCTTTATCTTATTTCAAAAAATTACAAAAAACCAGAAAAAAAGATAGTATAACCCTAAGGAGATTTCGAATTTGCGGAAAAGTCCTATAGGAAATATATTGAGGCTCTTCTAGATAATTTCAAACAAGTAATAGAAGAATTCTAGCTTCAAAAATCGAACTCTAAATATCCCAATTGTAAAAGTTTGGGCCACAGATTTTTATGGGTATAAAAAATGAGACAACTTTTTAAAAGTTGTCTCATTAAGTGAGCGCGAAAGGATTCGAACCTTTGACCGTCTGCTTAGAAGGCAGATGCTCTATCCAGCTGAGCTACGCACCCTTAAAAGTTGATTCTCGCTTAGTAAATAAGCACATTAAAAAGTCGGGGCGGCAGGATTCGAACCTGCGACCTCCTGGTCCCAAACCAGGCGCGATGACCGGACTACGCTACGCCCCGAATATATAAGAAGAGCGGAGGGTAAGGGATTCGAACCCTTGCGACACTTTCGCGTCGACAGTTTAGCAAACTGCTCCGTTAACCACTCCGGCAACCCTCCTTTTTGTTTATTTTTTAATGATCGTTGTTCCGTTATTGCGAGTGCAAATATAGAACAGATTTCTTTATTTACCAAATAAAATTCAAGAAATTTTTGTGTATTTTTGAGGTAATAAATCATTCAAAAACCAAACTGATGCGTAAAACATTATATATCATCGGATTAAGTACTTTCGTTTTTTCATGTACTTCTCAACAAAATGTAAAAAAAAATACTTACCAACCGAAAACCCCAATAACACAGGCGAAACCAACTGTTAAGACAACACCTCCGGTTGCTCCAAAACCAAAAGTTGTATCTGATCATGGAGTAGACTTTTTTACTACTAATATAGCAGACCCAACAAAAAATGATAATACGGCAAGTTATGGTTCCATTGTATCTGCAAAACCAGCAGGATATAAAGTGGTGAAAACGTATTTTCCGGCAGTTGCTCAGAATTTCAGACAGCGTTACCTGATACTACATTATACGGCTCTTGCAGATGATAAATCTCTTACCGTTCTTACCCAGCAGGCTGTAAGTGCCCATTATCTGGTAAATAATACAGGAGATAACGAGATCTATCAGTTAGTAGATGAAAATAAACGGGCATATCATGCAGGAGTAAGCGCATGGAGAAATGACAAAAATCTCAATGATAATTCTATCGGTATTGAAATTGTAAATACAGGTTATACTACAGATAGTACAGGGAAAAGAACTTTTGCTCCATTTAGCGATGAACAGGTGAAAAAAGTAGCCGCCCTGGTGAAAGATATTGTGACAAGGTATCAGATCCAGCCTACGAATGTATTGGCACATGCAGATATTGCTCCCACAAGAAAACAGGATCCTGGACCTATGTTCCCATGGAAAAAGCTTTATGATGAATATCAGGTGGGAATGTGGTATGATGAAGCAGCGAAACAGACTTATCTTGAGCCCGCACAGGCAGACCTGGCTGTAAGGTATAACGATTCCAGCTTTATCTTCCTTATTCAGACTTCATTGCAGAAATTCGGATATGCAATTGATCTTAGCGGAAAATGGGACGATGCTACGAAAAAAACAATTGAAGCATTCCAGTACCACTTCCGTCCACAGAATTATGACGGAATTATGGATGCTGAAACATGGGCAATACTCCAGGCTTTAAATCAAAAATATCCTACAAAATAATTCAAATTAAAACGCATCGGTTAGATGCGTTTTTGCTATCTTTAAACGATCAAAAACAGTAAAATATCTGTAATGGAAAATTTCAGAAAAGAAAGTGATCTATTAGGCGAACTGAATGTGCCTTTAGATGCTTATTATGGGGTTCAGACACAACGAGCTATCGACAATTTTAAAATCTCAGGACAGCTTTTGTCTTCATATCCTGATTTCATTAAAGGATTGGCATTTGTAAAAAAAGCAGCGGCTAAAACCAATTATGAATTGGGACTTCTAGACGAAAACCTGTATTTCAAAATAGCAGAAGCTTGTGATGAAATTGTAGCAGGGAAATATCATGAGCAGTTTCCGGTAGATATGATTCAGGGAGGAGCAGGAACTTCCATCAATATGAATGCGAACGAAGTGATCGCTAATATCGTATTGGAAAAATTAGGAAAAAATAAAGGAGAATATGAATTCTGTTCACCTAATGACCATATCAACCTTTCTCAGTCTACCAACGATGCGTATCCTACGGCAATCAAAATGGGATTGCTTCAGATGAATATCGGGCTGGTAGAAAAACTGGAAAGAATTATCACGGCTTTCCGTGCAAAAGGACAGGAGTTCCATGATGTTATTAAAATGGGACGTACACAACTTCAGGATGCTGTTCCAATGACTTTGGGGCAGGAATTTGAAGCCTATGCAGCCACTTTGGAGGAGGATATCTCTAAATTGAATAACAACGCCAACCTGTTTGTAGAAGTAAATATGGGAGCGACTGCTATTGGAACAGGCTTAAATGCTCCGGTAGGATATGCTACTCTTTGTGCTAAAAACTTAGCTCAGATTACAGGATTCCCGATTGTTTCAGCACCGGATCTAGTAGAAGCAACACCCGATACAGGATCTTATGTAATTTATTCTTCAGCAACAAAACGTCTTGCGGTGAAGTTATCCAAAATCTGTAACGACTTAAGATTACTTTCATCTGGTCCAAGAGCGGGTCTTTTTGAAATCAATCTTCCGCCAATGCAGCCGGGATCTTCGATTATGCCAGGGAAAGTAAATCCTGTAATTCCGGAAGTGGTTAACCAGGTTTGTTTCAAAGTATTCGGAAATGATCTTACTGTCACTTTTGCCGCAGAAGCAGGACAATTACAGCTGAATGTAATGGAACCGGTACTTTCTCATGCCATCATGGAAAATATCAACTTCCTTTGCAACGCTTTGGATACGCTTCGTGACAAATGTGTAGTAGGAATTACAGCCAATAAAGAAGTATGCCTTAATATGGTGAAACACAGCATCGGTATTGTAACGGCATTGAACCCTTATATCGGATACAAACAGTCTACACAGATTGCAAAAGAAGCATTGGAAACAGGAAAGAGTGTTTACAACCTTGTTTTGGAAAAAGGAATTCTTTCCCAGGAAAAACTGGATGAAATTCTTGATCCTAAAAACATGCTGAAACCGCATAACAAATAAAATCATCAAAGATAAATGATCAATGGTAATTGATGCCCTCAAAAGCTTCTCATCATTGATCATTTATTATTCATCATTTATACTATAATTCGTGAGGTTTTTAATCATAATTCCTGCCCATAACGAAGAAGATAACCTCCCATTTACTCTTGATTCTTTACAGCAGCAAAGCAGCAAAGACTTTAAAGTAGTGGTAGTGAATGATGGCTCTACGGACAGAACGTCTGAGATCATCAGGAAATATACAGAAACTGATTCCCGTTTTGAAACAGTCAATCTTCAGAAATCTGAACATCAGCCAGGTTCTAAAGTGGTTCATGCCTTTAAAAACGGACTTCAGACTCAAAATATGGATGAATTTGACATCATCTGTAAATTTGATGCTGATATCATTCTTCCGGACAACTATCTCACAGCGATAGCAACAGCTTTTATCACTCATCCTGAATACGGGCTTGTAGGAGGTCTTCTGTACATAGAAAAAGATGGAAACTGGGTGTATGAAGGAAATTCCAATAAACATCACGTAAGAGGTCCTATGAAAGCTTACCGTAAAGAATGCTTTGTGCAGATCGGTGGTTTAAGGGAAACATTGGGCTGGGATAATATTGATTCCATACTGTTGGAAAATCATGGATGGAAAGAAGTGGTACTTCCGGAGCTCCATGTAAAGCTGATTAAAGTAAAAGGAGCTGACTACACGATACGCCCTGCAGATTATTACGGAAGATATTTTTATTTCTTGGGACTGAACAGGTTTCTGGCTTATATTGCCTCATCAAAAGAAGCTATGAAAAGTAAATCTGCTTCATTTTTCTTCGATATTATTACATCTTATGAAAGCTGCAGATCAAAGAAATTAGAACTGAAAATTACCAAAGAAGAACAGCGAGCCGTTAATGATCAACGTTGGAGAATGTTGAAGAAGAAATGGCTGAAAATGTAAAAGATAAATTATTTTATACATTGTAAATGTTCATCAATAGAAACGGGCTTTAGCCCGTTTAATTAAAAAAATAAAAATCCATTGGCTTTAGCAAAAACTTAAGATATAACTCCCGTTAACCTGTGAAAAAAATAGCTTATATAGAAATAGATACCCACGCGGAAATTGCCCAGGCTTTCATAGATATTATGGAAGGTTCTCAGGATTTTGCGGTAGACTATTATTTTTCAAAAAGAATCAAAGATCAGGTAAGCCACCGTCATGAAGCTGTTTTTTTGTCGGATAGTTCTATGATTTTGGATCAGTTAAAGGGAAAGCCATATGATCTGGTTGTAATTGGGACTGTACATCGTTATTTCACTACATTTTTAGCAGTAACTAAAAAGTACAATACCGCGATCATTACTCATAATCTTAATTTTATAAAAGCTTCAAAGCTGGATCTGATGAAAAGCGTTTTTAAAGAAGATTTTATTTTCAGATTAAAGTTATGGCTTAAAGAGGGATTGTTCTACAAAACCAAGGTTTATCAGACTTCAAGAAATCTTTTCGTATTGGATGAGGCATTGGTTTCAGAAAAATATAAGTATTTGCCGCTGTTTTATACAAGAGACTTTGACAAGGTAAAAAATGAAAATCTTCTGGTGGTCATTCCTGGCGGCGTTTCTCAGAAAAGAAGAAATTATCATTATATTTTCGAAACCCTTCAGAAACTCAATACAGATAAACGCTGCAGGTTTATATTCCTAGGAAAAGCAAACGGACACGAATTAAAACAGCTTGAAAACCTGTCTGAAAAATTACCTGAAAATATTGAAATCACCTATTTTTCAGAAAGAGTTTCCTCGGAAGACTTTGAACAATGGATGCAGAAAGCAGATGTTTTGTGGTGTCCGATTCAACAGGATACAGAATTTTTCAGCATGAAAGAAACGTATGGACTTAGTAAAATGACGGGAAACCTTGGCGATGCCATAGCTTATGGAAAACTGGCTGTTTTTCCGGGAAATTATCCTTCCAAACTTAGTTTTATTATTCCTGAAAAAGAAAATGTTCTTGAACAGCTAAAAACCGTTTCTGAAAATCCATTTGATTTTTATACAATATACAGCAGGAAAGAAGTTCAGAAAAAACTGGAACAATTTCTAACAGGCTTGCTGTAAAAAGCTTCAGATTATTCTATCTTTCCGTCTTAAAGGCATTTATTTTATCTTAAATACACTCTTAATAAACCTCATATTCAGATAATCTTCAACGGGGAAAATTTTGGTAAAGTAATTTCCGACATAGATCAGTATCAGGACAACCGCAGGTTTGTAAATAAGATTAAGCAGATTGCTGTTGAAGTTCGGAAGAACAATGGCTACTGTAATCGCTAAAGTACAGATAATGGAGACAAAAATCATTTCAATGCTCAAAGGTGAAACTTTAAATACGATGTAATTGAAGATGATTTTTACCACATTGTAAATGGTAAGTGAAATAGCAGTAGATAAGGCAATTCCGATCAGTTTCAGGTGTGTATTTTTAATGAAATAATAATTCAGTCCGATAGTTAATCCGGCCAGCAAAAGCATCACCAGAATATTGAATCTGTAATATTTTGAAAGCGAAATAATATTCCCGTTGAATCCGGTAGCAAGGTCTATCAATACTGCAGAACCCCAGATCCAGACAACGGGTTCATATTCTCTGAGCATGGTTCCGTTCTTTGGCATAAACTGCGTCAGATAAGGAAATCCTACCATGATACAGGAGAATAAAACAGCTCCAAGGAAATATAAGGTTAAGGATGTCTTCTTGTGAAATCTGTCCAGTTCCACCATATCTCCGTCTGCCAGAGTTTTGTTGATGATGGGTGCTGAAATATTAAATAATCCAAGCTGTGGAATAGAAATCAATGAGATCAGAGCATAAAGGACAGAATAGATTCCAACTTCTTCCATTCCCATAAATTCTCCGATCATAAAGCTGTTGATCGCCAGATAATTTCCAAAAGTTCCCAGGAATCCAAAGAAACTGTAATTGAAAAACTCCTTCCAGAAATTATTCTTTTTAAAATAATCGGTATTAAAATCCAGCTGAATTTTTTCCAGTTTGTTGGTGTAATAAATATATCCCAAAAGCATTAAAAAGAAAATTCCAAAAAAGAAAGCATAGGCAATGATCTGGGACGTAGAAGCTGTAATATTCTGTGATAAAGCAAAGAAAAAAATACAGAACGCTCCCAGATTGGCTATTTTCGGAAACAGGTTATCAAAAATATTGGAAACTACAATTCTTTTATAATTGGACGTATATTTATTGAAAATAGCACAGAAAGAAAGAATTAAAATCAAGGGCAGAATCATCTCCTTGATTTTCCATGCTTCGGAATGCCTGAATTTTGGATAAAAATAGGGCAGCACAAAAAAAACAGCCGTGAAAATAACAAAGTTGATAAAAACCGCCAGTAGTGACAGTGACAGCATATTCTGTTTTTTACCCTCTTTTTCTACTTTGTGAAAAAATTTCACATTCGAATAGGAAATACCCAAAACAACAAAAGGAACCAGCATTTCAGCCGTCGGAAGAATGTAGCGCAGTTTTCCGTAAAATTCAAAATCATTCGGAAATATAAATATTGCGGAAACGGTGCCCAGCAAAAAACCAATATAACCGATAATGGAATATTTGAAGCCTTGTCTCGCTACTACACTCATAAGTTGTTTTAAATGTTTTTAGGTATAAAAATAATATTGTTGATGTACTGAGTTTTATTTTTTTCGTCGTTTGTATTTTGTGTAATAATATCTTCTGTAAGATCCTCCAGCGTGAAGCTGTTTCTGTTCAGATATTTGGCATCATATCCCCAGCTCATCACTTCGGATATCTCATTCCAGATAGGCGTTTCATGGTGTCTTTGTTCCATCTCAACCATAAGGGTTGGTTTGAACTGTCTGATAGTTTCTCTCGCGCCGGAAAGGGTCTTTATTTCATTTCCTTCAACGTCTATTTTGATAAAATCAAGTCTGTTGAAATGCTCCAGCGCTGCCCATTCGTCAAGCTTAATAACTTTTACCTGCTCCGTGTAGCTTTTCTCTTCTCCTTTTTCTTTGTAAGAAGTGTTTAAAGTACCGCGGGAAGCAATCGTTTTTCCATTAATAATGGGTACTTTGAACTCTGCAATACTGTTTTCATCCGAAAGAGCCAGTGGAAGAATGTGCATATCTGAAAATAATCTTTTCAGTCTTCTGTAAAGCTTTTTATTAGGTTCAAAACCATAAATATGCTCATGCTTCAAAGTATTTTCCAGCTGATAGAGAAAAGTTCCCACATTGGCACCAATATCCAGTATCACAGCATTTTTAGGAAGGTATTCTTTGATCCATACCAATTCCGGTTCTACATTACGTTCCGAAAAGTTATTTTTGTTAAGATTATTTAAAGCTTTAAAATATCTTTTTTTGTAGAAATTCGGGCTTATGTATTGTAGTTTCTCTGCAATTTTTTGGTATAAAGACATCTTTGGCTTTTTGGCGAATAGCAAAGATACGTAAAAATGTAAAACTTTTCTTAAAAAAATGTTAATTATAAAAGCTTGATTTTCAGTGTATAGTTTTGGAATTTGCTTTTGTAACCCCGTTGAATTTTAATATATATATGATTTGTCACAGAGACATCTGTATATGACAAGGGTCTCTTTTAAAAGTCAGTACAATTTAATTTCATCCAAATAACTCCAACCCTCTGTGAGAATGGGTGTCATCTGTGGTTAAAAATCAGTAGATCCTAAAAAGAAAGGTTCTAAAGAAAAGGGGTATTCAGGAAATCGTTGAAAGGTTTCATTAGTTTGAAAACTTTGCTCATGTTTTTCACTGCATTTTTATCCAGTACTTCCTCGTCTTTCAGGGAATAAACAACAATGAAGTTCTTCAATTTCAGATATTCTCCCATAGGATCTTCTTTTTCAAAACCCTGAGGTATTTTCTTCAGTTTGTCTTCCTGATCGAGCTCCGGAAAATGTTTTTTGAAATCCTTATTGTTGAGAATTTTTAGAAAATCGTCTCCATACAAAGAAATTTCTTTACGAACTTCTTTCAGTACGGAAGACTCCGGCATATAAATTCCTCCGGCTAAAAAAGATTTTCCAGGTTCCATGTGAAGATAATAACCTCCTTTCTGATTTCCTTTTCCCATTCCCAGGGAAGCGCCGAAATTGGTTTTATAAGGAGATTTATCCTTGGAAAAACGGGTGTCTCTGTAAATTCTGAATAAGGCCTTTTTACTGTCTATTTTAGCAAGTTCTTCATCAAAACCGGACATCTCTCTGATAAGTTCATCTAGGAATGAAACCACATTTTGCTGAGATTCTGTATACAGATTTTTATTTTCATTAAACCAATCGCGGTTGTTATTTTTATTTAATTTGTTTAAAAAATCAAATGTTTTGGAAGATATACTTGCAGACATATTGTGTTAAGTGTTTTTTATTGTTGAACTTGTTTAAACTTTTATTTTTGAAACATTAAGATGATCTTAAGGTGTTAAGAGTATTAAGATAAGCTTCGCTTTAAGCTTAAAAATCACAATGATTCATCTTAACTCTATTTTATTTCTTAAATCCTTCTTAATGGTTTTAATATTTTCAATATTTTTTATAAGTCTAAATAACTCCGTTATTATGTGAGATTCAAAATGGTTTCTAAACCCGGAATCTTCGTACCTCGAATCCCGAATCTCGCAACCCGAATCCCGAATCTCATAACTCAAATGTACAAAAACTATTCATATCTCAACGCCTCGATTGGGTCCAGTTTTGACGCTTTCAGTGCAGGATAATATCCGAAAAATACTCCCGTCACAGCACAGACAATGAATGAAACAATAATGGAAGATTCTGTTATAAAAGTGGGCCATGAAAGGAAAAAAGTAACCAGTTCCGAAGAAAGGATGCCTAAAAGTACCCCAAGAATTCCCCCGGTAATACTGATCAGTACCGCTTCAATAAGAAACTGATACAGAATATCTTTTCCTCTTGCTCCGATAGACATTCTCAACCCAATTTCTTTAGTTCGTTCTGTTACGGAAACGTACATGATATTCATGATTCCGATGCCTCCTACAATAAGGGAAATGCCTGCAATCGCTGATAAAAGTACGGTCAGAAGCTGGCTGGTAGAACTCATGGTTGAGATAAGCTCAGCCTGAGTTCTCACACTGAAATCATCATTGCTTCCGTCAACAGGCAGTTTATGCTGTTTTCTCAGAATCTCTGACACCTGATCTGTTGCCTGCTGTGAAGTGTTTTCATTCGAAGAAGCTGCATAAATGGTCTGAACATAGGTAATTCCTAAAAATCTTCTCTGAACGGTGTTGAACGGGGCAATGATCACATCATCCTGATCCTGTCCGAAGGCATTAGATCCTTTTGGCGCCAGAGTTCCAATCACTTTCATAGGAACTTTATTGAATCTGATGATGCTTCCTACAGCCTCTTCACCGTTGGGAAATAAATTGTTGTAAACTGTTTGGCCTAAAAGGCAGACTTTATTAGAAGAATTAACATCTTTTTTGGTGAAAAGATTGCCTTCTGCAATGCTCCAGTCTCTGATACTGAAATATTCCTCATTCACGCCCTGCAGCTGGGTAGGCCAGTTATTGGCTCCGTTAATAGACTGTCCGTTGGTTTGTACGGCAGGGGAGACATAAGAAACATCAGGAGCTCCTTTTGAAATAGCGTCTGCATCCTGAGGTCTCAAAGTCTGTAATCCGGAAGCACCGATTCTTGCTCCTCCGGAAACATTCACATTACTGGAGGGACGTATGGTAATCATATTGGAACCCATCGAAGAAAGCTGGTCACTGATACTTTTTTTTGAACCTTCTCCAATGGCGGTCATTGCAATCACTGAAGCGACCCCAATAATAATACCGAGCATCGTTAAAAATGCCCGAAGCTTATTTCTTAAAAGGGCTTTCCATGCAATTCTGAAGAGATTTGAGAGGTTCATTGTAATAAATTTTTAGTTTATCTGTAATCATCATTTACCGGAAGATTTTCCAGGGCTTCTCTGGCTGATTTTATATTGTCATTTTGGATGTCTTTAATCACTTTTCCGTCCCGAAGGGTAACTGTTCTGCTGCTGAAAGTAGCAATATCAGGTTCGTGGGTTACAAAAACAATAGTTCGTCCCTGATGGTGAAGATCCTGCATAAGTGCCATGATTTCATAGGAAGTTCTGGTATCAAGGTTTCCTGTAGCTTCATCTGCAAGAATCATGACGGGTTCATTGACCAAAGCTCTGGCAATAGCGACTCTCTGTTGTTGGCCTCCGGACATCTGATTCGGAAGGTGATCAATCCTGCTTTCAAGTTTTACTGCAGTCAAAGCATCTATGGCTCTTTTGTGGCGTTCTTCTGTAGATATTTTTGAGTTATAAAGAAGTGGAAGCTCTACATTCTCTTTTGCCGTAGTTCTGGGAAGAAGGTTGTAAGACTGAAACACAAAACCTATTTTCTGATTCCTCAGAACAGCCAGCTCATCGCGGTCAAGATTTTTAATGTTAACACCATCCAGAATATAATCTCCTCCTGAAGGTTTGTCCAGGCAGCCAATAATATTCAGTAAGGTGGATTTTCCCGAGCCGCTGCTTCCCATAATGGTAACAAATTCGCCTCTTTCCACGGTAAAGGTTACACCTTTCAGTGCATGAACAACTTCTTCACCCATCCTGAATTCTCTTTTCAGATCCATAATCTCCAGAATTTTTTCTGCCATGACTTTTTGTTTTAGGTTTGCTGGTTGCTGGTTGATTGGTCAGGAATATAAAATCTTGTTATCTTGGTCCGCCACCACCGCCACCGCTGTTTCTGTTGTTTCCGCTGCCTCTTCTTTGAGGCATGAATGGGCTTTTAGCCTGTCCGCCAGAAGATTTTTTCGACAGAACTTTATAGCCGGTGATGATATTGTCGTTTTTAGTTAACCCGGAAACAACTTGTATTTCGGTGTCGTTATCCATTCCTGTTTTTATCTTTTTACGGGAAATGGTACTGTCTTTTGCAATCACCCATACCGCAGCTTCGTTTTTGTTTTCAGTGCCTTTGTTTTGATTTTTCCATTGTCCTTTTTCACGTTTTTTACCATTGGCAAAAGGAGAGTTTACTTTGTATTTTTTAATGACCAGACTGTCGGGTCTGAAACTCGTAGCCGCTACCGGAATTTTCATAATGTTGTTTAAAACCTGAGTATAAATTGTGATGTTGGCTGTCATTCCCGGTTTCAGTTTTAAGCTTGAATTATCTGCATTAATAATGGTAGTATAATTTACCACATTTGATGAAACGGTAGGATGAAGACGAACTTCTGAAACTTCACCATCAAAAGTCTCATCAGGAAATGCATCTACTGTGAATGTGGCTTTCTGACCTACTTTTATATTTCCGATATCAGCTTCATCCACCGATGCGCGAACTCTCATCTTGGTAAGATCCTTGGCAATGCTGAAAAGGGTAGGAGTACTGAAGCTAGATGCCACAGTTTGTCCTTCACTTACATTTCTGTTGAGTACCGTTCCGTCAATAGGAGAATAAATATTGGTTAACGACAGATTTTTATTAGCCGTGGAAAGCTGGGCATTTACAGAACCTACCTGAGCTTTTGCGGCATTGTACTGATTGGTGGCAACATCATAATCCGCTTTGCTGATAGCGCCCACTTTGTACAATTGGGATTGTCTGTTGATGTTGATTTCATTGTAAGCAAGATTGCTCTTTGCATTCTGAAGGTTGGCTTTGATCTGCTCCGACTGAAACTGTAGCAGATCCGGATCTAAAGTAGCCAGTAGTTGTCCTTTTTTCACCGTAGAATTGAAATCCACATAAATATTTTTAATGATTCCCGATACCTGAGTACCTACTGCAACCGTATCCACAGGCTGAATAGTTCCCGTAGCGGTAATGGAATTTGAAATTTCTCCCATATCAGGCTTTACGGTCTCCAGCTGTATTTTTATTTCTTTTTCCCGGATGAAGAAAAACCAGACTGCACCTAGGACAATGATGCCGCCCACAATCCAGTACAACCATTTTTTATTCTTTGTTTTCATAGCTTACTTTAGATTTATAGGGTTACCTGCGTAAAATTCGTAGATCTGTTTATTGAGAATTGCCGTATATTTTGCCTGAAGATAATTCTGAACAGACTGTATATAAAGCAATCGTTGCTGCTGAAGCTGTACGTAATCAATGCTTCCGATTTTCATCTGGGCATTTACGATGTCATAACTCTGCTTACTGATATTCATTTGTTGAGAAGCTGAGTCGTATTGAGACAATGCATTCTGAAGGTTGATGTAAGATTGTTCTACCTGTTGATTCAGGATCGTTTTGGTGTTCTGTAAGTCGAGGTTGGCCTGTTCGATGGCAATTTTTGATTTTTCAATCTGTGTTTTGTAAATTCTATTGTTGTAAATCGGAATGCCAAGACTTAATCCGATAGGCATATAAAAATTGTTTCCCAGCTGGTTAAAATAATTTCCGTTTCCGTTGGAATAATTGGTGGAAATATTTCCTACCAGACTTAATGTCGGCTGGATAGATGCCTTAGCCATTTTTAGGTTAGTGTTGGAGTTTTCTACATTCAGTTCACCGTATTTTACTTCCGGGCGTTGATTTTGTGCCAGATTTTGAACATCTTGTAAGGGGTTCAACTGATCATCAACAATAATACTGTCGGGTTTTACAATCTGAAAATCATAACCTGAAGGCAACTGTAGAATTTGTTTTAAGTTAACAGTATTGGTCCGTAGATTATTCTGAGCCGCTACCAGATTGTACTGATCCTGGGCGACCTGAGACTGGATCTGAAGATAATTTAATTTTGAAAGACTTCCGGCTTTATACAGTTGATCCCCTTGTTTTAACTGAGTTTGGGTAGTTTTCAGAACATTTTCAAGAGAAATGATATTTTCCTGGTTCATCAGAATATTCAGATAGGCCTGGGTGATATTGAGTGTGATATTATTTTCGGATTCCTGTACAGACAGATCTGCCATCTGTACCAGAAGATTCTTAGAAGCTTCATTGTTTTTAATATAGTTGGCATGATAAAGGGTCATGGAAGAATTGGCTCCGATACTTTGTGATTGTGCTCCGGTCATATGAAGTCCGTCACTTCCGTTAAGGGCAAATAGTCCTTGTGAAACGGTCCCGCTTACATTGGGGTATTTTGCGTCTTTTGCCTGAAGAAGATCCTGTTGGGCAGAATTTTTTGAAAGCCGGAGAGAATTAATGGAAATATTATTCTCCTTAGCGTATTCAATACAATTTTCCAGAGTCCAGGCGGACGGATAATGGGGTGTTTGGGCAAATATTTCAACGACTAGGCATGAGAATATCAAAAAGAAAAATTTGCTTTTCATGGCTTTATTTTTGAAAATTCATAAATAACACAGAAAAAATCAATCCAATTTAATAAAAAAAAATAATGTTTAACAACTTTTTAACCCAAGCCTTGTTTTTTTGGATTTAATTTTCAAAAAATTAAAAATATATTAAAGGATTGTGAATTTAAGTTTGCATATTTAAAAATTTATTCAAAAACAAATCAAATATTTATTGTATCTTTGCAAAAATTTTAAAATAGTTAATGAATTTATTTACGGAAACCAATTTAAGTCCTGATATCCTTAAGGCAATTGGCGAACTGGGCTACGAAAGCCCAACAGAAATCCAAAAACAGACTATCCCTTTTATTCTTTCAGATATTCGCGACTTGATCGCACTTGCGCAGACAGGGACAGGCAAAACAGCAGCGTTTTCGCTTCCGATTTTGGATATGATTGACGATACGAGTCGCAAAATCCAATTATTGGTGCTTTGTCCGACACGGGAATTATGTCTTCAGATTTCGAAGGACATAAAGAATTACTCTAAGTATATGAAAGACATCAAGACAACTGCGGTTTATGGTGGAAGTAGTATTGTAGAGCAGATGAGATCTTTGAAGGACAAACCACAGATTATCGTGGGAACTCCGGGAAGAGTAATTGATCTTATCAACAGAAAAGCATTAGACTTTTCTGCGATTCATTGGTTAGTATTAGACGAAGCTGATGAAATGCTTTCTATGGGATTCAAAGACGAATTGGAAACCATTCTAAGCGAAACTCCGGAAACAAAACAAACTTTCTTATTCTCTGCAACGATGAATAAAGAAGTGGAAAGAATTTCCAAAAATTATCTTACAAAACCACATCGTATTTCAGTAGGTTCTATCAACGAAGTGAAGAAGAACATTACTCACGAATACTATGTTGTAGGATACCGTCAGAAAAAAGAAGCATTGAAGAGACTTATCGATGCAAACCCTAACCAGTATTCCATTATCTTCTGTAGAACGAGAATGGAAACTCAGGAGGTTGCCGATTTCTTAATGCAGAACGGATATGCCGCGGATGCTCTTCATGGTGATCTTTCTCAGGCACAGAGAGATACCGTAATGAAGAAATTCAGATTGAAAAACATCGATATTCTTGTCGCTACAGACGTTGCAGCAAGAGGATTGGATGTAAACTCTCTTACTCACGTTATTCACTTCTCTTTACCAGATGATCCTGAAGTATTCGTTCACAGAAGCGGAAGAACAGGTAGAGCTGGAAAAGATGGTATTTCTATGGCTTTGATCAAGCCTGAAGAAAGCAGAAAACTGAAGCAGATCAAATCGGCAACGAAAATTGAAATTAACGAAAGAACAATCCCTACAGGTGATGATATTATCAAAGCTCAGGTAGGTGGTGTATTCGAAAAATTATTGACGGAGCACGAGGATCTTTTCGAATTTGATGATAGCTTAATCCCGGATCTGAGCAACTTTACAAAAGAAGAACTGGTACACCAGCTTCTGCAGTTCCAGTTGAAAGATCTTGCTTTATACTACAAAGACAAGCACGATCTTGTTGAGCAGAAATTAAGCAGCAGAGATGACGACTACTCAAGAAGAGACCGTGGACGTGACAGAGACAGAGATAGAGGTCGCGACAGAGATAGAGGAGAGCGTGGAAGAGACAGAGATCGTGGTGGAAAACCAAGAAGAAGAGATGAAAACATGGTAAGATTCTTCTTCAATCTTGGTAAAAAAGACCATTTGAAGAAACTTGATGTTTTAGATATTATCAACAAAGCTACTGCTGGCGGAAAAAGCAAGAAAAGAGCTGAAATCGGTGATATCGAAATTTTAGAGAAATTCTCTTTCTTCGAAGTTGAAAAATCGTTCAAAGATAATGTGTTGAGCAATATTCAATCCATGAAGTTTAAAGGAAAAGATATGAGAGCTGAAGTAGCAAACTAATCTCTTCTTACATCATACAAAACCGGCGCTAATGCCGGTTTTTTTATTTGATAATCAGTAGGTAAGCGAATGTTAACAAAACTTAATGTTATATAGTTTCACGTACAATCCTTTTTTAAGAAATTTGCACACGAATTATAAATACTAAACAATGGGAATTGGTAATATTTTCCACGCTTTTCAACCAAAAGATAAAATCTTCTTTGTACTTTTCGAAAAAGTAACTGAAAATCTAGTTGCAATGTCAGAAGAATTCAACGCAGGAATCAAGGATTTCGATCTTAATGACGATTCAATGTTGAAGAAAATGAGCGACTTCGAACACAAGAATGATGAACTTACTCACGAAATTTTCGTAGAATTAGGGAAAAACTTCATTACACCTTTTGACCGTGAGGATATCCACACACTGGCAACAGGACTTGATGATATCGCTGATTATATCTACGCCTCCACAAAATATATTTTCCTTTACAAATCACCTGAGATGAAGGCGTATTCAGACTTCTCTTTACTGATCCACAAAGCATGTCTTGAAATTCAGAATGCAATGAAAAACCTTAAAGGATTCAAAAACATGGAGCAGGTGAAAGAAGCTTGTATTAAAGTGAACTCTATTGAGAATATTGCTGACGATTTGCTTTCCAATTCAATGGTAGAATTATTTGAGACCAATGATGCCATCAACATTATTAAAGTTTCATCCGTATTGAACTACCTTGAAATTGTAACAGACAAAGCAGAAGATGTTGCCAATACGATTGAGAACATCATGATTAAATACGCCTAATACATAGCAAAAAATGGAATTTCCGATTTTACTTGTAGTTATTATTGCGCTGGCCCTGATCTTCGATTATATCAATGGTTTCCATGATGCTGCCAACTCAATTGCAACTATAGTTTCTACAAAAGTTTTAACTCCATTCCAGGCTGTACTTTGGGCGGCACTTTGGAACTTTGCAGCGTTCTTTATTGCTGCTTACATTATTGGAGAATTCAAAATTGGTAATACAATTGCCAAAACAGTTAACGAGAATTTTATCACCCTTGAAGTTATATTTTCCGGCCTTATCGCCGCAATTGCCTGGAACCTTTTGACATGGTGGTTCGGGATTCCTTCATCATCTTCACATACGCTGATCGGAGGTTTCTTAGGAGCAGCTCTTATGCATGCTTTCATGATGGATTATCATGATGTGGCGGCAGCACAACCCGGGCTTGGGATGTGGGATACCATTAAAGAAGCTTTCAGCCAGGTAACACAGCAGGGTGTCGTAAAGTTTGATAAAGTAATTCCTATCTTCCTGTTCATTTTCATGGCACCGATCATAGGGATGATTATCTCGATCATTATTACTCTGATCATTGTACACCTTTATAAAAGATCAAACCCACACAAAGCAGACCAGTCTTTCAAAAGATTACAGCTGGCTTCTTCAGCCTTATTCAGCTTGGGACACGGTTTGAATGATGCACAGAAAGTAATGGGGATCATTGGTGCAGCCGTAATCTATTATCACGTTAATATGCTTCAGGATGCGCAGTATTTGAATATTCCTTCTGCAGAACGTTTTGATTATTTTGCACAGCACTATATCTGGGTTCCTCTGGTTTCTTTTCTTGCTATTGGTTTAGGGACCATGAGCGGAGGTTGGAAGATCATCAAAACAATGGGAACTAAGATTACCAAGGTAACTTCATTAGAAGGAGTAAGTGCAGAAACTGCAGGTGCTATTACCTTATTCATCACAGACCACTTCGGTATTCCTGTATCTACTACACACACAATTACAGGTTCTATTATCGGGGTAGGATTAACGAAAAGAATTTCAGCGGTAAGATGGGGAATCACTGTAAGCTTACTTTGGGCTTGGGTTCTTACCATTCCAATCTCTGCAATAGTAGCTGCAATTACCTATCTCGCAGTAACTTTCCTTTTCTAAAAAACAAATCATATAATTATACAAACTTTGTCCATTTGGGCAAAGTTTTTTGTTTTATAAAGCCTTGAAAAATCGTATTTTTGTTCAAATTATAAGATTTTATGGAATTTTTAGACAGATACCAGCAGATTGTTGCAGATGCCATCACTAAATATACTTTTAAAGATAAACCTTCGGAGCTGTATGATCCGATGAATTATATTATTTCCCATGGTGGGAAACGTCTTCGTCCTATTATGGTGCTGATGGCATGTGATATGTTCGGCGGAGATCTTAAACAGGCGATCAAACCGGCATTGGCTATCGAGTTTTTCCATAACTTCACCCTGATCCATGATGATATTATGGACGAAGCTCCTTTAAGAAGAAACAAACCAACCATTCATACTTTACATGGTCTTAACGTAGGAATTCTTTCCGGAGACGGACTGATGCTGAAAGCGTATAAGTTCTTTGAAGATCTTGAACCTGAAATTTTCAAAGCTTGTATCAGAATATTTACCCACACAGGGCTTTTGCTTTGTGAAGGACAGCAGTATGATATCAACTTTGAAACTCAGGAAAATGTTACTTTTGACGACTATATCAGAATGATTACCTATAAAACCGGAGTATTGAGTGCTTCTTCATTTGAAATCGGAGCCTTGATTGCAAGAGCTGATTTTAAAGATGCCAAAGCTATTTTCAACTTCGGAAAACATATCGGAATTGCCTTCCAGATTATGGATGATTATCTTGATGTATTCGGAGATCAGGCTCAGTTTGGTAAAAAACATGCAGGAGATATTTACGAAAACAAGAAAACCGTTTTGTATCTGTTAGCAAGAGAACATGCTACAGAGGAAGAAAGAAAAGAACTGGACTACTGGTATTCTAAAAAGACTGAAAATGTTGATAAAGTATATGGAGTAGAAAAGATTTTCAGAAGAACAAAAGTGGATGAGAAAGCATTACGTCTGATTGAAAAGCATAATGAGATCGGACAAAGCTATCTTGAGAAAATTGATGTTCCGGAAGAAAAGAAAAAACCTTTTATCGAACTGGCAAATTATTTGTTGAGAAGAGAAAGTTAATATAGGTAGCAGAGGGTAGGTAGCAGGTAATAGCAATTTACCCGCTACTTATTTTCTGCAGCCTAATCCTTATACAATGAAATTCAGAACAGAAGTTGACATTCCCGCATCAGAAAAGAAGATTGAGATTGAAGATAAAATATTTTCAATAGGTTCATGTTTTGCCTCTGAGATGACGGATTTACTCCAGGACGGGCAACTTCAGACTCTCAATAACCCTTTTGGGACTATTTTTAATCCTTTTTCTATCAATAATGCGGTCAACAGATTACATGACTCTGCATTTTATGAAGAAGAGGAACTGATCACTTACAACGAAGAATATATTTCTCTGGACCATCACACCAGTTTTGATACCCGATATATTCATCAGACCCTAGATAAGATTAACGGAGCTATTGAAGCGGGAAATGCCTTTCTTCAGGAAGCCGACTGGATCATCATCACCTACGGATCTTCATTTATCTATGAATTTCTTCCCAAGAAAAAACTGGTGGCCAACTGTCACAAGATTCCACAAAAGTTTTTTGAGAAAAGACTGCTTTCCCATCAGGAATTAACAAGCTCGATTTACCACACCATTCTGGATCTGAAAGACATTTGCAAAGAAGGAGTACAAATCCTGTTTACTGTGTCACCAGTAAGGCATACAAAAGATGGAATGGTAGAAAATCAGTTGAGCAAATCCAAACTCATTACTGCTATTCACGAGTCTATTTCTATGTTTGAAGACTGCCATTATCTGCCTGTTTATGAGATTTTAATGGATGATCTCCGGGATTATCGTTTTTACAAGGAAGATATGATTCATCCAAGTACCCAAGCGGTTAATTATATTTTTGAGAAATTTGGAAAATCTTATTTTTCAGAAGAAACCCAGGATTTTATCAAAGAAAATTTTAAGATCGTTAAAGCTCTGGAACATAAAACCAGTGATAAGAAAGATCCGAAATTTATAGAATTCAGAGAAAAGCTGGATCAAAGAATTGAAATGCAGCGTAAAAAGGTAAAACATAAAATATTTTAAATGCTTGATTTCACCAGAATTGATTATCTGAAAGATGGGAATGAAAGACAGAAAAAAGCGTACGAAATTCTTACAAAGTATCGTGTTTTCGGAAAATTGAAGGATTATTCCCCAATTTTAGCTGGAACTGTTCCTATTGAGATTGATATCAAAGGAAGCGATCTGGATCTTATTTTCGAAGTTGATTTACAATATGAACAGGATTTTCTGGATGATTTACTATTTTGTCAGCTTATTCCTCACAATGTAGAAGTAGAATATTCTATTGTAAACGGAGAGAAATGCATTACATTAAATTTTATGCTGGACGGGTTTCCTATTGAGATTTTTGGACAGAATAAGCCTACAACAGAGCAGAATGCATACCTTCATATGATTGCCGAATACAAAATATTACAGGAAAAAGGAGAAAAATTTAAACAGAAAATAATAGAACTTAAAAAACAGGGAATAAAAACAGAACCCGCTTTCGGACTATTGCTGGGACTTGAAAACCCTTACGAAGATCTATTGAAATTTTACATAAAATGATTGATACACATACACATCTATACGCAGAAGAATTTGATGAAGACAGAAAAGAAGCCATTCAGAGAGCTTTAGATAAAGGGATTACAGAATTTTATCTTCCTGCTATCGATTCTGAATCGCATGAGAAAATGCTGCAGCTGGAAACAGAATATCCGGGACAGATTTTTTCAATGATGGGATTACATCCTTGTTATGTAAAACCTGAATCATGGGAAAAAGAACTTGAAATCGTAAAAAATTACCTTGATCAGAGACATTTTCCGGCAATAGGAGAGATCGGAATTGATCTGTATTGGGATAAAACAACACTTGATATTCAGGTAAAAGCCTTTGAACATCAGATTGACTGGGCGATAGAAAAAGATCTTCCGATTGTGATCCATACAAGAGAAAGTTTTGATGAAACGTTTGAAGTATTGGAAAGAAAAAAACATCCTAAATTAAGAGGAATCTTTCACTGTTTTTCAGGAAATCTGGAACAGGCACAGCACGCTATTGATCTTAATTTTACTTTAGGAATCGGTGGGGTAGTGACCTTTAAAAATGGAAAAATAGACCAGTTTCTGAACGAAATTCCTTTGGATAAAATTGTTCTGGAAACAGATTCTCCTTATCTGGCTCCGGTTCCGCACAGAGGAAAAAGAAATGAAAGCTCCTATCTTGATCTGGTGGCCGGAAAACTGGTGAATATCTATGGAAAAGATTTTTCTGAGATAGACCGTATCACGACAGAGAATGCAAAGAAACTTTTTAAATTATAAAGTTCTGAACTTTAAGATAAATAGAAACCCTTTTCGTTTTTGAAAAGGGTTTCGTTTTTATTTCTTTCTGGTGAAATTCTTATTCTTAGGTTTTTTAAATCCTACTGAAGCTCCCGCTGCAGGCTTTTTACGGTTGTTATTCGATCTTGAATTATTACCGCTACCTGTTGTTTTGGGCTTCCCACCCCCTGCAGGAACAGGTTTGTTATTCGAATCCCTTTTCTGGGCAACAAGATCATCAGTATGGAAAGGATGATCCTTGATCACAGGAATTTTCTTTCCAATTAGTTTTTCAGTATTCTTTAAGTTCAAAAGATCAAGTCCGTCTACAAAAGATATAGAATTACCTTCAGCTCCCGCTCTTCCTGTTCTTCCGATCCTGTGTACATAGGTTTCAGAAACATCAGAAAGCTCAAAATTGATCACGAATTTCAGTTCATCAATATCAATTCCTCTTGCTGCAATATCTGTCGCTACAAGAACCCTTGTTTTTCCGGATTTAAAATTGTTCAGGGCATTTTGTCTTGCATTCTGAGATTTATTACCGTGAATTGCTTCTGCTGAGATATTATCCTTCTGAAGTTTTCTTGAAATCTTATCTGCACCGTGCTTCGTTCTGGCGAAAACCAATACAGAGTCTGAAATGTCATTTTGCAGAATATGAGAAAGCAAATTCAGTTTGTTGTCTTTTTCTACAAAGTATACAGATTGTTTGATGGTATCTGCGGTAGAAGAAACGGGAGTAACCTCTACTTTCACAGGATTGTTCAGAATAGAATTAGCCAGCTTTTGAATCTCACCAGGCATTGTTGCCGAGAAAAATAAAGTCTGTCTTCTCTGAGGTAAAAGCTTAATGATTCTTTTTACATCATGTACGAATCCCATATCCAGCATTCTGTCTGCTTCATCGAGAACGAAAATCTCCAGGTTTTTCAGACTGATGATTCCCTGAGCAATAAAGTCCAGAAGTCTTCCCGGAGTTGCTACCAGAATATCAACGCCCTTTCTCAAAGCTGCCTCTTGATTTCCTTGTTTTACTCCTCCGAAAATAACAAGTTGCTTTAAAGGAAGATATTTACCGTAAGCATTAATATTTTCCTCAATCTGAATAGCCAGTTCTCTGGTTGGAGTAAGGATTAACGCTTTTATATGTTTATTGGGAATTTTATTTTTGGATAAATTCTGTAGAATAGGGATGGAAAAAGCTGCTGTTTTTCCTGTTCCTGTTTGCGCACAACCTAAAAAGTCTCTGCCTTCAAGAATATCAGGAATAGATCTTTCCTGGATAGGAGTAGGAGTCGTGTATCCCTGTTCCTGAATTGCTTTTGCAATAGGTTCTATTAAGTTTAAGTCTGTAAAATTCAAATGAATTATTTTAAAATTTAAATAAAAATTCCTTCAGTCTGAAAGAATTACATTCTGCAAAGGTAGTTTAAAAAAAATTAAGATATCCTTTTAGTATTTTAGGTTTTTATAAAGATCCTGCTAAGGATATAAAATAAAATGACCACCCGTATATGAGCAGTCATTTTATTGATGTAAAAACTAATGTTTATTTAAATCTATATCCTACACCAGCCTGAAGAAATCCAATTTTAGTAGGAACAGCATTGCTTTTATTCGTTTCTATAAAATTGAAATTGTATCTGGCGTCAACAAAAAACTTTTGATTAATCTTATATTCTGCACCCAGAAAAGGAAATAAATTCAAGGTTTTTAAAGATTCGTAATTGTGGGTTTCAGCCTCATCAAAAACAGTATTCATTTTTACTTTGGATGATATATTAAATCCTAAGTTCATCCCTACAGAAGCAGAAAGTTCTGGAACAATATAATATTTTACTGAAATGGGAACCTGTATCTGGTTGAATTTGTAATTAAAGTGCATATCACCCACGTCTACCACTTCATTGCCTACCAACTCATACCAGGGATAAGCGTCTTTACCACCCAATTGAGTGTATAGTAATTCAGCCTGTAAGCCAAATTTAGAAGATAAAGGCTGCTCTGCTGCAATACCTAAATAAAAATAGGATTTTGAATCCAGCCCGGTTCCAAAAAACTTCATATTGGATAATGAATATCCTCCCTTTACGCCAAAGCTCATAGATGCTTGATCTTTTGTGTTTTCTTGTGCATTAAATATTGCTGAGAAAGCAAATACTGTGATAAAGAAAATGTTCTTCTTCATATTTATTTTTAAATGATTAAAAGTTTTTATAAAAAAATAATTCCTCCAAACGAAGGAATTACTGTTACAAAGATAATTTAAATATTTTAGTGAATCTATTTCACTTTATTCCATTGTTGATTCTTTCTTAAGTTTTCAAAAAACTGATACACTTCCGAAAGCTTTTCACTTCCACGTTTTCCATAGTCTTCCACATTTTTTGAAGTTCCGTCAGCGAATTTGATTCTTAAATAAGACGTTGGAAGATCGGTGATATTGTGCTCACCGTATTTATCATTCAAACTTTTTATATTTAAGCCATCAAGTAAACTGATTAATTTATTGTAATCTTCTTCTTTAATGGTTCCTTTAAAAGTTCCTTCACGTGGCTTTGAAAACTCATCCTTCGAAGGTTTATCATTAAAATTAAAGTGCTCCGCTTCAAAGACTGCAGTTCTGTCTGGATTGACTGTCATTTTAAAAACTGGACAGAATCCAAAGCATGGAGTTGCTTCATATTCGATGGCAGCATATTTTGAATTCACTTTTTGAGAAGTTGTACAGGATGTTAAAAATACAAATGCACAAATGGCTAGCAAATATTTCATAGTTTTTTTAATTTGAAAGGATCTCCCAATAATTGTTCCAAAAGATAAAACCTTTCTTTGTTTTTATGTTAAATATAAAATGAAAAATCTATTTAAACCTTATTTTTTGAACCATTAAGATTTAATAAGAGTTTAAGAGTATTAAGGTAAGCTTCGCTTTGTGCTTAATAATCAGAATGATTCATCTTAACTATTCTTTATTTCCTACATCCTTCTTAATGGTTTAAAATATTGAGTGGAAGAAATTGTATAAATAAAAACAGCCTCAGAGAAAATCTGAGGCTATTTTTTATGATGCAGTTCTATTTTCAAAATAAAACTGATGAATCAATGCATTTTTATCCGTGCAATTGTTTCCAGATCGCATCTTTCAGCTCCATAAGACCTTCTCCGGTAACTCCTGAGAAGAATAAAGGCTGTTTGTTTTCCGGGAACTCTGCAGCGATTTCCTTTTTCAGTTCATCATCCAGAAGATCAGATTTTGAAACGGAAACAATGAAATCTTTATCCAGTAATTCTGGGTTATATTCTTTCAATTCATTTTCAAGAATTTTAAACTCCTGGAAATGATTTTCAGAATCAGCAGGAATTAAGAATAAAAGGATAGAGTTTCTTTCAATATGTCTCAGGAACCTGTGTCCTAAGCCTTTTCCTTCTGCTGCTCCTTCAATAATTCCCGGGATATCAGCCATTACAAATGATTTGTAATTTCTGTAATCTACAATTCCAAGGTTAGGAGTCAATGTGGTAAAAGCGTAGTTGGCAATTTTTGGCTTTGCCGCAGAAACAGAGGCTAAAAGTGTAGATTTTCCAGCATTTGGAAATCCAACAAGTCCTACATCGGCTAAGATTTTAAGTTCGAAGACCACATAGCCTTCTTCACCATCCATTCCGGGCTGAGCATATCTTGGAGTCTGGTTGGTAGAGGATTTGAAATGTTCGTTTCCTTTTCCACCTTTTCCTCCCTGCATCAAAATGATTTCCTGCTTATCTTCAAGGATTTCTCCAATAATTTCACCTTCCTCATTTTTAGCGATAGTCCCGATAGGAACATCAATATAAATATCAGAACCGTCAGCTCCTGTCAGCTGGTTTTTCGCTCCGTTTTCACCTCGTTCTGCTTTTATGTGACGGGTGTATCGGAGTGGAAGCAAAGTCCATTCATTAGCATTTCCTCTCATGATGACGTGTCCGCCACGACCTCCGTCGCCACCGTCAGGACCACCTTTAGGGATATACTTTTCACGGCGAAGGTGGGCAGAACCAGCACCTCCGTGTCCGCTTTTACAATGGATCTTTACGTAATCTACAAAGTTAGACATATAGTTTGTGTTGCGAGTTGCAGGCTACGGGAGGAAATTTTCTATCCCGCACCCGTATCCCGATTATTTAATTTTCTCTACCTCAGCGAAAAGTTTTTGGGAAATCTCATCAATTTCTCCAACACCGTTTACCTCTACATATTTACCCTGCTGCTTATAAAGCTCGGCAACTTCTGCTGTTTTGGTATAATATTCTTTAATTCTGTTTTCGATGATCTCTACATTGCTGTCGTCTGATCTTCCGCTGGTTTCACCTCTTTTCAAAAGTCTTTCAACCAAAATTTTGTCCTCTACTACCAATGAAAGACAGATGTCAATCTCGTCATTCAGTACTTCTTTAACGATCGTTTCCAAAGCTTCTGTCTGTGCAGTGGTTCTTGGATATCCGTCAAAAATAAAACCGTTGGTATCAGTAGGTTTTTTGATCTCGTCGATCAGCATATCTGTTGTTACCTGATCCGGAACCAGTTCTCCCTTATCGATATATGACTTAGCCAGTTTTCCAAGTTCAGTGTCATTTTTCATATTGTATCTGAAAAGATCACCCGTTGAAACCTGTTTTAAATTGAATTTCTCGATTAGATTCTGAGCTTGTGTTCCTTTTCCACTTCCTGGAGGGCCGAACAGAACAATGTTTATCATAATGTTGATACGCTTCCAGCAATGGGCATTTTGCTTCTGGCTCGTGGCTTTTGGCGGCTTGCTTTTTTGCTTTCAGCTTTTTTAAGTTATTATTAAATTTATTTCTTTATATAATTTTAAGCTAAAAGCTATCAGCTAATAGCCAACAGCATTTAATGGTTGATTTGTCCGTCTTCCAACTGATATAAATTCGGTAGGTTTCTTCCTAACTCATCATAATCCAGTCCGTATCCAAGTACAAACTTATTAGGAATTTCTTTTCCGATATAATCCAGTTTGAAATCTTTCTTGTAAATCTCAGGTTTCAATAAGAAACTAGCCAGTTTTATAGATTTAGGACGTTGTGTTTCCTTGAAATATTTGAAAAGACTTTCAACCGTATTTCCTGTATCTACAATGTCTTCTACAAGAATGATGTGACGGTCTTTCACTTCTTTAGTAAGCTCCATTTTCTGATAAACGATCCCTGTAGATTCGGTTCCTACATAAGAACTCATTTGAATGAAGGCAATTTCGCATTCTCCCGGGTAATATTTTAAAAGATCAGAGAAGAACATCACCACTCCATTTAATACCCCAATGAAAACAGGAACTTCATCCTTGTAATCTTCATAAATTCTTAACGCTGTCTCTTTTACAATTTCCTGAATTTCGGCATCCTTTAAATAAGGAACGAAAGTTTTGTCGTGAACTTTAATGCTTTCCATAAAATTTTTAGTAGTTGGCAAAGTTACGGATTTTTGATTAAAATACTTTCCTGTTTTTATCAGTTCGAAAGTTAAAAGATATCGCAACAGCAAAATTGAATAGGATAACGAACAATGTTTAAAGAGTAATAATGATAAGATTTTTAATGAGATAGAATGATATAGCCCTAAAAAAAGGATTTAGAAAGCGATAAAAAACAGGTGTTTGAAATAAGGCAGAACAATATGATGATAATTGTCTTGTATTTTTGTGAAGAATCATATATTACGGAAAATGACTATCTTTGTTCTTTCAAAACCCAAAAAAACAGATATGTAGGATATCATTTCTTTCAGACTCAATAAAACGGTAACAATAATGTTGCCGGTGTTCAACCTTTATTAAGAAAGAAATCATGATTTTACTGCAAAATATATCCTTTGGGTTTCCGGGAGGAAATCTCCTATTCAATCATATCAATTTAACAATACAGTCTCATACCAAATCTGCCCTGGTAGGGAGTAACGGTATGGGGAAATCAACCCTGCTGAAAATAATCGCGGGCGAAATACAACCTTTAGAAGGGAATATTAATGTCCCAGGCAATATCTTTTATGTACCGCAGATGTTCGGGAATTGCAATCATCTTACCATTGCAGAATGTCTGAAAATAGATCAGAAACTCGATGCTCTTCAAAAAATTACCAATGGAGAAGTGGATGAAATGTATTTTGAAACACTCAATGACGACTGGGATATTGAAGAACGATGTCAGCATGCTTTGGAGCATTGGGGACTTGAAAATTTTGAATTAACTCAAAAGCTGGAAGGCCTGAGTGGAGGACAGAAGACTAAAGTTTTTCTCGCCGGAATTCAGATTAATCAACCTGATACGATCATATTGGATGAGCCGACCAATCACCTGGATAGGGAAGGAAGAAAACTCTTGTATGATCTTATTGACAAAACAGATGCAACAGTGGTTATCGTAAGCCACGACCGTACTTTGCTCAATCTTGTGGATACCATATTCGAATTAAGCAATCAGGGAATTGCAACTTATGGTGGAAACTATGACTTTTATGCAGAGCAGAAAGAAGTGGAGCAGGAAGCATTGCAAAATGATATCCATTCCAAAGAACGGGCTCTGAAAAAAGCAAAAGAAAAAGAACGGGAAACCCTGGAACGAAAGCAAAAGCTGGATGCAAGAGGTAAAGGAAAGCAGGAAAAATCCGGAGTAGCCAGAATTATGATGAATACGCTCAGGAATAATGCTGAAAAAAATAGTTCAAAACTTAAAAGTGTACACGCCGAGAAAATCAGTGGGATTTCCGGTGATTTGAGAGATCTGCGCTCCTCTTTAAAGAATTCTGATCAGATGAAAGTGAATTTTAATGATTCCAATCTTCATTCAGGAAAGATCCTTGTTGCCGCTGAAGATGTTAATTTCACTTACGGAAAAGAAAAACTCTGGAAAGAAAATATCAGCCTTGAGGTCCGAAGCGGAGATCGAATCTCAGTGAAAGGTTCAAACGGGTCCGGGAAAACGACATTGATAAAGCTTCTGTTGGGAAAACTTGACCCTTCGGAAGGGAAAATAAATAAGACGGAATTCAACAGCATCTATATTGATCAGGAATATTCCCTGATTGATTATGAATCGACGCTTTATGATTTTGTACAGACTTTCAATGACACTGCCATGCAGGAATCCGAAGTGAAAACATTATTGTCCAGATTTTTATTCTGGAAAGACACCTGGGACAAGAAATGTGGGATGCTGAGTGGCGGTGAACGTTTACGGTTACTTCTTTGCGGACTTTCCATCAGTAATAAAGCGCCGGATATGATTATCCTTGATGAACCAACCAATAACTTAGATCTGCAAAATGTAGAAATTCTCACCAATTCTATCAAAGATTATCACGGAACCCTATTGGTTATTTCCCATGATGAAGTTTTTCTGAAGGAGATTGGAATTGACAGAGATTTGATGCTGGGGTAATTATTATATTTCTTGCAAATCAAACAAAATCCTTTAGATATTCAATAGGGGTGGGCTTTAGCCCGCCTTCAACATCAAAACAACTCCATCGGCTTTAGCCAAAACCTATACAGAAATTCCAGATAATTGCTATCTGGAATTTTTATTCTCTATGATTATTGAATTTAAATATCCACTTATAAATTTCCTTCAGTACCTCTTCTCTTATGGATTCGTTCAAAATTTCATGACGCATTTCCGGATAGATTTTTACGTCTACATGTTGAAAACCGTCAGTTTTTAAGTTGTTGGCGGTTTTCATGACACCTTTTCCAAAGTCACCAATCGGATCATTCTGCCCACTTACAAATAAAAAAGGAAACGATTTTGAAATTGAAGATGCCCAGTTTCTTGCAGTAGCTTTTTTATAAATGGTAAATAAAGTATAAAAAGCATTATGGGTAAACGGAATTCCGCAAAGTTCATCCTGTTCAAAAGCTTTTCTGTTTTTTGTATCTACACTCAGCCAGCTGGTATCACTGAAGTCTTTATCCTTTTTAAAATGTTTGTTATTGACACTCGTGAAAACAGAATTCAAAAAAGTACGATGATGAGGCGCTATGGCATTGGCCAATGACAAATAACCTCTCAATAGATCTATTCCAGGCAAAGGTCCGCCTGTTCCCGTAATGATAGCTCCGGAAAATTTATTGCTTGCCTTTTGAAGAAGACAACGCGTAATAAAAGATCCCATAGAATGTCCCAAAATAAAATGAGGAGCATCCGGATATTGCTCTGCAAGATAATCTGCCATCATTTCTGCATCTGCAACAAGCCTTTCATCCGGCTTTTCAAGCTGAAAGAAGCCAATCTCTTTTTTGTCTTTTACAGATTTTCCGTGCCCCAGATGATCATAAGCCAATACAGCAATTCCATGACTGGCAAAATATTCAGCAATCTCTGCATATCTTCCGCTGTGTTCCTGCATGCCGTGAACAATAAGCAGGGTGGCTTTCACAGAAGATGCTTCCGGATAAAATAAAGTATAAAAGAGTTGGGTTTGATCGTTTGAGGTTACAGATAGGTATCCTGATTTTAGTAGTGATCTCATGGGTGGGATTCTCTTTTGGTTTGGAGGGTAATTAAAGATACAGAATTAATGATTTTTCTATTCATCTAATATTGATGAAATATCCATTTGTTGATGAAGAATTCTTATGATTTCAATTTCTTCATTTTCAAGATTGATTTTGTAAAATATAAAATGAGATTTCACCCTTGAACGGAAATATCCTTTCGTAATTTCACCGTAATCTTTTCCAGATTTTGGATTCTCAGATAAGTACTCAATTTCATTCATAAGTAAATCAAAATAATGATCTGCCTGTTTTACTGACCAGGTTTCGAAGGTGTAAAGCCAGATTTTTTCTAAATCATTTGACGCTTCTTTACTGATTTTGTATTTCATTTAGTCAGCAGAATGTTTTTGATGAAGGTTTTTCAAAAATTCTTTACGGTCAAAATTTTCAACAAAACCAGATTTTTCCCCTTTTTTTAATTCGTTGATTAATTCTGTTTTTTTAGATTCTTCATGTTCGAACATTCTTAAAGCTGTTCTTATAACTTCACTGGCAGAAGAAAATTTTCCGGATTTAATTTGTTGGCTGATAAAGTTGTCAAAATAATCGCCTAATAGTATGGATGTGTTTTTTGCCATTGTGTTAATTTTAATCAAAGATACCAATTTTTGGTATTTTATCAAAAAAAATTAAACTAAGTTATTGAATAATATTTCTTTGTATTCATCTAAAGAATAATTGTTTTCTTTATCAAAAATCAACATAACTTTCATCACTTGTTGCTAAATAATTTACCGATTGTTTTAACAAGATTAGATCTATGAGATAATAAAGTAAAATACTATAATTTCCACCCCACTCAAAAATAAAATCCATCACAAATTTGCTCACCCAATTTTTTAAAAGTAATTTTGCACGAATCTAAAAACAAAAGTAAAATATGTCAACTTATGTAGTTGTAGGTCTTCAGTACGGAGATGAAGGTAAAGGTAAAATCACGGATGTTTTATCAGCAAAATCGGACTATGTAGTGCGTTTCCAGGGTGGAGACAACGCTGGTCACACGGTTTATGTGGGTGATGAGAAATTCGTTCTACACCTTCTTCCTTCAGGAGTTCTTCAATGCAAAGGGAAATGTATCATTGCGAACGGAGTAGTGGTAAACCCTAAGTCTTTCATTAAAGAAGTTGGTCAGATCGAGAGCAAAGGCTTAAGAACAGATCATATCTTTATCAGCAGAAGAGCGCATGTCATCATGCCTTACCACATCCTTTTGGATACTTACCGTGAAGAGGAACACGGAGGAACTCAGATCGGAACTACCAAAAAAGGAATCGGACCTTGTTATGAAGATAAAATTGCAAGAGTCGGGATCAGAATGGTAGACCTTTTAAATCCTGAGATTTTAAGAGATAAAATTGAGAAAAACTTAAAAGTTAAGAATTCTCTTTTTGAAAAATATTACGGAAAGCCAACATTAGACGTTGAGGAAATCTACAACGAATATTTAGCAATCGGAAAGCAGCTTCAGGACAGAATCGTTGATACTGAATTAGAGCTTAACGAGGCGATCAGAGACGGTAAAAACGTTTTATTCGAAGGAGCACAGGCATTAATGCTTGATATCGATTTCGGTACCTATCCATACGTAACTTCATCTTCTCCATCTACAGGAGGGGTGTGTTCAGGAGCTGGTGTTCCACCAACTTCACTTCAGAACCTTATCGGAGTAGCAAAAGCTTACTGTACAAGAGTAGGAAACGGACCTTTCCCTTCTGAATTAGATAACGAGCTGGGTGAAAAAATCAGACAGATTGGTGGTGAATTCGGAGCAACTACAGGTAGACCAAGAAGAACAGGTTGGTTAGACCTTGTTTCTTTAAAGCATGCTTGTATGATCAACGGGATCAACAATCTTGTGATCACTAAGCTTGACGTTCTTACAGGAATTGAGAACCTGAAAGTAGTAACACATTACAAAACTGAAGACGGAAAAATCATAGATTATTTCACTTCTTCAACAGAAAAATTATACAACTACGAACCAATCTATCAGGATTTACCAGGTTGGAGCGAAGATATTACCAAAGCAAGAAGCTATGATGAACTTCCTGATACTGCTCAGAAATACATTGAGTTTATTGAAAAATACTTAGGAATCAATGTATACTTAGTTTCTGTAGGTCCTGAAAGAAGTCAGAACATCATCAGAAAAGAATTATTCTAATATTCTTAAAGATATAAATAACAGAGAGATCATCATGGGATGGTCTCTTTTTTTTGTTTTAAAAATTTACTTTTATCCTTGTCAAGGTTAAAAACCTTGACAAGGATAGGCAGCCCTTTATTCAAGCAATAATCCCGATTTTGAATTTTTGCATACTTTTGCTTTAAGACAAAGTGTACAAAAGAGAAATTATGGAAGAGAATAAAATACCCCAGCGTTTTCTGGATAATATTGTGATCAGTTTGTATCTTACCATTGCTTATGCTGTTTTATTTATAGTATATTTAGGGCTACCATTCCGTCTAAGTTCAAATTTTTTACTAATCCTTTTTATTGTCTGCAGTTTGCTTTTTAGTACGGGCGGAATCTATTTTGCTGCAAAAAGCTTTTTGAAAACAAAGATCAGTTCTATTATTCTGATTGTTATTAATGCACTGGGACTATTAGTACCGCTTACTCTTATTCTACTGCTTTTATAATGTCTTTACTCAGCTTGTAATCTGTGATTTGTGTTTCTTTATTTGTATGAAAAATAGTAGTGTTTTTCTAGATAAACTTTCTGTTTGTAAATGTTAAAATTTAAACATTGTCATAAAATTTTCTAATATTATGTTGTTTTGTTAAAATTTTGGCAGATGTTTTGATATTACAATATTGCTTATCGATAAGAGCTAACAAAACTAATAATCACAATTTTTTAACAGTTTAAATAGTAGTAGTGATGAAACAACATAACCAAAACCAGGAATTTCGGTTCAACGAAGTCCTGTTTGAGCACCGCAATAAAGACTATGGTGCCTATGTATTAAGAAACGAATCAGATAGAATATTAACCAAAGCGCTTTTTATCGGAGCAAGTTTAATGGCTGCAGTATCCATTACACCGTTTGTAATTTCTGCAATGAAACCTGTGGACGAGCCTGTTGGAACAGTATATGAACTTCCGAGAGTCGTTGAAATTCAGGAGATAGAAAAACCGAAAGATCCGCCGGTACAAATTGTAAAACCAACGCCGCCAGCTCCCGCAGTAAAAACATACGATGAAAGATTGCCAGAGCCTAAAGCAATTGTTACCAATGAAAAACAAGTTGTAGATAAAACGAATGCAGTAGCAAGCACAGAAACATCGGAAGGCAAAGAAGTACCCAATACAACCTATATTCCAATTGTTCCACGTATTATCGGAGGAGATGGGCCACCCGCTGTAAAGGCTGATCCGGTAATGGAAAAGACAGATCCTAAAAAGATTGAAACGGAATTAAGTGTAGAAGCCAATTTTGCAGGAGGAATAGACTCCTTCAGAAATAAAGTAATGAACAGCTTCGACAGTTCAGGATTTGAATCCGAAGATGTTGTAAAGACGACAGTTACCTTTATTGTAGAAATGGACGGAACCATCTCAGGGGTAAAAGCTAACGGAACCAACGCCGATTTTAATAATGAGGCAATGAGAACAATTAAAACAATTTCCAACAGAGGAAAATGGATCCCGGCCAAAAACAAAAAAGGAGAATACGTAAGAAGTTATTTCAAATTTCCTATCTCCATGAAATTTGAGAATTAATACGGAAAAGTAAATTTCAAATAGTTATCCACAAAGAATTTTTTTTGTGGATAATTTTTTTTATTGTTAAATTGCTTATTAACAATATTTTAACTCAATTTTGATTTTCTCCACTCACCGAGAGCAAAGAAAAAAGTGTATTTTTGAAACTTAAAGTTCTAATAATGGCAAAAATCATAGGTATTGCTAATCAAAAAGGAGGTGTTGGTAAAACTACCACCGCTGTAAATTTGGCGGCAGCATTAGGAGTATTGGAAAAAAGAATATTAATCATTGATGCTGACCCTCAGGCGAATGCAACATCCGGTCTGGGTGTTGAGGATGTTCAGTATTCTACCTATAATCTACTGGAGCATAGTGCGGATACAAGAGTTTGTATCAAGAGAACTGCAACTCCAAATCTGGATATTATCCCGTCACACATCGACCTTGTAGCTGCGGAAATTGAATTGGTAGACAAGGAAGACCGTGAGTATATGCTGAAAAAAGCACTGGCAAGCGTAAGAGATGATTATGATTATATTATCATCGACTGTGCACCGAGTTTAGGTCTTATTACCGTGAATGCGCTTACAGCAGCAGACTCTGTAATTATTCCGATCCAGTGTGAGTACTTTGCATTGGAAGGGCTTGGCAAACTTTTGAATACCGTTAAAAATGTGCAGAAAATCCACAATAAAGATCTTGGAATAGAAGGTCTTCTTTTAACGATGTACGACAGCCGATTGAGATTATCCAATCAGGTGGTTGAAGAAGTAAATCTGCATTTCCCTGAAATGGTTTTTGAAACCATCATCAGCAGAAACGTAAGATTGAGTGAAGCACCAAGTTTTGGAGAAAGTATCCTGAACTATGATGCAGAAAGTAAAGGAGCGGTTCAGTATATTCAGTTAGCTGAAGAAGTTCTTTTAAAGAATGAAAACTTAATAAAGAATTAATTTAATAATAAATGGCCAACGAGTGAATGCCAGTCATCACTTTTCAAACATCATTTATCAATTATATCTATGAAGGACAAAAAAAGAGCTATGGGACGCGGCTTGGGCGCCATTTTAAGTGCAGAATCCAAAGCAACGATCAATTCCGCTACTGATGAAGGAGCAGATAAGTTTGTGGGAAATATTGTGGAAGTTGCGCTTGAAGATATCTATCCGAATCCGACGCAGCCGAGAACTTATTTTGATGAAAAAGCTTTAAACGAACTTGCACAGTCCATTAAAAACTTAGGCGTAATCCAGCCGATTACCCTGAGAAAAGATGGGGAGAAGTTTGAAATCATTTCCGGGGAAAGACGTTACAGGGCAACTAAAATTGCAGGGTTAACGACTATTCCTGCCTATATCCGTTTAGTCAATGACCAGGAGCTTCTTGAGATGGCTCTTGTTGAAAATATCCAGAGAGAAGATCTTGATGCTATTGAAATAGCATTAACCTATCACAGGCTTTTAGAGGAAATCGGTCTTACTCAGGAAAACCTGAGCCAGAGAATAGGAAAGGACAGAAGTACCATTACCAATTCTATCAGACTATTAAGATTAAATCCGGATATTCAGAATGCCATCAGAAGCGGTGAGATTTCTGCAGGACACGGAAGGGCAATTATCAGTCTTGAAAGTGAAGAAGATCAGCAGGTTTTATTTGATCTTATTATCAAAGAAAAATTAAATGTTCGTCAGGCTGAACAGGCTGCTGCTGCATTGAAGAACCCAAAGTCTCCCGCTGCTAAAAAAGCAAAAGAGGAGCTTTCCAATAACTATAAAAAAGCCCAGAAGACCATCGCAGATATCCTAGACGTAAAAGTGGAAATCAAATCTTCTGGAAATGGTAAAAAAGGTAAAATTGTTCTGGACTTCAAAAATGAAGAAGAGCTGGAATATATTTTATCCCATATTAAATAAATGAAGAAAATATTTTTCACATTTTTCTTGTGTATCGCTGCACTGGCTTACTCACAAGTAAAACCTATCGATACCGTTCGGATGCAGACTCCTCCGAAGGAAGAAGCTCGTGTGGTAAAACCAGGCAAAACAGAAGCAAAGATTATAGAAGATCTTGAAAAAGCCAATGGCCCCACAGCAAAAACTTTAAAGCTAAACCCTACCAGAGCGGGATTATACTCCGCCGTATTACCTGGATTAGGACAGTTTTATAACAAAAAATACTGGAAAATTCCGATTGTTTGGGGAGCGGTAGGTGCAGGAGTTGGTATTGCCGTATGGAATGATAATCAATACAAAAAATACCGCGAATATTACGTGGCAAAACTGAATGGTACTCCCAATGAATTTGTAGACAGTCACCCGTGGCTGGACAAAAAAGCTTTGGGGAATGCGCAGGACAGAGCCAAAAGACAAAGGGATTATGCCATTGCTATTACAGGTTTGATCTATATTCTGAATATTGTAGATGCTGTAGTAGATGCCCACCTTTACGAAAGCCGTCATGATCCGGATTTGGTTTTTAAACCATCAGTTATTCAGGATCAGTATGGGTACAGCGCACCAAAAACAGGATTCAGTTTAAGTTACAGATTTTAAAAGACAATACACCTGCAGAAGTTCTGAGGATCGGATGCAGATTAAAAAATAAAAAGATTATATGAAAATAGCATTAGTCGGTTACGGTAAAATGGGTAAGATCATTGATGAGATCGCACAGAAGAGAGGTCATGAAGTAGTTGCCCGTCTGAAGGAAACCCCCACTGCTGAGAATCTTAATAATCCGGATGTTGTGATTGAGTTCTCACTGCCGGAAGTTGCATTTGAAAACATCAAAGCTTGTCTTGAAAATAAAATTCCGGTAATCTGCGGAACAACAGGATGGCTTGATCAAAAAGCTGAAATTGAAAAACTAGCGGTAGATAATGGAACTGCTTTCTTATATGGTTCTAACTTTAGTTTAGGCGTGAATTTATTCTTTGCGCTCAACGAAAAACTGGCGGATCTGATGAAAAATGTGGATGAATATTCTTGTCAGCTGGAAGAAATTCACCACATCCATAAAAAAGATGCTCCAAGTGGAACTGCTATTTCCATTGCAGAAGGAATCATTCAAAACAATCCGAAATTCGATGCCTGGAAGCTGGAAGAAACAGAAGGTAAGCAGCTTGGAATTTTTGCGGTTCGTGAAGATGAAGTTCCGGGAACACACAGCGTATATTATAGAAGTGAAGTAGACGAAATCGAGATCAAGCATACCGCTTTCAACAGAAACGGTTTTGCACTGGGAGCCGTAGTCGCTGCCGAGTGGATTAAAGATAAAAAAGGAAACTTCGCAATGAAAGACGTTTTGGGACTTTAATTTGTAACAAATTCTGTAAATTGCAGACCAATAAGCAGGAAATGATGAATAGTGAATTGTAAACAGCGGATGCTTTTATCATTTATTACTCATCATTTTTATTATTTATATCTTAAGAATAGGCACAAAAATTTATGAATTATTTTTTAACTTATACAGTATATGTCCTCATACTATCCGTATTGATGGGGATTTCATCTTGGAAACTGTTCAAGAAAATGGGGTATAGCCCTTTATTTGCTTTTATCCCTTTCTATAACTATTTCATTATTCTTAAAGAAACAAAACATCCGAAATGGTGGGCAATCCTTTCTTATCTTCCGATAGTAGGGCCAATCATGATGTCTGTTTTCCACCTTTATTTAGTGAAGAAGTTCGGGAAAACACTTTTCAAAGATCAGATTCTTACCGTGATTCTGCCGTTTATTTATATGGCGGTCATCAACTATTCTAAAGATGTAGAGTTAGAAGATGAAAATGCAAACGATCTCTTTCTTACAGACGAAGAGAAAAATGATAAGAAGAAAGATACATTCATTGGTTCCATTACCTTTGCTGTAGTTTTCGCTACCATTATCCACGTTTTTGTAACACAGCCTTTCGGGATTCCTACAGGATCTATGGAAAGAACATTATTGGTAGGTGACTTCCTTTTTGTAAACAAATGGAGCTACGGTTACAGACTTCCAATGCGCCCTGTAGCCATACCTTTCCTTCAGGGAACCATTATGGATACCGGACAGAAAGGAAATCCAAAAGATGATCCTAAATCTTATGTAGATGCAGTAAAGCTTCCTTATACAAGAATTTTACAGTTCAACAAACCACAGAAAAATGATGTGGTAGTTTTCAACTATCCTCAGGATTCCGTACATACTGCTATTGACAGAAAAGATCCTTATGTAAAAAGATGTGTGGCTACAGCAGGAGATACTTTTGAAATGAGAGCCGGAAGACTTTTCGTGAACGGAAAGCCGGAAGTTGTTTTAGGAGATCAGGAAGTACAGCACAGATATATTGTAACGACGGACGCGCAACTGGATATCCCTACTTTATATAAAGCTTATGGATTTTTACCGGTTCAGGAAGTACAGCAGAATAACGGAGGTTTCCTTTATGGATTCCAGGGCTTAACAGATAAAACAGCTAAAGAAATTAAAGAACTTCCTCACGTTATTGATATGAAGGAAGAAGTTTCGCCAAAAGGAGAAGCTGCCGTATATTACAGAGACGAAGCTAAAACTAAAATTGATACCACACAATCCATTTTCCCAATCAACAAACCTTGGAATCAGGATTGGTACGGACCTGTCAGAATTCCTAAAAAGGGAGATGTGGTGGCGATCAATCAGGAGACACTTCCAATGTACCAATGGATTATTTCTGAATATGAACACAACAGTTTAGAAAAGAAAAACGGAAAGATCTTCATTAATGGTAAAGAAGCGAGTCAGTATACCATTCAGCAGGATTATTATATGATGATTGGGGACAACAGAGATGCATCATTAGATGCAAGATTCTTTGGTTTTGTTCCTGAGGAAAATATTGTTGGAAAACCAATGTTTACATGGATGAGTGTGCAGGGAGTGTTCCCGGATGCGAGCTCAACGTATCAGGCTCCTAAAAAAATCCGTTGGGAAAGAATGTTCAAAGCAACCAATACAGGAGAATCCAATAAAACTTCTTACTGGTGGATTGCTGCGATGATCCTTATTCTGTTCTTCGGATGGGAGTATTTCATGAAATTATTCAGAAAGAAAAAGACTGAAGACAACTAATAGAAAAATTAAACTTAAAATAGAATGAAGTATTTGAAAAAATACTTCATTTTTGTATTATGAATATGACGAATGTATTATTGCCGGCATTTTATATGCCCCCAATCTCATGGTTCTCAGTATTTTTGAATCCTGAGAATGAAATTGTATTTGAACAGTTTGAAAATTTCCCGAAGCAGACGTATAGAAACAGAGCCAACATCTATGGAGCTAACGGAAAATTGTCATTAATAATTCCCATTAACCATAACGGGAAAAGAGAATTTAAAGACGTAGAGATCTCTTACCGTGAAGACTGGAGAACGCTTCATTGGAAATCCATTAAGACCGCATACCAGAGCTCCCCTTATTTCGAATATTATGAAGATAAGTTCAGAAAAATATTTGACCTTAAAGAAAAGTTTCTTCTGGATTTTAACCTTAAAGGGATAGAAGTAATCCAACAGATACTTAAAACAGAAAAGGCACACTCTTTGAATGAAGAATATATCAAAAATCCGGAGAGTAACAGTTTCAGAGAAAAGTTTTCGGCAAAACTTCCTTCAGAATTTCAAATGGAAGAATATTACCAGACGTTTTCTGATAAATTAGGATTTTTGGAAGACCTTTCGGTTCTTGATCTTATTTGTAATAAAGGCCCGGAATCATTGGTGTATATAAAAAATGTAAAACAATTAGGTTAACATACAATCGCTTTTGATGAAATTTTCAGGATAGAAAACATAAGGTGGCGATTGGAATATGTCTTTAAAAATTAAATATCAACATATGAAAAAGGTATTATTAGCTGCAGTTTTTTTTGCAGGTTTTAGTTTGTCCTTTGCACAGGAATCTAAAGCTAAAAGTATTGATCCCAACGAAGATAAAGATCTGATGACATGGTATCATAAAGATTTTGCAACTTCAAAAGTATATGGAGTAAATACAGCAAATGCTTATAAATACTTGGAATCTAAAGGCCTGAAGCCTAAAACCGTAGTGGTGGGAGTGTTAGACAGCGGAGTACAGGTAGATCACCCCGGATTGGTAAAGAATCTTTGGTCAAACCCTAATGAAGTTCCCGGAAATGGTAAAGATGACGATGGAAACGGATATATTGATGATGTACACGGATGGAATTTCATAGGAGGTAAAAACGGTGATATTGATATCGATAACATGGAGGTGACGAGAGTGGTTGCCAAATATAAACCTGTTTTTGAAGGAGATGATTCCACAAAAAATAAAGCCAACCAGGCTAAAATGAAGGAAGAGTTTGAGATGTATATGAAAGCCAAAGATATGTTCAATAAAAAAAGTATCGAGGCAAAACAAAACTTTCAGACTTATTCTATGCTGAACGAGCTGATTCCTAATATGGTAAAACTGCTGGCAGGTAAGCCTGTAACCGCTGAAACTATTGCTGCAATCAAAGCTCCGACAGATCAGAGAGATGCCATTGCGAAGGAATTTTTAGGCCAGATTTCACAAAGTCCGGAATTCAAAGGAAAATCAGCCGCGGAATTTGAAAAAAAGATGAAGGAGGAAATGAAAGAAGCCATCGATCATTTTGCTCCTGCAGCAAAACAGTATGACCTTTCATATGATCCGAGAAAAGAAATTGTAGGGGATAACTACGATGATTATTCTGAAAAAATCTATGGAAATAATCACTATGAAGGACCTGATGCAGAACATGGAACCCACGTGGCAGGTATTATTGCCGGACTTCCGCAAGGAAAAGAAGTTCAGTACGGAGTTGCTTCCAAAGTGGCTAAAATCATGTCCGTAAGAACTGTCCCTAATGGTGATGAAAGAGATAAAGACGTTGCTAATGCGATCAGATATGCAGTAGATAACGGAGCGAAAGTATTAAATATGAGCTTTGGAAAACCTGTTTCTCCTGGTAAAAATGTGGTTTGGGATGCTTTCAAATATGCTGAAGATAAAGGAGTACTTTTAGTAAAAGCTGCCGGTAACGAAAATGAAGATGTAGCAGAGCACTTGGCATATCCTACCAACTTTAAAAATGTTACCGACGAAAAACCGTTTGTAAGCAATGTTCTTGTAGTAGGGGCAAGTACCAATAAAAACAATGCGCTGAGAGCAGATTTTTCTAATTACAATAAAAAAATGGTGAACGTTTTTGCTCCGGGAGAAGAAATCTATTCTACCGTTCCTAAAAACGAATATAAATACCTTCAGGGTACTTCTATGGCTTCCCCTGTTGTAGCCGGAGGAGCAGCTGTTTTACTGGCTTATATGCCTGATCTGAAACCTTATCAGATCATTGAAGCTCTTGTGAAAAGCAGCAATCCAAGTACAGCAGATGGATTTGGAGACCAATCTCAGGCTGGTGGAGTTATCGACCTTAAAAAAGCAGCAGAATACGCATATACGAATTTCTACAAAGGGAAACCTTCAGGCACTGCCAAGCCTTCGAAATCCGTAAAAAAGGCTGTTAAAAAATAATTTATCTCCCTCTGTTTAAGGAGAAACCATAAAGAGTCCGAATTTTTTCGGACTTTTTATTTTTTATTTTAAATTTTGGCACGGTTTTTTGTAACTTTATAGTAACAAAATAATAAACAACAAAATGAAAAAGTTACTACTTGCAGGGATGTTGGGAACATCACTTTTTGCAGTTTCGTGTTCCTCTGTTAACAAAGCAGCTACATCTCAAAATCAAAGAGCCGACTTCCTTAAAATGAAAGGAGACTGGCAGATTGTGAGCATAGATTATGATAAAGGTTATAAAATTAAACCTTTTGACGAAGGTGCAGATGCACAGTGCTTCGTAGGAAGCCACTGGAGATTGATTCCTAATAACTGGACAGGAGCGTATACTTTAAACGGTGGTGGAGATTGCCCGGCAATTACACAGCCTATCAAATTTGAAGTAAAAGGCGGTAATACGTTTATGTTTAAAAAAATTGCTTCAGGTACTAAAGCAAAACAAAATACAGCTGGTTACAGCCTTACCATGATCAATCAGAGTACAGATCAGTTTTCACTGGAGCAGGATGTTCCTTTTGAAGGAGGTAATGTAAAAGTAGTTTACAACTTCCAGAGAACAGGAATGAAATAATTTATCAACATAAAAGATCAAAAAAAATGAAATTTACAAAAACATACGTAGGAGCCCTTTTCTTGTCATCAGCATTATTATTGACAAGCTGTGAAGCGGTTCAGAATTCAAATCACCAACAAAGAGGTACAGCAGTAGGTGTTGCTTCAGGAGCAGTACTGGGAGGTATCCTTGGTAATAATGTAGGTAAAGGAGGAAACGGTGCTATCGGAGCTGTATTAGGAGGTATTATCGGTGGTGTTGCAGGTAACGTTATCGGTAACAAAATGGATAAGCAAGCTAAAGATATTAAAGAAACTTTACCAGGTGCTCAGGTAGAAAGAGTAGGAGATGGTATCAAAGTAACCATGAATGAAAGTATTGTTAATTTCGCTTTCGACTCTTCAAACCTTACTTCTGTAGCACAGACAAACCTTGATAAATTAGCTGAAGTATTGGCTAATAACCCAGATACCAATATCAATATCTATGGTCACACAGACAGCAAAGGTTCTGATGAGTATAACCTTAAACTTTCTCAAAGAAGAGCAGACGCTGTGAAAGCCTACTTATCAGGAAAAGGAATTGCATCAAGCAGAATGTTTACAAAAGGTGAAGGTGAAGCAATGCCTGTAGCAAGTAACGATACCGATGAAGGAAGAGCTAAAAACAGAAGAGTAGAGTTTGCTATTACTGCCAATGAAAAAATGATTAACGATGCCAAACAAGGGCAATAGTTAATTTAATATATAAATATTTTCGTAAAAGACCGCCCCGGCGGTTTTTTTTGTATTTTTATGCTAGAAATTTTGAATTTATTATTTTTGTATTTGAAATAACATAAATGAAGAAATATTTAAAACTGCTCCGTGTGGAGCAATGGGTGAAAAACCTTTTTGTATTTGTCCCTCTGTTCTTTTCAGGTAATATTACCAATATAGATCTGCTTCTCAAAAGCATTTTTGCATTTGTTATATTTTCGCTTGCTGCAAGTGTGGTCTATATCCTGAATGATTACAATGATATTGAAGCAGACAGAAAGCACCCGGAAAAAAGAAGAAGACCATTAGCGAGTGGGGCTATTTCAAAATCAAAAGCGATAGGAATTCTTATAGGCCTGGTCATTACAGATATTGCTCTTGTATTTTTTACACAGATCTATTTCCACGAGTATCTTTGGAAATTTGCGACCATTGTTGGATTCTATGTGATGATGAATCTTGCCTATACTTTCAGGTTGAAGCATGTTCCTATTATTGATATCTTTATTATTGCCATTGGGTTTGTACTGCGTGTACTGGCTGGAGGTTATATCACCGGAATCAGTATATCACAATGGGCGATTCTGCTGACATTTGTATTGGCTTTGGTACTGGCTATAGGAAAAAGAAGGGGAGAACTTATCAATGCCCAGGTTTCAGGAAAAACAAGAAAAGCGCTGGATGGCTATAACGTGCAGTTTGCAGATATTGCTTTATCCATTTCTATTACACTGGCTATTGTCTGCTATCTGATGTTTACACTCTCTCCGGAAGTTCAGGCAAGGTTTCACGAAAGAGTCTTTTATACCGTGATTTTTGTGGTATTTGCGTTGTTAAGATATCTTCAGCAGACCCTGGTTTACAACAGAACGGAATCTCCCACGAAAATTGTGTACAGAGACCGTTATATACAGGTTACTTTATTGCTCTGGGTCGTTGCATTTTTAATTCAAATTTATTTTAAGAAATGAAACCGAATTTCATACAGAAAGTTACAAACTGGGGAAATTTCCCAATAGTAGAGAAGGAAATGAGATCTGAGGACAGTTTCAGAAAAATAAAAGAATTTGTACTCAGTCACAACGAAGTTATTGCAAGAGGAAATGGAAGATGCTATGGAGATGCTTCGTTGGGAGAATCTATATTTTCAACTAAGAAATTAAATAAATTCATCAATTTTGACCGTTTAAATGGAGTCATAGAATGTGAATCCGGAGTGCTGCTTTCAGATGTACTGGAAATAGCAGTTCCACAGGGTTACTTTCTATATGTTACTCCCGGGACAAAATTTGTATCAGTAGGAGGAGCTATCGCTTCTGATGTTCATGGAAAAAACCATCACGCAGAAGGATGTTTTTCAGAATATGTGATCGAGTTTAAGCTCATGACTGAGAAAGGTGAAATTATTACCTGTTCCAGAGAAGAGAATTCTGAAAAGTTCTGGGCTACCATTGGTGGAATGGGACTTACAGGAATTATTCTTACCGCAAAATTTAAACTTAAAAATATAGAGTCCGCATATATTCGCCAGGAAAGTATCAAAGCAGACAATCTGGATGAGATATTTAAACTGTTCGATGAAAGTGAAAACTGGACCTACACTGTTGCATGGATAGATTGTCTTCAGAAAGGAAAAAATATAGGAAGAAGTATTCTTATGAGAGGAGAGCATGCGTTTCAGCATGAACTTCCTCAGAGTTTTTCAAAAACACCTTTAAGATTAAAGAAAAAATTACAGCCTACCGTACCTTTTTATTTTCCGGGATTTGTACTGAATGCCCTTACTGTAAAAATATTCAACTGGCTGTACTATAAAAAGCAGTCTAAAAAAGAGGTGAAAAACTTTATCGATTATGAAACGTTTTTCTATCCTTTAGATGCGATCACCGATTGGAATAAAATTTATGGGAAATCCGGTTTTATACAGTATCAGATGGTCATTCCTAAAGAAACAGGAAAAGAAGGAATGAAAAGAATTCTTGAAACAATAGCAAGAAGTGGAAACGGATCATTTTTAGCAGTGTTAAAACTTTTTGGAAAAAACAATCCTCAGGCTTATAACTCATTCCCTGTTGAAGGGTACACATTGGCTCTGGATTTTAAAGTTAATTCAAAACTGAAAAAACTGGTAGATCAGCTGGATGCTATTGTTCAGGAGTTCGGAGGAAGAATTTATCTTACCAAGGACAGCATGAGCAGATCATCTCTTACCAGTTACCTGAAAAATATTCAAAATCCGAAATTTGTGTCTTTACAGCACAAAAGAATCATAAATAACAATTCATAATGATAGTTCTGGGAAGTACATCTGAAGTGGCACAGGCTTTTGTGGAAAAAGCACTTCAGGAAGGAGAAAAGTTTGAAAAAATCTATCTTTTTACCTCAAATAAAGAAACTACAGAGCGTTTTGCAAGACATATTGATGTAAAGTTTCTGCAGCAGGCGGAAGTTATAGAACTTGATCTGACAAAAGAAATTGATTACAATAGATTTGATAATATCAATTCAAATGTATTATTTTGTGCTGTAGGATATTTGGGCGAAGGAACTGAAGAAGGATTGTATGATAACAGAAATACAGAACGTATCATTGATATCAATTATTCAAAACTGGTGCCTGTATTGAATTATTTTGCTCAAAAATTTGAAAGCAGAAGATCCGGAACAATTATTGGGCTCTCGTCCGTGGCAGGAGACAGGGGAAGGCAGAGTAACTTTATCTATGGTAGTGCAAAAGCAGCTTTTACTGCTTATCTGAGCGGTTTGAGAAACTATCTTTTTGATAAAAAAGTACACGTTCTTACCATAAAACCCGGGTTTATGGCAACTAAGATGACAGAAGGCCTGCCTTTAAATCCGAAACTGACAGCAACTCCCAAACAGGCTGCTTCCTGTATTTACAAAGCCTTCAAAAAGGAGAGAAATGTGGCATATGTTTTGCCGGTTTGGAGTATTATCATGATGATTATCAGGAATATCCCTGAGTTTATATTCAAGAAATTAAAGCTTTAAAAAATGAAAAAATTGTATTGTTTTGATTTTGACGGAACCCTTACGTATAAAGATACAATGTTTATGTATCTTAAATTCTACGATTCTACAAAATATCGTATACAATTTTTAAGACATGTACCTCTCTTTATTCTCCTGAAGCTGAAACTGGCTGAAACAGAAAAAGTGAAAAAAAGTTTTATCGGTTCTATTTTAAGAGGGCAAACCCAGGAAAAAATCGAACAGAAATCTAAACAATTTTTTGAACACCATTATCCTAAAATAGTGAGGGAAAATGCATTAGACTTTATAAAAAATATCGATAGGAATAATACACAGAGTTTATTGGTAACCGCTTCATTAGATATCTGGGTGAAGCCTTTCGCGGATGAACTGAAAATGGAGCTTGTTTCTACCCGGGCAGAGTTTAAGAATGGGGTTTTCACAGGAAATTTTGTAGGAAAAAATTGTAACGGGAAAGAAAAACTGGTAAGAATTAAAGAGGAAATCAACGATTCTAAATACGATAAAATTATTGCATTTGGTGATACCTCAGGAGATCGGCCAATGTTGAAATGGGCAAATGAGGGACATTACCAATTTTTTCACTAATTTTGGGAGATAAAATTGTAAAAAATGAAAAGCCTGTTAATTGCATGTGCAGCAATCTTCATGAGCTGTGCAAGCACTTCATCTCAGAAGTCTTCTGCCATGCAGGAAAATACTGAGCTCCTTGTTTCTGAAAATCAGGGAGGAACCGATGCTCCCGGCTTTAAGATCATTAAAGACGAAAAGGATTTTCGCAATATTATCAGCGGAAGTTTTGGTATTTCAGAACTGGGAAAAGAATCTTATATCAAATACCCGCAATTTCCGAAAAATAAAAAAGTCGTTTTATACAATTTGGGAACCTTCAGATCAGGAAGTCACAAAATTGAAGAGATCAAAAATATATCTGTGAAAAATCAGATTCTGTATGTAGAAGTTCCGGCTGGTGAACCTTCCGGTGGAATGGAAATTCAGGTGATCTCAAGCCCTTGGTTTATATTTACTGTTCCCACAGATTATAAATTTACCTCTGTAGAATTAAAATATTCAAAATAATAATGGATAAAGTATATTTAGATAATGCCGCAACCACTCCGCTTGCAGAAGAAGTTATAGATGCAATGGTTGGCACTATGAAAATGAATTTCGGAAACCCGTCTTCAACACACAGTTTTGGTCAGGAAGCAAAAATCCTTATTGAAAATGTAAGACGACAGGTTGCAGACTATCTTCATGTAACTCCTGCTGAGATCATTTTCACTTCCTGTGGTACCGAATCAAACAATATGATCATCAAATCCTCGGTAGAACACCTTGGAGTAGAAAGAATCATCAGCTCTCCTCTGGAACATAAATGTGTTTCTGAAAGTATTCTGGATATGAAAAGCAGAAAAGGAGTAGAAGTAAACTACATCCGCCCAAATGAAAAAGGAGATATTGATCTTGCCAAGTTAGAAGAACTTTTAAAAGCTTCAGATAAAAAAACATTGGTAAGCTTAATGCATGCCAATAACGAAATAGGAAATATCATTAATCTTAAACAGGTTGCCCAGCTTTGCAAACAGTATCAGGCACTTTTCCACTCAGATACCGTACAGACAATGGCTCATATGGACCTTGACTTCTCTGACATTCCTGTGGATTTTGCATCCTGCAGTGCCCATAAATTCCATGGTCCAAAAGGAGCTGGATTTGCATTCATCAGAAAAGCAACAGGTTTAAAAGGAATTATTACCGGAGGACCTCAGGAAAGAAGCCTTAGAGCTGGAACTGAAAATGTTTGTGGTATCGTAGGACTGGGAAAAGCATTAGAACTTTCTCTGAATCATATGGAGGAATATACCAACCATATGCAGGATATCAAGGATTATGCAATTGAAAGACTTTCTGCAGAAATTACAGGGATTAAATTCAATGGAAGAAGTGCTGAGAAGGAAAACAGTCTTTATACGGTTTTAAGTGCTTTGTTGCCTTATAAAAACCCGCTGATAGGACTTCAATTGGATATGAAAGGAATTGCAGTTTCTCAGGGAAGTGCATGTTCATCTGGAGCGTCAAAACCCTCAATGGTGATGATGATGGTGCTTTCTGAGGATGAAATGGATCACTGTACCCCATTACGTATTTCGTTCAGCCATATGACAACGAAAGCAGAGATCGATACATTAGTAAATGCATTAAAGGAAATTTCAAAAGATTACGATATAGAAAAAACTAATGTTGAGCATAGATAGTCTTGTGCTCTAAAAAGCGTAATTTTGAATATCCAAATAAGGAGTAAAAGAAAATAATATTAATTAAAATAAAAGAAACAAAAATGGCTTTAGAAATTACAGACAGCTCATTTCAGGATACGGTTTTAAAATCAGACAAACCGGTATTAGTAGACTTCTGGGCAGTATGGTGCGGACCTTGCAGAACTTTAGGACCAATCATCGAAGAAGTAGCATCAGATTTTGAAGGTAAAGCAGTAGTAGGGAAAGTAGATGTAGACAACAACCAGGAGATTTCTATGCAGTATGGAATCAGAAATATTCCTACAGTTCTTATTTTTAAAAATGGAGAAGTAGTAGATAAATTAGTGGGTGTAGCTCCAAAAGAGGTAATTGCTGAAAAATTAAGCGCTCACTTATAAAAAAAATAAGTTTGATAATGAACGCCTTCCAGTATTGGGAGGCATTTTTTTTAAAATAATTTGCAGATAACAAAAAAAGTTGTAATTTTGCAACCACGAAAAAGAAACGACGTTCTTTAAAAAAATTGATCCGGTAGTTCAGCTGGTTAGAATGCCGCCCTGTCACGGCGGAGGTCGCGGGTTCGAGTCCCGTCCGGATCGCAGAAGTTTTCTCAATTTCTTTTTAAAAAATTGATCCGGTAGTTCAGCTGGTTAGAATGCCGCCCTGTCACGGCGGAGGTCGCGGGTTCGAGTCCCGTCCGGATCGCAGAAGTTTTCTCAATTTCTTTTTAAAAAAATTGATCCGGTAGTTCAGCTGGTTAGAATGCCGCCCTGTCACGGCGGAGGTCGCGGGTTCGAGTCCCGTCCGGATCGCAATAAGTAAGCCTGTATTTTTTTACAGGCTTTTTATTTGTTAATGAATATTCAATTGCGTTTACCGCTTTTACTCTGTGTGTACTTTGTTTTAATATAAATGGGGTTTTAACTTATTTACACCCTTCCTTTAGGATGGGTAGATTCTTTCATAGAATAACAAAGTCTATGCTGTATTTTTATTGAATAGGACATATGAAAACAAGATATCTTTTGGATGGAAATGCATAATCTGTGCTTTTTTTTATAGCTGGGTGTTATCCAAATCATTTCTTATACCTCTGACTAAAATCTTCAGTTTTTACGGATCAAGTGCAAAAGTAGTTTCATCGTGTCATATCAGATAATAAGATTTTGTTTCTTTAAAATAGTATTGCATTCTTGATTCTTTATGTTTTTCTATGGTTGCATAGACAAGTATATTTACAAAATAGGCTAAAGAATGCATGCCTTAGAAAATATATCCTTAAGTCTTTTCCAAAGCAGCTTTGATTTCAATGACAAGGGGTCATAATTATAAAATCCGGAATATTGCTATACCGGATTCTGTAATCTTTTATCAAATATATTATTTACGGGTACCGTCTATAAAGGTTTTTTAAACATTTGAACGGTCATGGTTCCACGTCCCCAATTGTAATTCGGTTGGGTTCCTCCATCCCACATATTGTAAACAAGCATACATGTTCCTGTCCCAAACCCTTCTGCATATCCTGCTAGCCTATAGGTTACAGTCATATCAGAAGAAGTATTATTGGTGATGTCTTCTGAAAAATTACCATTAATGGTTCCCATTCTTGCACCTGAAGTTAATCCTCTTATGGATACTTTTCTGGAGCCTTCCTGCTGTTCTACATCATTTTTGTAAAATGTAACCCCGATGTAAGATACTCTGTCCGGATTTGGACAGTTGGCAGTATGAGTACCGGCAGGAATAGAATAGTTCAAAGATACTCTGCCAATGGTATTGGGAGGGATGGTAATGGTTCTGCTAAAACTGGCTAAATCTATATTTGAGTAAGATGTAGTAGGGTAGTCGAAATCGTAATGTACCGAACCTCCTGCCTTGTTGACTAATATATCATCTAAACTGAATTTGTCAGGAGGATACATCGATTCCAAAGGAACTTTTTTTGCCGTGCCATCACTTTTCAATACGATAATTCTTTCTGTAGAGGTTACACCTGTTTCATCCGGAACACCTCTGAATCTTACATTTCCATCTACATCTAGCTTTTGGGTAGGAGACATTGCATAATTGATATCAGAACGGCCTATTCCCATATTCCCGTTCTCATTGATTACTGCAGCTGGCCGGTCACTGGTAGAAAATGTAAGAGATGAAGAGTTGGTTGTTCCATTTCCCCAATAATTGGCTTTTATCCCTGCTAATGAAAAATCAGCTCCTGAAATCTTTCCATTAAAGGATACTTTTCCAAGCTCCGTTCCGGCAGATAAGTTATTGCTTCCGGTTCTTTCTAACGCAATCAAAGGAGCATTGCTTACAGATTCTACTTTTATCTGATGACTTCCCGTTGTAGAATTTTCTTTTATATGTAATCCGCTGTCCGGAGATGATGTACCGATTCCTACCGTGCCATCGTCTTTAATCACAAAATCAGTATTGGCTACCCTTCCTGTACCGGAAGAAGTATTCCCTAATTTTACCATTGTATTAGCAGGGTCGTCAATAAAGGCATCCGGCGTAAGGTCTCCGGCGGTTATATTTCCTGCATTCAGCTTTTGCCACTTATTCAGGCTGCCGTCAAAATAATAATAACCGGAGCTTTTAATATCAACAGTCTGGCCAGCCGGGGCTGTATCAGCAGCTGTAACATAAACCATTGCTCCTGTCTGGCTGGCTGTATAGGTCTTTGCTCTAAGCTGGGTTCCTGAAATTCTCGGTGCAATAATGCCATCTAGTACATTGGTAGAAGTGGGCTTTCCTGTTACATCTAAACTGGCCTGAGGAGTTGTAGTATTAATTCCCACCTGGGAGAATGTTTGTAAAGAAATTAGAATACTACCTAATAATAAAACATTTTTTTTCATCTTTTTAAATCATCTTATTTGTGTTGCAAATCTACAAGATATGAAGATTGGAAAAAGAATAACAGGGTACATCAATAATACTACATGTGTTATTTAGCTTTATTTTCGGGTATTTTTTGGGATGAATGGTCCGATACGGTTCAAAGTAATTATAGTGAGTGAAAAAATATTGCTTTATTTCCTAATTTTTGTATTTTTTTCTATATCAAATTTCAATAAAAAAGATGATGATTAATTTTATGATTTGTTTTTGAATTTATTTGCCGAAGTATTTCTATTATAAGATTTATGTTTTGAATAAAAATTGGCGTATGTCATTAAAAATATTAATTATAATTATTATCTTCGCTCGATAATAGAAACCACCGGTTGTTGAATTAATGGAAAATCTACTTTTAGATTTATTTGTGTATGGGGAATGTTTTTAAAATCAGGAAGTTAAAATATGTGATCGGATGGCCGGTTTTTCTTATTGATATTTCTTTCATATTTTTTTTAGCTTCAATTTCATATTTACTTTTAAAAAGCCTAGAGGTACAAATTCATTCGATTGGGCTTCAAAATGAAAAACTAGTCTCAGTAACAGGAATTACTATTCTGGTTATGCTTAAAATTAAACCAGAAAGGGAAATTAAAAGATATTCTGTTTCTTTTGATTTTTTTAAAACTGTGTGGTTGTACATCAGTGCATTTCTGGTATTTCCGGGATTGAATGGTATGGTACCTTTTGTACCGGATCAACCTGTTTATCTATCCTATGTTCTGTTTTTATTTTTCTCTGTTTATCTGATTTTCAAAATGGCGCCCGAATTTTTTAAAGAAGTATATGTCAGAATAATTCCTCAAGTTTGGAACATGCCGAGATTAGGATTGGAATGAGGAGTTTAAACTAATGGATTGTAAAAAAAAAATGTAGTTGCAAATTTACAAGTACTACAGAATATCTGAAAATGAAGCATATAATTAAAATTAAAGAATTTATTAAATAAAAAAATTCATATTAAAATAATAATTTCGCCGTTTTGTTTTTAAACGGAATGAAAATTGCTAGAGAAAGAAGTGATTTTAACATGAGAATTTAAAGTACGTTTTAAAATATTTAAATAATATAATGATTTTATTGCAAATATTATTTGAATATAGTTGAAATCAATTCTATAAACCTAAATAATAACACAAGTAGATAAGAATAATAACATATGAATAAAACGATTATTGCATATATAGTACTGTTATCGGTTACTTTATTGTCATGCAGACCGAAGCAGAATATGGTATATATGTCAAAGCATAATATGGAAGAGGAGGTTGCAAAAGCCAAGTTTCAGGGCTTACATATTCAGGAGGGCGATGTTCTCATGATCCTTGTATCAGCACTTGATGAAATTGCTGTGAAACCTTTTAACCTTAATACAGCAAACAAGGTAGGAGGTGATGGTAGCAGGGGAATTAACCAGTATGTAGAACCAAGTCAATATCTTGTGAATGAAGAAGGTTATATCTCTTTTCCGGTTTTAGGAAATGTCTATACTAAAGGAATGACGCAGGTTCAGCTAAAACAGGAACTTGAATCACGTCTTAAGAGGTATCTGACAGATCCGTTGGTAACTATTACCCTTAAGAATTTCAATGTAAGTGTTTTGGGAGAAGTGAAAGAACCCGGGCAGAAAGAAAGTGTTTCTCAGAAGATCAATATTTTTCAGGCACTCGGACTTGCAGGGGACATGACTGATTTTGGAGACCGTACCCATGTTAAACTTATTCGTAGTGATGATAGCGGGACAGATCAGATTGTTAATATAGATCTTACCAGATCTGATATTGTGAGCTCACCATACTATTATATGAAGCAAAATGACATATTGTATGTACAGCCGGACAAAAACAAACAGGTTCAGGCTAACTCAAATCCTAACCGGGCCCTTACATTCCAGATTATTGGTGCTTTACTGACAGCTGGTACACTTATTATTGCTTTAACTCGTAAATAAAATATGCAGCAGATAGAATTTCAGGAAAGTGAAGAATCTTTAGATTTAAGAAAGATCATTGGAAAGTATTTAGTCAAATGGCCTTGGTTTATAGCATCTGTCTTATTACTTGTTATTATAGCCTTTATATATCTGAGATACGCAGTACCTCAATATCAGTCGACTACTACTTTAAAATTTGATAAAAAACAATCCGATTTAACAGGTGCATTAATCGATTTAGATAATTTAGGCCTTGGTTTAGGAAATGCAGATGAACTCAAAAGTGAAGTTGCTGTCGTAAGCTCAAGACCTATCCTGATGAAAGTTGTTGAAAACCTAAATCTTAATATACAATATTATAATTCAGGTGAGATAAGGGATTCCGAATTGTTTACCAAGGTACCGATTGTTGCAAAAATTATTTCTTATAATAATGTCAAAAAATTTGTTTCCTCCCAATATATGGTAAAAGAGGTAAATGGAAACGAATTTGTTTTAGAAGATAAGGAAAACAAAAAAATAAAAGGGACTTTTGATAAAAACCTGCCGCTTGATTTTGGAACTGTTGTTCTTCAAAAAGTTCCAGGTCTTACCTTTAAAGATAAATATAAAATTGTTTTCTGGAATCCAATAGAGAAGGTAAAATCTTTGGAAAAGAAGATCCAGGTTGATCTTCCGGATCAGAAAGCGATGCTTATGGATATTAGCATTGTAGGAACTGTTCCCGAAAAATCAGAAGCTATCCTTAATGAAGTTACTAAACAATATAATCTGGATGGGCTGACAGATAAGAACTTACAAGCTCAGAATACACAGGAGTTTATTGATAAACGATTAGAAGTAATTTCGCGGGATCTTTCCGGTGTTGAGAATCAGAAAGAAGATTTCCAGAACCGTAATCAAATCGTAGACCTGCAGACGCAGGCTCAATTGGCGCTTCAAAATACAAACGAAAGCACAAAGGAGCTTCTTCAGCAGAAAACTCAGCTGGATCTTCTTAACTCTCTTCAAAATGAAGCTTCAAAAGGAGATAATCAGCTTATGCCTTCAAACCTAGGACTTAATCCTTCTTTGGAACAGGCAATTTCGCAGTATAATACGCTGGTTATCACAAGAAACAAAACTTTGAAGCAGGCAACCAATGAGAATCCTGCGGTAATAGAAATGAATAAAGAAATTTCTTCACTAAAAGAAATTGTAAGAGATAACATCCGTCAGCAAAAAGCAACAATCCAGGCATCTATTGCCCAGGTGAACAGTCAGATTTCTGCTAACACAGGAATGATTGAAAAAGTTCCGGGACAGTCGAAAATCTATAGAGGTATCGAACGTCAGCAGAACCTTAAAGAACAGCTTTTTCTTTTCCTTTTGCAGAAAAGGGAAGAAAATGCAATCAATCTTTCTGTTAATGTTCCGAAAGCTAAAATTGTAAACCCTGCTTATACGGATGATGTTCCGGTTTCACCTAAGAAGAATATCATTCTTTTGGCTGCTGTTTTATTAGGATTAATGTTACCGTTTGGGGTATTCTATCTTTTCTTTATGTGGGATGATAAAATCTACAACCGTACAGATATTTCAGAAAATTCATCACTTGGAGTACTTGCAGATATCCCTGCTCTTAAAGAAAATCAGGTTCACCTGGTACAGAAAAACGATTTCACAGAATTGGCTGAAGCATTCAGAATATTGGTTTCCAATCTTAAATTTCTACTTCCCAAGAAAGAGACGGCGAAAGTTATATTGGTAACTTCTTCAGTGAAAGGAGAAGGAAAAACACTGGTTTCAGTGAATCTGGCTCTGACATTAGGAAGCAAAAACGGAAGATCATTGCTAATTGGTTCGGATGTCAGAAATCCGCAGATACAGAGATATGATGATGAGCGTATTAAGAATGCTGGTCTTACAGAATATTTATATGATGAAACCACAGATGTGGAAGATCTTATACATACTTCTGATACTAATCCTGAATGTGATGTAATTTATGCAGGATCTATTCCTCCCAATCCTCAGGAGCTTCTTTCCAACGGTCGTTATCAGAAGCTTATCGATGAGATGTCTTCGCGTTATGAATATATTGTGATTGATTCTGCTCCTCTGATGCTTGTTTCAGACACATTGAGTATTTCTGATACAGCCGATGCATCTTTGTATGTGGTGAGATCGGGAGTATCAAGAAAAATATTAATAGATTTTGCAAATAAACTGGTTAAAGAATCAAAAATAACAAACGTTTCTTTCGTAATCAATGATGTTGCTAAAAATGTTGGTGGTTATGGGTACGGATACAACTATGGCTACGGTTACGGATATACAGCTGATAAGAAGAAAAAATGGTGGCAAAAGCTTTTTAATAAATAATCAATTCTTCAAAATAAACCTTAAAATAAAGTAAGAACATCACATATAATATGAATATACAGAACAAAATCGGGGTAATCGGATTGGGATATGTAGGATTACCTCTGGCCCGTTTATTTGCAACAAAATACGCGGTCGTTGGGTTTGATATTAATCAGACCAGAATTGCAGAACTTAATAGCGGAAAAGACTCTACTTTGGAGGTGGAAGATGAAGTATTGCAGCCGGTTTTAGTAAAAGAGAACCCATTTTCAGGCTCATCAAAAGGACTGCTTTGTTCATCTGATCTTGAAGATATTAAAGAGGCTAACATCTATATTGTAACTGTTCCTACACCGGTAGACAGACATAACCGTCCCGACCTGACGCCTTTATACAAAGCGTCAGAAACAGTGGGAAAAGTATTGAAAAAAGGAGATATTGTTATTTATGAATCTACTGTTTATCCCGGCGTTACAGAAGAAGAATGTATCCCTGTGCTGGAAAAGGTTTCCGGATTAAAGTTTAACGAAGATTTTTTTGCCGGATATTCTCCTGAAAGAATCAACCCGGGAGATAAGGAACGAACCGTAGAGAAAATTTTAAAAGTAACTTCAGGTTCTACACCGGAAATTGGTGAAAAAGTAGACGAATTATATAAATCTGTAATTGCAGCAGGTACGCATCTGGCACCAACGATCAAAGTAGCTGAAGCTTCAAAAGTGATCGAAAATTCACAGCGTGATATTAATATTGCTTTTGTGAATGAGCTTGCAAAGATATTTAATCTCTTGAATATCGATACACATGCAGTTCTGGAAGCTGCAGGAACGAAATGGAATTTCCTGAAATTCAAACCCGGATTGGTAGGAGGGCACTGCATCGGGGTAGACCCTTTCTATCTTGCCCAGAAAGCGCAGGATGTAGGATATTATTCTGAGCTTATCCTTACAGCGAGAAGACTGAATGATTCTATGGGGCAATTTGTAGCTTCCGAGGTCGTAAAAACGATGATTAAAAAAAGAATCAACATTCCGGATGCCAAAGTACTGAATCTTGGAATCACTTTTAAGGAAAACTGCCCGGATGTAAGAAATACGAAAGCCGCAGATGTTATCAATGCATTAGAAGATTATTCTATAGAGGTTACAACGTATGATCCTTGGGCAAACCCGGAAGAGGTAATGCACGAATATGGTATAAAATCTACAAGTTCTCTGGACGATGTGAATGAAAAATTTGATGCAGTGGTTCTCACAGTTTCTCATGACGAATTCCTGAATATTGATCTTTCCCAGTATCTGAAAGAAGGAGGAGTTGTGTATGATGTTAAGGGAATTTTAGAGAAATACGATAACCGTTTATAAAAAATCAGAGAATGAAAATAGCAGTAGTAGGAACAGGATATGTTGGTTTATCTAATGCCGTCTTATTGGCTCAGCATAATGAAGTTGTAGCTTTAGATATTGTTCCGGAAAGAGTAGAATTGCTTAATTCTAAAAAATCTCCTATTGAAGATCAAGAGATCAGCACATTTCTCAGTACTAAACCACTTAATTTCAAAGCTACTTTAGATAAAAAGGAAGCTTACGATAAAGCGGAATATATTATTGTTGCGACACCCACAGATTATGACCCTACTACTAACTATTTCGACACAAGTAGTGTTGAAAATGTAATAAAGGAAATAGCAGAGTATAATTCTGATGCTGTCATTATTATTAAATCTACAGTTCCGGTAGGTTATACCGTAGATTTAAAAAGCAGAATGCATTCAGATAACGTGGTATTTTCTCCTGAATTTTTGAGGGAAGGCAAAGCGTTGTATGATAATTTGTATCCTTCCAGAATTATCGTCGGGGAACAGAGCGAAAGAGCAAGGATTTTTGCAGAATTACTGAAAGAAGGTGCGGTAAAAAAGGATATTCCGGTTTTGTTTACTAATCCTACCGAAGCAGAAGCTATTAAATTGTTTTCAAATACTTATTTGGCATTGAGGGTTGCTTATTTTAACGAATTAGACAGCTATGCTCAGATCCATGAACTGGATACACGCCAGATTGTAGAAGGTGTTGGTCTGGACCCAAGAATTGGTTCACATTATAATAATCCATCTTTCGGATATGGAGGATACTGCCTGCCTAAAGATACTAAACAGCTTTTGGCAAATTATACCGCTGTTCCCAATAATATTATTCAGGCAATTGTAGATGCCAACAGAACCCGTAAAGATTTTATCGCAGATTCTGTATTGGCCAAAAAGCCCAAAAAAGTAGGAGTTTACCGTCTGATTATGAAATCAGGCTCGGACAATTTCAGGGCATCTGCCATACAGGGAGTCATGAAAAGGATTAAAGCTAAAGGAGTGGAAGTGGAAGTCTTTGAACCAGCCCTTAATGAGGAGGCCTTTTTCGGTTCCAAAGTGGTAAAAGATTTAGAACTTTTCAAGAAAGAATGCGATGTCATTATTTCTAACCGTAATGCACCTGAACTTGCCGATGTACAGGAAAAAGTGTACACAAGGGATCTATTTGGTAATGATTAAAAATATAACTGCATTATAATTAATTTAATGAGTAAGACAAAACATCTAATTATATTTGGAACTCGTCCAGAAGCTATAAAAATGGCTCCCTTAGTAAAGGAACTTTTACAACGTGACGATTTTGAAACAAGGGTCTGTGTGACTGCCCAGCATAGAGAAATGTTGGATCAAGTACTTGACTTTTTTGATATAAAGCCTGATTATGACTTAAACTTAATGAAGCCTAATCAAAATTTATATACTCTTACAGCCGATATTATTACAGGACTTCGTCCTATTCTCGAAGAGTTTAAACCTGATTTTGTGTATGTTCATGGAGATACAACAACAACAATGGCTGCAAGTATCGCTTCTTTTTACGCAGGAGCTAAAGTTTGCCATGTAGAAGCAGGATTAAGAACACATAATAAAAGATCACCATTTCCAGAGGAAATAAATCGCCAGGTTGCTGGACGTATATCAGACTATCATTTTGCACCAACCGAACAATCGAAACAAAATTTATTAAATGAGAATATAAAAAATGAAAATATTCTTGTAACTGGGAATACTGTTATCGATGCTTTATTAGATAGTACTGACAGAGTCAACACAATATCCAATAATGAAATTGATCATTTGAAAAGTATCGTTGACTCCTCAAAGAGACTTATATTGGTAACTGGCCATCGACGCGAAAATCACGGAGCGGGATTTATAAATATCTGTGAAGCCCTTAAGGAAGTTGCAGTTGAGAATCCAGATGTACAGGTGATATATCCTGTTCATTTAAATCCAAACGTAAAGGAACCTGTTTATAAAATTCTATCAGGGATTGATAATATTCATTTGATATCTCCTCTAGCTTATCCCGCGTTTGTGTGGCTTATGAATAAGTCTTACATGATCATTACAGATTCAGGAGGGGTTCAAGAGGAAGCTCCAAGTTTGGGTAAGCCGGTTTTAGTAATGAGGGATACAACCGAGCGTCCGGAAGCGGTAGATGCCGGAACAGTCATTTTAGTAGGAACAGATAAAAATAAAATTGTTTCAGAAACACAAAGTTTACTCGATAATGGTGAACGTTATCAATCAATGAGTGAGCTTCATAACCCGTATGGAGATGGGAAGGCGTGCAAAAGAATCGTAGACTTTATATCATCCAAATAATTTTGAAAGGTGAATATAAAATCATTATATAAGAAAGTTTTAGGGACGGGAAACCAACAAAAGATAATTAAAGGAGTATTTTGGTCCTTTTTGGGAACTCTTATATCTAAAGGATTTGTTTTTATAGCTCTTTTTTTAGTTGCAAGAATATTGACGGTAGACGAATACGGAAAGTTGGGATTATTGCAATCGTACATTAATACATTTACTACATTCAGCCTTGCAAGCTTTGGTGTAACTGCTACAAAATATCTTGCTTTATATGCAGATAATGATAAGAAAAAGGCCAGTGAGATTTATTCTTTAACAAGATTGTCAGTATTCTTTTTAGCAGCGGCAATACTTGTTCTTTCCTTAGTTTTTAATAAACAGGTAGGTGAGTATATAGTGGGAAATCAGAATATGTCTAAGGAGGTACTGCTGTGTGCTTTTGCTATTTTTTTCTCATCCCTTAACGGATTGCAAACTGGTGCTCTTGCTGGTCTTGAAAATTTTAAAAGCATATCATTTGTCAATATGGTAAATGGGATGCTTTCATTACCATTGATATTATTTTCTGCATATAAATTTGGGATTTATGGTGTTGTTGTTTCTCTTGTTATAATTAATTTTTCTATTTGGCTCTGTTCAGCAATATTATTGCAGAGAGAATTAAACTTTAAACAAATAAAGTTTACCATAAAGGGACAGAAGAAGCATTTAGAAACAGTATATAATTTCACTCTACCATCTTTTATAAGCAGTATGATGCTAAGTCCGGTGGTACTGATTTGTAATTCCATGTTGATAAAAAATCATATACATGGTTATTATCAACTAGGAATTTATAATGCAACTTTTAATTTTTCTCAGGTAGGTACTTTATTGCTTGGAGTAATTGGACAAGTCACTTATCCACTTACAATGAAGAATTTTGGTAAAAATAATAAAAGATTTGACTTCTTTAATATTAACCAATCATACGTCATTGGAGTTGTACTTTTTCTGCCAATTTTAGTTTTGCCAGATTTGTTTTCTCAATTGTATGGAGGGAAATATCAGAATAGTGATATGTATTTGACATTACTATTTGTTTCTTTATCAACGATCATTATAGCACAAAGGCAGGGGATTGCCAGAAACTTTGCCGCAGGGAATTTTATGTGGTTCAGTGTTTTTTCAAATATGACCTGGGCTGTAACTACAATAATTGTATGTAATTTTTTAATAGATTATGGTGCAATAGGAAGAGCAGTAGGCTTTTTAATAGGGTATTTTGTCAATACTGTTATTTTTATTCCTTTCTACTTGAAAAAAAAGCTTATCAGTAAAAAGCTAATTCTTTGCAAGGAACATGCTGTTTTGATCATTATTATTTCATTAGCATGTTTGTCTTTTATCAGTGTAGAGAATATTGTTTTAAGAACCTTAATCGCTGTTCTTTTATTAGCAGCAAGTCTCTTTACTTTTTATAAATGGTATAAAGTATATATAAAATGATAGGTAAAATTTTATTTCACATAAAGAATTTTGTAGACGGAAAAATACATAATTATAGAATTCAACAGGTACTAGGTAATAGTAATATAAGTAAAAAATGTAAAATTTCTACGGGTTTTAAATTTACAAATATTAAAAATGTACATATAGAAGACTATGTGTACATGGGGCGTGATTCATTTTTATCGAGTTTTGGAAAAATTATCATAAAAAGAGGTACGATCATAGGTCCCAGAGTAGTAATTTATACAGCAAATCATAATTACATTAATGATATTAAGGCAATACCTTACGATAAGGAATTACTTATAAAGGATGTTGTCATTGAAGAAAATGTATGGATTGGAGATAGTGTAATTATTGTACCTGGAGTTACTATTGGAGAAGGTTCAGTAATTGCTGCAGGAAGTGTGGTTGTAAAAGATGTTCCAAAGTTTTCTGTCATAGGAGGAAATCCTGCAAAAGTAATAAAGGAGAGATCTAATATAAGTGATTATTTAAAGAATAAGGAATTAGATAATATTTATTTAAAGCAAAAAAATGGAAACTAATATAGTTATAAGAGGTGGTTATGGTTTCGGCAATTTTGGTGATGATGCCTTAATGTATACTATTGTAAAGGAATTAAATGAAGTTTCTACTGATGTTGTACTCCTTTGCCAGTCAGCTTCTTATATTAATAATATTTTGCCTGGTGTTAAAGTTGTTGATTATCATAAACTTAAAGAACCTGTACATTCAAAATTATTAGTATATGGAGGAGGAACACAATTTTATCATTTTAAAAAAAATACTTTCAGCAAAGGGTTAAAAGATAAGATATTTAATCTCAACCATATTAAAAACTATATTGATAAAAGAATAGTAAAAAAAAACTTTATTGAAAACAAATTCCAGATCAGCAATTATGCTTCACACATTGCATTGGTTGGTGTAGGTGTAGGACCTTTTGATATAGAAAACTCAACTATAGAGAGAAAGACCGCTGAGTTGTTTGCTAAAGCTGAATTTGTAGGAGTAAGAGACGAATTCGCTTTAAAAAAATCAAGAGAATGGGGCGTTAAAAAACCAATTCTTTCACCAGATATTTGTTATTCTTTTAACAGCCATTTTTTAGATTCATATAAAAATGAGGCCGAGGAAATAAAGAAGATTGGAGTTATTGTAAGAGACTGGAATTATGCAAATGGGGGTGGAGAATACTATGAGAAATTACAGCAAGCTACAGAAAAGCTTAAGGAAGATGGATACGAGATAAAGTATATCCTTTTTGATGCCGAATCCGATTCCTATTGGTATAGCAAAAAAGACAAATTGGATATGATCATCTGGAATCCGGAAAAGGATACATTTGATTCTTTTTTGGAAGAAATTTCAAAGTGCGATTTATTTATTACAGCTCGTTTTCACGGGGCTATCTTCGCTTCCTTACTGAATACGCCATTTATAACAATTGAAGTTGAACAGAAATTAAAGTTTATTTCAGAAACCTATTCTGAAAGTTCATATAGCTGGGGAAATCCGTTCGATCTGGAAGATTTGTATTCCAAGATTTCTTTACTCAATGAAAACTATGTACAACGAAAAACATATTTAACGCAGAAAATGCTTGCATTTAAAACGTTATCTGATCAAATGTTTTTAAAATTAAAAGAATATTATAATCAATTACAATAATATCAGATGAAAATACATATTTTTTATTTAGCGGTAATGGATCGTTTGGGTAAGCAGATTACAGTTGGAGGTATTCAGAATTATTTAATAGGTCTAGGTACAGCTTTAAAAAATGCAGGATACGAGGTAGTAATTTACCAGGGTGCAGACGAAAACTTTGTGTCAGAATATAAAGGAATCACTATTATAGGTAAGAAAAACAATCCGAAGGAATCATTAAAGAAGCAAACGAAAGATGTTTTTAACCAGGTTAATGATAAAATTTCAGTTAATGATATAATTGTTTTTGGTACAGATAAGATCGCATTTAAGTTAAAAGGATATTCAAAAACGATTTCTATTCAACATGGGATTTCATTTGATTATATTTCCTATAATGCCTTTCCCGGATTTTTTAAAAAGAACATCGTAGGTATATTCTATAAACTTTTACAATGTTACAAAAATGCAAAAGACTTTCTTATATGTAAAAACGTTGTATGTGTAGATTATAATTTTACAAACTGGATAAGAACAATCTTGCCTCGAAATTATTCAGAAAATACGGTAGTGATACCTAATTATGCTACCATTTCTAAAGAAGTCAGTATCAATCAGATTGCCGGGGATAAAATTAAAATTCTTTTTGCAAGAAGGTTTGAGATGATGAGAGGGGTGCATATTTTGATAGATATAGTGAAAAATATCACAGCAAAATATGATAATGTAGAATTTACGATATGTGGAGAAGGACCATTAAAGAATGAATTAATAAAAGAAATCGGTTCTTTCCCAAATGTCACCATTACTAAATATGGTATTGGGGAATCTGAGCAGTTCAATTTACAACATCATATTACGTTAGTGCCAACCTATGGAAGTGAGGGGACTTCATTCTCATTATTAGAAGGAATGGCTGCTGGGGCAGTACCTATTGTTTCCAATGTTGGGGGAATGACCAATATTATTCTGGATGATTATAATGGATACATTATGAATCCTGATAGCAACGCTTTTATTGAAAAAATAAGCTTTTTGCTTGAAAATCCTGATATTTTAAAAAGAGTTTCGGAAAAAGCAAAAGAAACGGTAGAATATTCTTTCAATGAACAAAAATGGAGAATAAATTGGATAAATTTTATTAATAAAGTGCATAATGCAAATTAAAAAGTTTTATAATTTTTATGTAATCTTTTGTTTAGCTGGTTTTTTAATATCTAGCTTTTTACCTTCTATTTTAAAAATACAAGGACAGGGTATTAATATAATCTATCGTGTACTCGTACTAGCTTTCAGCCTTATTATTATCAGCAGCAATGTTTTTTCTAAAAAATTTAATATTAAAACTTTTAGCTTTTACACCCTATTCTTAATTTTTTGGGGGATCTATTCCATTTTCCTATTGAAAGATATTTATTTTGAGCCTATCAGACTTACTTCCAATAAGACTTACTCAGAATATGTACAGTTTGCATTTGGAGTTGTATTAGTACCTTGTTTCGCTTTTATGGTATTAGACTTTAAGAAATTAAACTTTAAGGGAATACTCAACATAATTTATTATACTATATACGCTTTACTCTTTGTATCATTATTATCACGAAATAATAGTAATGTTACCGGAAGAGATGTTGGAGATCTTGAAATAGGTGTCCTTGTATATGGACAATATGGTACTATGTTAGCATTATTATCGATTTATAAGCTGGCAAATGAGAAAAAAGGAATTTTTTCTATTCTTTATATAGCCGGTATAGTTTTAGGGGCGCTGATTATCTTCGTATCAGCAAGTAGAAGTCCATTTATAGCTTTGATTTTGTCGACTGTATTTTATTTTGTTATTAAAAAAGGAACAAAAGGAGTTTTTTACTTGAGTATACCTGCCGTTTTTATTTCCGTTTTCTTTTTTCAGATCATGGAATTGTTTGGAAGCCTGTTTAAGAGTAATTTTTTAGACAGATTGGTTTCAACTTTTGAAAAGGATAATGAGCGTGAAAAATTAGTCAAGGTCGCTTTACGGGAATTTATGGATAATCCTTTTTTCGGAAAGAATTTTTTAATACAAACAAAACCATACATAGGGTCTTATCCCCATAACCTTTTTGTCGAAGCTTTTATGGCAACAGGTTTTTTTATCGGAATGATACTTGTAATACTATTTATAAGAACCCTTTTTATAAAAGGAAAGTATGTTATACAAAATGATCATTCGACAGGTTGGATTCCGATGATTTTTTGCCAGTTTTTTATTTTCAGTATGTTTTCCAATAATATTTATTCCAACAATTTACTATGGTATTTATTGATTTTAACAATTATTACTTTTAGATATGAAAAATATTTTAATGCTCATCGTACTCCTGTGCCTGGTGCCAAGTTGGTTTAATGGACAAGAATTTAATGTATATACACAAAATAAAAGGTATAATATACAATGTAAAAATTGTATAAAAAATTACTATTTTTTTGGACAACATTACATTGATCGTAATAAACAAAATATCATTGACCTTACTACTTTAGCTCAGGGTGTTGATTCTATCATACCTAATGTACAAAATTCTGATTTGATAGTACTTGATATTGAGAATAAGGTTTACCAGGATGTCAAGCAGAAAAGCAGATTTGATGTCAATTATGCTTCAAATATAAAGAAACTGGTAGATATGGTAAATCTGGTAAAAAAAATGAGACCTAATGCAAAGGTTGTATTATATGGTGTTCCATTTAACTTCAACTATGATTTTCAAAAGAAATTTAATGATTTTGAAAAATTAAAGCCATTACTAAAAAGTGTAGATTACCTTGCTCCTTCATTATATCTAATGTATTCTAATTTCGAAAAGGGTGATAGTTATTTTAAAGACTACATCACAAATAATTTAGATCTGAACTTTCAAATGGCAGAAAAAGTGCAAAAACCCGTATTACCATTTATCTGGTATAAAGTTCATCCTTATAATAAAATTTCTGGTGGGAGTGTAGTTAATGAAAATTTATATGATACTTATTTAAAACTGATAAAAGATTATAGCTACAAAGGAAGGAAAGTAAGCGGTATTATTTATTGGGAACCCTCGAAAGAAACAATTAATATTAATCAGAAGCTAAATAGTACATTAAAAATTTTAGATAAATGATACTCCACATTACAAACGATTACTCAGGATCTACAGTGTATAAAAATTTAGTGAGAGAGCTGGATAATAACGGGGTGGAGCAGATTGTATATAATCCATTTCGGGAGGTTTCCAGAATAGGGAAAAATAAAATAGATTTTAAAAATACCCGCTCTCAGATTATCTACAGTCATATTTTATCAAAATATGCAGATCGTGTTTTGTATCGGAAAAAAATTAAAAAAATCGTACAGGACATTGAAGCAAAAATAGACCTCAAGGCTGTCAGATTTATTCATGCCCACACATGGTACAGCGATGGGGGAGTGGCCTATGAACTTCACAAAAAATATAATATACCATACATAGTAGCGGTACGTAATACTGATCTGAATGTGTTTTTGAAGTATTTTCTGCACGAAAGAGGGTACGGAAAAAAAATTCTTCAGAATGCGAGTAAGATCATAACCATTTCGGCAGTCTATAAAAAAAGAATGCTTGAAGATTCCCGACTGTCTTATATCATGAATGATGTACAGCAAAAACTCACGGTAGTCCCAAATGGTGTAGATCCTTACTGGATAGAATCAAAGGTTGTAGAGAGGAAAAATGTTGAGAATGAAAAAAGCATTCAGATGCTCTATATAGGGAAATTTAATAAGGGAAAAAATGTTTTTAACCTTATTAATGCTGTTAAGAATCATAATCGAAAAATTGAGAATAAGATAAAATTAACACTGATCGGAGGTGGAGGAAATGACGAGAAAAGAATCCTGGATTCTATTAAAAATGATCATTCCTTTGAGTTTGTAGGAAAAGTAGACAGCCTGCCTGTTCTAAAATCCTATTACGAACGAAGTGACTTCTTTACAATGCCTTCCAAAGCAGAAACCTTTGGATTGGTCTATATAGAAGCGCTTCTGCAGGGCTTACCGGTAATGTACACACAAAATGAAGGAATCGACGGTTTTTACGATGATTCTATAGGCGAAAAAGTAGAAGACACTTCTGTTTCTGCGATCGAACGAGGGCTTGAACGTTTAATCCAAAAACGAGATCATTATAGTTTTGATATTGAACAATTGTTAGAAAATCATGACTGGAAGAGAATAGCTGAAGTATATCAACAATTATATAAAGAAAAAAAATAATGAATATATTATACATCCACCAATATTTCGTAACTCCTCAGGAACCAGGAGGAACAAGATCGTACTGGCTGGCACAGGAACTTATTAAGAACGGGCATAAAGTTACCATGCTCACCTCATCATCCAAATTTTCAGAAGATATTAAAGTTGTAAACATTGATGGTATTGAAGTCGTTTATATAAAAGAAGACTATGACCAGAATATGAGCGTTTCCAGAAGGCTAAAGGCTTTCCTGAAATTTATGTACAAATCTTCTGTGGTAGGATTGAAACAAAAAGATATCGATCTGGTGATTGCTACATCTACTCCTCTTACCATAGGTATTCCTGCACTTATATTAAAGTGGTTTAAAAAAAAGCCTTTTGTTTTTGAAGTAAGAGATCTCTGGCCGGAGGTACCTATACAGATGGGAGCTATAAAAAACAGCTGGACAATAAAAACGACTCGTCTGCTGGAAAAAATGATTTATAAAAACGCTTCCCGTGTTATTGCGCTTTCTCCCGGTATGCAGGCTGGCGTCACAAAATATATTCCCAAAGAAAAGACATCAATGATACCTAATATGGCTAAAATGGACGAATTCTGGCCGAGGGGAAAAAACGATCAACTGATGGAAAAGCTCGGCTTAAAAAAAGATTCATTCAAAATAGTTCATTTTGGTTCTCTGGGATTAGCAAACGGAGCTCATTCAATTATTGAATCCGCCAAATTATTAAAAGATAGGGAAGATATCGAATTTTTGTTTGTAGGAGGAGGTTCTACCGAACAGGATTTGGTAGACGAAGTAGAAAAAAATAATCTTAAAAATGTGAAATTTCTCGGAAAGTTTCCTATGACCGATGTATCTGAAATTGTCAATTTTTCGGATGTCTCTATGATTTCCTTTTTGGATCTGCCGATTTTGTATACCAACTCTCCAAATAAACTGTTCGATTCATTGTCTGCAGGAAAACCGATTATTGTCAACTCTGCCGGTTGGACAAAAGATATAGCAGAAAAGTACCACTGCGGATATTATGTAAATCCAAACCGTCCGGAAGAACTGGTGCAAAAAGTACTCCATCTGAAAGATAATCCTGAATTGGTAAAGAGCATGGGACAAAATGCAAGAAAACTGGCTGAAACAGTTTATGATAAGTCTATTTTGTGTAAGAAATTTGTCGAAGTTATCGAACAAACAGAATAAACAAGAAGATCAGGTAGGCATTTATACAATCGTTTTTACTGCTATTATAATAACAGGGGGACAGTAAGTTTCGGATGAATATTTCAATAGAAAGTTGATTGTTGCTGTAGAAGAAAAAATTACCTGAATTTTGAAGGATAATCTCTTAAAAAGTTTTTAAAGTAGAAAATCTTATTTTTTTTGTATTTGACAATCTGTGCCTTAACAAAATCTTTGAAATAAAAGGAACACGTTTCTTTGGAAAAGCTAAAAAAAGGTATATATTTGCACCAGTTAAAAGCAAATGCTACCTTAATTGATCCGGTAGTTCAGCTGGTTAGAATGCCGCCCTGTCACGGCGGAGGTCGCGGGTTCGAGTCCCGTCCGGATCGCGAAAAAGTCTTCTAGAAATAGAAGACTTTTTTTATTTTATTTATTTTACCCCAATTAGCTTAATGATTTCATTGTACGAATCTATTCTCTGCAATATCTGCTTATTTATTTTGACGGTTATGATGATATAGCATTTTCTGTTCCTGATGATGGAATGGGAGTGTACAGGATGTTTGAAATTTATCTGTATCATCCACAAAACAAATGTTTTGAAAAGCTTAAAGAACCGGATTTTTCCCGCTCAGGATGTTCATGTCTGTGTGATGTCACTGTAGAAAAAGATAAGAAACTTTTAATAACAGGATGCAGAGGTGGAGCAAGATGGCATCAGGATGTTTACCGATTGGGGAAAAACGGGACTTTGGAATAGATTTCTACAAGAGAACAGGGTAGCGAATAACGTGTATGACAATGTTTGGAAATATCCTTTGGAATCTATGTTTTTTTTCCAGTCTTTAATAATAACTCCTCATTTACAGTGGTAAAGCCCCCGTTTTTTTACGGTATTTTCACGAATGTCTTTTAGGATTCAAATTTAGGTCTGATATTTGTACTGGGTAGTCCAACTAAATGGCCGATTTATTTATGAAAAACATATCTGTGAAAAAATCCTTTTTTTATGCCTGCTTATGCGCTTTTTTACTTGCTTCATGTAAAAAGGAAATAGATAAAATAAGCGATACTTTTAAAGATACTGTTTCTTCTTCTGAAGTTCAGGAGGTAGAAAAGGATTCTATAAAGAAAGATTCTGTTCCTGTAGTAAAAAAAGAATCCGTTCCGCCTGTTATGCAGGAGAATGGTTTTTATAATGCTTTTGTTCTTCCTAAGGATAAAAAAATGCGTGATTCCGTTTATGCAGAATTCAGCAAGAAATATACTGTAGAGGAAAGAACAGCTATTTTAGCCTTAAACAGATTAGATTCTAAAAGTAAATGGAATGCCGATACATTGGTAGTTCCTGCGAAAATAGATACCACATTGATGGCCTACTCACCATTTCCAATGCAGCTGGATGTATTAAGCGGAGTGAAAAAGTTTGTCATTTTCTCATATCCTATACAGGCTTTTGCCGTATATTCTAATGGAAGCCTTGTGAAATGGGGACCAACAAGTATGGGTAAAAAAGCAGCCCAGACCACCAGAGGACTTACTTTTGCCAACTGGAAAAAGAAACTTGCTATTTCCACCGTGAGCACCGAATGGAAACTTCCATACAATTTTAATATTCACAATATTGGAGGAATTGGATGGCATGAATATACACTTCCTGGATATCCTGCTTCGCACTCTTGTTTACGACTGCTGAGAAAAGATGCCCAATGGCTGTATTCCTATGCAGATACCTGGATTCTGAATCCCGGTGGTGCAACCACCAAAGCCAGAGGTACTGCAGTAATGGTATTCGGAGATTATAAATGGGGAGGAAGAAAACCATGGAGAAATCTTCTGGATGATCCTAATGCCAACAATATTTCTGTTGAAGAATTAACCAGGCTTTTAGAACCGGATGTTCCGAAAATGCTCAAAGAACAAAACAACAGAGAAAAAGTGGTAGATTCTATCAAAGCAGCAAAAGCAGCAGCTGCACCTATTCAGAATGAAAAGCCTGTAGAATCTCTATCTAATTAATTTTCTTTTCAAATTGTAAAGTAGATTCTTCTGCAAATCTTCTCAATTTAAGCATTTCTTTTTTTCCTTTATGCTGCCCGAATCTGGCGGCAATATAGGTAAGAAGAATAAAGAATAACATGATAAAAGAAGCGCTCAGTGCCCACGGGTATTCGGCGCTTTTTATTTGCTTTTCCACATAATACATCGTGAAGAAAGTCATCCACAGAATAGAAAAGGAAAAGTATAAGAACATGAAGAAAGTCCATACTGCAGAACTCGGACCAAATACCCCGCGTATTGCTGTATGTTCATCTTCCATCTCAACCCTTAAGGCAAGACAGGGTTTCCAGTAGTTGTCGTATTCTGTTTTCACCCAGATGGTAGCTACTTCTTTATTAATGTTACCTGAAAACTCATCTGTATGCTCTTCCATATATTTTTTCAGGTTTTCAGCATACTCTTCTTTGGTAAGATGAGTAAACATTTTAAATCTGGGTCTGGTTCTTATTCTGTCTAAGGTGCTCTCTTCAGTATTCATATTGTTATTCTTGATAGGGAATAGGGTCTTCCAAAGCGAAACGTAATGTAAGTTTTTGGTTTTTTCTTAGAATGACCATGGTAATATTTCTGCCTTCATTGGACTTCATGAGCTCCACTATTTTTTCCAGAGTCATGTCTGAAGTCTGCGCTCCGTTAATGGTAAGAACTTTGTCATCCTTTTGCAGACCGGCTTCATAAGCGGGAGAATCTTTTCTTACACCGGCAATGGAAAATATCGGTTTTAAACTAAATTTATACTGAAAAGCATCTCTATAAACCTCCGTTGTTACCATCGCCGATTTCTGGGTTTCAATTTTTAGTCTGTCTTCCTGCCACTCAAGTCCGTCCTGCTTGAAATCAAGCCCGCTCATATTAAAATGAAAAGGATCATCAAAGTATCTGTTTTTCTTCAGATAAAGTTTTTTATTGGTGTAATCAAAGACTACAGTAAATCTACGCATAATTTCCCCGCCTATGGAACCTTTTCTGTTTTCCACCATATTAACGTGCTGTATGGAGAATTCATCCGGCATAGCAGTAAGTGGTTTTTCAAACTTGAATTTTCCAAGGTAGAAATTATGAATACGGCTTCTTTTTCCATAGATATCGCCATTGAAGCCACGGCCAAGGAAATCATCAATATTAGGTCTGTTATAAACAAAATTTTTAATAAGAGTGGGAAAGAGCCAGATGGCATCGCTGTTTCCGAGATCAATCAACAGTTTTGAGTCCTTTTTTTCATTTGTCATTTCTACATCACCATAGAGATAGGGTTTATCCTTCTCAATAGTGATAGGGAACTCTTCAAATCTTTTGATTTTCTTTTGCAGACCATCCTCGTTTTCATACACGGTTATTTTTTTAGAACTATAATCTATATAAATCGGGTGGTCTTTGAAAAAATGATATCCGATAACTCCGTTCACAGGAATTCCCACGTGGGGCGAAATATTAAATTCTTCATCGATAATAATATAAAGAGACATCGAAGTATTGATAATTTCATTTCCAATTTTACCTATATTCCGCTCAGATTTCAAGCCATCAATACTGATACTGCCTCCAAGACCTGAAAATTTTACTTTCTCAACATTGCTTAGCATGACTTCCTTATTTTCCAGACTGAAAAGGATCGTTTCTGAAACTCCTGTATCCAATAAAAAAGTAAGCTCCGCACCATTTACATTGATGGGAATAAAGATTAGATTGTTGATAAACTGAAAAGGAATCACTGCTTTTTTAGTATTAACCAACTCAAAAGAATTCTGGGCATTTATAAAAATGCTCACAAATAATCCCAGTAAAAGCAGTTTAAATTTCATTTACTGAATTTAGTAAATTTATCTATATGATAATAAAAAAAACATTCCAAAAGCTGGAATGTTTATATAAACTACAATAAAGCATTGTGTTTTGTTGAATTTATTTCAAATTGGATTCTGTCTATTTGGAAAAGAAATCCATCAGATCCATATAATTCTTCTGATTGACACCATGTCCGCTCATATATTCTCTGAACGTGAAGTAACAGCTAAGATCATAAAGAAGATCAGCCCCTTTTCTTCCCCATTCCAGCGGGATTACAGCATCATCTGTGCCGTGAGAAATGAAGAAACGAAGGCCCTCCAGTTTCTTTTTATCTTTTACAATACCGTCCAGAATTTTATCTTCAGGATAACTGCTCATACAGGCAACACGATTGAAAAGTTCAGGATGTTTTAAAGCCAAAGCATAACATAATATACCACCTTGGCTGAAGCCGCAAAGATGAGCCTTACTTTCCGTAAGTCCATAGTGGTTGATAATCTTCAGCATACTTTCAAGAGCAGCATCCAACGATTCCTTTGCCTGAGGAACATCAATGAAATTTTCCGGATCATTAAAATTGATATCATACCATGAATATCCTTCAAACTGGGTATCACGCGGAGCTCTGAAACTGACAATGATCCAGTCATTGGGAAGAGTTTCTCTAAAACTGAAAAGATCCTGCTCATTGCTGCCATAGCCATGAAGCATAAAAAGAATAGGAGTTTGCGAAGTAATATTTTCCGGCTCTCTTACTAGATAATCTAAATTCATAGAGCAAAGATAATTAAATTACCTACAGAATTTTGATTTTTATTATTCATACAATGAACTTCTGCTGCATGTTGGTTTATGTGTAATGATTAAATATCTGGAGTATATTTTTGAATTTTTAATTGGGTTTTTATTTTTATTGATTTGATATTATTTGGAAATCTTTATTGGAAAATTTTCATAAAAGTTATTTTTATATTAATAAAAAACTTATATTTGAAACATTAAAAAATCTATTTGGAGAAATGAAGCAATTTTACAATTCAAAAAGTTTACTTAGACTTTCTTTTTTATTCGTTTTATTATTTTCTGTAATCACCGTTGTTAATTCTTGTAAAAAAGATGATGATGAAGAATTTCAGGATCATGTGGTTCAATTCGAAGTGAAGACAACTGCCGGAGGGGAGATCATAAGTGTTGTAACACAAGTAGGTACAACTCAGAATACCATATACAATACTCCGCAGTCTCCTGTAACTTCACCATGGACAAGTGGAGAATTCTTCGTGAATTCCAGCCAGGCACAGCTGAATCTTGATGCTAACGCGTCAATGCCGGATGATAATTCTGAATTGACAATCAATCTTTACATTGATGGTGAGATAGCAAGAACAGTGAAGAAGAAAGGTAAAGGGGTATTGGTTGCTTCTATTGATTATAGCTTCTTAGAACCTTAAATTACTTTAACAATATATAAAAAAAACCGCTTTCAAAGCGGTTTTTTTTATTCTTCAATCATATGTTGCTGTACAGCTAAGCTGATCAATTCTGTTGAATTCTTTGCATGAAATTTCTGCAGCAGGTTCTTACGATGAGTGTCTACGGTAAGAGGACTTAAAAACAGTTCTTCAGCAATTACATTACTTGTTTTTCCCTGGGCTACCATCTGTAGAATTTGTTTTTCCCTTTTTGTGAGTCTGGGAACAGGAACGCTATTCTGAGAAGGAAGACTGATAATCTGTTTGGTTTCATTGCAGAAAACAATATCTCCGGAAAGAGCTCCTCTTATACTTATCACAAGATCATCAATAGAAGTGTTTTTGAGCAGATAACCGCTTGCTCCGTTTTGTATAGACTGCATAATAATGCTTCGTTCTGAACGGTTACTGAACATTATTACAGAGGTGCCGGGTGATATTCTTTTTATTTCTCTGCAGAGCTCTGTTCCGTTGGAATCGGGGAGCGTAATGTCCAGAAGAACAATATCTACCATTTCGGACCGGATGAAACTCAGTGTTTCTGCACCGGATGCAAAACTTCCTGCGACATGAAAGAAAGGCTGGCTTCTCAGCATCATTCTTAGACCTTCGATGACAATGGGATGATCATCTACGATGACAATATTTATTTTTTCATTCTCCATGGATGCTGAGTTCTATATTAATTACTGTTCCCTGATCATCAGAATTGATTTCCATTTTTCCTTTCAGGTAATTGACTCTGTTTTTCAGATTACGAAGTCCCATACTTTTGGTGGTGTTTTCTATATTTTTATCAAATCCTTTTCCGTTATCTTCAATCGTTATCAGAAAATTCTCGCCGGATTGTGAGCATTGAAGCAGAATACTGCTTGCTTCGGCGTGTTTTACAGCATTGGCCAGTAACTCCTGTACAATCCTGTAAATATTAAGCTGGATATTTAAAGGGAGTGCTTTGTCAATATCAATAGCCTGAAAATCAATTTCAAGATTTTTTCTGTTGTAAAATTCACACAGGTCGAGTATTGCGGTTTCCAAACCGAAATTAAGCAATGATTCAGGCATTAAATTTCTCGCTACATGACGGAGTTCACTTACAGAGCTGTCCAGCTGACCTAATATTTTATAAAATTCCTGATCTTTTTCAGGATTTAAATGACTGGAAGACCAGGTAGAAAAGTTGATCTTTACTCCGGCAAGCATTCCTCCCAGACCATCATGAAGATCCCTTGCAATACGTTCTCTTTCCCTTTCTTCACCATCAAGAATGGCTTTGGTTAATGATAATTCTTCTTTTTGCTTTATTTCATTGAGCTTCTGCTCGTTTATTTTTTTGTTTTTTCTGAAAATAATAAACAGGAAGATCAGAAGACTTAACGCAAGTAATAAAACAAGACCCATTCCCCACAAATAGGAATTCTTCTTGTTGACTTCCAGATCCTTTTGGTTTTTTTCTGCATTTAAAGTTGCTATTTTTCTTTCTTTTTCAGCAGTATTGAATTTAGACTCCAGTTTGTTGATTTCAATTTTTACATTCTCTGTATTAAGGCTGTCATTCAGCTTTGAATATTTCTGTTCCCATACAAGAGCCTCTTTGGTATCTCCTAATTCTTCATTGAGCAAAGAAAGCTGTTTGTAGAAGGTTTTCCGGTTATTAAGATCAATAGCCAGAGATTTTTCTGTTAAAACATTCTCCAAAGTAGTTTTAGCCTCCTTATATCTTTTAAGCTTCTTTAAAATATCATACTTGTTGAAATAAAACATTTGAGCCAGAAGATTCTGATTGTATTTTTTTGTATAAAAAATACCTTTTTCGATTACAGGAAGCGCTTCTTCATTTTTTTGACGGGTAATATACAACAGGGTTTTACTGTAATAATAAAAAGCATTGGATGAAGATTCAGGATATGCCCTGATGAGTTTTTCAGCTTTATTCAAATACTTTTCAGCCTGATCCCCATTAGCCTGATAGCAGAAATTGTTGGCAGAATTGAGATAGGTGAAAAATAATTCAGCAGAGTTAGGATAATTTTTTTCAAGAATTTTCAGAGCTTTGTCATTGTACCCTTCAGCCTTTTTAAACTGGGCATTATACGTAAGAATAACAGCAAGCTGAGTATACAGGAAACCAAGATTTTTACTGTTTTCATATTTTTCAACCAGCGGAATACTCTTTTCAAGCATGGTCTTAACCAAAGGAATATAGCCTTCTTTATCCTTTTGCGAAACACCATAGCTGTACCAGGCAAGAGCCTGAAGAAAATCGGATTCTTCATTTTTAAATTTCGATAAAGTCCGGATAGACTGCTGATAGGAAGCAGCAGCTTTCTCCTTATTCCTGTCCAGATAATATTGTCCTTCGTAATAATAATATTTTGCCAGGATAAAAGGATTGTTTTGAGCCAGCCTTTTTCCGCTGGAAAGATATTTTTTACTCAAAACTGAATCGCTGTTCCTGTAATAATTGGATAAAAGGAGAGACGCAGTCGCTTTTGAAGTATCGGGATAATTTCCATTTGTAACGCTTTGTAAGCTGTCTATATAAGACTTTTCATCAAGTGGAATGATTTGCTGGGATTGTAACGCAAAAGATAAAAACAGACTTAACAGGACAAGTAATCTCTTCATTATGGATCAATTCTGTAAAATATTTTTTTAAACGCTCAATTTAATTAAAAATTTTAGCATAAAAAATACCTGAATTTAGGTAGAAAAAATTACTGGTTTTTGAGGATTGATAGACGTACGTGATGCTCATAGCTTTGCAAGCATCAAATCATGAATCATAGAATATTCAATATAGTAACTAAAATTTAAACAAAAAGATTATGAAAAAAATGAGAATGAACCAGCTGTTAAGAGGAGCATTCGTCGCGGTAATAGCAGCAATGCTTATTGGATTTACCGCGTCTTGCAGTAACGACGATGACGACAACAATGTGAATGGAGCAGGGAAAAGTCATAAATTGGTCTTTAAAGCAATCGCTTCTTCAGGTAGTAATATTGATGTAGCGGTTTACGGAATAGACGGTAACCCTACCACTGCAACAAGTCTTAGCGGAACAACATGGAGCAGCCCTGAGGTAACATCAGAACCGGGAGCATACAATGCCACCGTTGGAGTAAACGCTGTCGGACCGGATGCTTCTGCAACATTGAAAGTTCAGATCTGGGTAGACGGAGAACTGAAGAAAGAAGGAACTTCCAGCGGACAGTATTTGTCGGCTACTACAAGCTATACATTTTAATATTAAATTTATTTAGGAAATGAAGCCGGCGCTGAGATTCATCTTAGCGCCGGTTTTTTTATATATTTTCTACTAGTTTGCTCTTACAATAAAGTAGCTTTTCTTACCTTTTTGTAATAATAAGAACTTACCATCGATAAGATCTGTTTCATTAGCTGTAAATGTGTCATTTACTTTTTGTTTGTTGACAGAGATGGCATTTCCTTTAATCTCTCTTTGAGCTTCACTCTTAGATTTTAAGAATCCTGATTTTTCAGAAAGAAGATCAATAATATTTACTCCTAAAACATCAGTTTTTGCAATTTCTTTCTGAGGAACTCCATCAAAAACTTCCAGGAATGTTTCCTCATCAAGGCTTACAAGATCTTCAGCTGTAGAACGTCCGAAAAGGATTTCAGAAGCTTTCAGTGCTTTTTCGTACTCTTCTCTTCCGTGTACCCAAACGGTTACTTCTTCTGCAAGTTTTTTCTGTAATTTTCTTTCGTGGGCTGCTGTTTTGTGCTCTTCAATTAAAGCTTCAATTTCTTCTTTTCCTAAGAAAGTATAGAACTTAATGAATCTTTCAGCATCTTCATCAGTAGCATTCAGCCAGAACTGATAGAACTTGTAAGGAGAAGTTTTCTTTTTATCCAGCCAGTAGTTTTCTCCGCTTTCAGACTTTCCGAATTTGGAACCGTCCGCTTTGGTAATCAAAGGAACTGTTAATGCAAATGCTTCACCCTGAGCTTTTCTACGGATCAATTCTGTACCTGTAGTGATATTTCCCCACTGGTCTGAACCTCCCATCTGCAGCTTTACATTATTATTTTGATATAAGTGAAGGAAATCATATCCCTGGATAAGCTGGTACGTAAATTCTGTAAAACTCATTCCGTCAGCACCCGATTCTCCTGAGAATCTTTTCTTCACAGAATCTTTAGCCATCATATAGTTGACCGTGATATTTTTCCCTACATTTTTAGCAAAATCAAGGAAAGAAATATTCTTCATCCAGTCGTAGTTGTTCACCAGTTCAGCTTTGTTAGGCTCGTTTCCTTCAAAGTTTAAGAATTTTGAAAGCTGATTTTTTAAACAGTCAACGTAATGTAAAAGCGTTTCCTCATCCAAAAGATTCCTTTCAGCAGATTTTCCGGACGGGTCTCCGATCATTCCTGTTGCACCTCCCACCAATGCAATCGGCTTGTGGCCATGAAGCTGGAAGTGTGCTAAAATTTTTATCTGGATAAGACTTCCGATATGTAAAGAATCGGCAGTAGGATCAAAACCAATATATGCAGTAGTTACCTCTTTATTCAGTTGTTCATCGGTTCCTGGCATCATATCGGCAAACAGACCACGCCATTTCAGTTCTTCTATAAAGGAATTCATTGATTGTTAACTTTAAAATTTTAAGATGCAAAGATAGTAAATTCAGAAGTATTAAGGGTAAAAAAGCAAAAGGACGAAAGGCAGAAATACAAAATAAAATATAACAAAATTTTTACCCGTTGACTTGGCAAATAGAAGAGCTTTTCCTTTTTATCACTTTGTATTTCGACCCAAATAATCTATATTTGTTATTAATGAACGACGAACAGCTATTCCTGCTCATCCAGAAGGCCAAAGATAAAGATCAGAAGGCCCAGACTAAACTCATTAATATTTTTTGGGTGGATGTTTTCTCTTTTGTCATGAAAAAGGTAAGAGATGAAAATGATGCCGATGAAATTACCGTGAATGTTTTTTCAAAAGTATTGTCGAAGCTGGATATGTTTGATCCTCATTTTCAGTTTAAAACCTGGATATTGACTATTGCCCAGAATACCGTTATTGATTTCTGGAGAAAGAAAAACCGTGATAACGAAGACGCCGTTGAAAACCTTGATGAGGTCAAAAATCAATATGCAAAATCACCCGAAGAACTTCTTATTTCTGAAGAAGAACAAAAGAAAATCATCAAAACCATAGAATCTCTGGATGCCAATTATCAGGATATTATCAAGCTGAGGTTTTTTGAAGAAAAAAGCATCAAAGAAATTGCTGAAGAGCTGGGAATCTCCGTTGCCAACACCAAAGTAAGAGTCATGCGGGCCAAAAAAGTCCTGGCTGAGCTGTTGAAAAATAATGAATTTGATGATCATTAAATTCAATTAATACTCTTCAATAGAAACGGATTTGTCATTCTGAACGAAATGAAATGCAGTGAAGAATCTCATAAATTTGTTCATCAATAAGATTCTTCCTTCGCCAGAACAACAAGATTCACAATGGGCTTTAGCCCAAACTTACATCCCACGACTTTTATTTAAAAATAAACCTCTTCTTTTGTTTTTGGAAGAATTATTTTCTGCTGCTTTTCCTGATTTCTGTTCTGCAGATTAATTTTCAGCCCTTTTTTAATATAAGTTTCTTTTAAAGATTTACCATATTCAGCAGTATTTTCTACCTCTTTTGAATAGTTCAGCTGCCCTGTTGAAAGATTAAAATCTACATCTTTCCAGTAATCACCAGGTCTTCCGGAAGTGGAAGAGGTTCCTATGAGTTCAAAATGTCCGTTCTGGAATCTGTATTTATCTGTAACATCCCATTTCCAGCTGCTTCCGCCGTTTTGAGAAATGATCAGAATTCCTTTTTCTATTTTAGTTTCTCTGTAAGGATCACCCATCATACCTCCGCCATTGCTTTCCATAACAGCATTCCTGGATTTTTCAAGGATTGTCCATGCTCCGCCAACTTTTTTCAGAATCTGGATTTCGCGGATGTTTCCCATATCTGTGGTGTCCTTGGTGTTATAAATAATTACTTTTTCAGGAATTTTATCTCCATCAAGATCTCCATCTACTGTTTCGATAACGGTGGATCCTGCAGGTTGAAATTGTTTCTGGGCAAGACAAAATGTTCCGCATACCGCGAATAAAAGGAAGAATATTTTTTTCATAAGAATATTTTGAGCGGATAAATATACAAATGAAATTTGAATGATCAATTTCATCAATATATCCGGTTGATGGTTTCCATTAAAAAATCCTTAACTTTGAACTTCAATTTTAGAAATGGAAAATTCAGTTCAAGACACTACCGTTCAAAAACCAAAATGGATCCGCGTAAAACTTCCTACCGGAAAGAATTACAGAGAGCTGAGAACTTTGGTTGATAAATATAAATTAAATACCATTTGCCAAAGCGGAAGCTGCCCGAACATGGGAGAATGTTGGGGTGAAGGTACAGCTACTTTCATGATTTTAGGAAATATCTGTACAAGAAGCTGTGGATTCTGTGGGGTAAAAACAGGAAAACCTCTTGATGTAAACTGGGACGAACCTGAAAAAGTAGCAAGATCCATCAAATTAATGAAGATCAAACATGCCGTTCTTACTTCTGTAGACCGTGATGATCTGAAAGATATGGGTTCTATTCTTTGGGGAGAAACAGTGAATGCTGTCAGAAGAATTTCTCCGGGAACGACAATGGAAACTTTGATTCCGGATTTCCAGGGACTTACAAAACACCTTGACAGATTAGTAGATGTAGCTCCTGAAGTGATTTCTCACAATATGGAAACCGTAAAACGTCTGACCAGAGAAGTGAGAATTCAGGCAAAATATGAAAGAAGCCTTGAAGTATTAAGATACCTGAAAGAAGCCGGACAAAGAAGAACCAAAACAGGGGTAATGCTTGGATTAGGTGAAACTAAAGATGAGGTTTTCCAGACGATCGAAGATATCAGAAATGCCAATGTAGACGTAATCACCCTTGGGCAATATCTGCAGCCGACTAAAAAACATCTTCCGGTAAAGAAATTTATCACGCCTGAAGAATTTGATGAGTTCGGGGATTTTGCAAGAAGCCTGGGTTTCAGACACGTTGAAAGTTCTCCACTCGTAAGAAGTTCTTACCACGCAGAAAAACATATTCACTAAAATACAGACCGTTCAGCAATGAACGGTTTTTTGTTTTCTTAGGTGGCAGGTTGCAGGTATCAGCTGTGAGGAATTAGCTAATGAATGTGGCAATCTTTACAATAACGGCTGCCATCATTCCCATCCTTTGGAGGGGTGGCAAAAATTCAAAGAATTTTTGACGGGGTGGTTCGTAGGACACTCACAAAAACATCCATAGCATCCGACTTTAGTCCACTTTCATTAAAAATTACTTAACAAGTCGTATCCTTCTTAATCACTCCAATCCTTCCATTGATTTCGATCGGCCTGAAATGCTTTTTCTTAAACTCAGAAGGCGTTTCTCCCGTATGCTGCTTGAACAGTTTATTAAAATAAGAAAGACTTTCAAAACCTACCTGAAAACAGACCTCTGTCACAGACTGGTCTTTCAGCAGGAATATTTTGGCCTGATTAATCCTGTAATTGTTGACAAAATCTGTAAAAGTCATATTTGTCTGTTTTTTAAAATACCGGCAGAAAGCAGGAGTACTCAAACTGACAACCTGCGCTACTTCGTTTACGTTGGGTTTTCTGTCGTAGTTTTCATGGATATAATCGTAGATGGTGCCCATTCTGATTTTATCATTTAAAAACCATTTAATTCGGGTATCATCTTTATTGAGTTCTTTTACTTCGGTAGAATCAGCGAGGATTTGCAAAATTTCAATTAACCCCACTAAAGATTCAAAAGAGTTTTTATCTTTAATAATCTGAAGTTTTTCAACAACAGTATTTTTGGTTTCCCCGGAGAATGAAAGACCGAGATAAGACCGTTCTAAAAGATTTTTGATACTTTCAAATTCCGGAACAGGAAGAATAATGTCCTGAAGGAAGCTTTCCCGCATCTGTAATACAAGCTGTCTGCATTCAGTCTGAATACCATAATCAAAATTAAGATGAGGTACATTGGAACCAATCAGTAAAAGATCACTGTCTGTAAAACCGGAAATATTTTTTCCAACATGACGGATTCCATTCACTGCTTCTACATAGACCAGTTCGATTTCCGGATGGTAATGCCAGAAAAAGCAATTTTTCAGTGAAGGGGAAAAAAGTTTAAACGATTTTCCTTTTTCAAACTCAATAATTTCTTTCTGGATCTTCATTTTGTTCTTATTTGATTGTTTCTGAATCTAAAATTAAATAAAAAGGTTAATATGGAGCAAATTTTTATCATTCAAAGAGGTGTGAAATTCAAACTTTCTTTCGATTTTTGCACTTTCAAAATAAAGACGCCTAGATGAACCTTTAATTTGAACCAATTAATTCAGAAAAAAGATTTAGATAATGAAGATTGATAAAAGAATAATACCACTGGCTATCGGTGGTTTAGGGATAGGAACTACGGAATTTACGGTAATGGGACTGTTGCCGGACATTGCCAAAACGCTACAGATCACGATTCCGCAAGCGGGACACCTGATTTCAGCTTATGCCATGGGAGTGGTTATCGGAGCACCCATTCTGATTGGATATTCTGTGAAATTTCCACCCAAAAAAGTGCTGATGGCTTTCATGATCCTTTTTACTTTATTTAATGGGCTTTCTGCTATTGCTCCCGGGTACAACAGTATGCTGGTTATCCGTTTTATGTCCGGACTTCCTCACGGAGCGTTCTTCGGAGTAGGAACGGTGGTCGCATCAAGAATGGCTGGAAAAGGAAAAGAAGCCTTTTATATATCCATGATGTTTACGGGACTCACGGTCGCCAATCTGGCAATGGTACCTCTGGTCACCTATATCGGACACACCTTTCACTGGAGGCTGTACTTTGCTATTGTAGCTGTAATCGGGCTTTTTGCCATTTTATTTTTAAAACTATGGCTTCCTGCAATGGAATCCAATCAGAATACCCATTTCATGGAAGAACTGAAATTCCTTAAAAATAAACAATCGTGGTTGGTATTGGCCATTACAGCAATAGGATTTGGAGGATTGTTCACATGGTTGAGCTATATCACCCCCTTAATGACTGTCGTTGCCGGAATCAAAAGCAGCCAGATGGCTTATGTAATGGTCCTTGCCGGAGCAGGAATGGTGGTTGGAAACCTGGTTGGAGGGATTGTTTCAGATAAATTAGGCCCGGAAAAGACGTGTGCTCTACTGATCTTTCTGATGATGATTTCTCTCGGAGGTGTTTTCTTCCTTGCAGAATATAAAAATATTGCTTTGGTTCTCACATTCATGTGTGGTGCTCTATCCATGTCTATTGCTTCACCTATCAATATTATGATGATGAAAGCTGCCCCCAAAAGTGAAATGATGGCCGCTGCTTTTATGCAGGCAGGTTTCAATATTGCCAATGCAATGGGAGCTTTTCTTGGCGGAATTCCTTTAGAATATGGCTACTCATTCAAATATCCATCGCTGGTAGGAGTAGGGATGACTTTTATTGGAGTAGTGATCAGTGTAAGATATATGTATCTGTACGGTTCAAAGACTCAAAATGAAGAAGAAGTGGCTGCTGAGTGTGTATCATGTGATAAATAAAGAATCATTGTTAAAAATAAAATCGCCTGTTTCAGTGAAAAATGAAACAGGCGATTTTTTATAGGATAAGTTTATGCCTCTACCTCATCTCCATTTTTGCACCAATAGAGGGCATTGTATAAATTTTCTTTGGGGAAAGATTTAAACTCTCCCGGCATCAGAACACTGAAAACACTGGTGAAATCGCGTATGCCTTCTTTGTCTGTTACAATGGCAGAACGATTCCAGTTCGTAAGATTTTTCAATCCCAACAGCAAATCTTCAAGCCATGCTCCCACAGTAAAATTATCCAGATCGGTATCCAAGTACAATAAATAGTTCAGTTCACCGAATTGCTCTACCTTCTCTTTTACACGCGGAATAACCAATCTTTCAAAATCCTCTTTCGTTACTTCTCCCGTTGCATTAAATGCTGCAACATTCTCCGGAGCTTCTGGAATAATTGTTATCATAATAAATATTTTTTGGTGGTTTAGTTTAAAAAAATAACAATAATTACACCAATATTTGATGTATAATTGTTAAAAAAGGTATAAATGTTGATATTTTAAATGGAAAATATCAATATGAATCTGAAATCAAACGAACCTTTCTGGCTTTTAAAAAACGGATTATTAGCATCTTACCCTTCATTAAAATCAAACGAAGAATGTGATGTCCTCATCATAGGAGGCGGTATTACAGGAAGTCTGATCGCTCATCAGATGATAGAAGATGGTTATAATACAATTCTTATTGATAAAAGAGAACTTTGTAACGGAAGTACTTCTGCCACAACTTCAATGCTTCAGTATGAAATAGATGTTCCACTTTATGAACTGATAGAAAAAATAGGCGAAAAGGGTGCTGTCTTAAGTTATAAAGCCTGCAGTGATGCTATTGATACAATAGAAAAACTCACAAAAATTATAGGATCTAAAGCAGGTTTCAAACGAAAGAAATCATTGTATTTTGCTTCAAAAAAGAAAGATGTAGAATGGTTGATGAAAGAATGTGAGGCCAGAAAACAAAACGGATTCGAAGTAAAATGGCTGGAAGCAGAAGATATTCTGAAAAAATTTGAATTTGAAAATACTTACGGTGGAATTGTATCAGAACAGGGAGCCAGTATTGATGCTTTTCAATTTGCGCATGAACTGTTTATGCACAATGTGAAGAAAGGGCTTAAGGTATTTGATAAGACTGAAATGGTAAAAGTGGAGGAGCACAGAGGCTTTAATACGGTTACTGTAGACAGTGGATTTGAGATTAAAGCAAAAAAAATCATTTACTGTATAGGCTACGAAAGTAAAAATCTGCTGAAAGAGAACTTTGTCAACCTGAAAAGTACCTATGCTGTCGTTTCTGAAATAGATAAGGACAAATTTAAAAATATCACCAGTACTTTAGTCTGGAATACGGATGATCCCTACCTTTACATGAGAACTACTGATGATGCAAGACTTCTCATTGGAGGAGGAGACGAAGACTTTTATGATGCCGAAAAACGTGATGCTATATTGTATAAAAAAGAAAAGGAAATCCTTAAAAATTTAAAGAAAATAAAACCTGACTATCATTTTTATACAGATTTTGTATGGGCAGGAACTTTCGGTGAAACCAAAGATGGTTTACCTTATATCAGTGAACATAATAAATTTAAAAACTCTTATTTTGTGTTAGGCTTCGGAGGAAACGGAATTACTTTTTCAGTGGCGGGAATGGAAATGGCCTCCTTGTTTATGAAAGGAAAGAAACATCCGTTATCAAGGTATTTTCAATTTGGTAGGTGATGCTTTATTTTACCACAATTTTTTAGTAAGAATAAAGGTTATTTAGACCTACCGGAATGACAAACTGCGTGGATAAATCGCTATTCCAATTGTGTCATTCCATAGGAATCTCAGATAAATTATTTGTTGGATCAAAGTGCTTTTGTATCACAAAAGTCATCGAATAACATAAAAAAGCGGGCCTCAACCCGCTTACACTACAAACTATACCCATTCTTTTTCGCAAGTTCTACAATAGAACTTTCAATAGCTTTTCCCAGATCATCAGAATCACCAGTTCCCCGTTTTTTCATTTCAGAATCTATATAAGTCTGGCGTTTTTTGGAAAGTTCCTCGATCTCTTTTTGAATTTTATCTCGTGCTGCTGATTTGGCAGCAATTGTTTTTTGAATTTCTTCTTTGCTTTTTCCTTTCAATTCAGCAGGAAGTTCACTTTCTTTAACATTGGCAATAAATCCTGCATCTTTTTCAGCTTTATCTACCAGATCCCAATGGTCATTTTTGTAGGCATTCTTTTTAGATTTAGCAACTGTTCTTTCCACTAAGTTGGATGCTGATTGTGCCTCTGCATTCTTATCCTGTGTGATCTGCTTAAGTCTGTACTCAGACCCATGATTTCCGTAATAGATATACGTATCATTCAGTTTTGCATTACATTCTGAAATTCTGATGTCATAAGGCGTTTCAATATAAAGAACCTTTCTGTCGCTGTCGATATTGAAATACTTTCCACCTCCTAATGAAGCTCCGTTTTGCCAGAAAGTCTGGATTCCTTCCTCCCTGCTTCCACAGAAAATGGTGTTGGTGTAAATATTCTTACTTTTTGCTTTCGAAACAACATCTTTATAATTTATTTTCCCCTGATCGAATGCTTCATTACCTGCAATATAAATCAGCTTCATGCTTTTCTCATTTCCGTCCCAGTTGAGGTTGGCAGAGGCATCCCGAATCACTGCACCACAATATTCACTGCCGCCATTGGTTCTTAAGGCAAATAATTTTTCAGAAACAAGATCGAGATCCTGAGTAAGAGGAGTGACCTGACGGATGTAATTTTCATCATGAATTCCGTCATTGCCATATTCATACAGGGCAATTTCAATCTGGGGAGCTTGTCCGTTGTATTTAAGAGTGGTCAATGTATTCACAATATTCCATAGTCTGGATTTTGCCTGATCAATCAGTCCGTCCATACTGTTGGAAGTATCCAGTAAAAGCGCGACCTGAATTTTATTATCCTTTACCGTTGAGTGTACCGGAACCAATGTCGTTTTTTCTACGGGTAATTTATTGTCAGTATTACTATTGGAGCGGTTATCCGGAATATTACCGGTGCCTAAAAAAGCTGTACCTGCTGCAAGTGCTAAGATTTTTAAAGTTGTCATATTGTTATTTTTTTATTGGTTATTTGTTGTGATAGCATTTTATCATTTATTATTTTGAATTCCTGAAGTAAAATTATCCCTATTTAAGGCTGGAAATCGGGAAACTTGGTGAACGGAAGGTTTCACTTGGTGGATGATAAAAACGGAAGGATCTGATTATATGTTTAGTGTGATAATATTGATCTGGTATGTAATTTCACTAGTGTGAGGAGTGTCAGGCTGAGCGGAGTCGAAGCCTCCAACCATTGACCAGATTTTAATAGATAGGCAGGTATTTTTCTTTAGTCAGAAAGTCAATAACCCAATAGTACAAAAACAAAAAAACTGCCCCTAAAAAGTGTCTAACTTTTTGGGGGCAGTCCATTTTAAAGGATTTCGTACTTTGTTTTGATGCTGTACTTCAGCTTGATATTTTCAATATTATCAAAAGAATAATCTACAGGAGCGTCAGCCATTTCCACCTGCACACCATAAGATCGTCCTTTATAAGCTGCAGGCATAATCACATCACTGGTGTAGTCTTCTATTTCTACAATTTCAAGAGCGTTTCCTGTCTTTTTACCCATGCTTTCCAGTAAGTAGTCTGCTTTTTCTTTAGCGGCTTTCAAAGCATTGATCTTCACTGCTTTTTTGAAATCCGCAATTTTAGTATTCTTTACCTCTGCAATGTTCAGATTACCTACCCATTTTTGATTCAGATCTTCAAATATTTTACTGAGATTTGATTTTGTACCTGCTTTAAACTGATAGTTCTTTGAAAACTTAGCTGTCTTAGAATAGATATTCTGGTACATCGCTTTGAACTTGATATCCTCGTTCTTTACTCCTGCGTTTTTTAAAATATCAAATAACTTCTTTTCATTATCTGCGAGATCGTTTTTATTATCCGCTTTTATCCCGATGCTGAAGATAATTTCATCCGGTTCTACTTCCATTTCGGCAACACCTGTTACTTCAATGGCGTTTTTCTTTATTTCCTGAGCATTTACAAAGCTTCCAAGGGTTAAAATTCCGATTAATAAAAAATGTTTCAATTTCATAATTTCCTGTTTTTAAATTTTTAATTCTGATGTAAAATTACACTGATCATAAACCAGATTCCGGGAGACTTGGTGAAATGGAGTTTTCACTTGGTGAACCTTGAGAAAAAAGAATTATTTTGAAAAATACTCTTTTCAACCATTCATAAAATCCAGAGACTTGCTTAAATGCCTAACGGGTGTTCTTCATTTCCAAAAAATCATTTTATAGTCAGAGTATCAAAAACTCAACTTGGTGAAAGGGAAACTTCACTTGGTGAATAGTTTTTGAGCAGACTATATATATGTATATCTTTGTTTTATGAAAATGCTTAAACTCTTTACAATCTTTTTACTTGTGCTTTTGGGAAATATAATTTATTCCCAAACCACTACCAACAGCGCGGCTGCTGTGGAAGAAGTGCAGGTAGAAACGAAGAAGCTGAAAAAAGCAATGGACAAGAAAAATGAACCTGCCCAGGCAGATTCTTATTATAATATCGGAGAAACATTTTTCAATAGCGGAAACTTTCCCAAAAGTGAAGAGTATTATACAAGAGCGAAAAAGCTGTATGAAAAACTCAATGATAAACCCAATATCGAGAAAGCAACCCGAAGATTAGCCCAGTCACAGGAAAAACAGAATAAAATTACACCAGCCATCAGTAATTACAGCATGGCCGCACAGATGAGTTACAGCGAAAAAAGTAAAGCTGTTAATGCTAATGATGTAGCAAGACTTTCTTCGCCCACACCTGAGCTTAAAGCAGAAGCAATCCAGAATAATATCAATCTGACTAAAAAGGAAAATGAGCAAGGCGATCTTGCAGAAAGTTACAGCCAGCTTGCAGATGTGAATTTGAAACAGAAGGACGTTTCCAGTGCCGAAGAAAACCTGAATACAGCCTATAAAATTTCTAAAAAAGAAGCTCCTCAGCAAGCGCTTGCCATTAATCAGAAACTGGCAGATCTTTATGTGGAAAACAAAAACTTTGAGAAAGCGATTGAAGCCAAAAAGAAAGTTCTGAAGGAGGATTTTGTGAAAGAAAACTCACAGGAGAAAGTTAACCAGATTCAGGAATTGGCCGATATCTATATTAAAAAGAATGATCCTAAAGAAGCTGTGGACCTTTTGAAAAATGCCTACGGAATTGCTTTGGATAAAGGTCATACACTGGAAGCACAGAGAAGTGTAAAAAAACTGGACAGTCTGTATGCGATTTCAGGAAATGTAGATGCTTCAGTTCAATTGTACAGAGATTTTTTGGGAAAACTTCCGAATCTTGTTTCCAAAGACAGAAGCCTGGTTGATAATAAAATTCTGGAAGATACAGAACAGCGAATCTCACAGCTGGAAAAAGAAAAAGAGCTTAAAGATGAGCTTATACGAAAGAAGAATGTCTTTAATTACAGTCTGATCGGAGCTTTAATTCTGCTGACAGGATTAATCATTTTTATTTTCAGAACTTTGAAAAAGGTTCAGACCAAAAATAAAAAAATTGCCCTGCAGTCGCTGCGTCGTGAGATGAACCCTCATTTTATTTTTAACAGCTTAAATAGTGTCAACCATTTTATAGCTACCAATAATGAACTGGAAGCGAATCAGTATCTGACCAAATTTTCCAAACTGATGCGCGGTGTAATGGAAAATTCCACTGAAGATTTTATTCCTTTTCAGCAGGAGCTTGATCTTCTTCAGAATTATCTGGCTTTGGAAAAAACACGTTTTACCGATAAATTCGATTATGAAATTGAAGTAGATGAAAATCTGAATATGCAAAATCTGCAAGTTCCGGGAATGCTGATACAGCCGTTTCTGGAAAATGCCGTCTGGCACGGACTCCGCTACAGAACTGACAAAGGATTTTTAAAATTAAGCTTTGAGAAAAGTGAATCTCATCTGAACATCCTTATTGAAGACAACGGAATAGGTATTGAAGAAAGTAAAAAGCAGAAAACCCAGCACCAGAAAATGAGAGAGGGAAGAGGAATGAAAAATACGCTGGAAAGAATTCAGCTTTTGAATGATCTCTACAAAAAAGAGATCACGTGCTCCATAAAGGATAAAGAAAATAACAATGGAGTTTTGGTGACTATCCGGATGAATCTTGCCTAGCCGGAATTACGGAGGTTGTAAGTTTTGGACCGATTGTATGATTGCTTAAATATCACTAATTTGCATCTGCAATCTGTTACCTGCCACTTAATATTTGTTCACATGAAAATAAAAGCTGTTATTGTTGACGATGAAATCATAGCAAGAGAAGTCTTGCGAAACTATCTGACCAAATACTGCCCGCAGGTGGAAATTCTGGGTGAAGCTGAAAATATCAAAGAAGCTGTTCCGTTAATCACTGAAAAACAGCCTCAACTGGTGTTTCTGGACGTAGAAATGCCTTTTGGTAATGCCTTTGACGTGCTGGAAGCTACCAAAGATTTCTCCTATGAAACCATTTTTATTACTGCATTTTCTCAATATTCATTACAGGCTTTAAATAAATCAGCAAGCTATTATATTTTAAAACCTATCGATATTCAGGAACTGATTCTTGCTGTCAATAAAGTAGCGGAAAGTCTTGAGAGAAAAGAGGAACTCAACCGGAATAAGATTCTTCTTGAAAACCTGAAATTAAAACCTGAAAAACAACAGTTGATTTTACCAACTTTACAGGGATTTGATGTAGTAAAGACCGAAGATATCGTAAGACTTCAGGCGGATGGAAATTTTACTCAGGTATATCTTACAGATGGTACAAAGAAGATGGTGTGCCGTTTTCTGAAGCACTTTGATGACCTTCTGGAAAACCCGTTTGTGAGGGTTCACCGTTCCCATATTATCAATACAGGTTTTGTAAAATCCTATCACAAAAGCGGAACAGTGATGTTGTCTGACGATACAGAAATTGAGGTTTCAGGAAGCTTTAAAGATAATTTCCTGAAAGTATTTTCATAGAATTTATTGTACCTTAACAGACTTAAGGCATTATTTTTGACGTTTTTATAACAACTACACAAAATCTTTCTGTCATGAAAACTATTCATAAAATTATACTTCCCGTTTCTTTAGGAGCATTGGGGCTTATCATTTTCAATTCCTATTCTGTAAGGATTCCCAGAGGAGCATCTGCGGTAAAGAATTTTGATCTTAAAAAATATCTGGGCAGATGGTATGAGATCGCCCGTTTTGATTACAGGTTTGAGAAAAATATGGATAATGTTACTGCAGAGTATACAGAGAATCCGGATGGAACAGTTCAGGTCACAAATAAAGGGTATGATTACGTTAAAAAAGTATGGAATGAATCTATTGGGGAGGCAAAATTTGTAAAAGACCCGACAGAAGCACGTCTTAAAGTTTCATTTTTTAAACCGATATGGGCGGGTTATAACGTCATAGATATTGATGAAGACTATCAGTATGCACTGGTAGCTGGAAGCAGTTTAAAATATTTGTGGATACTTTCCCGTACTACCAATATTCCTGAAAGCATCCGCCAGCGTTTCATTCAGAAAGCAAAAAAAATCGGCTATAACACCGATGAACTGATTTGGGTAAAGCATAATTAATAAAAAAACAAAATCGCAAAAGGGTCAATTTGTAAATCAGCCGTTTTGCGATTTTATCTTTTCATTATTAGCTATTAATGTATTCCTTCCATTCTTCAAAACGGTGATCAATCACCTGTTTCATCAGATCGTAGTTTTCGTAGGTATCCTCGATATGGTAGAAGGTCTCATATTCGTAGTCGTTTTCTTCTGCTTTAGCATCAAAAATATTTACGTAATCATCAGCAAATGAACTGTATCTGTTCCCGAAATCTGTGTCGTCTGCATAATAGTCTTTGGCAAAAAGATTTCCCAGTTCATTCAGATCATATTCAGAAAATTTTCCGTCGCAGGAATCCATAACAAATTCTGCTCCGGTCATTTCTCTTCGTTTTACTTTTTCTATTTCTTCTGCAGCATCTTCTTTCAGTTCATCGGAGATCAGATCGTTGTGAATACACCAGTTCAGGAACATTCCTGTATGTGTTGCCCCGTTTTTCTGAGGAAGTCCTTCCGGAAAATCACCACCATAATGCCATGAAGCATCATCATATTTAGACATAATTCTTCTTGTAGTTTTTGATAATTCAGGCAAAAATAGAAAAAATCAATTTATATTGCCGCTGCCGTAGAATTTTCCGTCATTTGCATAGAATTTTTTTCAACAAAAAGATATATGGAAAAAGCTGTTCTGATTACTATCGGTGATGAAATCCTTTCCGGAAATACGGTAGATACCAATTCTAATTTTATCGCAACTGAACTTAAAAATATAGGAATAAAAGTTATTCAGATTCTTACCATCTCAGACGAAATTGAAACCATTAAAAATGCATTGAGCACGGCCTTTGAAACAGGTGATTTAGTCATTACAACAGGAGGACTCGGGCCAACCAGAGATGATAAAACGAAAAAAGCACTGGCAGAGTATTTCGATGATGAAATTGCTTTGGATGAGGTAACCTTCAATCATTTGAAAGGCTATATGGAAAGAAGGGGAAGGGCAGATATTCTGGAGAGAAACAAAGAACAGGCTTTTGTACCTACCAAATCCATCGTTTTTCAAAACCATTACGGAACAGCACCATGCATGATGATGGAGCAGGATGGAAAATTGTGCTACAGTCTTCCCGGAGTTCCTTACGAAGTAAAACCACTGATTAAGGATCAGATCATTCCTTATTTACAGCAAAGATTCAGCCTTCATTATATCCATACCAGAATTGTTTCTGTGGTGGGAATTCCTGAAAGTCTTCTTGCAGACAAAATTGAAGACTGGGAGCTGGCACTTCCTGAAAATATAGCACTTTCTTATCTTCCGGTAGGAACGCGTGTAAAGCTTCGTCTGACGGCTTCCGGTGAGAATGAAGAACAGTTGAAACAAAGGACAGAAGAAGAAATCCAGAAATTACTTCCTTTGGTAGAAGGTCATGTGATCGCAGTATCTGAAGATAAAATTGAAAATATTCTGGCAGAAATGCTCACCGAAAGAAAGTTGACGATTTCTACTGCGGAGAGCTGTACAGGAGGTGAACTGGCCAAAATGATCACTTCAGTTTCCGGAAGTTCAAAATATTTCCTTGGTGGAATGGTAGCCTATGCCACAGAGAAAAAGATTAAAATTTTAAATGTTTCAAGAGAAACCGTTGATGAGTTCACTGTGGTGAGCGAACAGGTGGCGCAGGAAATGGCGAAAGGCTGCCAGCAATTATTTGAAACCCATATCTCCCTTTCTACAACAGGCGTTGCCGGACCGGGAAAAGGAGAAGATGGTAAAGATGTAGGAACGGTTTACTATACGATCAGGATCAATGATCAGGAAGTAACCTCCAAATTATACATGCCACATCTGGAAAGAGTAGACTTCATGGATTTTGTTTCCCAAAAGGTGATTCAGGATTTGGTAAGTCTTCTTGTAAACAGTTAAATACGAGCCTGTTTTTTTAATTTTTTTTTAATTAATTTTCATACAGTTTTTCACGCTTTTTGAAAGCCCTTCAATAAATTTCAAAAATCGTGGAAAATTCCAAACAGATTTTTCAGACCAGCAGTAAAAAACGCTGGAAAAGTGTACAGTGGGGAAGCCGTGTTTTTATTTTTATAGGAATACTGCTTCTGCTTGCTTTAGGTCTGATGATGACTCTGGACAGAAGTCCTAAAATACCTTTTAAAGAAGATTATAAAGCGGTAATTACAGCCAATAAACCTTACCTTCAGGAGAATAAAATTTCAAAGGAATATAAAGGTTTCAGAAGCTTTATTTCTGAAAAAACAATTCATACCAATCTCGACAAAATCGAGAAAGCAAGAGCAGAAAGATATAAAAATCAGAACAGAAACTGGGCTCAGTTTCCGGGAGGAATCCGTTCTGCATTTTATGTTGCCTGGGATCCTCAGTCGCTGATGTCTCTGAAAAGAAATATCAGACATGTCAATCTTGTTTTCCCTGAATGGTTTTTTCTTGATCCCAAAACAGGTGATCTGAAAACCAATGTAGATCCGGAAGGATATAAAGTGATCAAAAGAACAGGGGTTGCAGCCATGCCCATGTTGAGTAATAACTCAGACAGAGAATTTCGTTCAGAAGGGTTGGTAAAAGTTCTGAACGATCCGCAGAAAAGAACCCATCTGATTCAAAAAATCACCCAACAATGTCTAAAATATCATTTCAAAGGAATTAATATTGACTTTGAGGATATGAACCTCAATTCTGATGATAATCTGATTGCTTTTATGAAAGAACTTTCAGAGACTTTCAAAAAGAATCAGTTGCTGGTGACTATGGATATCATGACGGATAATGATGATTACAATATCCCAAGACTGAATCCTTATGTAGATTACTTTGTACTGATGGCGTATGATGAGTATTCCGCAGGAAGTGATGCCGGTCCGGTTTCTTCTCAGAAATGGATTGAAGAGCAGACGGGAAAAATCGTAAAACAAACTTCTCCGCAAAAAATCATTCTTGGATTAGGAGCGTATGGGTATGACTGGAGTTCCAATAAGGATGATAACACCTCCGTTACTTACATGCAGGCGATTACAAAAGCCAGTGCAAGTAAAGCGGTTATTGATTTTAATGACAATACTTTTAATTTAAATTATTCTTATACAGATTCTAAAAATTTAACCCATACCGTCTTTTTTAATGATGCGGCTTCTATTTTCAACACAATGCGTTTCTCTTCAGAATATCCTCTGGCCGGAACAGCGCTTTGGAGACTGGGAAGTGAAGACAGCAGAGTATGGAATTTTTATGATAAAGATCTCACTTTCGCCGGACTTTCCAAAATGAATTTGAAATCGCTTGAAAATGTAAAAGGGCAGACCATGGTGGATTACATCGGAGATGGAGAAGTACTGGATGTTCTGAATACCCCTCATGACGGAAAAATTGCACTTGAAATCGATCCGAAAGAGAAAATTATCACAGACGAAAATTATATCACTTACCCAAGTTCTTACGAAGTGAAAAAATACGGAAGTGCTCCTCAGAAAGAGCTCGTTCTTACCTTTGATGATGGTCCGGATGAAACGTATACACCACAGGTATTGGATATTCTGTCCAAATACCACGTTCCGGCAGCCTTCTTTCTGGTAGGATTAAATGCAGAAAAAAACCTTCCGCTTGTAAAGAGAATTTATCGGGAAGGACATGAAATAGGAAATCACACTTTTACCCATGAGAATGTGGCAAAAGTAAGCCCGGAAAGAGCTTTGCTGGAAATGAAACTGACAAGACTGCTGATCGAATGTATCACAGGTCACAGTACCATTCTGTTCAGAGCACCATACAACGCAGACTCTGAACCTACCACTTCAGAAGAGATTATTCCGGTAGCGTTGGCAAGACAACAAAACTATCTTGATATAGGGGAAAATATAGACCCGGAAGACTGGCAGCCGGGAATAAAAGCAGATGAGATTGTAAAACGTGTAATGGCCGGAATCAAACAGCAGAGAGGGAATATCATTCTTCTTCATGATGCAGGCGGAGATACCAGAGAGGAAACAGTAAAAGCTTTAAAAATTCTGATCCCGACGCTTCAGAAACAAGGCTATCATTTTACCAATCTGACCAATATTCTGCACAAAAGCAGAAGCGAACTAATGCCTGAAGTTCCTAAAACGAGATCGTATTACATCATGCAGCTGAACCTTGTGTTGGCAACGGTTATCTATGGAATAAGCCACTTCCTGGTTGCTTTATTTACCATTTTCATTGTGTTAGGATTGATCAGATTATCGCTGATGGCATACTGGGCATTTAAAGAAAGAAAAAAAGAGAAAAAACTGGGCGGATTTCCTGTTCTGGAATCTTATCCGAAAGTTTCCATCATTGTTCCTGCTTATAATGAAGAAGTGAATATTGTGTCTTCCCTGCAGAACTTATTGAAGCAGACTTATCCTAATTTTAATATCATTATGGTAGATGACGGTAGCAAAGATTCTACTTATGAAAAAGCATTGGAAGCATTCCCCAATCATCCGAAACTGAAAATTTTCACCAAAGAAAACGGTGGAAAAGCCACAGCTCTGAACTTTGGGATATCACAGACTGATGCAGAATATGTAGTGTGTATTGATGCCGATACCAAATTACAGCAGGATGCCGTGAAATATCTTATTGCAAGATTTTTAAATTCAAGTGCGGAAGAAAAAATAGCCGCGGTAGCAGGAAATGTAAAAGTAGGAAACAGAGTCAACTGGCTTACCAGATGGCAGGCTATAGAATATACAACAAGTCAGAATTTTGACAGGCTGGCATATGCTCATATCAATGCGATTACGGTTATTCCGGGAGCTATCGGAGCATTTAGAAGATCCGTGATCATTGAAACAGGAGGTTATTCATCCGATACGCTGGCAGAAGATTGTGATATTACGGTGAAAATATTAAAAGCCGGATATACTGTTGCGAACGAAAACAGAGCAATAGCAGTAACAGAAGCTCCCGAAACCACAAAACAGTTTTTAAAACAACGTTTCCGCTGGACCTACGGAATCATGCAGATGTTCTGGAAACAGAGACAGACTTTCCTTAACCCCAAATATAAAGGATTGGGACTTTGGGCAATGCCGAATATTCTATTATTCCAATACATCATCCCATTTTTCTCGCCATTGGCAGACGTAATTATGTTCTTTGGAATCTTGTCCGGAAACGGAGACAAAATATTCACCTATTATCTGATCTTCCTTTTGGTGGATGCTTCATTAGCATTAGTAGCATTCATCATACAGAGGGAAAAACTGATCAATCTCCTGTATATTATTCCACAGAGATTCGGGTACAGATGGCTGATGTATATTGTATTATTTAAAAGTTTAAGAAAAGCACTGAAAGGCGAAATGCAGTCCTGGGGATTCCTGAAAAGAACCGGGAATGTAAAAGAGATAGCAACTTCTTAATGAGGTTTGGAGGCCGGAAGAGTGAGGCTGGAGGTTGTTTTATGACTTTAATAACTTCCAGCTTCCTGCTCCCAACTTCCCACTTAGGATACTTTCATGATATTTATTTAAATTTGTTTTCATATTCAAGTAACAAATCCGAAATAAATCATACATATTCTAAAAATTGTTATCATAATGAAAAAAATAACGCTTTCTTTGTTTTTAATAGCAGGGATCTGCACTCAGACTACGATGAGCGCACAAGCAAAAACTGCTAAAGTAGCAGTGAATAACACAGATAAAGGCTTAGACCTTAGCTTGATGGACACTTCAGTACGTCCTCAGGATGATTTTTATAACTATGTGAGTGGAACCTGGATGAAAACTGCCAAAATTCCATCTGACAAACCAACTTGGGGAAGCTTCAACAAACTGGCTGAGGATACGGATAACAATTCCATGACCATCCTGAATTCTCTTCTGAAAGATAAATTTGCTGACGGAAGCGAAGGGAAAAAAATTCAGGATCTGTATGCTACTTATATGAACATGCAGAAGAGAAATGCTGATGGAATTAAACCAATCCAGGAAAACCTGAACAAGATTGACGCTATTAAAAATATGGCTGATCTTCAGAATTACCTTACTTCTGTAACGAAAGAAGGTGAAAATGTTTTCTACGGATGGGGAGTAGATGCAGATCTTAAAGATTCTAAAATGAATGCAGTTTACCTGGGTAATGCTTCTCTAGGTTTAGGAAGAGATTACTATCAGAAAGTAAACGAAAAAAATACCGAAGCCATTGCTGAGTATCAGAAATATGTAGCTTCTATGCTAAAAGAATTAGGATACAAAAATGCTGATGAAGCAGCAAAAGGTATCGTTAATTATGAAAAAAGCATCGCACAAACTTACCTGACCAACGAGCAGAGCCGTGATAACACGCTTCAGTACAATCCTAAGACGATGGCTGAACTTTCTGCTTTGGTAAAAAATGTTGACCTTCCGGGTTACCTTAAAAAAGTAGGCGTAAATTCTGACAAAGTAATTATCAGCGAATTAGGATTCTATAAGAACTTCGATAAATTGGTAAATGCTCAGAATCTTCCTGTAATCAAGGATTATCTTAAATTCCACATGATCCATGGAAGTGCTTCTTACTTAAGCGAAAACTTAGGAAACATGAAATTTGCTTTCTATGGTAAATACCTTAGAGGGCAACAGGAACAAAGAGCTCTTAACAAAAGAGGATTTGAATTGATCAACGGTACTTTGGGAGAAGCTTTCGGAAAATTATATGTTGAGAAATATTTCCCTGCTGAAGCAAAAGCTCAGATGGTAGAATTGATCGACTATTTAAAGAAAAGTTTCGCTGTTCACATCAACAACTTATCTTGGATGTCTTCAACCACGAAGGAAAAAGCAATGCAGAAGCTGAACAAGTTTACTGTAAAAGTGGCTTATCCGGACAAGTGGAAAGACTATTCAAAATTAAATATCGTTTCGGAAGCTAAAGGAGGAAACCTATATCAGAACCTTCAGAATATTACCGAATGGCAATATAACAAAGATTTAGCTAAAATTGGCAAGCCGGTAGATAAAACAGAATGGGGAATGACTCCACAAACTGTAAATGCATATTACAACCCGGTAAACAACGAGATTGTATTCCCTGCAGCGATCCTTCAGCCGCCATTCTTTAACCCTAAAGCTGATGCTGCTGTAAACTTCGGAGGTATCGGTGCGGTTATCGGCCACGAAATGAGCCACGGATTTGATGATTCAGGAGCACAGTTCGATGCGGACGGTAACTTAGTAGACTGGTGGACTCCGGAAGATAAAGCAAACTTCGAAAAAGCAACCAAAGCTCTTGCTTCTCAGTATGACAAATACGAGCCTGTAAAAGGAACTTTTGTAAACGGTACTTTCACAAACGGTGAGAATATCGCTGACTTAGGTGGAGTAAATATCGCTTATGACGCTCTTCAGATGTACTTAAAAGACAAAGGAAACCCAGGAAAAATCAGCGGATTTACTCAGGATCAGAGATTCTTCTTAAGCTGGGCAACCGTTTGGAGAACATTATCAAGTGAGAAATATATGGTGAATCAGGTAAAAACTGATCCACACTCACCAGGATATTTCAGAAGTTTTGGTCCACTTATCAACGTTGACGCTTTCTACAAAGCATTCGATGTGAAACAAGGAGACAAACTTTACAAAGCTCCGGAAGACAGAATCAAAATCTGGTAACAATAACAACCGCTCAGCAATGGGCGGTTTTGTTTTTTTAGGTAGCAGGTGATGGATGATAGGCTGCAGGGAATGGGTTTTAGGGAAAATAAGTGATAAGTAATAAGTAATAAGTAATAAGTGATAAGTAATAAGTAATAAGTAATAAGTAATAAGTAATAAGTAATAAGTAATAAGTAATAAGTAATAAGTAATAAGTAATAAGTAATAAGTAATAAGTAATAAGTGCTTTGATAAGCAATCGAGGGGACAATTTTTACAATAACGGCTTCCATCATTCCCCTCCCCCGGAGGGGTGGCAAAAATTCAAAGAATTTTTGACGGGGTGGTTCTATACGTAATAACATTAAACATTAAACATTAAACATTGAATTTTCACTTTTCACCATATATCAATTATCATTCACTACATATCATTAAAGTTTGTATATTTGATAAGTTTGTGTAAAATCAAAAATTATCTTTAATGAAAAAGCTAAATATTGGAATACTTGCTCTTTCGGGTATTGTATTTCTTAATTCGTGTGGTGCTGCTAAGAATGCAGGGACAGACAATAAAACTGAAGCTACAGCAAAAGTGGCTGAACCGGTAAAAGAAGAAGCAAAAGAAGAGGGAATCAATTTATCGTATATGGATACCAGTGTCCGTCCACAAGATGACTTTTTTAGCTATGTGAATGGAAACTGGGTGAAAACGACTCAGATTCCTTCCGATAAAGCAAACTGGGGATCTTTCAATGCGTTGAGAGAAAATGTGGATGATGCTTCATTAGATATCTTAAACAAAATTCTTACAGAATCATATCCTGCAGGATCAGAAGGACAGAAAATCCAGAATCTGTATGCCTCTTTTATGGATACCAATAAGAGAAATGCAGAAGGTCTCGCTCCTATCAAAGCTGATCTTGCCAAAGTAGATGCTATTAAAAGTCTGGGCGATCTTCAGAAATACCTTTTGGAAGCTACAAGGTTAGGTGACAACTCTTTCTACGGATGGAGAGTAGGTGCTGATATGAAGAATTCAAAGATGAACGCGGTGTATCTTGGCGGTCCGGATTTAGGATTAGGAAGAGATTACTATCAGAAAGTAAACGATGCCAATACTAAAACCCTGGCGGAATATCAGACTTATGTTGGAAAGTTATTCGGAGTTTTAGGATATAAAAATACGACTCAGGCGGCACAGAATGTGGTAGATTTTGAAAAACAGCTTGCTAATTATTTATTGACTTTAGAGCAGAACAGAGATGCCAATTTAAGATATAATCCTAAAAACGTATCAGAATTATCAGGGCTTGTGAAAAATGTTGACCTTGCCAAATATCTGAAAGATGCAGGAGTAAATACAGACCGAGTGATCATCGGCGAACTGAAATATTACCAGAACATGGATCAGTTCATTACCCAGAAAAACCTTCCTTTACTGAAAGATTATCTGAAATACCATATCATCAACGGAAATGCGAGCAATCTGGATGACAATTTAGAGCAGATCAGGTTCGATTTCTATGCTAAATATTTACAGGGACAAAAAGAACAGCGTCCGATGAACAAAAGAGGGCTTACCCTTGTCAATGGTGTTCTGGGAGAAGCTTTCGGAAAACTGTATGTTGACAAATACTTCACTCCTGAAGCTAAGAAGCAGATGGAAACGTATATTGATTATCTTTTAAAATCATTCAAAACACACATTGCAAACATAGACTGGATGTCTCCTGAAACCAAAGTAAAAGCTCAGGAAAAGCTATCCAAGTTTACCGTGAAAATTGCTTATCCGGATAAATGGAAAGATTATACACAGTTGAAAGTAGAATCACCAAAAGAAGGTGCTACCTTATATTCTAATCTTCAGAATGTTGCAGCATGGCAGTATCAGAGAAGTTTAGATAAAGTAGGAAAACCTGTTGACAAAACAGAATGGGGAATGTCTCCACAAACGGTAAATGCTTACTACAGCGGATCAAACAACGAAATCGTATTCCCTGCAGCCATTCTTCAACCGCCTTTCTATAACCCTAAAGCTGACGCAGCCGTAAATTTCGGTGGTATTGGTGCCGTTATCGGTCACGAGATTTCTCACGGATTTGACGACAGCGGTTCACGTTTCGATGGAGATGGTAACCTTAACAACTGGTGGACGGATGCAGACCGTAAAAACTTTGATGCAAAAGTAGGACAGTTAGCCGCTCAGTACAGCGCTTACGAACCTGTAAAAGGAAGCTTTGTGAACGGGAAATTTACAAGCGGTGAAAACATAGGAGACCTAGGTGGAGTAGCAGTGGCTTACGATGCGCTTCAGATGTATTTAAAAGACAAAGGAAACCCAGGAAAGATCAGCGGGTTCACTCAGGATCAGAGATTCTTCATGAGCTGGGCTACGGTCTGGAGAACTAAAGCTACCGATCAGTATATGATCAACCAGGTGAAAACAGATCCACACTCTCCGGGAATGTTCAGGGCTTTTGGACCATTGGTTAATCAGGACTCATTCATCAAAGCATTTGATATCAAACCGGGAGACAAATTATATAAAGCTCCTCAGGACAGAATAAAAATCTGGTAATTTTACCTTAAATTGTTAGAAAAGAAAGAATCCGCCTCACATTTGAGACGGATTCTCTTTTTAATATTCTTTCTTATAATTCCGGAGTACAAACTTTATTCCCGTTTCTATAATATCTCCCATGGTTTTACAATATTTGAAATTAACATCATAGGTGAGTTTTTGTAAAGCCGTCCTTAGTTCTATGACATTGGCTTCCGGCGCAAGATTATCTTTTTTCATAATAGAAATAAGTTCATCAAATCTGTTTTTACTGGTGGTCACTCTTTTTACGATTTGGGAACGTACTTCTTTGCGGTATTGTTCTATGGAACTTGGCTTCAGCTTTTCCAATACCATATTCACCATTTGATTATTCTCTTTGAAATACTGTGGAAGATAAACCTTCAGGCTTCCCTCATACGTTTGCTGATCAAAATCTATAGGACGGATTCTGTAAATGACCTGGTCGAAATCGTGTATAGGAATCACAACATAATTATAAGAACGCATGTCTCCAAGAAGTCCAATAAGACAACGTTCATTAAATTTTACAAATTCTTTGGAAATCTGTGCCTTTTCAAGTTCTGAGCAGTTGGGCAGATGTTTCTGAATAAAAACATCTCCGGGAATTCCTAAAATATGCTCCTCTATCAAAGTATTCTTATAGACCAGAAAGTTAATCCGGTTAGGAGAAAGCAGGTCTTCAAGCTCCAGTCCGAATATCCGGGAAGCATCGGCCTGTTTTATATAAAAATAGGTATAATTATCATTCAGTACATTTCTCACCCGAATCCGGAAAGGTTTAGAATTTCCGAAAGTACAAAAGTCGATGGTATCCACTTTCAGATAAGGTAAAGTGGCAATATCTCCATCAGAATGAAGAAGGGTATAAATTTTATTTAAATTGGCCTCTATTTCTTTAAACTCATATTCAGAATACAGCACCCCAAGCCACAAAGTATCTTTACCATCTTTATCCAGAATTCTTACACTGTCACTAAATCTTAAAAGATCTTCATACAGAAACTTAATCTTGGTAGTTCTGTTATATTTTTCCAGATATTCTTGTAATGCTTCTGAAACGGGAAATATCGGTTTTCTGAACGCTATTTTTACATCTTTCATGACACGGCTCACTTTGTTTAAATATAAAAAATATTTTTTTGTAAAATCTGAGGAATTCTTATTTTAACATTTATCAGGCATGTTTATAAAAGAGTACAGCAAACAAAAATTTTATTTTATTTTTCTTGGAAGACTTTATTTATTTTTTCATAGCTTAGTGATATCGTAATATGGTGATTTTATGTTGAATAAATGTAAATAGATTTAGATGATTCAAGAAAAATCTTAGTAAAATTTTGTATGTTACAGTTTTTTTTTAAATTTAAACATTGGATTGGTAATTTATTTGATTCATCGGTAAATTATTCAAAGACAGATCCAAACCAAAATAGTAAATCTCAAAATAACAATAATATGGCAATGTTTAATTATGGTGTTGGCGGAAACGAGGTAAAAGTAGACGCTAATGAAGCTATTCAGGAAATACAGGAAAATAAATCACTGATAGTAAGCCAACTTACAACAGACGAGTCTTATACCCCTGAAATCGTAACAGGATTAAAAACAGTGGAAGACGTTTTCAAACATTTTCAGCCTTCAGTATCGGTACAGCACGAAACAGAAGATGGTGGAGTGGTAGAAGAAGAATTCCGTTTTCAAAACCTTGGAGACTTTACCCCTAAAAGCCTTACTCAGAAGTCAGATTATCTGCAGCAATTGAGCATGGAACAGGAGCAGTACAATAAAATCGTACGTCAGCTGAAAACTAACAAAATTCTACGCAACATGCTGGAGAACGATCAGACAAGAGCGGCGTTCATAGAAGTATTGAAAGAAGTGGCACAAGAACTTGAAAAATAATTAAAGACTTACATTAAATCATGGATAGCAAATTACAGGCACAAGAGAGCCAGCAGCAGGGGCAGCAGCAACACGCAGGGCAGCCGAAGGGCAACCCGCTTGCAGAGCTCAATAAAATGGGAGGATTTGGCTTTGTTGAATCCGTTGTAGACGGTATTGCCAATATGAACCCAACAAGAAAGGCAAGAAAAGAAATCTTCCTGAATGACAGCAATAAAGCAGACGAAAGAAAAGAACTTCTTCAGAAGATTAATCTTTGGGTAAACCTTTTAGAAGGTAATGAATCTGCAGATAAAATGGCTGATACGTGCAAAAGTAAAGCACAACAGGCCGATCAGAACTTAAAAACAAACTTAAAAAATACACTGGATGCCGTTCGTATGTTGGAAACCAACTACAGAACAGTAGCGCAATTCTACAAGAATACGGAATTGGATAAAGTGGATAACGTAAGTATCGTGAATGCAAGCCTTGATCAGGTTTCCGATCTGGATAATCCTCTGTTCATCGATGCTATTTCAGAAGAATTCAAAAACTATTACGACCGTCTTGACCTTAGAGATAACTATTCAATCCTTGCAATACCAGGATATTTAGGATCTAACAAGGTTATAGAGAAATGGGCAAAAATCTGTAACGAAAACAAAGTAATGATGGTTACAGACTTCGCCAACCTTGATAAGCCGGATGACGTGGTAGATTTATTCCACTCTGCAAACCTTACAGGAGGTGAACTTCACAGAAGTAACGTTATCATGACGTGTAACTGGCTGGTAGGACGTGGTAAAGCTGAAGAAGTAGGGGAAGAAGAAAACGTAGAACTTCCACCTTCCACTTCATTAGCAGGAAAGATCCATAAAACACTGATGTCTCAGGTAGCAGCAGGTAAAAAGCACGGTAACATCAACGAAGTAGACGCTGTAAAATTCGAATTGAAGAAAAGTGAAATTTCTCAATTGGAAAAAATGGGTCTTGTACCAATGGTAAACGAATACGGAAAAATTATGGCTTTCTCAGCGAAGACCTTATTTACAGGAGACAATATCGGTCTTCAGACCTATTCCGTAGTTCGTGTATTCGACTATGTGACCAAAGTATTATTAGACTTCCTTAACAGAAGAGCTTTCGAAAACTGGAATGCTAAAAACGAAGACGATTTGAGAAGACAGATTGTTACTTTCCTTGACAATATCAAAGGACCGGACAAGTTGATCGAGAAATTCAAAATTGTTCGTTTCGAGCAGGATAGAGTAAACAAAGACAGAGTATGGCTGGATATCCGTATGACGCCTTATTTCCCTACAAAAAGTTTCGTTATTAAACTGGACGGACACAAAGGAGATGATGGTAACGAATGGGATGCAGAATACACTCAGGAGTAACATAAACGTACTTTATATAACAAAAACCGATGCAATATTACATCGGTTTTTTTTCAACCAACATCTATGAAATTGAATATGAATAAAACACTTGTGATTGGATTACCCTTTTTGTTGGTCATCTTTTTGATAAGCTGTGAAAAAAAATACCAGAGTCCGGGCACTTACGAAAATGATCTTTTCGCACAGGAACGCCAGGAAGGAAAAGCATACATCATGAACAGAGATGAATGTTTTGATGGCAGTGAACTCGTACTTGCAAGTTCGGATGTAAAGCTGGCCGACAGTTCAAAAGGCCGCGGAAAATCATTCTATCTTTATAAAGTAAAATCAGGAGAAGTATTGAAAACAGTGAGAGATTCCACTGTAGATATGCCCATGATGTTTTTATCTCAATATAAATTAAAGATCAAAAATACAGATTCTATGTATGTATATCTGAAAAAGCTTGAAGGGTATCGTTTTATAGCCAAAGACAGAAACCTTAAGTACCAGTGGTTAAAAGCGGCTCCGGTATATTCTGTTAAAGCTGATAAATAAGTTTTATCTTTGCAGATACAAAATGCTTTGACTCCGCAATGCATAACACATTAAATAATATTCGTTTATTGAAAACGGTTGGTATTAGCAATGTCATACTGAGCGAAGTCGAAGTATCTCATAAAAGCAAAACAAAAATTTTTGGAGAAGGATAACCGAAGTTCAGATTTTCTGCATATAGGCAGCAAAATTCTAGAATGGTATAAAAATAATGCAAGAGATCTGCCTTTCAGACAGACAAAAGATCCGTACAAAATCTGGATCTGTGAAATTGTATTTCAACAGACGAGGATCAATCAGGGATTAAACCATTATAATAATTTCATTAAGCGATTTCCCGATGTAAAAACATTGGCAGAAGCTGAAGAAAACGAAGTTTTACTCTATTGGAAAGGATTGGGATATTATTCCAGAGCGATCAATATTCATAAAGCTGCCCAACAGATCATGAATGATTATCAGGGCGTCTTTCCTGATCAATACGAAGAAATTTTAAAACTGAAAGGAGTAGGGAAATATACTGCAGCAGCGGTCTCAAGTATATGTTTTGGAGGAAAAATGCCTGCTGTTGACGGGAATTTCTACCGTGTGTTGAGCCGCCTTTTTGCCGATGATTTTGATATTTCAAATGCAAGAGCATTTACTTATTTCTCTGAACTGGCAGCTTTGGTAATGCCGGAAAATGTAGGAGACTTTAATCAGGCTATGATGGATATTGGATCTGAAATCTGTAAACCCAAAAATCCGTTGTGCGGAGAATGCCCTGTAAATGAAGACTGTCTGGCATTTTCAATGCAGAAAATTTCCACTTATCCCGTTAAAACAAAGAAAGTAAAAGCAGAAGATCTTGCGCTGACGTATTATTTTGTTCACAGAAACGGACAGTTTCTGATCCGTCAGAGAGCGGATGACTTCATCTGGAAGAAATTATTTGAGTTTCCAACAGCTATTCCTTCCGATATGGAACCTTTCATTACCGGTTCAAAAACAGTTACCCATAAGTTGACCCATAAGAACTTAAGCATTGAAATCTGGAATGTTGAGGTAACTTCTGAAAAGATATGGAAGGATTTTGTCGTTGAAAATCAGTACCTGATTACAGACGTTGAAGGCTCTCATGAAAAATCGTTTCCGAAGCCTTTGGAAAATTACATTCAAAACGCTCTGAAAGACTGAAATTTGTCTTCCGAAATCTGAAATCTAATTTGTACTTTTGCAAAATGATTAAAAAAGTCATTTTTATTTTTGTATCGCTGCTTTTAATTTCATGTGGAAAAGACCCTTCGCCAAAACCTTATGGAGAATTGCGTCTTGAATATCCGACACCGAAATACCAAAAGTTTGAAAACGATTGTGCCTATACCTTTGAATATTCGCACTTTGCTTCGATTGCACCAGCCAAAAAACCTTGCTGGTTCTATCTGAACTATCCGAAAATGAAAGCTAAGCTTTTCGTTACCTATTATCCGATACAGAACGACTTTGCTGACCATATTAAGGAAGCCGAGAAAATGGTATATGAGCATACCATCAAAGCCAGTTCCATAGATACAAAATCCTTTGAATACCCTGAAAAGAAAGTGTACGGGAACTTCTATGAATTGAAAGGGCAGAGCGCTTCCAATCTTCAGTTTTACATTACAGACAGTACGAAACATTTCGTGACTGCTTACTTATACTTTAATACGAGACCGAAGCCGGACTCTCTTGCGCCTGCGGTGAACTATATCAAAAATGATATGAAACATCTGCTGGACACTTTTGAATGGAAAAAATAATTACTTTTAATATACATTGAAAAATATATGAAACTTTTAGTTGTAGGAAGTGTTGCATTTGATGCAATTGAAACACCATTTGGTAAAACGGACAAAATTTTAGGAGGTGCAGCCACTTATATCGGAATCACTTCATCAATTTTAGGCGTTAAATCCGGAATTGTTTCTGTAGTAGGAGGAGACTTTCCACAGGAACATCTTGATATGTTCACAGACAGAGAGGTAAACATTGAAGGAATTGAAATCGTGAAAGAAGGAAAAACATTCTTCTGGTCCGGAAAATACCACAACGATCTGAATACTAGAGATACTTTGGCTACAGAAGTAAATGTGTTGGAAAATTTTGATCCGAAAATCCCGGATTCAATGCAGGATGCCGAAATTTTACTACTTGGAAACCTACACCCTGGAGTTCAGTTATCTGTACTTGAAAAAATGAACAACCGTCCAAAACTGGTTATACTTGATACCATGAACTTCTGGATGGATTCTGCATGGGATATCTTAATGGATATGATTGCAAAAACAGATGTAATTACCATCAATGATGAAGAAGCAAGACAGCTTTCAGGAGAATACTCTCTGGTAAAAGCAGCTAAAAAGATCCATACTATGGGTCCTGAATATGTGATCATTAAAAAAGGAGAGCACGGAGCTTTACTTTTCCATGACAATAAAGTATTTGCTATCCCTGCACTTCCGTTAGAAGATGTTTTCGATCCGACAGGAGCCGGAGATACTTTTGCAGGAGGTTTCGCAGCATATCTTGCTAAAAAAGGGAAAATTGATTTCGAAACGATGAAGTCTGCCCTTATCGTAGGATCTGCAATGGCATCATTCACAGTAGAGAAATTCGGAACAGAAAGAATAGAGGAAGTAAATGAAGCGGATATGTTCAGCAGATTGAGACAATTCAAAGAATTAACGACATTTGATGTTGAACTGCAGTAAATAAGTCTTTTTAAGAAATATTTATAATAAAAAATTGAGTGAAATTCGTTAAGAATTCTAAATTTGCAACTTGTTAAAATAGTAAAATGACAAATAAACTAAAAATCACTTTTCTTCTTGGGATTTTCATCATGATATTCTCTTCAAATATGATGAACGCCCAGCTAAAACAAGGAGATTTGGTGGATGGTATTGCCGCTGTTATCGGGGATGAGATTGTATTGGAATCTGATGTAATCGAGCAGATGAATTATGGTAAACAACAGGGAGCTGCCAACACAGACAAATGTGAGTTCCTGGAAAATCTGATCAGCAATAAACTTCTTGTATACGAAGCAAAAAAAGATACGTTAATTGAAAACCGTTCTGCAGCAATCAAAGAACAAGCTAATGCAAAATACCGTCAGATGCTTTCTCAGTTTCCGGATGAAAAAACAATGCTTGCAGCTTATAAGTTCAGAAATGCGTATGAACTGAAAAATGCTATTGAAAAAATAGATACAGACCAGTATTACGGACAGGCAAAGTACCAGAGAGTAACGGATAAAGCAGATGTAACTCCTAATGAGGTAACTGATTTTTACAATATGTATAAAACACAGCTTCCACAGGTAAAGGATGAAGTTACTTTAGCTCAGATTATGATCTATCCGTCACTTACAGAAGCTCACAAACAAGAACTGATCAACAGGTTGAAAAAAATCAAGCAGGATATTATCGGAGGTGAAACTTTTGAAAGCCAGGCAAGAATTTATTCTGAAGATGAAGGATCTGCTGCCAACGGAGGATTATATAAAAATATCAATAAAGGGCAGATGGTGAAGCCATTCGAAGCTGCTGCATTGAACCTTCAGGAAAATGAAATTTCAGATCCTGTTGAATCTGAATTCGGATTCCATATTATTCAGTTGATAAAAAGATCTGGTAAAGTATATGATGCAAGACATATCTTGTTGAAAGCTGTTCCTACCGATGACGAAATTAAAACCGCAAAAGCTAAATTAGACAGTATCAGAGGTCTTATCATGGATGGTAAAATGACGTTTAAAGATGCTGCTTTTAAATTCTCAGACGATAAAAGAACAAAATTCAATGCAGGGATCATTCCTGGAGCTGATGGTTCTGATAAAATTGAAAGAGAAAGTATCCCTGGAACAATCAGCTACGAATTGGCAGGATTAAACAAAGGTGATATCACTACTGCTTTTGAAGACGAAGAGAACAAGAGAAAACAAATCAAGATCATCAAAGTTGAAGATGTGATTCCTTCTCACCAGATTACTCTGGAAACAGATTTCAGCAGAATCAAGCAGATGGCACTGAATAAAAAGAAAAGTGAAATGGTTGAAAAGTTTGTCAACTCGAAGTTGCCGACTACTTTTATTTCCATTGACGGACGTTACGACAGCTGTAACTTTAAGTCTAACTGGAAGAAACAATCCATGACAAAATAAAATCAAAACCTTCAGAATTTCTGAAGGTTTTTTTTATATTAAAGCTTAAGGAATGACTGGTTGTTATAGAAAATATTGACATATTTTTCCCGGAAAACCGTTGTTTTTATTATTTTTACACATGAGCAATTTTATAGATTTTAACGCTGCAAAAAAACTTCATGACATGGAGGCTACACACAATAGAATTTCAAACCTTTTTACTATTAAATATCCAATTATCCAGGCAGGAATGATCTGGCATTCAGGATGGAGATTGGCTTCTGCGGTTTCCAACTGTGGAGGATTGGGAATTATAGGAGCAGGAAGTATGTATCCTGATATCCTGAGAGAAAATATCCGGAAATGTAAACTGGCAACAGATAAACCATTCGGGGTAAATGTACCGATGTTATATCCTAATATTGAGGAAATCATTCAGATCATTCTTGAAGAAGGAGTGAAAATCGTATTCACTTCAGCCGGTAACCCGAAAACCTATACGGAGACCCTTCAGAAAGAAGGAATAAAAGTAGCTCACGTCGTTTCTTCCACCAAATTCGCTGTAAAATGTGAAGATGCCGGAGTAGATGCCATTGTTGCAGAAGGTTTCGAAGCAGGAGGCCATAACGGAAGAGATGAAACCACCACATTCTGTCTTATTCCGAATGTAAAGAAACATATTTCTAAGCCGTTAATCGCAGCCGGAGGAATCGCATTAGGCTCACAGATTAAAGCAGCCATGATTCTCGGTGCAGACGGTGTACAGATCGGTTCCCGCTTTGCGGCTACAACCGAGGCAAGTGCCCATGAAAACTGGAAAAAGAAAATCACGGAACTGCAGGAAGGAGATACCCATCTTACTTTGAAGGAGCTGGCTCCTGTAAGAATGGTTAAAAATAAATTCTTTAATGAACTGGAAGATATCTACGTGAATGGAAGAGATAAAGACGCCTTAATTGCTTCTTTAGGAAGAGCAAGAGCAAAACGTGGAATGTTTGAAGGAGATATGGAAGATGGAGAACTTGAAATAGGCCAGGTTTCAGCTTTGATTGATGAAATTCTTCCGGTAGAAACTGTCTTCAGCCACCTTTTAAAAGAATTTGAAGAAACAAAAATGCCAACTTTTTAAATATAATTTTACTCAATGGCGGGAAGAATAATAGATGTAAAGGGACAAAAATTATATATCGAACACAATAATCAATTTCAAGACAAACCTACGATTGTTTTTCTGCATGATTCATTAGGATCTGTGCAGCTTTGGAGAGATTTTCCAGCCAAACTATCCGAAGCCACACATTGCAATACTTTGGCTTATGACCGTTTAGGTTACGGTAAATCATTTCCAATGTCTACTCATGTAAGACCGGTAAATTATATGGAGCTGGAAGCAGATCTGTTGAATCATCTATTGACTGAAATGAATCTTGATAAGGTTATTCTGTTCGGGCACAGTGACGGGGGAACAATAGCCTTGATTACCGCTGCAAAATATCCTGAAAAAGTAGAAGCTGTCATTTGTGAAGCTGGTCATATCTTTGTTGAAGAGGTAACTTTAAAGGGAGTCTATGACGCCTGGGAAGCTTACAAAACGACTAATCTTCCGGAACGTTTACAGAAATACCATGGGGATAAAGTAGAAATGCTTTTCAAGGCCTGGACCGAAACCTGGACGCGTGAAGATTACAGAACCTGGAATATTGAATATCTCTTAAAAAATATTACTGCTCCATTATTATTTGTTCAGGGAGAAGCTGATGAATACGGTACATTGGATCAGGTAGAAAAAACAGTGACTCAGGTCAGTGGAAGTTCGGAAAAATATATCATTCCCGGAATAGGACACACACCACATAAAGAATCTCCTGAGCTTGTATTAGAGAAAGCTACGGAATTTATTGGTAAATATTTTTAATCTGAACTTATAAAATATAGTAATAAGACACCTTGTAATCAGGGTGTCTTTATTGATATAAATGATAAATGAAATTGTATTTAAAGTAACTGCAGTTCAGCAGCAATGTTTTCCTTTGCCTGAACTTCATACTTTTTCTTAAAATACTCTGTTTTAAAGATACTCTCCAGTTCGAGAAAATGCTTAAGCACTTTTTTTCGTCCCGGTTTATAAAGGAAATCAGGATAAATAGAATACTCTTTTCTGATATTTTGAGTGTATTCTGAATAAGTTTTAAAATCTTTGCCCAGTACAGAAAGGTCAGCATCCAGAAGATAATTGGTATCTTCATCATCACAGATTTGGTGAGATTTTGTAGCCAGAATCTGTGCAGAAATTATCGGAATTATATCTTGATGCATATGAAGTTCAGCAAGCCTTTTTTCTGCCTTGGCAGCACTTTTCTCCTCATTGGCTTTGGAGGTGGCATCATAGATAATATCATGGTAAAACACAGAGAAAGAAAGAGCAGTAAAATCTGAGATAGTATTTCTCACTGCTTCAAGCTCTTTAAACATATTTTCAAGATGAAGAAGATTGTGATAATGCCTGCCTTTTTCAGAATATCTGGTTTCAATCTCTTTCCAAAGACTGTTAATCAATTTCTGATCTTCCGTAAACAAAGAGCAAAGCTGTTCAAATTGATTTTTCAGATTCATAGAAATAAAGATATAAAAAAAGGAACTTTAAAAAGTTCCCTGATTTGCTTCCAGTACAGCTTTCAGCTCAGCCCAGCCTCCGCCGTTATAACCGTCCTTTAATCCCTGAGCGTTAAGATAATCCAATGCTTTTCCGCTTCTGTTTCCACTTCTGCAGAATAAGATGACAGGTTTTTCAACAGATAGAATCTCATCCTGTCTGTCTTCTACTTCACCTAGAGGAATATTCTTAGCACCATCTATATTACCGTCCATTTCAAGCTCCATTGGCTCACGAACGTCGATTAATTCATAATTTCCGGATTGTATTACTTCTATTAAAGACATAGTTGTTGGTTTAAATATTAAATTAGAAACGAAATTACGCAATTTTTTTTTGAAAAAAATCCTAATAAAAATATAATTTTTCAGAAAAGAAGTCAGCTGTGCTATGAACTTTCCCCAAAATCAAAAGATTGATAAAATAATCTTAATTTTGCAGGGTGAAATTAATGAATGCCGGTGCCGAAAAATATTCCCAACTGATCAAGTCCAAAGCCAAAAGTTTTGGATTCCAGAATTGTGGCATTTCCAAAGCTGATTTTCTCGAAGAAGATGCTCCTCATCTTGAAAAATGGCTGAAGAATAATTATAACGGCGAAATGAAGTATATGGAAAATCATTTCGACAAAAGACTTGATCCCAGACTTTTGGTAGAAGGTTCAAAATCTGTGATTTCACTTTCTTATAATTATTTTCCTGAAGAAAAAATTTCCGTTCTTGAGAATTTTAAAATCTCAAAATATGCCTATGCAGAAGATTATCATGAAGTCATTAAAGAGATCCTCCGTGAAATGGTAGCTGAGCTGCAGGAAGAAATTGGAGAATTTGGTTTCCGGGTCTTTGTAGATTCTGCACCGGTGATGGAAAGAGCCTGGGCGAAAAAATCAGGAATAGGCTGGGTAGGAAAAAATGCCAACCTTATTACCAAGCAAAGTGGCTCTTTTTATTTTCTGGCCGAAATTATCTGTGATCTGGAGCTGATTCCTGATCATGCCACCACAGATCATTGCGGAAGCTGCAGGAAATGTATTGATGCCTGTCCCACAGATGCTATTGTTTCTGAGAAGATTATAGATGGAAGCCGCTGCATTTCGTATGCAACCATAGAACTCAAAAACGAAATTCCGGATTATTTTAAAGATAAAATGGAAGACTGGATGTTCGGATGTGATATCTGCCAGGATGTCTGCCCATGGAACAGATTCTCCGCGCCTAATAAACAGAGCCGTTTCCAACCCAATGAAGCATTGAAAAACTTCAAAAAAGGAGAATGGAAGGAACTTACCCAGGAAATTTTTTCAGAAATCTTCAGAAAATCTCCTGTGAAAAGAACCAAATTTACAGGACTTAAAAGAAATATTGAGTTTTTACAGAAATCTTCTGACTGATTTTTCTCTGAACTTTTGGTGACAATCCCTCTTTTGGAATTTTTTGAAGTTCCAAACCAGAGCTGATAGTCGACCATTCCTTAAATTTTTCGCTTTAAGGAGGTGAAGATTTACATCAATAAGTTTCTTAAAAAGCCTTTCCTATAAAGAAAAATTGATTTTCAGGAGATCAAAATCTCACCGAAAATCAACGTCTTTTTTGTATTCTTTTAGGAGCAGTTTTTACTCTTACTTTAAACCTTTTTTGGGATTTAGTATTTTTACGCATATTTGTGAATATTTCGTAACTAAATATAGCTAATTTTTCGATTAAAACAAATACTTTTACTAAAAATTAAAGATTAAATTTTATTAAAAAACATGACTGTGAAAACGATATTAATGTATATCCTGAAAGTGCTAGGAATTATTTTAGGAATTGTGATTATTTATGTCATCCTTGGGCTGCTCATTCCCTATATTCCTGTTTCTGCAAAAGATGACGGACAAAAGAAAGAAATTCCAATCTATATTTATACCAACGGAGTGCATACCGATATTGTAATGCCTGTGAAAAACGACCTGCAGGACTGGAGCCGGAAAATTCCTTTTGCCAATACAAAATCAAAAAGAACAGACTATCAGTATATAGGAATAGGATGGGGAGATAAAGGCTTTTATCTTGATACACCTACATGGGCAGACCTGAAATTTTCAACAGCTGTAAAAGCAGCATTCTGGCTAAGTGATTCTGCCATGCACTGTACTTATTATAATACGATGAAAGAAGGAGATGACTGTAAAATGATCATGATCAGCAGAAGTCAGTATGAAAATCTGGTGAAATATGTGGAAGATAAATTTGACAGAGATCCAAACGGCAATTTCATGTTGATTCCTACCAATGCGGTGTACGGTGATAACGACGCTTTTTATGATGCAAAAGGAACTTACAGCTTTCTGTATACCTGCAATACCTGGTCAAATAACGCTTTGAAAGCAGCAGGACAGAAAGCCGCACTTTGGACACCTTCTGATTTCGGAATCTTTCAGCATTATAAATAAAATATGAAGAGGATTTTTTGGTTTTTCACCATCTTTTGGATCTGTTCATGTTCTCAGGAAAGGAAAACTGATACAATAAGAACGGTAGAAACATCAGTAGTTGAAGAAAAGAAACCTGAAGCTGATTTTTCTAAATTAAAAATAAAAGCAGAAGAAGCATTGAAATTCTGTGCTTCAAAGAATTTGAGCAAAGAGTTCTGTATTCTCATTGATATGAGCCTTCACTCCGGCGTTAACCGTTTATTTGTCTGGGATTTTAAAAATAATAAGATTTCGAAAAAATATCTGGTAGGGCATGGATGCGGTTCCAATTCCTGGAGTAAAGATCATTCTAAAGCAAATCCTGGTTTCAGCAATGAAGACGGAAGCCATCTATCCTCTCTAGGGAAATATAAACTGGAAGGAAGAGGGTACAGCGATTGGGGAATCAATGTCAAATACCTGATGCACGGCCTTGAAGAAACCAACAGCAATGCTTTAAAAAGATTTATTGTCTTTCATTCCTGGAATCTGATGAGTGATACTGAAACTTTCCCAAACGGATCTCCTGAAGGCTGGGGTTGCCCGACCGTTTCCAACAACGCGATGAAGGAAATAGATCCGATGATTCAAAAATCAGAAAAACCGGTCCTGATGTGGATCTATAATTAAATCTTTACCTTTGTTTCATGACAATCTTGTTAACTGATTACTTCTTATGAAACATACCCTTTTCAGAGAACAACAACTCAATTGTGATATAGAAACGGCCTGGAAATTCTTTTCCTCAGCCAATAACCTTTCAGAAATTACCCCTAAAGATATGGGCTTTGTTGTATTGACAGAAATGGAAAACGATGAAATCTATGAAGGAATGCTCATCGATTATTATGTTTCGCCATTATTCGGTATCAAAATGAAGTGGCAGACGGAGATCACCCACGTAGATTTTCAGAAAAGTTTCATTGACTTTCAGAAAAAAGGGCCGTACAAACTATGGAACCACCACCATGAATTTATTCCCAACGAAGATGGTGTTCTGATGCGAGACACCATAGATTATGAACTTCCCATGGGTTTTTTAGGGGAAATTGCCCATGGTCTTTTCGTGAAAAAGAAACTGGAACATATCTTTGATTACCGTTTCAGAGTACTCCGTAAATTATTTTAACTATTCAATTTTAGTAATTCAATAGGAACGGGCTTTAGCCCGTTAATAATAAACCAAAATTCATCTGGCTTTAGCCAAAACTTAAAAAAATCAATAATCAAATATATTAAATTTCTTCTTTTTAATCTGATTCTGAATTTTAGAGGTTGGATCCCTACGGAATGACAGAATACGTCCATACACCTAGTATTCTATTTGTCATTCCGTAGAAATCCCAATACGAATGAGTAGAATTATTCCTCCATTGTTTAAGTTTTTTTAACAGTTCAATGGCCGGATTTCCCGGTAAAAATCCCTAATTTTGCCAAACTATCGTTTTTTACTTAAAAACTAATGTGTTCTGGTTTGGCATGGCAGGTCTGAGGTCATTTTTCATATTCTATATCCTACTGGTTTTTTCCCTTTTCAATTCGAATTGGGCAGAAAAATCGTTGCAGAATATTCCGCATGTTCCGCCTGTAACCAATATTCATGTTCTGGATGTTTACGAAGAGGCAGATATGAATACGCATGCATTGCCAGCGGCTGCCAAAATTGTAAAACATTCAGTTAAAAAAAATGATCCTGCCATTGCAGATTTTTCAGGAATTTTAAAAGTTATTCCAAAAGTTACGCTTCCTGAGATTGCAATTTCTATTATTTGTGGAGTTAAATCCTTTCTCCATCTCCTCCAGTTGTACTAGATTTAAGTTTTTGAAAACCAAATCATTTTAACGGAAATCTTATAACTTAAACATTTAAAAATGTATTTTAAAACTGTAATAATTTGCATTCTTGCAACATTATTCGCTGTGTCATGCAGTAAAGACAAGGAGAAAAACAATAAAAGAGATAAAGAAGTTCCTGTGCTGGAAATCAAGGAAAAGGATACATTGGTGAGCAACCAGTTTGTGACCGATATCCAGGCAAAAAAGAATGTGGAAATGCGTTCCAGAATCGGAGGAATTATCCAGCATATCTATGTCAACGAGGGACAGTTTGTCCATCAGGGACAGGCCTTATTCAAAATCAATGATGCGGAACTTCAGATGGAACTTCTGAAAGCCAATGCAGCTTTAAAACAGACTGAAGCAGACGTTCGCATTGCAGAAGTAGAACTAAAGCAGATTCAGAGTCTTCATGCTAAAAAATTTGTGGCCAACAATGAGTTGGAAATGGTGAAGGCTAAACTATCATCTGCCAAAGCAAAACACGCCTTTGCCGATGCAGAAAAGAGAACAGTTCTTCAGAAGATAAGCTTTACAAGAATTACAGCACCTTTTGATGGAGTGATTGATGTGATTCCTCATAAAGACGGAAGTTTGGTGGAAAACGGAACTTTATTAACTACCCTTTCCCAATTGAACGAAGTCTATGCCTATTTCTCCATTCCTGAAAACTTATATTTTGAGCTTTTAGCTAATGATAAAATTGGAAGTCATCAGAAGATTGAGCTAACACTTCCGAATGGAGTTAATTACCAGTTCAACGGAGCTTTGAAAACAGCCGAAGGCGAAATCGACAGAACCACTGGTTCTATCAGATATAAAGTACTTTTCCCGAATCCGGACCGTTTGATCAAGCACGGTACTTCAGGGAAGCTTATCATTTCTGAACAACAGAATAATGCGATCCTTATTCCACAAAAATCTACTTTCTCCATTCAGGATAAGACCTACGTTTTTGTAGTGGATAAGCAGAATAAAGTGAAAATGACCAATATTAAGATCGGAACTACTTTAAGAGATTCTTATATGGTAGAAAGTGGTCTTAAAAAAGGAGATTTAATCATTTATGAAGGGACTCAGTCTTTGAAAGATGGTGATATTATCAAAATCAAAAAGAAATATTAACCTTTCATAATCTGTAAATCAACTAACTATGGTAGAAATGTTTATAAGACGAAAGGTTCTTTCGTTGGTTATTTCCATATTATTTGTATTGCTGGGAATTATGGCGCTGCTTAAAATGCCGATCACCCAGTTTCCCGATATTGTACCGCCTTCAGTAACTGTTACTGCAAAATATACAGGAGCGAACGCTGAAGTGTCTGCCAATGCCGTAGCTCTTCCTCTGGAACGTGCGATCAATGGTGTACCGGGGATGACGTATATGTCTACGGTAACCTCCAATGACGGTCTTACCCTTATTCAGGTTTTCTTTGAAGTAGGAACAGATCCTGATGTGGCCGCAGTAAACGTTCAGAACAGGGTAACGACTATATTGGATGAACTTCCCGAAGAGGTAATCAGAGCCGGAGTAACTACTGAAAAAGAGGTGAACAGTATGCTGATGTACCTTAACATCACCAGTGCAGATCCGAGCCAGGATGAACAGTTCATTTATAACTTTACGGATATCAACGTCCTTCAGGAGCTGAAACGTATTGATGGAGTAGGGCGTGCTGAAATCATGGGGCAGAAAGAATATTCGATGAGAGTATGGCTGGATCCCCAGAAAATGGCCGCTTACAATATTTCAGCAGATGAAGTGATCACTTCCCTGCAAAAACAGAATATTTCCGCAGCACCAGGAAAAGTAGGGGAAACCTCTGGTAAAACCTCCAGCCAGCTTCAGTATGTCATTAAATATAAAGGAAAATTTTTTGAGCCAAAACAATATGAGGAAGTTCCCATCAGATCTGATGTGGATGGAACCATTCTGAAGCTTAAAGATATTGCCAAGGTAGAATTCGGAGCAATGAACTACGGAATGGTTTCCAAAACAGACGGAAGACCTTCTGCATCGATCATGATGAAACAACGTCCCGGTTCCAACGCTTCCGAGGTTATCGAGAGCGTAAAAGCAAAGATGGAAGAATTAAAAGTCACTTCTTTCCCTCCCGGAATGGAGTATAACATGGCTTATGATGTTTCCCGATTCCTGGATGCCTCTATCAGTGCGGTATTGACAACCCTTATCGAAGCCTTTATTCTGGTAGGGATTGTGGTGTTTATTTTCCTTCAGGACTGGCGTTCTACATTGATTCCTGTACTGGCTGTACCGGTAGCATTGGTAGGAACTTTTGCATTCATGAATATGCTGGATTTCTCTGTTAACCTTTTGACATTATTTGCGTTGGTTCTTGCCATTGGAATTGTTGTTGATAATGCCATTGTCGTTGTGGAAGCTGTTCACGTGAAAATGGAAGAAGGAATGAATGCGATGGATGCCACCATCAGTGCCACCAAAGAAATTGCAGGAGCTGTAGTAGCGATTACAATAGTAATGTCTGCCGTATTTATTCCCGTGGCATTCCTGGATGGTCCTGTAGGAGTATTTTACCGTCAGTTTTCATTAACGCTGGCCATCAGTATTGTCATTTCAGGGGTGAATGCATTGACACTTACTCCGGCACTTTGTGCGATTATTTTAAGACCTCATGACCACAATAAAAAGAAGACCATTATTGATAGGGCTTTCCAGAGTTTTAATACTGGTTTTGAAAGATTGACGAATGGCTATGTCGGCATTTTATCAAAATTTGCCACAAGAACTACAGTGACTTTCGGATTACTGTTTTTATTTGTAGGACTTACTTTTGTGACCAGCAAATTCCTTCCGACCGGATTTATTCCAATGGAAGACCAGGGAATGGTATATGTAAGTGTAACCACTCCGCAGGGAGCAACAGTAGAAAGAACAGAAAAGGTGCTGGATGAAGTGACGGTGATTGCCAAGAAGATTAAAGGAGTGGAAAACGTAACCACACTTGCAGGATACAGCATCGTAACAGAAATTGCAGGTTCTTCTTACGGAATGGCGATGATTAACCTTAAAGACTGGAAAGAAAGAAATATTTCAGTGAATGATCTGGTCGCAGAACTTTCAGACAAAACAAAAAGCATTGCAGATGCTCAGATTGAAATTTTTGCTCCACCAACCGTTCCTGGTTTCGGTAATACCAGCGGTTTCGAATTGCGTTTGCTGGACAGAACCGGAGGAACGATTGAAAATACAGATAAGATCACAAAGGATTTTGTTAAGAAATTAAATGAAGCTCCCGAGTTGCAGAATAACTTTACCAGTTTTGATGCTACTTTCCCGCAATACATGATCAATGTAGATTATGATATGGCAGCGAAGAAAGGAGTTTCGGTAGACAATGCGATGTCTACGCTACAGACCATGCTGGGATCTTATTATGCCACGAATTTTATCCGTTTCAGTCAGATGTATAAAGTAATGGTCCAGGCAAGTCCGGAGCACAGAGATACCCCGGAAAGCATTCTGAATTTATATTTAAAAAATGATAAAGGTGAAATGGTTCCTTTCTCAACTTTCATCACTATCGAGAAGGTATACGGACCTGAAGTACTGACAAGGTACAATATGTATATGTCTGCGATGATCAACGGAGAACCTGCAGACGGTTACAGTTCCGGTGATGCCATTGCAGCCGTAGAACGTGTAGCCAAAGAAACACTGCCCAGAGGATTCGATATTGAATGGTCGGGGATGACAAGGGAAGAGATCTTATCAGGAAACCAAACCGTTTATATCTTCGCGATCTGTCTTTTATTCGTGTATCTTTTATTAGCAGCACAATATGAAAGTTTCCTTCTTCCAATGCCGGTATTATTAAGCCTTCCGACAGGAATTTTCGGATCTTATATCGCATTGGTGGCTGCGGGGCTGGATAACAATATTTATGCGCAGGTAGCATTGGTCATGCTGATTGGGCTTCTGGCCAAAAATGCTATCCTGATCGTAGAATTTGCAGTAGCAAGAAACAAACAGGGATTTGATATTGTTCCGGCAGCTATTGAAGGCGCAAGACAGCGTCTGAGACCTATTCTTATGACTTCTTTTGCGTTCGTAGCGGGACTTATCCCATTATGTATCGCATCAGGAGCAGGAGCAATTGGTAACCGTTCCATTGGTACTGCTGCGGCAGGAGGAATGTTAATTGGAACCATCTTCGGACTGGTGGTGATTCCGGGACTGTATATATTCTTTGCAAAACTTGAAAATAAGAAGAAAGATGAAAAGATTAAATCATAGAAATATATTGTATGGAATTGCATCACTGAGCCTGGTTTCGTGTGCTGTTCCCAAAGTAACGGAGCTGAAAAAAGCCCAGGAATTACCAGAGGAAATCATCAAAGCTGACAAAAATAAATCTCCGGATGAATTCCAGCAGATCAATCTGAAGGCTTACTTTACAGATCCGCAGCTTCTTGAGCTTTTTGAAAAAGTAGTTCAGGCTAATCCGGATTTTCAGATTGCCCAGCAAAGAGTGGAGATTGCCAACAGCTTCCTTCAAAGATCAAAAATGGATCTGCTGCCTTCTCTTGAAGTGGGAGTACAGGCTTCCGGTGACCACTACGGAAAATATACAATGGAAGGTGTTGGAAACTATGATACCAATCTTTCCCCTAATATTACCGAAAATCAGAAAATTAACCGGGATTTTACTCCTAATTACTGGCTGGGAGCAAGAAGCAGCTGGGAAATTGATGCCTGGGGAAAACTGAAAAATAAGAAGATTGCAGCTCAGAAGAAATATCTAGCTTCTACTGAAGGTTTGAGGCTACTGCAGGTAGAACTTTTCACCGATATTGCCAATCTGTATTACCAGTTGGTAGCGTTGGATAATCGTCTTGCTATTTATCAGAAGAACTATAAACTTCAGCAAAGAGCTTTTGAAATTGTTCTGGCTCAGCGTGAAGTGGGAAAAGCCACGGAATTGGCAGTTCAGCAGTTCAAAGCTCAGAATAACAACTGGCTGGCAGAGATTGAACACATCAGGGTAGAAATTGTTACGGTAGAACAGGCAATCACTACTTTGACAGGAAGCTACGGCGGAGAAGTAAAGCGCGGAAAAATACTGATGCCTACCAATATGGAAGTGTTGAATAAAACCATCAACGTAGAAAATGTGATTCATTCCAGACCGGATGTAGCTGCAAACTATTATGTCTTGGAAGCTTCTCAGGCTGATGCGAAAGCTGCAAGAGCTGCTTTTTATCCTAAAATTGATCTGGGTGCAGGTTTCGGACTGAATTCTTTTTCTGTAGAAACGTTCTTCAAGCCAAGCTCACTGGCCGGGCAGTTGTTAGGAGGATTAATGGTTCCTGTTTTCAATAAAGGACAGTTGAAATATGAATTTAAAGTAGCGAGCAAAGAGCAGGAAATTGCTTTTTTAAACTATCAGAAAAGTATTACCACTGCTTTTAATGAACTTCAGTCGATTCTGAAACAAACCAAGATCTATGAACGTGTTCTGAAACTGAAATCAGAAGAAGTAGGTTTCCTTGACCGTGGTGTTGAGGTTTCCAACGATCTGTATTTGACAGGTTATGCAAACTATTTTGAACTCATCAATTCTCAGAAAAGCAAATTAACTGCTGAGCTGGATTTACTGCAGTTTCAACACCAAAATACCAGAAATAACGTCCTGCTGTTTAAAGCACTGGGAGGGAAACTGGATTAATTTTTACTTTTTTTTACGATGAAGGAAGCTGTCTTTTCAGGCAGCTTCTTTTATGTTTTAATCGGATTCTACGGATTCCCGTAATGCTAATTGAAATAATTCCAGGATCTTGCGTACAATCTAACTTTTACAAGTTGAGTTAACTTTTTTTATATGTCCCTAAAAAAAGAGACTGTCCTTATGGGCAGTCTCTTTGTGTATGATTTAAAAACGCATCTGCTTGTACAGTAAATACATTTTATAAGTACATATTATTTAACAAGCTGAATTTCAACAGCAGAAAATCCTTTAGGAGATTTCTCTTTCTCGAAAGATACCTTATTTCCTTTTTTCACCGGTTCTGCACAGTTGTTATTGTGGAAGAAAATGTTTTCTTTGGAATTATCTTCCGTAATGAAACCATATCCTTTTTCGCTCAGGAAAGTAACAATTCCTGTTTTTCTTGGATCTTCTTCAATGATAGGTGCAGCACCTAATTGAATGTCATCAAGATTTACTTCCTGTCTTTGTTCAGGTGGAGTAGAAGTTAATCTTCCGAATTCGTCTACATACATGAAGACATCCTCCGCTCCTTTGTTGTTGTTCGTTTTACGTTCTTCGCGTCTTAGCGCCTTTTCTTTTTGCTTTTGAATTTTTTTCTTGAAATTTTCCTTTTTAGAAAAAGAATCTGCCATAAATTATTTTTAGTATTTAGTTTCTATAAATTAAATTGGTTCAATCTGGTCTGTTTCAGACCTATAAAGCCCGCCGATGTTTCCTGTTTTGGATATTTCCAATCATACAGAGCTTTAAAATTCCGACAAGTATTGTTCTTAATAGAAGAATAAAAGTTAAAAATATGGCTGCTCAAAAGGCAAAGACTGAATAAAAAATATTCGGGTCGTTACAGAAAACAAAGTAGTGACTTAGTTTATAATATGCAAATATACAACAATAAAATGAATAATCAGGTTTTAAATGATTGATTATCAGAAATGGTTTTAATTGATAATTTATATTTTGCAGGAAACCTATCATAGAAGTTGTAATAATTGTATAAAAAAATCCTCAGAAGCCTGAGGATTATAAAAAAATATATTAAAAATGAAGTGGTGGTGCGTGATACGGGAGGAAGGTATCAAATGTTATGCCTAAAATTGACGCGGGTTTGTGAATTATCCAAAAGTGTTTAACTGGAAAGGTCGGTATCAAGACGTATGTGGTTGGTAAATAACATTCTATTAACAACTATTGTTTACATAAAATAATAAACATTTTTCTTTTGGTTTAAAAATAATAAATAGAAATTCCCGAAAATTTCACCACGTTGAGGCAGTTTTTATTATTGACCTTTGTCTCATTAACATTTAAATATAAAAATATGTCAACACAAAATGTACAAGGGAAAGTTGTTTTAATTGCCGGAGGAGGTAAAAATTTAGGCGGATTATTAAGTAGAGATTTTGCTTCCAGGGGGGCAAAGCTGGCCATCCATTATAACAGCGAAAGCTCAAGAGCCGAAAGTGAAAAAACACTGGCTGAAGTACAGGCATTAGGAGCTGAAGCATTCTTATTTCAGGGAGATCTTACCAAAGTAGACAATATCACGAAGTTTTTTGATGAAACCATTTCCCGTTTCGGAGGAATCGATATCGCAATCAATACCGTTGGCATGGTTCTTAAAAAGCCATTTTCAGAAACTACAGAAGCTGAATATGATAGCATGTTCAATGTCAATTCAAAATCTGCTTATTTCTTTTTGCAGGAAGCTGGTAAAAAACTGAACGATCATGGGAAAATCTGTACCATTGTCACTTCACTGCTGGCGGCTTACACAGGACTATATTCTACGTATGCTGGAGCAAAAGCACCGGTAGAACATTTTACAAGAGCGGCATCCAAAGAATTCGGGGCAAGAGGTATTTCCGTAACAGCGGTAGCACCAGGGCCAATGGATACTCCTTTCTTCTACGGACAGGAAACCGATGATGCCGTGGCGTATCATAAATCGGCATCCGCATTGGGAGGGCTTACAGATATTAAAGATATTGCTCCGCTGGTAGAATTCCTCGTAACAGAAGGCTGGTGGATTACCGGGCAGACCATTTTTGCCAACGGTGGCTATACAACGAGATAGTATATTGTAAAAACTATTAAAAAAAGAAACTCACTGAAAACAACTTTCAGTGAGTTTTTTATAATAAAAGAAATAAGAAAATTAAGTGGTTTTAATCTTTCTTTTCTCCAGTATACTTTTGATGATAAAGAATAATCCAAGAAGAACAAACGGAATACTCAGGAGCTGGCCCATATTCAGACTCATTCCATGTTCGAATTCTACCTGATCCACCTTGATAAATTCAATAAGGATTCTCATGATGAAGATCAACAGAATACTGATTCCAAAGTAAAACCCTTTTCCGATCTTAAAAATATTTTTCCTGTAAATAAAATACACCGCAAGGAAGATTATAAAATAAGAGATAGCTTCGTAAAGCTGGGCAGGATGTCTTGGAAGATCATCCACCTGACGGAAAATAAAAGCCCATGGAACATCGGTAGGAGTTCCTATAATTTCCGAATTCATGAGATTGGCCAGCCTGATAAAAGTACCTCCCAGCGGAAGTACAATCGCTATGGCATCCAGAACGGTCATGAACGGGATAGAATACTTTCTCGCATAGATGAGAAGCATAATCACCAGACCAATACCGCCACCATGACTGGCAAGACCTGCAAATCCTGTAAAATGATAGACTCCATCCGGTCCTTTCTGAATCGGTAAAAATATTTCAAGCGGGTGCTGTGAATAATACTCAAAATCATAAAAAAGACAGTGACCCAATCGGGCGCCTACCAGAATTCCTATCAGTGCATAGGAGAATAACGCTTCGTGGGCCTGTGAACTCAGACCTTCTTTTTTATAAATTCTTTTTAAAATATTGAGAGATAAAACAAGTCCCGCAAGGAATAATAATCCGTAATATTTAATGGGAAGTCCTAAGATATTGACGATTTCGGGATTAACATCCCAGTTGATATATAATAAATTCATTGCTGCAAAGATAAGAAAATAGGATTTTCTGAACAGAATGATGACGTTTTGCCATGGTATGTTTTGATTTATAACATGTTATATGAGGTCCTGGAAGAAGCTCATCCCTGTGAAAATGAATATAATTTAAAATGATTCTTGATGAAATAGTTGGTAACTTTAACCTACCACCAAAATAAAAGTTATGCATCATCAGCTCGAGAAACATTATGTAAACAGAGTAGGCTGGCTTCGTGCAGCGGTATTGGGCGCAAATGACGGCTTGTTATCTACTACCAGTATCGTTATAGGAGTTGCAGCTGCAGAGCCGGAACGTCATATCATTATTCTTGCTGCATTGGCAGGGATGATTGCCGGGGCAATGTCTATGGCCGCCGGTGAATATGTTTCTGTAAGCTCGCAGGAAGATACAGAAAAAGCAGATTTACTCCGCGAAAAACGTGAACTTGAAGAAATGCCGGAAATAGAACTCAGAGAACTGGCCAAAGTATATGAGAAAAGAGGTTGTACCCAAGAAACCGCAATGCAGGTAGCTATTGAACTTACGGAACATGATGCTTTGGGAGCACATGCCCGTGACGAGTTGGGAATTAATGAAATAACACAGGCTAAACCTTTGGTAGCAGCAATGGCTTCATTCGGTTCATTTGCGGTGGGAGCTTTATTGCCATTTATGGTGTCTCTTTTGGCTCCTCTTCAACAAATGGTCTATTTCCAATATGGATTTTCAATCATATTTTTAATGCTTTTAGGCGCAATTTCAGCAAAAGCTGGAGGTTCCAGTATTAAGATTGCTGTATTAAGAATATGTTTCTGGGGAACTGTCGCAATGGGAATTACAGCCCTCGTAGGACATATTTTCGGAGTTAATGTAGCATAAATATGATGATAATAGCGCTTGTAAATATTAAAATTTTACACGGTTTTTTACACGGTGGTAAAATTTAATAGATTATAGTATAAAATAAAACCTCTGAAATCTTTTAATTTCAGAGGTTTTTGTACCCAGGACCGGGATCGAACCGGTACTCCTAAGAACTGGTGTTTGAGACCAGCGCGTCTACCAATTCCGCCACCTGGGCTTGATGTTGATTACAAACGTGATGTTTGTTTCAAATTGGTGTGCAAATATAGGAACTTTTTTCAATGTTCAAAAGCTTTTTGAAGAATTTTTTTAAAAATTAAGTTCCAAACCATCGTAAGCAAGGTGTATTCCGGATGGAAGCTCCTTATCTTCAATATCATGCAGACCTAAGTGATGGCTGATGTGGGTTAAAAATAATTTTTTGGGTTTGAGTTCTTCAAACAATTTAATCACATCCGGAAGGATAAAATGAGCAGGATGGGGATCAAATTTTCTGATGCAGTTTAAGATCAGGACATCCAGATCTTTCAGTTTTTCCTTCTCCGTTTCAGAAACAAACCCGGCATCCGTAATGTAAGCCAGCTTTTTAAACTTATATCCAAACACGGTAATTTTATAGTGAATCACCTCCACAGGAGTGATTTCCGTATCCAGTACCTGAAAAGGTTTATTTTCAATTTCGTGAAGTTCAAAAGCGGGTGCACCGGGATACCTTACATCTGCAAAAGCGTAAGGAAATCTGTTTTTTATTTCATGAGCCACTCTTGAATAGCAGTACAACGGAACATCTTTTCCACTTTTAAAAATCAGAGGGCGCATATCGTCCAGCCCGATCACGTGGTCATTATGTTCATGGGTAATCAGCGCAATGTCTACGGTATGTTCATGGTTGGTAAGCATTTGCTGCCTGAAATCCGGACCGCAGTCGATCAGTATTTTTTTATTTTCCTCCGTAGTAACCATCACGGAAGAGCGTAAACGTTTGTCTTTGGGATTTTCCGAAGTACACACTTCACATGTACAGCCTATAACGGGTACACCTTGAGAAGTACCAGTTCCTAAAAATTTCAACTTCATTTTGTTTTGAGGTTGGTTTAATTTTGGTAAATTTACAAAAAATTTCATGTCCTAATGTATCAGAAACTAACTCCTAAACAAAAAGCATTAACAATTAATCTAGATCCTACTATTTATGGTACTTTCGCAGAAATTGGAGCCGGGCAGGAGACTGTTCGCCACTTTTTTAGAGCAGGGGGAGCTTCCGGTACGATTGCTAAGGCAATGTCTGCTTATGACAAAGATTTTAGTGATGCCATCTACGGAAAGGAAGTAAAAAACAGGTACGTTACCCAGAATAGGCTTCGCAAAATGCTTCGATATGAAGTAGCTTTGATTGAAGAAAGAATTTCAAGAGATAATAATCCCGATAGAAAATTCTTTTCTTATGCCAATACGGTAACTACTATCAATTTTGACAAAACTGTAAAAGGTCACGGTTGGGTAGGGATTCGTTTTCAAACCAAAGAAAATGAAGATTACAATGAGATCGTAATCCACGTAAAATTCAAAGAAAATGATGCTACACTTCAGCAGGAAACCTTAGGGAATCTGGGCGTGAATCTTATTTTCGGAGCCTTTCATTATTTTGATAATCCAAGAACTTTGGTAGAATCTCTTTACGATGATATTGCAAAAGATAATCTGGAAATTGATATGATCGACTTCAGCGGACCTGCTTTTGCCTATGTTGATAACAGACTGATGTCTCTTCAATTGGTAAAGAATGGAATGACCGACGCGGTGATCTTCAATTCACAGGGGAGCAACATGCTTCCGGCAGATGTTCTGTACAAGAAAAATATTTTCGCGGTAAGAGGAAGTTTCAGACCGGTAACGAAAGTGAACATTGATATGCTTAAAAACGGGATGGATATGTTCTTCAAAGATGCTACCTGTACTCATGAAGAAACAGAGGTTCTTATTGAAATCACCATTTCCAATCTGAGAGCAGACGGAGATATTGATGAAAGAGATTTCCTGGATAGAGTAGACATTCTTGCAAAACTTGGGTACACCGTTATTATTTCAAACTTCTCTGAATATTACAGACTGATTGATTACTTCGCATCTTACACAAGTGGAGACATCGGAGTAGCAATGGGAGTAAACAATATGTTGATGGTATTCGATGAGAAATATTATAAAAATCTCTCAGGAGGAATTCTTGAAGCATTCGGTAAGTTTTTCAGAAACGGAATGAGAGTATATCTGTATCCTTATAAAGATCCTGAAACACATCAATTACTGGATTCTTCCAATCTGAAAGTGGAAGAAAACCTGAAAGAATTATACAAATATTTCAAACACAACAACCGTATTGTAGATATTACCAACTATAATCCTGAGTTTTTGGAGATTTATTCCAGAGAAATTTTGAGAAAAATAGCATGCTGTGTGAAAGGCTGGGAAACTCAGGTACCGGAAGGCGTAGCAGAAATGATTAAAGAGCGCGGAATGTTTGGATATAAAGAAGAACTTTCCCTAAAACAATTCTCTTAAAATATAAAAACAATGTCAGAATTAAAGAAAAGACTTTCCTCAATTCTTGAAAGTCCTAAACATAATACAGAAGAAAAACTTGAAAAAGTCTGCCACCTGTTGGATCAGGAGATTCCTTATTTCAACTGGACGGGTTTCTATTTCAAAAACGGAGACAAGGATGAGTTGATTTTAGGCCCTTATGTAGGAGCGCCAACAGATCATACCATTATTCCTTATGGTAAAGGGATTTGCGGTCAGGTTGCCGTTTCCAATGAAACATTTGTAGTTCCTGATGTACATGAAGAAAGCAATTATTTAAGCTGTTCTATCGATACAAAAGCAGAAATTGTAGTTCCGATTTTTAAAGACGGAAAAAATATCGGTCAGATCGATATTGATTCCCATACCATCGATCCTTTCACGAAAGAGGACCGTGAATTGCTAGAATGGCTTTGTAATGAAGTTTCTAAGATTTTGTAATCAAAACTTACTATAAAAAATAAAAACTCCAGCTATTTTAGCTGGAGTTTTTTATGGATTATTAGTGGTAATCACAAACATAAGTAAAGGTTCGTCGCCCGTGTTTTCAACAGAATGATATCCTATGGAGCTGATGGCTGTAATATCTCCTTTCTGAAGTATTTTCTTACGTATGGGTCCATCTGTTCCGGTTCTTTCACGATATTCCCCGGTTCCGTGCACTACAACGTACAATTCCTCTTCATTTCTTAGATTGTGCGTGTGGAATCCTGATTCATCTCCTTTATTCAGTAAAACCATGTAGGCCGCCAGGCGGTTATTGGCCAGTTCTTCCTGATCAAACATCTGTATCATATAAACCGTTCCGTTTCCTCCATACATATTTTCGCGTTTTTCTAAACGGGCGATGGCTCTTTCTTCCTTTCCAAATGCCATTACATAAAGATTGATGTATTTTGAAACCTCCTGTATCACGTAATCGAATTCTTCTCCTTCAGATAGTATAACTGTGCCAGACATGTGAATTGAATATTTAAAGTTTAAAGTTTTGGGTCTAAAGTTGATCGTGAAAATTAGCTTTGCTGCATCAAATGAATTTCCGCCAATAGTTCTTTAAAATAATTCTCGCATTTGGCAATATGGGTTCCATACCAGGAAAAGGCTTCACCATCTACGATCATTATCTTTTTATTAGGGTAGAAAACCTGCAGTTCTTCAATATGTTTTTCTTTAAACGGAAAAGGTTCAGACGAAAGCATAATGACATCTGCATCTGCCAGATCTTCAGTGGTAATTTGTGGATAACGGGTTTTGTCTTTAAAAATATTTTCAAAACCAATTTCAGATAAAATTCTGTGGATGAAAGTATCTGAGCCAATGGTCATATAAGGATTTTTCCAGATAAGATAAGCGGCTTTTACCGGTGCTTCCAGTTTGGCCTGATTCAGAACATCATAAATTTTAAGATTGAAAAGTTGTGCTCTGTCTTCCTTTCCGAAAAGTTTTCCGAGATTTTTAAGCAGGTAATAATTGTCCTCAATCGTATCAATATTGGTTACTGTTACTTTAAAGTCATTCATCAGAGCTTCAACCTGGTCTTTTACATTTTCTTCCTTATTGGCAAGAATAAGATCCGGCTGTAATGCTTTAATTTTTTCAATATTGATATTCTTAGTTCCTCCGATTACGGCTACATTTTTTATTTTATCCTGAGGATGGATGCAGAATTTGGTTCTTCCTACCACTTCATTTTCGGTCAGTCCAAGGTCAAATAAAGCCTCAGTAATAGAGGGTACAAGTGAAACGATTTTCATATTGGCATGTTAGATGATGCCTAAAATTACAAAAGTTTTCCGGTTAAGAAAAGTCCGGCTACGGTAAAATAGATAATAAGTCCGGTTACATCTACTAATGTTGCTACAAACGGAGCAGAAGAAGTAGCAGGGTCAAGATTTAATTTCTTTAAAACAAAAGGAATCATTGAACCTGATAATGTTCCCCACAACACAATGGCAATCAGGGAAACAGAAACACTCAATCCTACGTATACCCAATACTGGCCGTAATCAAACAAGCCAATTTGCTGCCAAAGCATAATTCTGATAAATCCGATAACTCCTAAAATTGCTCCAAGACATAATCCGGAGATAATTTCTTTTTTCATGACATACCACCAGTCTTTCAGACTGATTTCCTGAAGAGCCATCGCACGGATAATCAAAGTTGCTGCCTGTGATCCGGAATTTCCTCCACTGGAAATAATCAATGGAACAAATAGCGCGAGAACAACTGCTTTTTCAATTTCTTTATCAAAATATCCCATTGCAGAAGCGGTCAGCATTTCCGAAACAAATAGAATAATCAGCCAGGTCGCCCTTTTTTTGATCATTTCTGTCCATGAAGTCTGGATGTAGGGAAGATCCAATGCTTCCAATCCCCCGAACTTCTGGATATCTTCCGTGTTCTGCTGCTCAATCTGATCGAGAATGTCGTCAATCGTTACAATTCCTACCAAAACACCGGCTTCCGTAATAATAGGAAGAGCACCACGGTCATACTTTTCGAAATAGGTTACTGCATCTTCTTTGGAAGTAGTAGTTGTAATTGCTACGAAATGATTGTCCGTAATATCGGAAACCAAAGTATCTTCCTCTTCCAGCAGTAAAGTTCCGATGGCAAGGTCATCAATTAAGCGGTTTCTTTCATCCACCACATACAGGTAGTTCATGGTTTCCACTCTTTTTCCTACCTTTTTGATCTGCTGAAGACATCTTTTTACCGTCCACTCCTTACGGATCTGGATGTAATAAGGCGTCATCAGACGGGCAATCGAATCCGAATTGTATCCAAGAAGTTTTAAAGCAATTCTTCTTTCCTGCGGATTAAGGTGATTAATGGAATACTTGATCAGCTCATCCGGGAAATCCTCGAAAAGAGCCGTTCTGTCATCGGGAGTCATGGCATTCAGGATTTCGGACACTTCATCGCTTCCGATACTTCTGATGGTTTCTTCCTGAAAATCAGGGTCAAGATGTGAAAAAACTTCTGCTTTGTATTCTTTCGGAACCTTCAGGAACGCGAGCAGCCTCTCATCAGCAGGAAGTTCGCTGAGAGTTTCGGCAATATCGGCAGGGTTGAAGATAAGTTCGTCTCTAGAATTCAAAACGTGAAATTTTTTGGATATGCAAAAATAATTCAAATTTTTAAGACTGAGCAATAAACTGGTAAAATTAAGGATTAATTAAAGTTTATCGCTTCAGTATAAGGGTAAAAAAAACACCCGCCGAAACGGATGTATAAAAATTAAATTTTAAATTCCAATACTCTTTATATTGGTTCGCATTCTGAGGTGGGAATATAGGTGCAAACAGCGTTTGTACAGCATTGGTAAGGACCACAATCTGAATTGTCGCCGCACTTTTTTATCCCACTTCCTTTGATGTTTTTTTGTTCAAGCCTGTTGAGCTTCTTAAAATGTAAATTCTTCATCCTGTATGATTTTTTATATTAAGGCTCTATCATACAGTCATGGTCAAGGCATTCTCCATTACAGCAATATCCAACAGAACAAGGTCTTGTGATGCTGCATCTGAATGGACCTATGCCGCCATTAATTTGTTTGGCCGCTTCTCTGCTGAGTTTTTTTAGATTTTTCATAGCGTTATAGTTTAGATTTAATGTCAGACTAAAATAGTAAATATTTCTATATTATTCATTTTTTGGTGAAAATATTTTACTATAAATCAGTGTTTTATTCGTATTTTAAATAAAAAACACCTACTAATGCAGGTGTCTGTAATGATCATATATTATTCCAGAGGACATGGATTAACAACGCAGGTGTTGTGGCAACATGATCCGCCCGGACATTCGAAATGTTCTGTACATCTTTTGAAAGGCCCGCTGCCTTTAATTTCCTTTTGTACTTGTCTGCTTAGTTTTTTTAGATTTTTCATAAATTTTGATTTTGTATAGTTTAGTTTTATCTTTTATTCAAGGCAGATGAAAGGGGAGCAGATTCCAAAACAACACCATCCAACGGTGCACGGATTGGTTTCGCTGCACCTTTCCATAGTTCCTCCATTAATTTGTTTTGCTTTTTCTCTGCTGAGTTTCTTTAGATTTTTCATGAGATTTTGGTTTTAATGTTGGTCTAAAATAGTAAAAAATATTTAATAAATCATTATTTGGTGAAAATATTTAATTGTTAATCAGTTGTTTATAGTGTTTTTTAAATGAAAAGCACTTGTCCGTAAGTGCGAATAAGTGCTTTATTTAACGTGAAAATATTTATAATTAGGACATCTCAATGAAAGAATTATAAATTATAAATGATGAATGATGAATTTGTCCGGTAAGCTCATGAATTTTCCTTACACATTCACCATTGACTTGCGAAGCAAAATTGACCATTGGCAATAAAAGGCTGTAAATTTCAACCTTAAACCCAGAACTTTAAACCTTAAACCTTAAGTCTTAAAGCTCTGCTTCTGTCGGTTTCAGTTTTCTAAGTTTTTTAATGATTCCTTTTATCGCACCTTCGGTTCCTATTTTAACAGAATTGGTTGTGGAGCCCAGCAGACGCATATTTTTTCTGTAGGTATCATGATCGGTTTCGGCGACAAGAGTTCCGTCGGCACCAAAAAGTTTCATACTCACCACCACCTGATTGGAGAATACGTATTTTCCAAATCCTACTTTGAAATATCTCACTTTGGAAACAATGGCAAAATCTGCATCATTGTTGAGGCAGTAATCTGCAATGGTTTGTTTGTCTATGCTGTCGAAGGGAACCTGAACTTCTGCCCGGAGCATTTTATTTCTTCTGTTACTGAAATTATCGGTAACAGCATCAAAGAAAGCATTGTTGGTGGGGTCTTTTATTTCGTCGATATCAGGCTCTACCTCAGGATTGAAGTAAAGAACTTTTTTTATTTTATCATCAGTATTCTTCTGGGCTTTTACCGTAGTAAATCCGATGAATAAAAAAGTAGTAACCGCTGTAAAGAATATAATTTTTTTCATTTGTAATTCGAATGCAAAATTACTGCCTTTTCATTGGAATGCATACAAATTATTAAGAATTTTTTAACATTTTTTTCTATCAATTTTGATATATGAAATCAATAATGTTTGCAGAATCAAAAAATAGTCGTAATTTTGCACCCGTTACATAATAATCATTAAACAATATTGGAATGTACTTAACAACAGACAAAAAGCAGGAAATTTTCGCAAAACACGGAAAATCTGCACAAGACACAGGAAGTGCTGAAGGACAAATCGCTCTTTTCACTTTCAGAATCAACCACTTATCTCAACACCTAAAGGCTAACCGTCACGATTTCAACACAGAGAGATCTCTAGTGAAATTGGTAGGTAAGAGAAAAAGTTTATTAGATTACCTTAAAAACAAAGATATCGCAAGATATAGAGCAATTATTGCTGAACTAGGTTTAAGAAAATAATCTATAAAGATTTTCAAAATAAAAAAGCAACTTCGAAAGAGGTTGCTTTTTTGTTTTTACACAACAGGGGATTTTTAACCACAACAGGCACAAAAGTTTTTTTAGAAAATACCAAATGGTTGAGAAGAACACTAAAGTTTCTTAAAGTCTTTGATTTTCATGTGATCATAAAAAAGTATTGAGATTCTTACGTATGACAAACTGTATGGATAGACTAATACGCTAATTGTGTCATTCCGTAGGAATCCAGCCTTTATTATCTTGAAAAAATACTGAAGATGATTACAACTGTAACAGCCATCCTAACTGAAGGTGCGATAATTCTCCCTCGGAGGGGTGGCGGAAATTCAAAGATTTTTTGACGGGGTGGTTTTCAACATCACTATTCAGCCTTCTTCCCAATCTTCCCCAAATGCGTATTCTGAAAACTATCGGGATATTTCAATCCATAACCCAGAATCCTGTCAAACGCAGAGTGAGAAAACAGAATAGCTCCTATCATTTGTAAATAGGGCAGAGACAAGGCTGTTCCCGCAAAATAAACAATGACAGCTACTCCAAAATGATGGAAGAGATTGTAGAAGAAAGCACCTACTTTATTATTCATGGTATATCCCAGCATAGAAATATCCGGTGCAAGAAAAAGTCCGGCAAACCACCACCAGGAATATCCTGTCTGTGCAAAGGCATAGATTCCTAACAGGAGAAATGCAGCGTATTCAAGCTTTAACTGTATTTTCATAATGATTGAGTTGGTTTATAAAATAAGTTCCTTTTTCTCATGAAAAGTTACATTTTAAAATCTGAAAAAAGAAAGCGGAATACCTATGAGATATTCCGCCTTATACATTTTGATTTGAATTTGATTTTAATGCCCTGATTTGGCTTCTGTAGTTTCTACATGACCTAAATATTTGGTACAGTAAGCCCCGAATATCAGAATAACAAGATAGCAGAATACAGGAATAATAAACGAATGTTGTACTCCAAACTGATCTGCAAGATATCCCTGGAATATGGGAACAATAGCGCCTCCCAGAATAGCCATTACCACTAAAGAGGATCCCTGACTGGTATATTTGCCCAATCCTGAAATAGCCAGAGTATAAATATTCGAGAACATAATAGAGTTGAAAATTCCGATTCCTAAAATACTGTACATCGCCAGCTCACCATGATTTACCATTGCAGAAATCAATAGCATAACATTAATCGCGGCAAATATGGATAATGTTCTTGCCGGAGCTGCTTTACCCACGAAAAAGGCAATGAAGTTAAGAATGATGAATACAATGAAAAAGCTGATCTGGCTGAACGTAAGATTTACAATACTGAAGATCACAAGGAAAACAGCAGCTGCTGCTCCCAGCATATATAGAGCTTTTTTGCTTTGGCTTATTGATTGATTTAAAGAAATGGCTCCCAGAAAACGGCCAATCATCGCTCCTCCCCAATATAAGGAAAGGTAATTTTTACTGATGATCTCATTAAAGCCCATAATCTGTGGCTGCTCCAGGAAACTGATGATAAAACTTCCTACAGCAACTTCTCCGCCTACATAGCAGAACATAGCGAATACTCCGAATTTCAGGTGGCTGAATTCAAGCGCTCCCCAACCTTTTACGATTTCTTCTTCTCCCATCTGGAATGAAGGAAGTTTAACTCTGGAAATCAGTAAAGCAACCAGTAAAAGAATCCCCGCAAAAATAAGGTAAGGAATTCTCGTTGCTACCGCACTGAATGATCCGTCCGGAGAAGAGAAAAATTCAAAAATAAGATGACCTCCCAGTACCGGTGCAATGGTTGTTCCGAATGCATTGAATGCCTGAGTCATATTCAGTCGGCTGGAAGCAGATTCTTCACTTCCCAGCAATGAAACATAAGCGTTGGCTGTAATCTGCAATACTGTAAAGCCGAGTCCTAAAATAAACAAAGCTCCCAGAAACAGCGGATAATATGAAAACGTAGCTGCCGGATAAAACAGAACGCAGCCGAATGCGGCCAGAAAAATTCCGAACAGAATTCCCTTCTTATAGCCTAATTTATTGATAGGATCTCCTTTAGTAATGGAAATCATAAAATAAATCAGTGACCCGATAAAGTAAGCTCCGAAAAAACAGAACTGTACCAGCATGGATTCGAAAAAGGTAAGATTGAATAGTTGCTTCAGATAGGGAATCAGGATGTCATTCATACAGGTGATGAATCCCCACATAAAAAACAGCAGGGTGATGGTAATCAACGGAACCGTATAATTCCTGCTTTGAGATTGTACTTCTTTATTAATCATAAACATTTATTTATCTGGATAAGGATAGTTCCTTAACTTTTTTTAGCCTACAGCATTGTAATTGGTGAAGTAGGGCAAATATAGGGATCAGCCTATTGGTTTGCAATAATTTTACTAATTTTTAAAATGAAACAGATATTTTTTTTCAGATCAAAGTATTATTTTCATTTTTTGAGACAATAATACAAAAACAACAGGATTTTTCAATACATTATCCTCAAAAAAGTACTTTTTTATTTTCATAAATCATGAATAAGTTTCCGTTACTCCTAGAAATTTTCAAACGTTCATCAATTGATAGCCAATTTTTTGTATTTTAAGCGCCTATTAAAGCAATCGAAAAATTTAATATATCATTATTATATAGTACCTTTGCAAACGAAAATTTAAAGAGTTTAAATATTAATCATACTCAATACGGAGTATAAAGAAGCAAATTTATGAGTATACCTCAAGCGTTTACAGAAACGATTATCCTTGCAGACGGCAGGGAAATCACTATCGAAACGGGAAAGCTGGCTAAGCAGGCTGACGGATCTGTAGTGGTGAAATGTGGCGGAACAATGCTTTTAGCAACTGTTGTAGCCAATAAAGAAGCCAATCCTGGTGTAGACTTTTTACCATTAACGGTAGATTACAGAGAAAAATTCTACGCAGGTGGAAGAATTCCTGGGAATTTCTTCCGTAGAGAAGCAAAACCATCTGATGATGAAGTGCTTACAATGAGATTAGTGGACAGAGTATTACGTCCTCTTTTCCCTGAAGATTTCCATGCGGAAGTACAGGTAATGATCTCATTAATTTCTTACGATAAAGAAGTAATGCCTGAAGCATTGGCAGGTTTGGCAGCTTCTGCAGCTATTGCAATTACAGATATTCCTTTCAACGGACCAATGTCTGAAGCGAGAGTAGTAAGAATTGACGGACAATTGGCTGTGAACCCAAGTTATGAGAATTTATTAAAATCAGATATCGATATTATGGTGGGAGCTACTAAAGACTCCATCGTAATGGTAGAAGGTGAAATGAAGGAGATTTCTGAGCAGGAAATGCTTGAAGCGATCAACTTCGCTCACGCTGAGATCAAAAAACAGATCGAAGCTCAGGAGAGATTAGCTGAAAAAGTAGGAAAATCTTTCCCTAAAAGAGAATACAGCCACGAAGATCACGACGAAGAAATTCGTGAAAAAGTATGGAAAGAATGTTATGATAAAGTATATGAAGTAGCAAAAACTCCATCTAACAAAGAAGAAAGAGGAGAAAAATTCAAAGCAGTTCTTGAAGAATTCTTAGCACAATATGCTGAAAATGAAGAAGAATTGGCACGAGTAACTCCATTCGTTAAAGTATATTACCATGACGTAGAGAAAGAAGCAATGCGTCAGATGATCCTTGAAGACAATATCCGTCTTGATGGTCGTGATCCTCAGACGATCCGTCCAATCTGGTCAGAAATTGATTATCTTCCGGGAGCTCACGGTTCTGCAATCTTTACAAGAGGAGAAACTCAGTCTCTGACTGCGGTAACTCTGGGTTCTGTAAAAGATGCGAACATGATCGACAGCGTAATCACGCAGCACGACGAAAGATTCTTCTTACACTATAACTTCCCTCCATTCTCTACAGGTGAAGCAAGACCTTTAAGAGGTACTTCTAGAAGAGAAGTAGGACACGGAAACTTAGCTCAAAGAGCTTTAACAGCGGTAATTCCGGCAGAAAATCCATATACCATCAGAATTGTTTCCGATATCTTAGAATCTAACGGTTCTTCTTCAATGGCAACAGTTTGTGCAGGTACATTAGCATTGATGGATGCAGGGGTTCAGATTACAAAACCTGTTTCAGGGATTGCAATGGGTCTGATCACTGATACAAAATCAGGTAAATTTACTGTACTTTCTGATATCTTAGGAGATGAAGATCACCTTGGAGATATGGACTTCAAAGTAACAGGTACTGCAGACGGTATCACAGCTTGTCAGATGGATATCAAAATCCAGGGACTTTCTATGGATATCATGGAGAAAGCTTTGATGCAGGCTAAAGACGGAAGATTACACATCCTGAACAAAATCACGGAAACGATTTCTCAGCCAAGAGCAGATGTGAAGCCACACGCTCCGAAAATGGTGGTAATGGAGATTCCAAAAGATTTCATCGGTGCTGTAATCGGACCTGGTGGAAAAATTATCCAACAGTTACAGAAAGATACGGATACAGTTATTGCTATCGAAGAGATGGGAGAAATCGGACGTATCGAAATTTCTGGTACAGATAGAGAAAAGATCAATGCTGCTATTGCAAGAATCAATGAAATTACTTTCGTACCGGTTATAGGTGAAGTTTACAAAGGTAAAGTAGTGAAGGTAATGGACTTCGGTGCATTCGTAGCAATTGCTAAAGGAACAGAAGGACTTCTTCACATTTCTGAAATTGAGTGGGCTCGTCTGGACAAAGTTCCTTATGCAGAAGGTGATGAAGTAGAAGTGAAGTTCATGGGTTACGATGACCGTAAGAAAATGAAACTTTCCCGTAAAGTTCTTTTACCAAGACCTCCAAGACCGGAAGGACAAGGCAGACCAGAAGGGCAGAGAAGACCAGAAGGACAAGGAAGACCAGAGGGACAAAGAAGACCTGAAGGACAGAAACCACAAGGTGAAAAGCCACAAAGCGAAAAACCAGTGGAAAACCAAACTCCATCTAACGAAGCTTAATAAGATTCATTCTTAAACATAAAAAATCCCTCAGTTTTGAGGGATTTTTGCTTTTTGTGTCATTGCGAAATGCAGAGCATTGAAGCAATCTCGTTATTTAAATTTTCAAAAGTGAGATTGCTTCGTCTTTGGCTCGCAATGATTTTTATTAACTACTCTTTATTTCAGATCTTCTTCGCCTCCTGTTTTTTCGAGGTTTCTACTTTGTTACAATTCCTGAAAAAATATTTTCAAAAAAATTAAAAACTGTTGATAGGTTCTTTGGGTTTTGCCTTTGCAGAAGCAGTTTTAGACCCTGAAGTAAAACTTATATTTTCTATGGACTTGAATAATCTGTCGATTTGTTTTCTGGTAGAAATATCAGGAGCAACATTATAAAACTCATTAATCAGATCCAGAGAAGTTGGTTTTTGGGGATATTGATTGTTGTTGAGGAAATTCTTTAATGCTATATTTACTTTGTCTTCACCTAATAGATTACTCAATTCTACCATTGCTACAGCTCCTTTGGAATATGAAATATGAGGAACCTCTCCGGTTGCTTTATAAATCGGAACATTTTCAGACAGTCCTTTTTCATTATCGTAAATCTGTTGATGTACTTTGATTCTTTCCATCATTTTTTCTCGGCCATGCATTTTTTTGTAGAGCATCATTTCAGTATACATCGCCAGGGTTTCGGTAAGCATCACAGAACCTTCTCTGTCATCGGGATTGATCTGACTGTTGCCCCACCAGAGATGGGAAAGCTCATGACCTGCCAGTTCATTGATGACATCCTGTTTTTTATCGGCTTGAATGTTGGCGTGAAAAATCATGTTTTCCGGCATAAAGACGGCGGAAGGATAGGCTGTCGCGGCAAAACCTTTGGTAAAAGAAGAAATCTCCGCAAAATTGATGCTTTTAAAAGGATATTGCCCAAAATTCTGCTGACAGTAATCTAAAGTAAGCTTTGCATTTTCAAGGAGGTGATTCACATTTTCAAAGTGCTTTTGATGATAAAATAGATTGATGTCAATTCCTTTATAGTGTATGCTTTTTACCTCGTATTCTGCAGAAGAAACGGCAAACCGGAAAGGAATCTGATCTGCTTTATACTCAAAATAATTACGTCCGGACTGCGACCATTTTTTGATAAGATCTCCTGTTCCAATGGCTGTCTGGCTTTTTTCCGTGGAAATAATCATATTCAAATTGATAAAATCCTTTTTTGAAACTTCAGGAGCTTCCGGTTTCTTCAGTTCAGTAAGTTTTCCAAGCTTGAATTGGTCTCGTTCTTTTTCATCCTGAATTTCATCATCCTTTTGATAACCGATGGTAGGATAATACCTGCTGATTCTCATGAAAGACCCATCTTCAATAATGGCATTGAAAGACTTGTGACCGTTGACAGCAAACCATTGATAAGATAATTTAAAATCAAGCAAAGCTGTTTTACCTGGCAAAAGAGGTTGTTGTAATGAAACTTCTGTAACAGACTTATTGATTTTTGAGATTTCGGTACCACACTTTAACACAGCAGATTCCAGTTTTAAATCCTCATTAAAATTGATCAGAACCTTATGGATAGGCTGGTTGGTTTGATTTTTAAGAGTATATTTTCCTATAATCTGATAAGCATTGTTTGAAGGATACAGTTTGATTTCTGTCGCAATATCAGTGATATCCGGCTGTGGAAGCTTTTCATATTTTCTATAGTTTTTTTCATATGCTGCGGAACTTAATATAGCCTGATCTTCATTTTTTGGAATATAACCTTTCATAAATAATACTACGGTAAAGATTCCTGTGATGAGCAGAATGATACTGAAGCCAGATGCAAGTACAGGAACTTTTTTAATTTTTATAATACTGTTGAGCATCCATAAAATACTGATAATCCCCGTTCCGAATAATAGTCTTTGGGCAAAAACCTTTTCATAGATTCCATAGCCGTTAAAATCGCTGTATGTACCTTTAAAATCAGAAAAAATCCTGAAGAGAGGATAGGAGATCAGTTTCCCTGAAACCGGACCAGATAATATAAAGACAGCAAGGATAGAAACTCCAAGGGCTATGAATTTGTTGGGAATTCTGTCATTGATTAAAAGAATCAATCCGGAAAACAGCATCAAAGGGAAAGTATTGAAAAGAAAAACACCGAAATAAGCATTCCAGTCTATATAAAAATACTGATAAGCCATTTGAAAAATAACTCCCTGAATAATTAAAATTCCGGTAAAGAAAAACAGCAAAAAACTGATGGAAATGAAATGTCCGGTTAATCGGTTTTTTGATAAATAGGTGCTGTTTTCAATCAGAGAAAATCCCGATGAAGAACTTCTCCAGTAAACATCGTTTAAAAAATAAGCGGAAATAAGAAGTCCAAGCAGATGAAAATTCTCTGAAATGGTTGTCGCCATAAGACCTGAACCTGCATACTTCTGCGGAAGACGGATTCCTTTTTCAATTTCGGCATACATTTCCATTCCTATACAAAATAACAACAGTATGGAAACGGCAGGAACAGCAGCACTTTTAAACAGATAAGTGAGGTCTGTTTTTGCAAAAGACAAGACAGATCGAAATGAATTCTTCCAACCAAAGTCTGGCTTCACCGTGGAATATTCTGCTTCATTTGTTTCCGAAAATGTAAGAATATTTCCGGATGTTTTTACTTTGTGTCCAGGGATCATGGAGAAAGAAAATAATTTAAGTGAAAGGAGTAAAATTCCAATAGATATAAAGCAAAATAAAAGCCTGTTGAATAAAAGGTATCCTGCAAAAGGAACCATTTGTATATTTTTCTGATGGGCAGTCAAATCACGGGCTTCCATAAAATAAGCGGATAATCCAAAAGGATCAATTAAAGCTGAAAACTGCTGTGTTTCCAGTGACTGTGGAAGACTTCCCGCCATAAAGGGTGAATTGGAAAACAGCAGAATAATCATATAGAAAACATATAGTAGCAATCCACCTACTACAACAAGTAATTTTCTCTTTACCGCAACCGCTATGAGAAACAGAAAACTGCATATAACCAGACTGTTGATAAAACCGAAGATGAATAAAGGATATAGGTAATGGACAATGTTAAAACCTGCCTGCATTTCACTTCCGGTCCGCATCATCTGACCTATGATAAATCCTGTCATTAAGAAAGAAAAGCTTAAAAAAGTCTGTAAAAAATAGGTGGAGAATTTCCCTTTCAGATAAGTGAGCTTTGAAAAAGGAAATGAAAAAAGGATGTTGTCAAATTTTGAATCCTGATCTTTAAAAAGCAGCTGCAATGCATAGACCGTAGCAAAAAAAATCACGGCAAGGCTCAACATTCCGGTCATAAAACCAATGGTGTAGGTTGAGTTTAAATAAATCCCTTCTCCTACTGAAAGATTGAACTGGTTTCCACAAAAGATACCCATTCCTATTAAAAGTAACGCCACAAGGTAGGTGAGCCAGTGCTTGGAAGAGCGTCCGGCTTCAAATAAAATTATCGCGTTCATGATTAAGGTTTTTGGGTGAGGGTGCGGAAGTAAACGTGCTCCAGCAAAGGAGTTACCGGGCTGAAATCTTTCGGAGATTCTTCAGAAAATATAGTGATGTGGAGTTCTCTTTCCAAAAGCTGTCTGCTGATAATTTCATAGCTGGAATGATACCTTTCCAGTTCGCTTTTGTGAATGGGTTTTGACCAGATTCTATTGTCCAGCTCTGCAATCAGTTTTCCCGGATTTCCTTTTCGGAGGATTTGCCCATGATTCATCACTGCCATTTCCGAGCAGAGATTTCTGACATCTTCAACGAGATGTGTGGACAGAATGACAATCACATCCTGACTGATATCGTTGAGCAGCGTATTGAAACGGTTACGTTCCTCAGGATCCAATCCTGCAGTAGGTTCATCTACAATGATGATCCTCGGATCTCCCAATAAGGCCTGGGCAACGCCAAAACGCTGCTTCATTCCGCCTGAAAAAGTATGGACTTCTTTTTTAGCAAAATCAGAAAGATTGACTTTTTCCAGCAAACCCGGAATTTGTTTTTTACGTTCGCTTTTGTTGGTAATCCCTTTCAATACGGCAATATGTTCCAATAGATCATATGCAGAAACTTTCGGATATACTCCGAAATCCTGTGGGAGAAATCCGAGATTCTGTTTAATATAATCAGGATTCTTGACAATATCGACTTCATTGAAAAGCAGTGTTCCGGAGGTAGGTTTTTGAAGTCCTACAATGGTTTTCATCAAAGAAGATTTTCCGGCTCCGTTCGGACCAAGAAGTCCAAACATTCCGTTGTTAATGTCCAGTGAAATGTTTTTAATAGCCTGGAAACCATTTTTATAGGTAAGGCTAAGATTGTTGATGGTTAATGTGTTCATAACGTTGTGTTTGGGCAATAGAAGGGCAGGCGGCCTTTCGGCAGCTGGTTTAGAAGTTAGAAGTTAATGGCTGGAAGCTGGAAGCTGGAGGCTAGAAGCTAGAAGTTAGAAGTGGAAGTTTCACATACCATGCTCAAACACTCTCACACTTCAACCCTCCGACGCTCATACTCTAAAACACTCAAACCCCGCAACTCGCACCCCGAATCCCGATCACTCTTTAAATTCAAGAATATCTCCCGGCTGGCATTCCAGGATTTTACAGATGGCTTCAAGGGTATCGAAGCGGACACCTTTGGCTTTGCCGGTTTTAAGGATAGAGAGGTTCACGGGCGTGATACCCAGTTTTTCTGCCAATTCTTTACTCTGCATTTTTCGTTTGGCAAGCATCACATCTAAGTTGACTATAATTGGCATTTTAAATAAATAAGTCTTGTTCGTTTTGCAAATGTAGTCCTTGCTTAAAGATATTCGCAAGAAACAGACAGAAAATTCCAAGCATAAAGTGAATAAACACCAGTCCCCATATCATACTTTCTACTTCCACAAAGAAACTCGCGACAATAACCAGTGGAAGCGGAATGAAAATATTATACAGGTAAAATCTCTTAAGCTGAATGATATTTTCCTGAGTAAACAGTTTCTGTTGGAAAAACACTTTGAAAACCCTGGCAGATAACCAGAAAAAGATTCCATAAGTGATAAGTACCACCATAAAGGAAAAGATCATATAAGGGTAATTGTTTTCAATATTCAGAAACGGCTGTTCTGTAAACGGATAATTGACATGAAGGAACTTTCCTTCTTTATAAGGTGTAACCGAAAATCCTGTGATCAGACAGAATAAGGAATACCCAAAAGTGATTAAATATCCGGCCGAAAGTAACGCACAGATATAAAATAAAATTCTTGCAATAATTTTGGTCTGGTTCATGGTACGAACTTTAATTACTATTGCAAATGTATAATTAATTATCGTAAAACAATAATTTATTTAAATAAAATTTTATTTTCTAAAATAAGAATCCATCAATAAATTGAAAGAAATAGTGTGCTCATCATGGTTTTTTAATTAATTTTAATAACAAAAAAGTTAACCGACTTATCCCTTTAATTAATACTCGAGCTTAATAATTAACAAAGGTTTTCTTATTGATGCCCTTCGATAGGCTCAGGGGAACTACTTGAATACCAACCGGAATTTTTAAGCACTGTCAGGCTGAACCTGTCGAAGCCATTATTACTAAAAGGGATAGATCAAAAAAAATTGAAATCATGGCTTACAGTACTGAACTTGCCGATCGCGTACGTGAACGGCTTTCCATAGAAAATAATATAGAAGTTGAAGAAAAGAAAATGTTCAGCGGACTGTCTTTTCTGGTGAACGGAAAGATGTGCATCAATATCAGTCATGATAATCTGATGTGCCGTTATGATCCGGAGTTAGAAGATGAGGTTTCCGAAAAGAAAGGCTTTCTCCCAATGATCATGAAAGGGAAACAGTTAAATGGCTATTGCTATGTAGAACCCATCGGTTTTCAAAAACCTGATGACTTTGAGTATTGGATTAAAATATGTCTTGATTATAATCCGTTGGCGAAGGCAGCGAAGAAGTGAGTTTTGGGGTTGGAGGGTTTGAGAGTGGGAGGGTTTGAGGGTAAGTGAGTGTGTGGAGAGTTGCGGGGTACGGGGTGCGGGTTTCGGGTTTGAATGCGAGTTTCGGGATTCGGGTTTTGGAGAGTGTTTTAGCATTGGTGAGTGAGAGAGTGGGAGCGTTGGATTTCAACAGTCCCACCATTCATAACTTATCATTTATAATTCATCATTATTGTACAGTTTTTCTCTGATCTGAACTAAGATTTTTGTTGTTTTTTCCAGATCCGGAGCGTCGGGTAGAGTGGAAGTGGAATAATGATTTTCTATAGATTGTATGAGGTTTTCTGCCTTTTGGATGACACTTTCATAAGACTGGTTTCCTGCTTTGATATTTAAGAGTTCGTCACGGTTTTCTACACGGATCGTCAGTGAGTTGGTTTTAAGAATCTGTTCACAGGACTGCAGCAGGCGGATGGTGTGCATCATATTCTTACTGTCATAATTCTGCCCGTGAGTCTGATTGACATTATAACGGTCTTCATTGCGTTCAGCAACCCATTTCCAATATTCCCTGTAGTCTTTGCAATACACAGAATAGGCATCAAGATTACAAAACAGGTAAGCAACCGGTTTTTCATCTTTAGGAACAGAGGATACAGAAACCTGATTAGCTTCTTCATTCTGAATAACTCCTTTATATCCCAATGTCCCCGATTCATCATAAAACAGAGCATACATTCCTTTGGTATGATCAATGTTTATCAATCCGCAATTTTCCTGTGAGAGACCAACACGTCCTGCGGACACGGGGAATTCATCCAGCCACTTTTTCAACGGTACAGAACCTTGTCCTTCCAAAATAAAACAGAAATCCAGGATTGATTTTCTTTCTTTATCAATCGGATTTACAATCTTTTTATTGAGACCTTTTGCCTTTTTAATCTGGAAAACAGCATAGCCCGCAAAAGTATCTTTGCATAATTTGGATAGGAAATCTTCAGCTTTCAATAAATCCATCAACGGATGCTTGTACTGAATACAATCTTCCGGACTTGCCAGAATCTCCAGAATATTAGGATTGTTTTTCTGAAGAAGTTCGACAAATCTCCCGATTTCATAATACGTGATATCATTCGTTTCATTGGAAATCTGCGGAATATAATTCAGTCCAAAGAAATCTTCCTTCGGTAGATAATACACCCCGCGGATATCCGTATCAGAATTTTCCGTTGCAAGCCCAAAAGCTCTGCTTCCGGAAATGGCTTCGAAAAGGAGGAGTTTTTTGTTTTTTAGGTCTTGGATGGTCATTTATAAAATCAATATATATGTATTTTTGAGTCTAATTTTTAATGCAACTGTTTAAAATTACTTCCAAAGCTTTTTCTGCATCACAGGCATACAACCCGGAACACCATGCAGGATTTGCTTCAATCAAAGCCCAGCCTTTTCCTTTAATAATACCGAAATCCAGAACGATTGCTTTTGGAAGCGTTTCAGCATATTGTGTAATAAACCTGCCGAAAAACTCAAACAAATCTTTTTGTTCCGGTTCAGAAAGCGGGTTGATGTCGAAAGCATCATTTCTCCAATAAGAAGAATAAGTTTTAATTTCATTATTCAAAACAAAACATCTAACCTCAAGTTCCCATTCCACTACTTCTGAAGTGAAAACCATGCTTTCCAGATCAAGTGTTTCAAAGCCTTTGATATTTGTAACTTTATCGAAAACTCCTGCTTTAAAGCTTTTAAAATCCGAACATTTGATAAAAATATTTTCTTCATGTAAGAAGTCTTTCAACTTTCCGTAAACAATTTTCCGTTTTGTAAATTCTTCTGAAATGTTTGAGAGCCAGTTATCATTGGGCTTTGTTAATGTTAGATTACATTGCTCTGCTACAATTTCTGCATAAATATCTTCACCATAGACTGCTACTACATCCGCACGAAATTCCTCCGGAACATTCCATTTTGCATTGAAACGACTCAGTTCATAAGAAGAAGTGAGCGATGCTTTTTTCAAATTATTGCTATCTTCCGTATACATGGGAGAAAGAGCGATTATATTTTTCATCTGTATCTTTTTTTTATGTAAAATAAGCTTTTTATGTAATTTTCTACTTTAAAATCTCCCTAAAAACCCTCTCCATCTCACCTTTATCGGCCTTTCCTCCAGATAAAACTTTCGATTTTTCTTCATTTTCAGCGACTGTTCTCTCCAGAAAATCAAACAGTTTCCAATCGTTTGGATGGTAGTAAGATTCTCCTTTGGTGGCTTTTAAGGCAACGAGTTTTTCTATTTTTCGTCTGGTTGCATCATCTGTTAAAACAAGCAGATCACTGAACAATATGGGTGGAACTGTTCCTTTCTCTATGATCCACTTTCCGGTGAGGGTGGTTCGTAGGCAATAAAAGTAACTTTTTAATTTTACTTCATCACTTCTGCACGCTTCCAGATATTTCTTGCTCATGCTCAGATAATGATAAGAAACGGCTACCGGAGAAAAACAGGCATCAGCCAAAGGTTTAAAGAGTTCTACAAACCTTTCATCCGCTTTATACACGATAGGAGAATAGAACCAGCTCAGTAAAGCCGCATTCGATTTCAGTAAAAGGTGAAAGGTCTTTCTCAGATCCCAGCCGGAGCCGTCCAAGTCATCTTCTGTCATAAACTCTATCGTTTCATTCTTATCCCATGGAGAAAGATACCAATCTTTGTCGTGACGGTATATAAAACGTATATCAAAATCACTGTCAGGAGACGCAAAACCCCAGGCTCTGCTCCCTGATTCTACGGCAAGAAGGACTTTTACGCCTTTTGCAGCCTCAACTTCTTTTATTTTTTCAAGTATTTTTGGTGTCATTGTTTTGTATTTATAGTGCAAAGTAAAAGATGAAGTGCGCAATGTACTCGCGTAGATGTTTTAAGTTTCGAGGTGCAGGTTTCGTGGGGATGGGTTTTAGGGTTTGAGTGTGGGAGAGTTTGAGAGTTTCGGGGTTCGGGTTGGTGAGTAAGTGAATATTGCGGGCTAAAATTTTTTGACTTTTGAAAATTGGGCGTTAAAAAAATAAATTGTGTGAACGTTAAGAAAATTCTCCTGTCTGAGTGCGACAAATATATTGATACAAAAAAGTAATAATGAATTCGCACGAGTTTAGAATTTTTAGAGAACACATTTTATTTTTAGCTCAATTTTCAAGATCTTGACCTTTTGTTTCTTTTGTGTCAAGGCAAAAGAAAAAGACTCATTGAATTTTACTAATATTGCATTTTTCCATTTAACATAACTATAAACATCCATGTTATCATCAGAACTACAGCATAAAATTGATTTTAAAACAAAACCATTAGGGGCATTAGGACATCTTGAACATATTGCCCACAAAATCGGAATGGTTCAGAAAACTACTTCCCCACAGTTATTGAATCCACATATGGTGGTTTTTGCAGCCGATCATGGGATTGCTGCTGCAGGAGTAAGTGCCTATCCACAGGAAGTAACTTATCAGATGGTGATGAATTTCCTTGGCGGAGGCGCAGCCATCAATGTCTTTTGCAGGCAGAATGATATTAAAATCAAAATTGTGGATGCCGGAGTCAACTTTGATTTTCCGGAAGGATTGGATCTGGTGGATAAAAAAGTCAGAAAATCCAGCCGTAATATTCTGGAAGAACCTGCCATGACACCTGAAGAGTATCAGCAGGCGCTTAAAAATGGAAAAGCTGTGGTGAATGATATTGCGAAAAAAGGCTGCAATATTATTGGCTTCGGTGAAATGGGAATCGGGAATACTTCTGCTTCTTCTCTGATGATGAGTAAACTCTTCGACATTCCTATTACCAACTGTGTTGGACGCGGAACAGGATTGAATGATCATCAGCTAGACAATAAGATCAGTATTTTAAAAGACGCTATTGAAAAATATCAGGTTGAAATGACCGAGGATGAAATTGCCCAAACATTTGGTGGATTAGAAATAGCTCAAATGATCGGGGCCATAGAAGAAGCTTATCATCACAACATGCTGATCATGGTGGATGGATTTATCGCAACAGTTGCTGTAGCCACGGTCTGGAAAAAGAATCCGGAAGTGTTGAACAATTGTATCTTCTGTCATGTAAGCAATGAAAATGCCCATCCTCAGTTGTTGGGACTGATGAGAGAGCAGGCCATTCTCAATCTGAATCTACGTCTGGGAGAAGGAACAGGCTGTGCATTGGCGTATCCGATTATTCAGAGTGCGGTTAATTTCCTGAATGAAATGTCAAGTTTTGAAGATGCAGATGTATCAAATAAAAACTAAATGAAAGCTATAAAAAATGAACTGATTTACTTTGCAACGGCACTCATGTTTTTCACAAGAATTCCGGTTCCGTTTACCATCCCGTACTCCAGTGAGATTATGAATAAATCCCAGAAATATTTTGCCTGGGTAGGCTTGATCGTAGGGTTCATCAACGCTTTGGTTCTTTATCTTTCTTCATTACTTTTTAATCTTGAAATCGGGATTGTTTTAATGATGATTTCCAATGTTTTGCTGACCGGAGCTTTTCATGAAGATGGCTTTACAGACATGTGCGACAGTTTCGGGGGCGGATATGGAAAAGAAAAAATCCTGACGATTATGAAGGACAGCCGGGTAGGAGCATATGGAACAATAGGGATCATTTTGCTTTTCGCTTTAAAATTTTATAGCATTCAGGCCCTGGGAATGAGTAATCCGGTGGGTGTTTTACTCATTGTTGTTTTAGGTCATACGGTAAGCCGTTTTATTGCGGGAACGATGATCTATACTCATCAGTATGTCACTGATATTGATGTAAGTAAATCAAAGCCTTTAGCCAATAAACCGTTGGATAAGATGGCGTTGCTGGTAGGATTTATCAGTGTTTTAATTGCATTTGCCCTGGTTCAGGACTGGTATTTGATTTTTGCTTTTGCGCTCGCTTATTTAGGAAAAATATATATGGGCTGGTATTTTAAAAAACATATCGGAGGGTATACAGGTGATTGTCTGGGATCGGTACAGCAGGTTTGTGAAGTTTTATTTTATTTAGGAACAATCATCGTATGGAAATTCATCTGATCCGTCATACTGCTGTAGACAATCCGGAAAATCGGTGTTATGGTTTTGCTGAAATGCCTTTACGTAAAGATTTCACTGAAGATTTTAAAATATTGGGAATAGATAAGGATTATGATGTAATTATTTCAAGTCCTTCTCAACGCTGCCGGCTTTTAGCCGATTTTTTTAAGTTTGATTATCAGACAGACGAAAGACTTCGTGAAATGAATTTCGGGAACTGGGAAATGAAAAAATGGACGGATATTCCTGAAGAAGAAATCAATCCGTGGTATCAGGATTTTGTGAGTGTAAAAGCCTCAGGCGGTGAAAGTCTTCTGGAAATGCAAAATCGCGTTCTCAGCTTCTGGCAAGAATTGATTCAGAGAAAAGATCTGGAGAAAGCACTTATAGTTACGCATGCCGGAGTTATTCGTTTGATCCTGCAGGCGGTCCTTCAGTTTCCATTGGAGAATATGTTCAGTATTCAGATTGATTATGGGAAAAAAGTGATTATTAATGTGAATGAAGGAGTTTTTTCAGTGAAGAAGATAAATGTATAATTACCATAAAGGCTTGTATTCAATAGGAACGGACTTTAGTCCGTTTGTTAAAGATTACACTTTTCAATCGGCTTTAGCCAAAATATAAGTTGTTTGTAATAGTATACATCAGTTTGTAATAGTATACATTAGGTAATTCTAAATTTTGTAGGCTGGATTCCTGCGGAATGACAAACTGTATGGATAAACTATCATTGCAATTGTGCCATTCCGTAGGAATCCAGCAGCAATCCCATAAACACACACAAAGAAAACAGTACAATCCCGACCAATCTCCCAACTGAAGACGTAAAAATTCCCCTCCCTCGGAGGGGTGGCGAAAATTCAAAGAATTTTTGACGGGGTGGTTCTCAAGTTTCCCTAACCCAACCACCACGAAAAAACGCCACCCGATACCATCAGATGACGCCATAGAATTTATTTAAAAATTCTGATAAAACTATCTTTCTCCAGGCTTTCCAGTGAGAAATCAAAATCAGCTTCCGCTTTTTCTGTGGTAATCTCACCTCCAAGTTCTTTGATAAGGTCATTGAAAGGCATCGCTTCATACCATTGCTGATACAATGCCGTTGTGGCCATTGCAGAAATCTGGCTATTTCCTGAAACATGTGAATGTCCTGCTCCGAAATTCAACAGTACGAAACATTGCTTTTCATTCTTTGTCACCAGCATTCCCAGAATCATTTGCTTCTGAACAGAATTACATCTGGCCTCAGCAAAGAGATGATTAGGATTCATCATATAATCGTAGGAAATGTCATCTCCTTTTCCGATCACAATTTTATATCCGCAGTTGGCATCTCCACTGAAAACGTTGTTCATGACAAGTGTTGGCTCACACAGACCTTTATTGGCATAAAGATATTCAACAGCGCCATTAGGAGCAGAAGTCATATCTCCGGAGTACATCAATTGTCCGTTACCATGGTTATAAGCGGCATTCCAACCTATTTTTCCTGCGATGTTCAATCCTGAAAGATCAAGGTCATTGGCACCCCATTGGTCTTCCCAATAAATACCTACAGCCAGTCTATCCGCATAAAAACGGGTTCCGGTAGGAATGTTTCCAACAAACATCTTTTCAGAAGTTGGCAACGCAAATTCTATATTCTCAGGGAAATAGAATTTCTTTCCGGATAGGTTTTCATACTTCAGTTTCAAAAAGTCCAGAATGAAATCATAATTGAACTGATTCACGTAAGTTTCCTTACCTTTTTTAGTCCATGATTTTCCGTTTCGGACTCTGTAGACAAATGTATCCTGGCCATACATTCTTGAGTAACATGCTGACAATGCTTTGAATAAGGCAAACGGTGTTGCATTTTCCAGCCAGTGCCAATCGCTGTTTTCCAATAGAGTATTTGTGGCGTCATTCAATGGGTTTGAAATCAATGGTTTATGATGGGTCTTAGATAACTTTGATATTTTATTGATCGCTTTGGGTGCTCTGTTTTTATAAGCCAGAAATAATGGTTTAAATCTGTTGAAAATTTCTGCCATTTTTTCCATTCCAAAGCTTTCAAATAAGAATGTCGGATTGAAATTACTCTGCTTGATTAGATCAATCAAATCATTGTTTTTGATTAAAAGCGTTGTATTCGTTGTTTTATAAATAACATAACGGAAAAACTCAACGGGATTTTCAGGGTAAATATCATAAAGATCAGCAATTTTTATAACCGCTTCTTTATTTCTGATGTTTTCTTTTCCTGTAAAATCATATTCCAGCTCCGTATGTAGAATAGAAAGCAAATCATCAATGGTTTCTTCTTTTAAAGCAATTCCTGATCTTAAAAGAGCAAGGCATTTTTCCTGCATTTCTTCCACAGAATAGGCTTTGATTACTTTAAAAACCAGCTTCATATCAGGAACATCCAATATTTCATTGGGAATATAGATTTCACTTTGGAAATTACTTCCATACGTTGACATATAATGGGTGATCTGTTCAATCAATAAATCAATTCTGGAAGTTTTTTTTATTTTCTCCCAGGATTTATGAAAGGTTTTATTCAAGTCATTACCATTCAGTTTTTCCTTTGCATAAAAAGAGATGATTTCATTTTTTGCCCATAAAGCATCCGGTTCAATGATGAATCCATCATTAGAAATAAATGGCTTTTCATCAGATTTTCTGGCCAGTACAGCATTGAATAATTGTAGTGTTTTCATTGTTTTAAGTTTAAAAAATAAGTGAGGAGTAGATTCATTAAAGGGTATAGGAACTCCTTTTACCTATAATTTATAAAAAGCGGGGAGTAATTTTCCGAAAATATAGGAACTCCCTTTGCCTTATAATTTGTAAAAAGGCGGAAAGTAAATCTGGAAATATAGGAACTTTCTTTGCCTTGAATTTTTTTAAATAACTTTTTAGTGCTGTGAAATGTTGGTTATTGTTTTTATTCAAACCTAACGGGTTTCTAAAACCCGTTAGGTTTAAATGTTAGCTTTGAACATACTATTAACATTATGCTTTTCTGAATTTCTTCTTTTTCTTCCATGGCGCATTCTTCTGAACATCTCCGGCCATAACACATCCGTAAGGCATCACTTCATCCAGAACTTCACAAAGTCCGTACTCTTCTATCTGTGCTCTTACGTTCTTCGCACTTTTATAAGCGCTTGGAAGCTCGGAGATATCAATCTCATTGGAGTAAAAACGGATATCCAATCCTGCTGTTTCTTCATTGAAAATTTCCTCAGTGGTTTTATGAGCCAATGATCTTTTATGCTGGCTTCTGCTGAAATTTCTTCCTGCTCCGTGCGGTGCAAAACCAAGGTTTCTTTCATTTGTTTTTCCCTGAACAATCAATACCGGTTCTGCCATATTCAACGGAATCAGTCTTGGTCCTGTAATATCAGGCATGAACTTGTCATCCAGTGGAGTAGCTCCTTTTGCGTGATAGAACAGATCTCCATCTTTGAAAACGAAGTTATGTTCGTTCCAATATCTGTTTTCCTTCTCCATTTCCAGCTTATTCAGCACGGCATCATGAAGGGAAGTATGATTTTCTTTGGTCCATTGTCTTATCAGTTGCAGGGCTTCCCAATACGATTTACCTTCATCGGTATCATAAGGAATCCAGGCATTTTCTCTTAATGTTTCAGGAGAGATTTCCTGTCTGAAACGGTTGGCAATCTTCATTCCTTTATCATATAAAGCGGCACCCGGAGCTCTTGATCCGTGATGGGTTACCATCATGGTATTTCCAGTATTTTTGGAAATTCCGACAAAGAGGAAGTGGTTTCCGTCTCCCTGAGTTCCCATATGAGAACGGGCAATGCTGATCAGCTTTTCATCCTGTAAGAATTCATTTTCTCTGAAGGCATCCATCAGTTCCTGAGACATCGGCATCTGTTCTCCTCTTGGTCTTCCTCCGTATCCGAAATGAGTGACAGAATGTGCTGCATCCAAAACATCTTTAGGATTTGTTTTTCCAAAATCTGTCAACATTACAGAACAACAGATATCAGCACTATGGAATCCAGGGTGAATGGCATTTTTTGCCACAACCACACCTCCTACCGGAATCTGACCTTCAGGACCTGTAGGGCAGGCATCCGGCATTAAAGCTCCGCCAATAAGGGTAGGAGTTTTCATCAGAACTTTCATGGTTTTGATTACTTTGTCCACATTATCATTTTCACTTTCGTGTTCTGCACGTATGTTGATTATAAAATCTTTAGCTGTTTCATGAAGCCGCATAAGATCAGGCTGTTTGAACTGTACCAGATATTCTGCGACCTGATGTTCATCCAGATGATTCTCGTTGATATAGCTAATGGCATCTTTAAACCATTTTGCTGGTCTATATCCTAATTCGATTAAATGATTTCCATTAAATTCCATTTTGTTTCATTTTGATGATGCAAAGTAATATCATTATTGCGCAATAGTTTTGCGTAGATAAAGAAATTTTAATTATTTTTACAAAAATTAATTAAAAAGACGAAAAAGCACATTGGCAGACTCGTAAACATAGTATAAAATTAAAAAAACAAGGTTCATGGTATTATTAGAACAATTAAAACATTTCCCGGAAACGATCCAGTTTAATGATGTGATCGCTCATATTGATGAACATTATGAATTTACTCCTACTGCTTTTCAAAACGGAGATACAACCAATCAGGCCGGACAGAACAATGGTTCGTGTAAGGTTTTCAGCTTTGCAAGCATTCAGGATCTGACAAAAGAACAGACACTTTGGCTTTTTGGTGAGTTCTACAGAGAAGATGTTTTGAAAAATCCTGAAGGAACTGATCATCAGAATATCCGGAATTTTATGAAATTCGGCTGGGAAGGGATTACTTTTGACGAAAATGCTTTGAAAGAAAAATAATCTAAAAAGCAGAATTGCTTATAAAAACACCAAATCATTAAACACTAAGGAATGTCATCCAATAAAAATGCCCTCATCCGGTATAAAACACTAGATAAGTGCCTTAAAAATAAATACAGGAAATACACGCTGGAAGATCTCATTGATGAATGTTCAGAAGCATTGTTTGAATTTGAGGGAAAAGAATCTTATGTGAGTAAGAGGACTGTTCAGCTTGATCTTCAGAATATGCGGAGTGAAAAATTCGGATATGAAGCTCCTATTGAAGTCTACGAAAGAAAATACTACCGTTACAGTGATCCGGAATACAGTATTCATAATATTTCTGTGAATGAAAGTGATCTGAAAGCGATGAATAATGCAGTTCAGATTTTAAAACAGTTCAAAGACTTTTCCATGTTCAAGGAGATGAATGGGGTTATTCAGAAACTGGAAGATTCTATTCATGCAACCAGCCAGAAGTCCATTATCCATCTGGATAAAAATGAACAGCTGAAAGGGTTGGAACATATTGATATTCTGTATGAAAGTATTGCCAATAAAAAAGTGCTGAAGATTCTTTACAAAAGCTTTACAGCAAGAGAATCCAATATTTTTACGGTACACCCGCAGCTGCTGAAGGAGTTCAATAACCGCTGGTTTCTGATCTGTCTTTACAAACAGAAAATGTACAATCTGGCACTGGACAGAATGGAAAGTATTGAAACAGATGACAGCCTTCCCTATATTGATAAGGAATTGGATGGAGATGAATATTTTAAAGATATTGTAGGAGTAACTGTTGCAGAGTCAATGGATCCCAGAAATGTGATCTTTTGGGTAGATTCGGGAAATGCTCCTTATGTGAAAACTAAACCGCTGCATAAAAGTCAGGAAATTTTAAAGGAAGACCGTGACGGAACGCTGTTTAAAATATGTGTTCAGATCAATTATGAGCTGGAAAGACTCTTGCTTGGATTCGGAGACTCTCTGATTGTACATAAGCCCAAAAAACTACGGCTGAAAATGGAGGAAAAGTTCAATGCAGGATGCAAAAATTATCAGAGTCTGGTTGTTCCTGAGGAAAACTAACTTGTTTTACATGCACTATTCATAAGGCTTTGTTAAAGATCGTTTATTTTCATATTTTATCTTGGCTTGGAAATTGTATTATTAACTTAACAATACCAAATTAATTATGAAATCAAGAATATTTAAAGCATTAATTGCAATTATAGCACCGCTGGCGATAGAGTATATCGTAAAAAAAATATCTGAGAAGATAGATAAAAAACAAGAAGAGAAAGAGAACGAAAAAAAGCAGATTACGGCTTAAACGTAAAAGTAGTTTAAATTTGAAATTATTGAAAAGAGACTGTCATGAGGATGTACGGTCTCTTTTTTTTGTTAATGGATCTTTTTGATGAACGCTGAAAACCACCCCGTCAAAAATTCTTTGAATTTTTGCCACCCCTCCGAGGGAGGGGAATTTTCACGTCTTCAGTTGGTGTATTGGACAGGGTTGTTGTATTCCTTATAGCAAAGGCTGGGTTCCTATGGAATAACAAACTGTGTGGATAGATCATCATTCCAATTGTGTCATTCCGATTTCTATGACAAAAACAAAGAATTATTATAGTTTTTTTCATATAGTTTCCCTGTTCTGATCATTGCAAAAATTCTATGAATAATTTTGTTTCTTACAGCGTTTAAAACTGCCATTTTGTTTTTACCATCACTTATTTTTCTGTGATAATATATTTTTAAATCATTTTCTAGTCTCACAGCTCTCATTGCAGCCATATGGAGTACTGTTTTCAATGATTTATCCGCATAATAAGAAAGTTTAGGTTTAAATTTTATTGATGTTCCGGATTGATAGCCAAAGGGGACCACACCTGCATAACAAGCTAATTTTCTGGGGCTATTAATCTTTGTAAACCCTTCTGTTTTGGCAATAATCATCCAGCTTAATACTTTTCCTACTCCTGGAATACTTTGTATACATCGCTTCTTGGAGTATAAATCTGAGTCATTATCAATGAGTTGTTCTATTTCATTTTCTAAAAAATCTATATGCTTTTCTAAAACTTCAATCTCCTTTTTATTCATTCTTAAAAATTTAGAATCATATCCTATACTTTCAAGTTGTGAATACAGATGTCTTTGTTTTAATAAAGAAGCTCTTAGCTTTATCTTAGAATTTCGCTCAGAAAACAGCACTTTAATTTTCTTTATGTTATCAGAGCATGGTTTCAATTCTATGAGCTCTTTTTCATGTTTCTCTGTGAACTCACAGATCCTTTTAGCATCAATTTTATCATTTTTACCCCTTATCAAGCCTATGCTTTTCTTTAAGTGTAAAGGGTTAAGTACAAAAACTTTAAAATTAAAATACTCCAGAACCTGATATAATTCCCAATTATATCTTCCTGTATTTTCCATGGAAACTATAATCTCAGATTTCGGTTTTTGAAAAATTTTGAAGAACGCTTTGATAGCTTTGGCTTCATTGGCAATAACATAAAAAGAATAAGAACCACATTTTTTAATACAGATATCCAGTGTCTTGGCACTAATATCAATACCTATTACAATTTTTTCCATACTTTTGGTTTAATTTATAAATGGAAGAGCAATTCATCTGATTCTTAACACCTTGATAATGGGCTTTAAATCCCGAATTTCTATTTAAGTCTTTTGATGAAAAAGCATTTAGTTCTTTATCGGAATGTGAATCATATTCTAAGGAATCTATAGTGTAACTAAATGCTTTGCTCTTTTATAAATCTACTCATTTATTTCATAGACAAATCTAAAGGCAGGAATCTCAACAGAGATTAAAAGTGTGAAATCCCAAAACAGCTAATAAGTATATTGATATTTTTTCTCAAAAAGAGCAGAACTTTCCAACAAATCCTAAATTTCAGAAGTTCTTTCGTCTGCAAGCTTTATTTTATATTCAAATTTTATTTGGTTTTATAAATGAATAGATTTTAATTTTTATACACAATTAAGGTCTGCAATATATTGTTACTTCTGTATTTAATTCTTGGCAACTAGATATTAAAGAAGATATAAGCCATAGAATTTGAATTGCTTCACTTCTTTCTGTAAATCTATTTTCGGAAATTAAGTTATTTAAAAATATTTCTAAACTGTTTTTAGAAATAAAATTAATAACCAAAATAACTTCCTTTTTTAAGTATGGATTAGTTGAAGTATTCTTAATTGCTTGGATAAATTCATCAACACTATTACCTTTTCTTAATCTACTTATATTTGTTGAAGAATAGTTATTTATCCATAGATTTTTCTTTGTATCCAATTGAAAATCTTGTGGTGTTATATTACCTAAGTTTTTTTGTGCTTGACCTACTATGTCTTGAAATGCACTTGCCGAAGCAAGGCTAGTGTTAAATTTTGAATGTATAAATGCTATTTTATCATCAGAAACACATATATGGTCTGCCCACTCCCTTCCTAAATCATCACAAATGGCATAATTATAATTATCAAAAAAAGTATCTTCAACAAACCTAAAAATTGATTCTTCTTCAAAAAATCTTGCTGTTGTAGCTGGCTTACCTTTTTCAGAAGTAACATTTATTAATTGTTGATTTGGTTTGAAGATTTTTAAGAAATTTTCAACATTTCCTAATAACTTGTTGTCTCTAAATAATTTTCTATTTGAATATGCTAAATCAATATTGTCAAAATTAATAATAAATGAATTTTTATTATTAATGTAGTCAACTATTGATACATTATTTCCATTTGAATAAATTATTCTAATATTTTTAAATTTTAAGGATCTAACTGTTATTGACTTTTCATTTAATTTTAATTCTAAATCTGACGAGATTGGATTTAAAATTTTATAGGTATTATCATCATTTGTTTCTTGAACTTTACATAACCTTTCAAATCTATTTAAAAAAGAAGTTAATTTAATCTCTGTTTCTATTTCTTCACCATTTTCTAATTTTTTTATAAGAATAAATTTAGAAATAAGTCCCTGTTCAACCTCATTGTAAATACTACTAAAATTAAATAAAATTGAGATTGGAGTTAAAGACTCTCTTTGTTCCTCATAATTTTGAGGCTCTGCAAAAATTGATAAAAATGTAGATGTAACAGAGTGGTCTTTTATTTTACTAACTTGTTCTTTGGACCATTTACAGAAGTTTTCAATACTATTCTTTTTCCCAAATTTATTGATTCTTGAAGAATTAAGCATTAATGTAGTTTTTTCATTGTTATTACTTATTCTTAATGAACTTAGTAAATAATTATTAGCACCCAGAGAAGAGAAATTTTCTTTTAAATCAATTGCTTCAACTGTTTTTTCTCTCAATGCCTTATCTGAAACATTGAGGTTTTTTAAAGAAAACTTTTCAAAACTTGTATTATCTTCTATAAATAAGGTTGAAAGAACTTCGTAATCTAAAGGATGTAACAATTTTGTAAAATCTTGAATTTTGCTAATGTTTTTTCTACTAATAACTATAAAGTCTTCAATTTCAACAATTAAAAGGTATGCAAGTTTTTCTTCAAACCAATTTTTAATATGTTCCTCAATAAAGGTTGGTTTAGTTATATATTTAAATACACAAATTGAATAATGAATTTCTTCAGATTGTATTTTCTTTTTTCGTTCATTTAAAAGGTAATGTCCTGATTTTACTGAAGAAACTAAGGCGAATAAATTCTTGATACGATAATCGGAAATATAAATATTATCACTATTATGATAAAAATAAGCGTTCTCATTAATAATTAAATTATTAAGTTTTTCAAGATTATTCATTGATTTTTAGGTTAGAATATAATACTTTTAAATTTATGAAACTTAAGTTAGTTAACCTTACGGTTTTCCGTAACCAAAGAATTCCCAATCTCTCAATAACCCCGTTATAAACACCCGGCACCTCCGATAGTCTAAAACAATAGCGAAAAAAGTTTCCAGAGTACTTGTTTTGTTAAAAACAAGTCTATTTGTGACTTCCCGAGATGTCGGATAGTCTCCTGAAAGTTGGGGGGAAGCTCCCAAGACCTTGGGAGGTTTGTTGCAAGTATGTTTGTAACAAAACAAATTTTTCTATATTTGAGTGTTAATTTATTAATCCCAAAAAACACAAAAAAATGAAAATTGCCCTCACACAGCTGAGCACTAAAGATCTTGCGACTTTAGCTCAGAGAATTCTTTCTAATGCCCAATCCGGAAAATACCCTGTTATTAACAATCATCCTCTTGTAGGCGCTTTGGCATCTTCCTATACGGAATACGACAAGGTCTATACAAAGCAGGTCTACAGCGGAAAAGGGAAGGACGTAGCCACTGCCGATCACGAAAGAGATACCGCGTATGCCAATCTGAAATCTTTCCTGAACGGGTATCGTAAGCTGCCTTCTGCAGCCAACTATCAGCTGGCAGAGGATCTCTACGGAGTATTCAAAACTTTTGGGCTGAACCTGGACAGGCTGAGTTATTCTTCACAAACCGCTCAGATGAAGAAGCTTATAGAAGCATTAGAAACGACAGAAAACAAACAGAAGATCACAGCTCTTTCTCTGGATGCAGCCTTTGCAGAGATGAAAGCTAAGCAGGATGCTTTTGAGATCGTGTTTGCAGAGCAGGCAGGAGCTAATGCCGATCTTCGTCAAATGACGAGTGCGAGTGCTATCCGTAAAGATCTGGAGAAAACATTGAAATCTTATCTTAATCTGCTCACGGTGATGAAAGAGGTATCAGGCTGGGAATTGCTGTACAGTGATACCAATGAGTTGGTGAAGGCTGCAAAGAACTCTACATCAGAGAAGAAAGAGAGTGGTGAAACTCCACAGAAATAAGTTTTGGATTTTTTGTTGGAGAATCGCGAAGACGCAAGTTTTTAAGCTTAAGTATTTTTTAGCGCAAGAACATTTCGACTTCGCTCAATGTAAGATTTTCAGCAGGTAATACGTGATTATTTTCCCACAGATTCGCAGATCTATGCCCAAATATCTGCTTAATCCGCCTAATCGCGTTTAGATTCCTTGCTTTGCCCGGAATGACAAAGATGCCGTTGAAATTTTATCGGAGATAAAATCTTTGCGCCTTAAAGCAGTTTTTTTGAATATCATTTTGCGCCTCTGCGTTTACCAACAAAATACTTTTTTTGACGCAAAGCTTTTAATTATTATTCTTTTTAAAATAAGGAAGCAAAGGGATGTGGCTGCGCCACTGATGAAGCGGGATGTAAAACGGCGCTTCATAAAATCAATCTTGATTGATTCTTCTTTGCCCGCTTGAGTATCGTATTTCTTTAATTTGATCTTTGCGTTTTCAACTACGGTAAAAAAAACTCAGCAATTCGCTGAGTTTTATTTTTTAAGTTATTTATTATTTCACAGCCGCAATAGCCGCGTCATAATTCGGTTCCTGGGAAATATCAGGCACTTGTTCTTCATAAATAATATTACCTGAAGGATCTATCACCACAACCGCTCTGCTCAGAAGCCCTTTCATGGCAGAATCTACCAGTTCCACCCCATAGTTCCATCCGAAGTCCGAACGGAAATCTGAAAGCATTACTACATTTTTAATTCCTTCCGCTCCACAAAATCTTTTCTGTGCAAAAGGCAGATCTTTGGAAATACAAAGTACTACCGTATTGGGAAGATTTCCAGCCTCTTCATTGAAATGATGTACAGAAGCAGAACAAACACCAGTGTCTACGCTCGGGAAGATATTCAGAATAACATATCTTCCTTTGAAGGAATCCAGGGTCTGGTCATTCATATTCACATCGGTAAGGGTAAATTTAGGAGCCGGCTTATTCAATGCAGGCAATTTGGCATAGGTATGAACTTCCTTTCCTCCCATTAAAACAGTATTGATTGCTTTAGATTTTTGTGCAAAGCCTACTGCAGAGAAGAATAGCAGTGTGCCGCAAACTAATTTTGAAAACATGAAATTTATTTTTAAGCTAAATTATTCTTTTTTCAGGAGCTAAGATTAATTTTAATTCAAATAGATCGAATCTATTGTCAGATTATTTTTTTCAACACATTTTACCTCTACCTTTATATTATAAAATGTAGTAGTTTCAAAGGTGTCATTCTGAATGAAATAAAATGTAATGAAGAATCTCATATAGAAATCAATAAAGATCCTTCCTTTCAGAATGACAAAAGTCAAATAATTTAAATTTTGAGACAATCTCAGTCTTATCACATAAAAAAATAGAAAGATTTATGAGTTCAGAAAATACAGCATCATTCCATCACATTTTTAAAGGAGAAAACGAAATTCCGGAAGAGTATAAAGTTCCGGTGATCCATCAGAGAACCTATCTTCTGAATGGCGAACTGGTAGAATGGAAAGGAGATGTCACGGAAATTTATTCCCCGGTATGCATCCCCACAGAAAACGGATTGGAAAGAAAACTTCTGGGAAGCATCCCGAATATTGGTCCGAACGAGGCTATGGAAGTTCTCGAAGCTTGCGTAAATGCCTATGATAATGGGCTGGGTGAGTGGCCGACAATGTCTGTGGAAGGACGAATCAAATGTATGCAGAAATTCGTGTACCTGATGATCCAGCAGAGAGATCTGGTTATCAAACTACTGATGTGGGAAATCGGAAAAACACTGGCTGATTCTACTAAAGAATTTGACCGTACTGTAGATTATATCAATCAGACTATTGATGCATTGAAAGATCTTGACAGAGAATCTTCCCGCTTTCAACAGGCAGAAGGAACTATAGCACAGATCAGAAGAGCACCGCTTGGTGTAGTGTTAAGTATGGGACCTTTCAATTATCCTCTGAATGAAATTTTCACCACCCTGATCCCGGCATTGATCATGGGAAATACCATCCTTTTTAAACTACCGAAACATGGTGTCCTTGCTCATTATCCTTTATTAAATGCTTTCAAGGAAGCCTTCCCGAAAGGAACGGTGAATACTTTATATGGAAAAGGCTCAGAAATTATCACTCCCATTATGGAAAGCGGAAAAGTGAATGTTCTGGCTTTTATCGGATCCAGTAAAGTGGCCAACGGATTGAAAAAACTACACCCGAAAGTGAATCGCTTAAGAGCTATCCTAAGTCTGGATGCTAAAAATGCAGCCATCGTTACCAAAAATGCAAACCTGGATGTAGCAGTGAGTGAGTGTATTTTGGGAGCACTTTCTTTCAACGGGCAGCGTTGTACAGCATTGAAACTGATATTCGTTCAGAAAGAAGTGGCATTGGAGTTTACAGAGAAATTAAGTGCTGCTGTCTCTGCTTTGAAGGCCGGGCTGCCATGGGAAAAAGATGTGAAAGTAACTCCACTTCCGGAGGTCAATAAACCGGCTTATCTGAAGGAATGTATTGATGATGCTCTACAAAAAGGAGCTGCAGTACTGAATAAAGATGGAGGCTATACAGATGAATCTTTTGTTTTCCCGGCAGTTGTATATCCTGTAAACAGCGATATGAAGCTTTATCATGAGGAACAGTTTGGCCCTGTGATTCCTGTTGTTCCGTTCGAAGATATAGAAGAACCTATAGAATATCAGGTGAATGCTTCTCATGGGATGCAGGTAAGTATTTTCAGTGAAGATCCTCATGAAGTAGCGAGACTCATTGACCCGTTTGTGAACCTTGTAAGCCGTGTTAATATCAACTGCCAGGCACAAAGAGGTCCCGATGTTTTTCCATTTACAGGGAGAAAAGACAGTGCAGAAGGAACACTTTCCGTTTTTGATGCGCTCCGCTCATTCTCCATCCGGTCTCTGGTAGCTGCGAAACTGACAGATTCCAATAAGGAGCTGCTGAATACTATTGTAAGGGAACATGATTCTAACTTTTTAAGTACAGATTATATTTTCTGATTCTGACTGATATTGTATTTAACATAAAATAAAAATCCTCAATAAACACCTTGGTTTGTTGAGGATTTTTTTAACTTAATGCCGGAATTAGAGTTTTGTGTTATAATAAGATGGTATTTTTTAGAAATATTATCTAAGGATCAGTGTGTAAATCATGTCTTCACCCGAAAAAGAATTTTTAGAGAAAATTGAAAAACACAAAGGTGTTATTTTCAAGATCTCTAAAATGTATATGGATAATAAAGACGATCAGAATGACCTCTATCAGGAGATCATTTACCAGGCCTGGAAATCATACGGTGATTTTCAAAAGAGGAGCGATTTCTCCACATGGCTGTACAGAACTGCGCTTAACACAGCAATTGTTTTTTTGCGAAGTGAAAAAAAACGTAGTTTTATACAGAATCAGAATGTCGATGGGCTGAGTGCCCGGCAGGAACCTTATAATGATACGGATGATATGAATATGAAGCGGATGTATGAAGCCATCCATCAGTTGAGCCCCATAGATAAAGCCCTTATATTCTTCTATTTAGAGGGTTTTTCCGGAAAGGAGATTGCTGTGCAGCTGGGAATTACCGAAGTAAATACACGTGTAAAACTGAAAAGGGCAAAGGAAAAGCTGAAAGAGATCATTACAAGACAGGGTGCAGGTTCCTATTAAAAATAACACTATGGAATTAGAAAACTTTAAAGAACTTTGGAATAAAGATACAGGGAAGGGATCCCCTGAAATTTCTCTGGAAAAACAGAAGGAAATACACTCTCCGCTGCAGATGCTGAAAGTGAATATGGAAACTGAATTCTGGCTGATGATTGTAACACTGCCTTTGCTGTTAACAGGTTTTCCTTTCGCCTCTAAGGACTCTAATATTAAAACGATTTCAGTATTTGTCACCATTCTGACCCTTGCTATTATTGTTTATTTTTATTCCCGCTTCCTGAAATTGTATAAGCTACTTAGAAAAAACAGTACCAATACAAATTATGATCTGTTTACTCTCAAAACGCAGCTTCTCATCTCGAAAGAGATTTATATCTCCTATTATATTGCCTATATTCCTCTTGGGTTTCTTTTATCTCTGATTCAGATCAATTTTCATTTTGACAGGGAATATAATCTGGCTATTTTCGGGATCAGTCTTCTGATTACCCTTTTGTTGATCGCTTTTATCATCAAATACTGGATCTATTATATGTACGGAAGATATATTGATGACGTGGTGCGTCTGGTGGATGAACTCAATGGAATTGAAGTAAGCCCAAAACGTGAAAAGAAAATGACATGGTTTGAACGCTCACAGAAATTTTTTATGAATAAAATGGGGATTAAAGGAAATATTCTGAATACCGTGATATGGTTTGTATCCATGTACTTTTTTATCATTTTATTTCTGACAATTGTTCTTTTGATCATTATTATAGTGGGAGCAAAACTTGATTTTCTGGATATCGGATCATTGCAGAGGGCTTTAAATAAACTGAATTAGAAATTACGCTATCTTCTGTAAAATTTCTATCTTTAGAAAATTGAGTTGTAAAAAAATATCACATGGATGATTTTAAAAATCAGGTGTATTCTATAGAGGAATTTCTGGAACTGGTAAAGAGCAAACAGGATAGGAAAGCATCCTTTGATCCGGAATATAATTATGCAGTCTATTCATCAACAGATGAATTTAAACCCGAAATGAAAGTTTTTATCGGAGATCCTTTGGATATCGGTGAGCATGATAATGAAATCTTACCTGATTTCGTTTTTCATAACAAGCTTCATTATATGTGTTCTGATGAAAATATTCAGGATGTGGTGGATCTTGCTTTCAGACAGCGTGCTGATATTAGCTCTTCTCAGCTTATCACTGCCCTGAACCATTATCTTGAAAAAGATGATTTCTTAGATTTTAAATAATAAAAGAATTAAATACTTAAAATAAATAAGCTGATATAAAAAATATCAGCTTATTGCTTTTTTTTATGTAACATTTTTACTTTTTTTCTACTAACTCATTAGGTCAGAAAAAATTATTTCGACTCATACTATTCTGAGGAAATAGTAATAAGCTTAAAAAACACAATGAGGCCTGGCTGTATTTTCTGCCAGGTTTTTTTTATTTCTTTTGTAAAAATCTGTAACAATTTTTTTAAACGAAAACTAACTCTATAGAGTAACAAGCTATGACCTCATTAGAACAAGAGTTTATCAGTAAAATTGAACAGCATAAAGGAATCCTGTTTAAGATTGCTAAGATGTACATGACTGAAAAAGATGACCGTGATGATCTTTTTCAGGAGACTACCTATCAGCTCTGGAAAGCATTTCCCGGTTTCAGAGGCGAAAGTGAATTTTCTACATGGCTGTACAGAATTGCTTTGAATACCGCTATTATTTTCCTTAAAACAGAAAAGAGAAGAAGTTTTATTACCCATGAAGATTTTTCTAATCAAATCATTGTTCAGGAAGATTATGATGAGCGTAAAGAAGAACGCCTGACTGAAATGTATAAAGCTATCCATCAGCTTAATTCTATTGACAAGGCCTTTATCTTCTATTATCTGGAAGATTTTTCGGGAAAGCAGATTGCCGAACAGATGGGAATTTCTGAAGGCAATGCAAGAGTGAAAATGAACCGGGCCAAAAACAAACTTAAAGATATCTTAAGCAAAATAAAAACCAACCAACATTAAAATCAGTAATCCAATGAATATCGATGAATTGAAAAATACCTGGAACGAAGATATTGTGGAGGAAACTCCCGAAATAAGCATAGAACAGAGCAATAAACTGAATCTTCCCCTTGAAAAAATACGCAAGAATATGCGCGTGGAATTCTGGTGGATGATAGGAATCTTTGTCTTCGCCTTTCTGGTGTGCGCTGTGTGCAGACCCTTTAAACTTCAATTGTACATAACCGTATTAATTGCCTCCATGCTTATTGTCACTGTTTTCTTTTTCAGTAAGTTCTTTAAACTGTATAATGAAATCAGCAATCCCGCACCCAAGACTTATGATTCTCTGAAAGATCTGGTGATGCAGCTCAATCTTAATAAACAGTATTACCTCTCATACTACATCAGTTTTGCCCCGTTTCTTGTATGTGAGATCCTTATTGTCCTGGAGTTTATCCCGTGGCCAAAACCTCTGAGTGAATTGAAGATTGCGGTAGTTTTAATTAGTACAGTAACCGTAGGATTATTTTTGCTTTATTTTGTTGGAAGATTCTGGTATCAACGCTACTATGGAAGATATATCCAATATATTGAAGATCTTTTAGAAGAATTAAAAGGATAACAAAGAGTTGGGCGGGCTGAAAGCCCGCCGAACCTATATGCATTACTGTCCCTTATTTTCTTTTTCTTTGGCAATTTCGTTTTTTATCCAATCCAGCTGTGGATCTTTTTTGTCGATAATATCCTGCATGTTTTCAGTAACAGTCACATCCGGAACAACGCCTTTCCGTGAATCTGAAAAACTGATATTAGGCTGTACCAAAAGTAATCCTATGGGAAACCTGATTTCAGAATTGGGAAGCTTTTGGTAGGAATAAAAACCGGCAACGGTTCCATCATTGGCACCACCTGTTTCTTCTCCCACAAGCGTTGCTCTTTTATCATTTTTAAGTTTAGCGGTAATAATAGAAGATGCCGAGAAACTTCCTCCGTTAATCAGTACAAAAACTTTTCCGTGGAAGGCATCCTTTTTAGGCTTTGTAGGTTTGTCAGCCTTCATTTTGTAGAACACCTTTCCATCCTTTTTATAGGTACTGAAAGTCTGGGCAAAAAAATAGCTCGGATAGGCAATACTTTTAAGAGCATATTCCAAAGGAGTGCTTTTTCTGAAATAATTGGTGCGTAAAGGAGCATCCCTTGAAGTTAACTGGGATGGTTTGATCAGCGTAAACGGAGCATCTGCTAAATACGAATACAGATTATTGATTTCATACAGTGAACCGCCATAGTTATTCCGGACATCGATGATAAGATAGGGAGACTTTGCATCGTTGATCTTGGCAAAAGTCTTTTTATAAAACTCATCCGAATAATCTCTTGAAAAGCTTTTCACCTTAATATAAGCAATAGTACTGTCTTTGTCCAGAAACTTGAAGCTTCTGTTATAAGAATCACTGGAAGCTACATAATCGTTCAGTTTCTTTTCCGGGGTCTTTTTCTGCATTTCCTTATCCTTTTCAAGATCAGAATCAGATTTTGTTTCTCTGGTTAAGGTATACGTCTTTTTTTCTCCCTGGTATAGGGTTTCAAGAGTAGCTTTGCTGTCAAATCCATTTTCTGCGGTATAAAAATTAAAGAACAGGTCCTTCAAAAAATAAGGATGGAAAGTGGTATTGTCACCATCACTGCTGATCAGGCTTTTGTACTTCTTGATATAATCTGAAACAGGAACATTGTTAATGGATAAAATTTCAGTTCCCGGTTGTATATGTTCAATAGAATCTTTATTCTGAATAATATACATCCGATCCCCTGAAATATAATATTCAAAACGACTGAACATCCCTTTCTGATGTTCCAGTTTTTTTATTTCGCTTTTGGTAAATTTCTTTCTGGGAATTCTCAATGAAAGATGTCCTTCGCGAATTCCTGCAATGACAGGTTGAAGCTTGAAATAAAACTGAAGAGGAGTAAGTGGCTCGGTGAGGGTCTGTTTAAGACTGTCAAATTTGCGTTCCAGGTCCTTCTTGGTAATATACCAGTATAATTGAGGGTGCATTTGCTGTAATTTTGAATACGCAAAATCCACATCTTCTTTAAGTTGCTCCGGTGGAATACATGAGGCCCGTTGTTCGTTGTGTTTTTTGATAGAGGCACAAGACGAAAAAATAACGAGAAGAAATATTACCGAATAATTTTTCAATATCTGAGTTTTTTAGGGTGCTAAAATAGAAAGTTTAAAATTAATCCCGAGCTAAACGGGTAATAAATTTTTAAAAATACATGATAAATTTAGTTAAAAAATGGAGGAAAATGGAATAAACTTTCATTTAAAAGCAAAAGTCAATACATTTGATATTTATTTTGTACAGATGATTTACTGGATTATTACGTGTATAGCTGTTTTGACGGTAACTTTTTTTATAGTGATCAATATGAAGGCATTTGGAGGAGTGCCAAAAGGGAAGAGACTGAAGCGTATCAGACAGTCGAAACTTTATAAAAAGAAACAGTTCCGGAATATCAGCCATACTCCTTCCATTACAGAGGGCTACAAGATGTGGAAAGTAACCTACGATTTCTTTTTAGGAAAAAAAGATCCATTGTTGAAACCTTTAAAAGCCATTCCATCCCTTCATACCAATCTGAAAAATATTGATAAAAACGAGGATGTATTCATCTGGCTGGGACATTCATCTTATTATCTGCAGACCGATGGGGTTTCCTTTTTAATAGATCCTGTCCTAAGTCTTTATGGATCACCTTTTAAATACTTTAATAAAGCTTTCAAAGGATCAGATATTTTTAAACCGGAAGATATTCCGAATATTGATTATCTTGTGATAACGCATGATCATTTTGACCACCTGGATTACCCAACTGTGAAATCAATCGAAGAAAGAACAGGAATGGCTATAATTCCTTTGGGAGTAGGAGCGCACCTGGAAAGATGGGGGTATGCGGAGAGTAAACTTATTGAAGAAGAATGGGGAACCGAAGCTGCTCTGAAAAATGATATAAAAATTATTTTTACTCCTGCCAGGCATTTTTCCGGCAGAAGAGTAAGGCAGAATGATACCCTTTGGAGTTCTTACGTTCTGATAACACCCACTAAGAAAATTTTCCTGGGCGGAGACAGTGGATATGATTCCCATTTCAAAACAATAGGTGAGCAATATGGACCTTTCGATTATGCTGTTCTTGAAAATGGACAATATGGAGAGGCATGGAGGTATATCCATACATTGCCTGAAGATGTTGTTCAGGCTGCTATTGATCTGAAAGCAGATCATATAATCCCGGTTCATGCTGCTAAATTTGCATTGGCGCTTCATCCATGGAATGAGCCTTTACAAAAGATAACAGCTCTTGGGAAAGAAAAAAAACTGAATATCCTCACTCCGATGATCGGCGAGGTAGTAGATCTGAATTATTCAGAACAGAAATTTACAGCCTGGTGGGAAAGCTGATCAGGCATGCCAGATTTCTTTATATCTTGCGGGGTGATTTTCAAACTGTTGTCTTACAAAATCACATTCCGGGTCTACAAGCAAATCTTTTTCTTCTGCATAGCGTACCAGTTCATCCAGCAATAGTTTGGCGTATCCCTTTCCCTCACGCTCTTCGTCAAGTTTCGTATAAAATACAATTAGCAGTCTTCCGTCAACCTCTATGGACATATAACCTGCCTTTTTCCCATCGATAAGTAGCTGCAATTCATCCTGATATTGAGATACCTGAAACTTTATATTTTCCATAACAATGTAAGATTTGGTTGATTAAAATAATTTGAGAACGTCTCCGTAAATACATTCTCTCCATTAAAATTACAAAATTAAATCATATGAAATAATAATTTTCGGGAATCTTAACGAATTTTATAACATAAATGGTGAAAGGTAAAAGGTAAAAGATAAAAGATAAAAGATAAAAGATAAAAGATGTTGTTGTTAAAATTCAATAGAGGTGGGTTTTAACTCGCCTGACAATAAAATATCGATCCATTGGCTTTAGCCAAAACTTAAAAATTTAAATTTTAGACCTCCAAATTTAAATATTCAATCCGTTGATTATTAATGTTTTTTTTACTTTCATTTTCTAATAAAAGTCATCACTTTTTAATTCTATTTTAAACTCATCAACATTCAATAATTTGATGAAAGAAAAGAAAATATTTCAAAGATAATCAGTTGTTTGTGATTTTTTTTAACAAATATTAGTATTTGTAATTAAGAATTGGCACTTTAATTGACTATCACTTGATAATTATTTTTAAAGTGGAATGAAATGAAAAAGTTAATATTAACAGCATTATTGGTTGGGACCTTCAGTTTGAGTTATGCCCAATCAGATTATTATAATGATTACAGAAGGAGTATCTCAGATATCAACTGGCAAAGAGTAATTACGGATCTTGTGCTTTCAACAACACAGGCTAATCAGATTTATGTGTTAAATGACAGATATCGTGATTATGATACCTGGAACAGAGTGTATGTTGTAGAGCCGGGAAGATGGAGAAACGACCGTTATTCTGAGTTGGAAAGAATTCTGGGCAGAGAAAAGTATATCATCTTTAAAAAGAAATACTACAGAGGACAAAACCCTGTAATTGTTTACGGAAGAAACAAAAACGATTATAAAAAATACCGTAAACAACAGGAGAAGTATTATAAAAATCAGGAGAAATACTACAAAAAACAAAATAAACATCATGGTCACGGACATGATGACTGAGATTAGATTATAATCAACTCAATATTCACTTTTAAATGGCTGGCAGGATTGTCAGCCATTTAATTTTTTAGTCCCATAATTGTTATGATGTATTTGGTTTGATTTTTATAACTTTGATCTATGGAATCACACGAATCACTCAAAGGTTTTTATGAAAGGAATGCTCCCAATCTGGCATCTCAATGTATTGGGGTGAATAAAATGGGGCACTTCAATGTCTTTTCACGGGAATATTGCTCTCCACATACTCCTTACAGCAGGAGAGATTATTATAAGATTTCACTCATCATTGGAAAAGGAAAACTTCACTATGCTGATAAATGGATCAAAGTAGACCGTCCCGCGTTATTGTTTTCCAATCCCATTATTCCTTATTCCTGGGAAGCGGATGATGAGGATCAGAAAGGCTGGTTCTGCCTTTTTACCGATCAGTTTCTGCACAATGGAAGCCGTATGGGAAACCTTCAGGATTCTCCACTTTTCAAGATTGGAGGAACTCCGGTTTTCTTTGTTGATGAAGAACAACAGAAGATACTTTCTGAGATCTATACCAAAATGATGACGGAAATTCAGTCGGATTATATTCACAAATATGATATGCTGAGAGCCTACCTCCATCTGATGATCCATGAAACGATGAGAATGCAGCCGGCGGAAAGCTTTGAACCTTATCAGAATGCTTCACAAAGAGTAGCGTCCTTATTTATGGAACTATTGGAAAGACAATTTCCTATCGACAGCCCTGAGGCCTTTTTGAAATTAAAAACCCCGAATGATTATGCTCAAAGTCTTTCCATTCATGTGAATTCTTTAAACCGTTCGGTAAAAGAGATTACAGGAAAAACAACCAGCCAACAGATTACCGGAAGAATTATTCAGGAAGCCAATGCCTTGTTGAAACATACAGACTGGAATATCTCTGAGATTGCTTATGGATTGGGCTTTGAAGAACCTGCCTATTTTACCAATTACTTTAAAAAACAAACCGGAATTAGTCCCAATGCCTTAAGAATGGATGTTGTTTGAATTTTATAATTCTTAGTTTGAATTCTATATCGTGGCTGGGTTCCGGATATTCTAATTTTGTCATATAAATTTAAATCATACCTATCATGAAATTTAAAAAATTAGGAAACACAGAAGAACAGTTATCAGCAATCGGTTTAGGATGTATGGGAATGAGCTTTGCTTATGGTCCTACAGACGAGCAGGAAAGTATCAATACTTTGCACAGAGCGCTGGATTTAGGTGTCAACTTTTGGGATACAGCAGATATGTATGCCAATGGAGAAAATGAAAAACTGATCTCCAAGGTTTTAGTGCCGAACAGAGATAAGATTTTTATAGCAACAAAATTCGGGTTCAGGTTTAAAGACGGTAAAGCAAGTCACAGTGGGGCTCCCGGAACATATTTTGACGGTTCCCCGGAATGGATCAGACAGGCCGTAGATCTAAGTCTTCAAAGGTTAAAAATAGATACCATTGATTTGTATTATGCCCACAGAGTAGATCCGAATGTTCCTGTAGAAGAAACAGTAGGAGCTATGGCAGACCTTGTGAAAGCCGGAAAAGTGAAATATATCGGATTATCTGAAGCTTCTGCAGAATCTATCAGAAAAGCGAACAAAATTCACCCGATTGCAGCATTACAGTCAGAATATTCCATCCTTACCAAAGATGTTGAAAAAGAGATTTTACCAACTATCAGAGAGCTTGGAATTTCATTGGTGCCTTATTCACCATTAGCTAGAGGTCTTTTTACCAATATTTATGAGGTGCAGAATCTTGGAGATGATGATTTCAGAAAATCACTACCGCGTTACCAGCAAGAGTATCTTGAAAATAACACCAAACTGGCTAACGAGATTAACGAGTTAGCAGCTTCCAAAGGAGTAAAAGGAACTCAGTTGGCATTAGCATGGGTATTGAATCAGGGAGACGATATTATCCCGATTCCTGGAACAAAAAGGATAAAATATCTTGAAGAAAATATTGCAGCTGTCAATATTGAACTTTCCCAATCAGATCTGGATACTATTGATGCGATCCTGAAAAAATATCCTAACGTAGGGGAAAGATATACAGAAGGTTCCATGAAACTGGTAAACAACTAAAAACGATTCATATAAAAACTGAGTTCCTGATAATGAAGGAACTCAGTTTTTTTGTTTTAAATGTTAAAATGAAAAGCATTCAGCTATGAACAGAAGAGAATTATTAAAGAACGGATTATTGGCAGGAACATTGAGCATGATTCCTTTCTCCGGCTTAATGGCACAGTCTAAAACAACTGTTGAAACAACTGGTGATGACCTTTCCGGTTTTAAAAAATTAAAGCTCGGAGAACTGGAACTTTTTGTCCTCACAGACGGATATATTCATGAAGAAAACCTGAACTCATTCGCTCCCAGAGGAACTGTTACAGAATTGAAATCAATCCTTAAAAACAATTTCAGACCGGAAAATTATATCGATATGGCGATGAATATTCTGTTGGTTAAAACAAAAAATAAACTCATCTTATTCGATACCGGAATGGGGATTTTTGCTGATGAAAGAACCGGATTTCTATTAAAAAGTCTCCAAAAAGCAGGGTTTTCTGCGAAAGATATTACCGATGTTTTTATTTCCCATGCACACCCGGATCATATCGGGGGAGTTGTAGATAAACAGAACCAGCTTATTTTCCCCAATGCCAATATTTTTATTTCTAAAACAGAACATGATTTCTGGCTGAAAGCTACAATCAAAGATTTTAGTAACAGTGCTTTAAAAACACAACCTGAATTTCTTAATCAGGTTATTCCGGCAGTTCAGAATATTCTGAAAACCATTCAGCCCAAATTGAAATTCTACGACCTTGATCATCCACTATATGAGTATTTTAGTTTTCAGTTAGCACCTGGTCATACACCCGGTTTAACGGTTACAACCATCTCTTCAGGAAATGAAAAGCTGATCTATATCGCAGATTTGATTCATTCCGATGTAGTTCTTTTCCCACATCCTGAATGGGGCTATTTTGGTGACACCGATCTGGATATCGCAACGGCATCAAGAAAAAAACTCCTTCAGCAACTGGCAGATACCAGAATCAGAGCATTTGCTTATCATTTACCATGGCCAGGTTTGGGATACACAAAGAAAAAAGCAACAGCATTTGAATGGTTTCCGGAAAGTTTTATGAATTAGGTAGCAGGTAGCAGGTAGCAGATAGTAGGTAGCAGATAGCAGGTGAGAGGTTAAGAGGATTAGGGATAAGGAATACAGTGACCTTGATTAATAAATAGGTGCTCAACATTCCCCTCCTCCGGAGGGGTGGCAAAAATTCAAAGAATTTTTGACGGGGTGGTTAACTATACAGAATCATCGATCCTACACATAAAACCATCCATAGCAGCGGACTTTAGTCCGCTCTTACAAACAATACTCATTCATAGAGCTTTAGCCCAGACTTATAAAATAACAGATCCTCCCAGGCAACGGAAGGATCTGTTTCAAACATAAGAAAAAACTAGAGTTGTATTAATATTAAGCCTCTCCAAATACCAATTCAGGAGAATACAGCTTTCTGAACATGATGTAAGTTACTGTTAGCACAGAAAAAGCAATTATTGCATCTACCGTTGACGGAAAACCAAGCACAGCAATTTTCGAAAAGAAAGCGAAAAGGATGTCAAAAAACATTCCTGCAAATACCCATTCTTTCAATCTTAATAATCTATTGGGAAGGAGAAGAACCAGAACTCCTGAGATTTTAAAAACTCCCAATATATAAATGAAATGAGGCGGATAGCCAAGTTGTTGAGTAATGTCCCACACCACAGGATTTTTTGTCAGTTCAAAGAAACCGCTGGCTCCAAACCATAATGACATAAAAATTGCGCCTGCCCAATAGATGATTTTTGTTGTTTTTGTTTTCATTGTTGTAAATTTTTTAGTGATAATTAAACTGTATAGTATTTTATTTAAAAGCCGTTTTTGCTGATCCTGAAATTTCTCCGGTTTTCATATTCTGAATAAAAGCGATGACTTCCCAGTTTTCAGGAGAAAAACCTTCCGGAAGTTGAAATGTTGTTGTTCCTTCCTGCTGCTTAGTCAAAGTGATTGGGTTTTGTTTGTGAACAATCTGCCAGTGATGCAGATGACGTCCTTCATTTTCCCCTTTTCCTACCTGAGTGGAAGAATGTTTTTCAACCAGATTAACGAGAAGTATATTCTGAGAATCTGTGGAGGTTGCTTTGTAATGAGCATTAATTGTGTTCTGAGAAACGGTTGCAGATAATTCTAAACTTGTTTTTTTAGAAGCAAACAAAGCTTTCTGAATGGCATTTCTGATATTGTTTTCATCAGAGCCTACAAATTCTGTTTTTCCGTTCACAACCAGCTGTGGAGTATACACCTGTGAATTCAATATTCGGCTGTACTGCTGTTGTCTTTGTGAGTTTTCTGCAGTACTGAAACGGTCTTTCCATCCAAGGCGGTTCCAGTAATCCACATGGTAGGAGAGAAGATAAACAGGTTCATTTTGATATTCCTTTTCAATTTTTCCCATCAGTTCATCTGCAGGAGGGCAGCTGGAGCAGCCTTCTGAAGTGAACAGTTCAAGAACGGCGAAACCACTGTTTTCAGATGTTGGGTGCTGTGCTGTCTTTTGATCTTTATTTTGATGAATAAATGCTGAAGTAGCAAATAATACTGCGGTAAAAGCGCTTACTGTGATTAAGTTTTTTAGTATCATGTCTTTTAATTTGATTCAAAAGTAGATACTCTGCAAGGGCAAAAAAATGCAAAAAAGGGTAAACCGGACAAATTAAGAGGTGAATCCGGAAATTGTAGGGGGAAGTATTTTAGGGCAAGGAGAGGGAGGAATAGAGGTTTATTTTTATTATAAGCCAGGAAGATTAAAAAATTAAAGCAAAAGAAAACCCTGATCATATCAATCAGGGTTATAATTTATTTAAATAAGACTTTTATAGATTATAATGCCTTCAAGTACTTCCAGTACCCAACCTCCGGCTTCCTTACTACCTTATCTATCTTCCAGCCAAGTAAAAAAACTATGGGTTTTTTCTTTATTAATTAAAAGTTTTTCGGGAGTTTCAATGGTAAGCTTTACCAATATTTTACGCTGGAAATAATGTTCCATTTCTTTAATCGCTTTAAAATTAACGAGATATTGCCTGTTGACTCTGAAGAATTGTTTATCGGAAACCTGTTCCGCCACTTGTCCTAAAGGCTGGGTAAGAGGAAACTGTTCCTTTGTGAACGTTACCAGATGGGTGATTTCATTATGAATGTAAAAATAAGCAATGTCTTCAGTAGCGATCGTTGTATACTTTTGATTTTTAAAAACCAGAAAACTGCTCTTACCTGAGGCAGCAGGCTGGCTGATTTTCTGTATGATGGATTCCAGATCCGGAAGTTCGTTCTTCTGGAAGAATTTTTTCAGTTCATCAACCTTTCTCAGGGCTTCGGCAATATCTTCTTTTGAAAATGGTTTCAAAACATAGTCAACCCCCTTACTTTTAAAAGCATCCAGCATATACTGATCAAAAGCAGTACAGAAAACCACAGGGCAGGTGATTTCCACCGATTTAAAAATTTCAAAGGAAAGTCCGTCCGAAAGATGGATATCCATAAAAATAAGATCCGGTTTGTTCTCCTTTAAACCTTCAACACTTGTTTCAATACTGTCGTAAACACCCAGGATCTTTGAGTCCGGTTTTAAGTCTGAGATTAAATTCTGCAGGGATTTTGCTGCCCGGAATTCATCTTCAATAATGATTATATTCATGAATTAATGGTAGTTTTATCTGAAACGTTTTTTCGTCTGAATGAATAATAATGTCTTTTTCCAATAAATGTTTATAACGCATTTTAATATTGTCCAGTCCAACTCCCAAAGAATCTTCTGGGTTTACTTTTCGCTGTATAGGATTTTCAATGACAATTTTGCCATCTGCATCATAGATTTTGATGTGTAAAGGTTTACTTTGCGAAACAATATTATGTTTGATACAGTTCTCCACCAAAAGCTGAAGCGTAAAAGGCGGAATAAGGGTTTGAGCGGTTTCTTTTCCAAGTTCATTGGTAAACCTGATTCCTTCTCCAAAACGCGCTTTCTGAAGAAAAAGATAAGAATCTACGATTTTCATTTCTTCCTGAACGTTGATCAGATCCAATTTTCTGCTTTCCAGCGTAAAACGGTAAAAATCGGAAAGTTTTACAATGAAATCAACGGTTTCTTCATCATGCGTTTCTGCCATTAATTTTAATGTATTCAAGCTGTTGAAAAGGAAATGCGGATTAATCTGCTGCTTTAATAATTCGTACTGAGCACCCAGATTATCACTCTTTACCTTTTCCAGTTCAAGCTGTATCTGCTGTCCTGTATAATTATTCTGAAGCAGCGTAAGAAACATATAACATACCAGATTGATTAAAATTCCCCGTACTTCCACCATCAGCATCACAGGACCAAAATTAATATGGGAAAGAATCAGCTGCTGAATCCACGCCAGGCCAAACATAATGACCATCCCGAAAGCCAGTACCACCATCAATCTGGAATAGGAAATATGCTGTCTTCGTTTTGCGGTACGGTTCAGCATATAAATATTGATATACCACATGATCACAGAAAAAGCTGCCGTAATAGCTGAGTTGACCACAGCTTCTTTCCAGTTGAATGCATGAGAAGCCAGCTGCGGAACAGAAGATAAAATGCCCAGGAAAATCGAGCTTATCCAGATAATGGCCTGTGAGATTTTTATTTTTTGCTGTTGCATGAAATCTGCTGATTTGAAAGGGTTAAATTAATGCTTTTTATTGAAAATATTATGATAAATAGTGAGACGGTAGTTTTTTATTAAGGTCTGCTTGCCGGGCGGTAACTCATAAAATACTGTACTCTTTCTTCTTTATTGGGAAAGCTGCTTTGTGGCAGACTATTTTTTATATCATATGAAACTTTTCCGGGATGATCGGCTTGAAGAGTTTCAATGCTTACCAATTCTCCTGTGATGGTTCCGCCTATGTATTGAGGATTGTCATGATATTTCCAGGTTACCAGTTTCATCACAGAACCAGCTTCCGGCATCTGATTTTCTTTGGATAAAGATTCCAGCGCTTTTTCATTTCCATACAATGCAGACATCGTTTTCTTCTTAGGGTTTAAAGAATTGGAGATGAATTTGAGATTTCCCGGGTCAAAAACAACCCTTGAAAGTCCATTGTTCGTGTTGTTATTTTGCTTGCTGCAAGAGGTAAGTGAAATATGATTTACCAATAAGATCAGGATTGTATTTTTCATTTTTTCTGTAAATTTTGAATTAATCTTTGGGTATTGACTTTCATCGGGACATCAAACAGATATCCTGTTTTTTCAGCGAGTTGTCTGTGGCAGGCGATACAGGATTCTTTGGCGAAGGAAGCCGTTTTTCCTGTTGGATGGAGATCATCTCCTGAGAATTTTGCAAATCCCCAACCTTCAGTATCTTGATATTGCTTGGAATCTTTAACCATAAACTGCGCATTGATAAATTTTCCGGGTCTGATTTCTCCATCGGGTAGCTCCTGTTGTTTCCATACAGATTTTACAACCATACTTCCGTCTGGCCACGGATGAAAATTTTCTGTTTCTATAGCTTTTACGGCAATATCATTTCCATAAATTACACGGATAGAATTGTCAAACAATGTACTCATACTGATGACTTTCCAGTTTTTAAAATCAGGAGTATATTGAACTCCATTGGGAGAAACCGGAAATTGAGCTGGTGTTAGATGAGTTTTAGCTGGAGAAGATGAACTGGGCTCAGTTTTATTTGGTACAGAAGGGTTAACTGAAGATAATGAAAGGGTATATTTTTTAATCGTTTCAATATCTTTTGCGGTAATCTTAGCTGAAGGATGCAGCAGCGTGTACTCATGAAGAGGCATTTTTCCGCTTTGCATCATGTTCAGAATACCGTACATTTTTCCCTGATGCTCAGCAGGAGAGAGCTTTTCCCATTCTGAGAAATTCAGGACTTCTCTGGCTCTTTTAATATCTTTATTCACAGCCCAGGAAACAGGAGCAAGTTTATCGTACCAGCTTAAATGCTGCTGATTGGAATGACAGTTGAAACATGAATTTTCAAGAATACTGATCACTTCCTTAGGGGCTTCAATTTTTCCTGTAACAGGTTTCCCTTCCAATGGTGTGCTGAATAGCTGCAACCCTCCGAAAACACCTAGTATGGCCAGAAATACAATGGCAATGGGATTTCTTTTTTTCTTTACGGTATCCATAATGTATTGTTTTTATTTTCTGATTCAAAAGTAGTTGGGCAGCGCATGCTGTGAAACGGAAAACAGGCCAATCCGGACAAATCAAAAGGCGAATCCGGAATTTTTAACCGTGAAAATACAAAAGAATAATCCCGATAGTTGGACTACCGGGATTTGCTGGATTGATTATTTATAAAGTAATACCGCCATCTATAATAATTTCGGTTCCGGTGACATACCCGGAAGAATCGTTGTCGGCTAAATAAGTAACCAGTTTCGCAACTTCCTCAGCAGTTCCCATTTTCTTCAACGGAATCTGGTCTATAAGATGATTTTTAATATTTTTCAACGTTTCTTCATCCAGACCAGCCTTATTCATTATTTCTGTTTTTATAGGCCCCGGACTTATCATATTCACTCTGATTTTTCTTGGAGCTAATTCTGCTGCTGCCGTTTTGGCAATAGAATTCAACGCAGCTTTGCTTGCCTGATAAGCCGAACTGTTGGGTTTATAGGTAGACGCAACAATAGAAGATAAAAAGATGACAGAAGCACCATCATTTAGTAGTGGAATGAATTTGCTTAAAGTAAAATAAGCTCCCCTGAAATTAATATTCATCACCTGATCAAAATTTTTGATATCCATATTTTCTATAGGTGTCAGAGTTCCGGTAATACCGGCATTGATAAACAGAATATCTGCTTTACCGAACTTTTTCTCTACTTCTTTCTTCAACAGATCAATATCCTCAAGATCCGCCTGATCTGCAATAAACGGGATTGCTCCAAGCTCCTCAGCTGCTTTTTCTACAGCTTCTTTTCGTCTTCCGGTAATGATTACGGTTGCGCCTTCTGAGAGAAGTTCCTTGGCAGCAGCGAATCCGATCCCGCTGTTTCCTCCTGTTACGATAGCCAGTTTATGGGTTAATTTTTTCATTGTAAAATTTTTTGACAAAGTTATTTCAAAATGGTATACTTTTGTAATCAGTATCACAGAGTATACCAGTATCATTCGTGATATCACTTAACTTTGCAATTATGGAAAGAGATCAGAACGAAGAACTCAGAGCATTACAGGATACCCTTTATTTTATCGGAGGAAAATGGCGGATTCCTGTCATCAATTCATTGTGTAACGGGAACAGACGTTTCAGAGAAATTGAAAGGAGTATTCCCGGAATTACTACCAGAATGCTTTCCAAAGAACTGAAAGATATGGAACTGAATAAACTGCTAAAACGCACCGTTTATCCCGAAACTCCTGTTTTAATAGAATATGAACCCACAGAATATTGCCGGACCTTTGGAAATATTATCCAGGAAATGATCAACTGGGGCAGAGAGCATAGGAGAGTAATTGTGGAAGATAGAAAATAATACCAATAAAAAACCTCTCACGAAGGAGAGGTTTATAACTATTTGTCAAAAATTTCGATCATTATATTGTCAGGAATTATTCCCGAATAATCATAAGACTGGACGTTAAGTTGAGTAACTGAACTTACACAGACTACCTTATTGTTGTAGCTGAACACTTTATAAGGATACCTTTTTGTATTGATTGTCTTGGTTTTTGTGTAAGAATTGATGTTATAAAGCTCAATGGTCTTACTTGTAGTTCCTGCAATAATACTGTTACTATCAAAATCAAAACTTGATAGCTTGGAGTTTCCGGAAGGCAGATCATTCTGATAAATCATTTGCGAATTGTATACAGAACCTGAACTTGCCGTAATGATTCTTCCATCAGGAAATGCTTCAAATATCCTGTGATTCAGAGGATGATCTCCGTGATAGGTATCATCCTGATGACTTATGTAATTCCCATTAAGATCAAAATTATAAAGATCCATATCTACAGGTGTAATATTCTGTGTTATGGTATATAATTGCACAGAACTTCCTACAGCTTTTCTCATCCTCCCGCTATTATAATAAAGCTGAGGTGATTGAGAAATGATAGCTTTTGTAGCCCTGCTTGCTGATTTAATCACACTGGAACTGCTATTACTATTTGAAGAACCGTAAAGTATACCATTATGATAAACAGTACTGATAAGCGGCATTCCGAAACTTACCTGAGCTTTCAATGTCAGGTCATTTCCATCATAAATATCTACCCAGCCATCATTTCTGGGAACATATAGTTCTACACTCCCATTATAGGTTCCAATATCAGAGTAGCCTAAAGTTGCATTTGTGCTGATCTGATGGGTAACAGAATTTGTATTTACATCATAAATAGCAATTTTCCCATCCGTATCCAATAAGTATAGCTTTCCGGAGTTTTTATCAAATTGGGCATCAAAAGTTTTAAGATTAACCAATTTAATCTCAGGTCTTTCAATTTTTATGATATTACTTTTAACCTCTTCACCATTGGCCTTAATACCAATAACCTGATATTCTACATAAGGGTTAAATGGTACGGCTGAAGTAAATGTAAACAGATTCGGATAGCTGGTACCAATTTCGGATTGTATCCCATTTTGAGAATCACTTCTTACAATTTTATAATGATTATAAGTGGCATCTCCACTAAGCGTCCATTTTAAGCTTACCGTTTCAGTGGTATCACTGTAATTTGAAGTTAAATTGATCTTATTTTCAATAACAGGAGGTGTTACTGTGACCACCTCCGTAATATCATCGTTTGAACTGCTGCATGAAAATATTGATAAATAAGCAAATAATACGATTATAGTTTTTTTCATAAAATTTTTAGATACTGTCAATGATTTCATTTAACACAGTGCTAGGTCTCATGGCTGCATACGTTTTATAGGTATCCGTTTTGTAGTATCCTTCAATGTTCTGAGGTTTACCCTGAGCACCAATTAATTCAGCATTGATTACTTCTTCATTTTCCTGCATTGCCTGAGCAACAGGAGCAAATTGAGCTGCCAATTCAGCATCTGCAGTCTGGTTAGCTAACGCCTCAGCCCAGTACATTGCTAAATAGAAGTGCGAACCTCTGTTGTCAATCTGGCCTACTTTTCTTGCTGGAGATTTGTCTGTTGCTAAGAATTTTGCATTTGCTTCATCCAATGCATCAGCTAAAACTTGAGATTTTGTATTCCCCTGAGTTTGTGCCAGGTGCTCTAAAGAAGCCTGAAGTGCCAGGAATTCACCTAGAGAATCCCATCTTAAATATCCTTCTTCCAGGAACTGCTCAACGTGTTTTGGAGCAGAACCTCCGGCACCAGTTTCAAATAAACCACCACCGTTCATCAATGGAACGATAGAAAGCATTTTTGCAGAAGTACCAAGCTCAAGGATTGGGAAAAGGTCTGTTAAATAATCTCTCAATACGTTTCCGGAAACAGAGATGGTATCTTTACCTTCTCTTGCTCTCTTCAACGTTTCAGTCATAGCATCTTTTACATCAAGGATTCTGATGTCAAGACCTGTTGTATCGTGATCAGCAAGATATTTTTCTACTTTTTTGATGATTTCTCTGTCGTGAGCTCTTCCTTTGTCTAACCAGAAGATTGCTGGAGTATCAGATAATCTTGATCTGTTAACCGCTAGTTTTACCCAGTCCTGGATAGGAGCATCTTTAGTCTGACACATTCTGAAGATATCATCTTTTTCTACTTTCTGAGAAAGAAGAACTTTTCCAGCCTCATCCTGAACTTCTACAGTTCCGTCAGCAGCTACCTGGAAAGTTTTATCATGAGAACCATATTCTTCAGCTTTCTGAGCCATTAAACCTACGTTTGGAACAGATCCCATTGTGGTAGGATCTAATTTTCCGTGCGCTTTCATATCATCAATCACAGACTGATAGAAACCTGCGTAAGAACGGTCTGGGATGATACAAACAGTATCTTCTTCGTTTCCGTCCTTGTTCCACATCTTACCTCCGCCTCTTACAAGAGCAGCCATAGACGCATCAACGATGATGTCAGAAGGTACGTGGAAGTTAGTAATTCCTTTGTCAGAATTTACCATGGCCACTCTAGGTCCTTCAGCAAGAGCTTTTTCAATATCAGCTTTGATATCAGCTTCCTGAGCATTTCCTTTGATTTTTTCAAAAAGATCTGCAAGACCGTTATTTGGATTGATGTCTAAAGACTTGAAAGTCTCAGCATATTTAGTGAATACTTCTTTGAAGAAAGTCTCAACGATAGCCCCGAAAATAATTGGGTCAGAGATTTTCATCATTGTTGCTTTAAGGTGGGCAGAAAGAAGTACATTTCTTTTCTTAGCTTCCTCGATAGCTTCCTGAACGAATGCTCTTAGTGCATTTAAGTTCATTACAGAAGAATCTATCACTTCACCAGCCTGAAGACCTGCGAAGTCTTTTAATACAGATTCAGAACCATCATTACCTTTGAATACGATTCTGTATTTGGTAGCATTTTCTAAAGTTGTAGAAGTTTCTGTACCGTAGAAATCACCATTGTTCATGTGAGCTACATCAGTTTTGCTGTCAGATGCCCAGTTACCCATTCTGTGAGGGTTTGCTTTTGCATAGTTTTTAACAGCTTTTGGAGCACGTCTGTCAGAGTTTCCTTCTCTTAATACAGGGTTTACAGCACTTCCTAGTACTTTAGCATATTTAGCTTTGATTGCTTTTTCTTCGTCATTTTTAGGCTCTGCAGGATAGTTTGGAACTGCGAAACCTTTACCTTGCAGTTCAGCAATCGCTGCATCCAATTGAGGTACAGAAGCAGAAATGTTAGGTAACTTAATGATGTTCGCATCAGGTTGTGTTGCCAATTCTCCCAGTTCTGCCAAAGCATCACCAATTTTCTGATCGTCTTTTAAAAACTCAGGGAAGTTAGCTAAAATTCTTCCTGCCAGAGAAATATCCGGAACTGCAATTTCGATATCTGCTGATTTTGTGAAAGCTTTTACGATCGGTAAAAACGAGTGAGTAGCCAGCATTGGAGCTTCATCAGTAAGTGTGTAATAGATTTTTGATTTTTCTGACATTATACTGTTATTTTTTATTTGAAATTTTAAGTCCCACAAATTTAGTAAATATCATTGTTTTATTGAAGATATTTCCATAAAAAAAAGAGGGTTTTGACTCTTTAATTTGATATCTGTATAATTTGTGCTTCACTTCCTTTCATAATTATTTTAAAAACAATTTTATAATTTTCAGAAACTGAACTTTCTGTTTATAAAATCTTCTTTTTCCAGACTATAGAAATAGTGAATTTTTTGTTTGGAAACTTGATTATCAAATGGATGAATTTTTTTTAACTTTAAGATTAATTTAATCATAATAAAACGGATAAAATTTTCTTTTTTGATTACATTTGAAAAACTTTAAAAATAAATATTATGTCGACGACCATCACTTTAAAAGGAAACGAAGTACACACAATAGGAACATTGCCATCAGTAGGAACCACTGTAAAAGATTTTGCACTGGTAGATTCAGGATTAGCAGTAAAAACTCTTGACACTTTTGCAGGAAAGAAAAAGGTATTCAATATTTTCCCAAGCATTGATACACCTACTTGTGCTGCTTCTTCAAGAAAATTCAATGAAGAGGCTTCAAAACTTGATAATACAGTGATCATCAATGTTTCTAAAGACCTTCCATTTGCATTAGGAAGATTCTGCGCCGCTGAAGGATTGAATAATGTGGAAACACTTTCAGACTTCAGAAGCAGCTTCGGAGATGATTATGAAGTGACCATCGCAGATTCTCCTATGAAAGGATTATTAAGCCGTGCAGTAATTGTTACTGACGAAAACAACAAAGTAGTTTATACCGAGCAGGTTCCGGAAATTGCCAATGAGCCTAATTACGATGCTGCTCTTGCTGCATTGAAATAATAAAATAATTTTTGTAGAAAAGCCTTGTGAATATCATTTTTACAAGGCTTTTTTTGAATATAACACCTCATCCAATCACACCAAATGATGTCAAATAATTATAAGAAATATGGAGAACTTTTTCAGGTAGATCAGGATCATTTTGAAGAATTCTATGCACTGCTTCAAGACACAAAGCTTTTAAAATCTGATTTTTTTCTCAAACAGGGAGAAAAATGCAAATATCTGGGTTTTATTAAAAAAGGAACCATCAGATCTTTCTACATCAACGATCAGGGACGCGAAATCAATTTTGGATTCTATTTCGAAAATGAATTTTTTACTGACTACGAAAGTATTCTTTGCGATACTGTATCCAATATGAATATTCAAGCCCTTGAAAACTGTGAAATTCTACTGCTGAGTAAAGAACATTTACAGGATTTATATAAAAAAGAAGCCTATTGGCAGCAATTCGGAAGAGTAATGAGTGAAAAGATTTATCTGGATGCCAAAAAACGAATCGATGATCTTTTGTGCTTTTCTCCCGAAAACAGATACCTTAATCTTGTCAAAAAACAGCCAGCACTTTTTCAGAAAATTGCCCAGAAACATATTGCCAGTTACCTTGGTGTAACAGAACAGTCACTGAGCCGTATCAGAAGCCGCATTGTTAATTAACTTAAGTTAACGTCCGCTCATGTTTTAAACCGTAGCTTTATCATCATCAAATTTTAACACAATCATTATGGAACAAAAAGATTTAACCATTATTCTGGTACACGGAGCATGGGGAGACGGATCACACTGGCAGTATATTATCCCTTCACTGACAAAAGCGGGATATAAAGTAAGAAGTGTTCAGAACCCGCTAACTTCTCTGCAGGACGACATTAATAAGACCAAAGACCTTATTGATGCTCAGGATGGCAAAGTACTTTTAGTAGGGCATTCTTATGGTGGTGCCGTTATTTCAGGAGCCGGACATCATGATAAGGTGGCTGGACTCGTTTATATTGCGGCTTTTGCACCTGATGCAGGAGACAGTCTGGGATCTCTGCTAGGAAGAAGAGAATCGCCGGGTGGAGCAAGCATTTATCCGGATAACAAAGGCTTTTTATGGATTAAATATGATGAATTCAAATCTGCTTTCTGTCAGGATTTAGATGATGAAAAAGCACTGGTAATGTCATTATCACAGAAACCTATTCACGGACAGTGTTTCGGAGACGTAGCAGGTGAACCGGCATGGAAAACACTTCCAAGTTGGTATCAGATCTCTTTGCAGGACCGCATGATTCCTGCAGAAACGGAAAGAGAAATGGCAGAACGTATTGAACCAAAGAAAATAATCTCTTTAGATGCAGGACACGCTTCATTGGCTTCACATCCTGAAGAAGTTACTCAGCTGATCTTAGAAGCAGCGGCTGCTGTTTAAATATAAAATACAAAACAAGAATTGAGTAAGCCTTGTGAAATTTTACGTAATTTCACAAGGCTTTTTTAATGAAAATAACAGTACAAAATGGTAAAAAGAATCGTAGCCAATATTAAAACCAATGATCTTTCCAGAGCCAGTCAGTTTTATCAGGATATTTTAGAACTGGATGTTTTGATGGATCATGGCTGGATTAAAACGCTGGGTAACGAAGAAGCAGCAAAAATTCAGATCAGCTTTGCCGAACAGGGAGGAAACGATACGGAAGTTCCCGATCTTTCCATTGAAGTAGATAATGTGGATGAAGTTTACAACAAAATTAAACATGCCGGTTTTGAAATCACTTACGAACTTACCAATGAAGACTGGGGTGTCCGCAGGTTTTTTGTTAAAGATCCGTTTAAGAAACTGATCAATATACTGTCTCACCAATAAATACAATTACAATGAAAGCGGATAGAATTATTCCTGTATTAAGAATCTTCGATTATCATAAAACAAAAGAATTTTATGTAGACTGGCTGGGATTTGAGATCGTGTGGGAACATTATTTTGAAGAAAATACCCCTGTTTATATGGAGGTGAAAAAAGAAAATATCATTTTCCATTTAAGCGAACACCACGGAGACGGAACACCCGGGACAAGAGTTTCCGTCTGGGGAGAAGGCGTTCCTGAATATCACAAAGAACTGATCGGCAAAAAATACAAATACAACCGTCCCGGACTTGAAAAAACGTTTTACGGAGCCATATCCTTTACTGTAATTGATCCTTTTGGAAATAAAATTACTTTCGAAGAAGAATATGATGAAGTAAAACATAAAGATCTGAAACTATACTCCCACGATTGATAAAACTATGCTTTCCAATATACACCAGGAATTTGAAGTCCCGGAAGAAGTAAAGGATACCATCAAATGCTTTTGGTATAACCGAAGGGATTATGGAGAAGAACTGTCAGAATTTACAGTCCTTCCGGATGGTTATGCAGAAATCATTTTTCATTTTGGAAGCGGATGCAGTATTGCTCACCAGGGAATTTTACAGGCTTTACCTTCTCCGTTTATTATGGGACTGCTCAATCAGCCTGCTATTTTTCATGCTCAGAACCAGTTGGAAATTATTGGGATCAGATGTTTTCCATGGGCTGTTTTTGATTTGCTGGAACTTTCATCAGAAAAAACAGAAAACGGAGTTCATACATTTGAACATCCTGTTGCACAACTTCAAACGGTATTAAGTGATCTTGTTACTCAAGGAAAAATAGAAGATGCTATTGCCCAGGTAGAATACTATTTTCTGAAATTACATCAAAATATCAAATCAGACAGTCTCCTTTCTAAAGCCGGAGCCGCCATAAGAAAAAATAAAGGAGCCATTCCTGTAAATCAGGTTGCGGATTCAGCGCATACGACCGTTAGAACATTAGAAAGAAAGTTTAAACAATCTTCCGGTCACACGGTAAAAGATGTCTCCGGAATTATGCGTTTTGAGCAGATAAGAAACCGTCTGTGGAATGCTCCTGAAGCTTCTATTGCTGAACTGGCACAGGAATTTGGATATACAGATCAATCTCATTTAAGCAGAGAGTTTAAACGTTATAGTGGCACAACACCTGCCGCTTTTGCACGGGAATCCAAAAAGAGAAAACAAGCTTTAAGTAATGATTTTGTCGCATTTGTACAAGCATAATACAACTGCATTCCGGAATTTTGTACCCTAATAAATACAGTGAAATTATGGTACTGAATCATAAAAAAGTGGCTATTATTGGCGCCGGACCCGTTGGTTTAACAATGGCTGTTCTGTTACAGCAAAAAGGTGCTGAAGTGATTGTTTATGAAAGAGATCTTAATGCACAGACAAGAGTCTGGGGCGGAACATTGGATCTTCATAAAGAATCAGGGCAGAAAGCCATGAAAAAAGCCGGGCTGCTTGATCAATATTACGCGACAGCTTTACCTATGGGAATCAAAATTGCCGATGAACAGGGAAATATCCTGTTTACAAAAGAAATCACCCCCGAAAATCAATATGACAATCCTGAAATTAACAGAAATCATTTGAGAGCAATGCTGCTTGGCAGTCTGGCCGACGATACCGTAATCTGGGATATGAATTTTACCGGAATGGAAGAAAATGATGGACAATGGCTGCTTCATTTTAAAGACAAACCTGATGTGACAGCTGATCTTGTTATCGGTGCCAATGGTGGAATGTCTAAAGTAAGAAAATATGTAACAGATGCCGAAGTAGAAGAAACCGGAACGTTTATCATTCAGGGAGATGTTCCACACCCTGAAAAAACGTGTTCCGAATTTTTCAATTGGTGTGAAGGGAAAAGACCAATGGCAGCTTTTGAAGGCAATTTATTGGTCGCTAATCCTTATAACAATGATACTTTGACGTATGGGGTTATATTCAAAAAACCTGAAGAATGGGAAGATGGCTGTACCTTAAACTTTAAAGATACAGAACAGGTTCGTCAGTTTCTTTCCGAGAGGTTCTCTGCATGGAGTGAGCTTTATCAACAGCTATTTAACGCAACTTCCTTTTTTGTAGGGTTGCCAACGAGAAGGATTCCATTAGAAAAACCCTGGAAAAATAACCGTTTGTTACCTGTTACATTGATTGGTGATGCTGCCCATCTGATGCCACCTTTTGCAGGACAGGGCGTGAATACGGGATTAGTAGATGCATTAATTTTATCAGAAAATCTGACAGAAGGAAAATACCTAACCATTTCTGAAGCCATTAACGCTTACGAAAAAGAGATGTTTCTTTATGCCCGAGAAGCACAGCTTGAATCCAGCAAAAACGAACTGGAAATGCGGGATATCAAATTCTCCTTTACAAGCTTTATCCAATAATTAATGATCCGGATCATTAAAAGATAAGGGGAATAAAACTTACCTTTACATTTTAAAAAAAGAATGAAACGTTCAGGAACAGCAGATTTACCCCTTCACTATGGCAAAGTACCGCCATGGCTGTATGAGCGTATGTCTGTTCTTGGGCTGTCCATTATTGAAGTCATTCTCATGGATTACGGTAAAGATGAAGTGCTGCGCCGATTGGCAGATCCATTCTGGTTTCAAAGTTTTGGAGCGGTGATGGGAATGGACTGGCATTCTTCAGGAATTACCACTTCCGTTATGGGCGCTTTAAAACGTTCTATTAATCCTAATTCGCAATCTCTCGGACTTTATATCTGTGGCGGAAAAGGGAAATTCTCCCGCGAAACTCCATCAGAACTGATCCAGATTGCAGATAAAACCGGATTAAACGGGACCGAGCTGGTAAGAGCCAGCAAACTTTCTGCAAAAGTAGATAACACAGCCATTCAGGATGGTTATCAGCTGTATCTGCACAATTTCATCCTTTCAGACAACGGAAACTGGAGCGTTATTCAGCAGGGAATGCATGAATCCGATGGAACAGCAAGACGTTACCACTGGCACTCGGAAAATATCACTTCGTTTGTAGAAAAGCCCCACACAGGAATCAATGGGATTTCAAGAGGAAGAATTCTTAACCTTACGGATACCGAAGCTTCAGAAAACAGAAAAGGAATTCTGGATATTTCCCATACCGATTCCGCTGAGGTGATGAAAGATTTTGCAAGACTTATTCTTCCTGCCCACCATGATGTTCAGGCTTCTGATGTTGACCTGAAACGGCTTGGAGCACTTTTGTATGTTACCAGAGAGCAGCAGCCTCAGAATTTTGAAGACTTATTGATGCTGGAAGGCGTAGGGCCAAGAACCATGCAGTCATTGGCTTTGGTAAGTGAAGTGATTCACGGAGCACCGTCAAGATTTGCAGATCCCGCAAGGTTTTCCTTTGCTCATGGCGGTAAGGACGGACATCCTTTCCCTGTTCCGATCAATACGTATGATGAAAGTATCAGCATTCTCAGAAAAGGAATTGAAAAATCCAGGCTGGGAAACTCTGATAAGCTGAATTCCTTAAACAAGCTTCACCAGATTGTCACTGAAGCAGAAAAAGACTTTACACCGGATTTTGATATTCAGCAGGTCATTGAAGAAGAAAGACATAATTCCTGGCGTTTTGGTGGAAAAACCGTATTTGGAGATGCCCAGAAACCTAACCCTCCAAAAGCAATCCAGCTTTCTTTATTTTAAAGCAAAAGTCTTATAATTCTATTACCGTCAAATAAATGTTTTACCATTCCCATCCTCCGGAGGGGTGGCAAAAATTCAAAGAATTTTTGACGGGGTGGTTTAAATAACTGTTTAATATTATAGATTTTAAAATAGTATTGATTAGAGTGTAATACATGGCTTTTTATAAAGGTGTTACATTCTTTGTTTAATGTTTCTTGCTTTAATTCAATTAAAAATTTTACTTTTAAAGACTTAAAAAATTGACACCAAATGACCAATAAAGCTTTAGAAACCTGCTATGATTTCCCCTTCTTTTTCCCTGAAGAGCTTGCTGAAATATTCCAGGCTCATGAAAAAACGTCTTTCCAGAAAGGTGATTTCATTCTTGAAGAAGGAAAAACAGCCAATGAATATTATATTCTTGAAAGCGGATTGGCGCGTTCCTATGTGAATGATTTCAACGGAAATGAAGTAACCACTCATTTTTTTGTAGAAAATGAAGTAATTATCGAGGTTTTGTCGATGTTTCAGAGAGTTCCATCTCAGGAAAATATTGTTTGTATTACCGACTGCGAATGCTGGAGATTAGATTATGATACCTTCCAGGAGCTGTTCCATAAAATCCCAAACCTCAGGGAATGGGGTAGATCATGGATGTCTCAGGAGCTTTTTGCCTACAAACAAAGGTCTGTAGAGATGTTTACCCTTTCTGCCACCAGAAGATATCTTAATCTGCTGGAACAGAAATCTAAAGTCATACAATTTGCCCCCTTAAAACAAATTGCTTCCTATCTGGGAGTTACAGACACTTCACTGAGCCGTATCCGTAAGGAAATCGTTTCCCATCCTAAGAAAATTTAAATCTTGCCCTATGACAAGTAGATTTTCATTGCACCTCGGTAATTTTGGATTACAGTTTAACACTAAAATTACGAAAAATGAAAGTCAACCAAATTTATGTGAACCTTCCGGTAAAAGATGTACAGAAAACAAAAGAATTCTGGACTAAGGTAGGTTTTTCTATCAATGAACAATTCTCTGATGATAAAGCAACCTGTGTTGTTTTGAATGATACCATCTCTGTGATGTTTTTGCAGGAAGATTATTTTATGACCTTCACCAATAAACCTGTTGCCAAAGAAAATACCAGTCAGGTTCTTGTGGCGGTGGGATTAAACAGTCGTGAAGAAGTAGATACAATAGTGAATACTGCTGTAGAAAACGGGGCATGGCAGCATGAAGAACCTCAAGATTACGGATGGATGTACCAGAATTCTTTCTGGGATCCGGATGGGCACGGCTGGAATATCACTTTTGCCGATATGTCTCAAATGCCGACCGAATAATTTAAATCCAAATAAAAAATAAATCTTGTCCTATGGCAAGCACATTCTTATCCTATCCTGGTAATTTTGGATAACAATCACCACTAAAATTTACAAAATGAATATTACCGATATTTACGTCAATTTACCCGTAAAAGACGTTCAAAAAACCAGAGAATTCTGGACGAAGCTTGGCTTTTCTATTAATGAACAGTTTTCAGATGAGAAAGCAATATGCGTAGTCATGAAAGAAAATCATATCTACACTATGTTTCTTAAAGAAGAGTTTTTCCAAACTTTTACCAACAGACCTTTTACGAAAGGAGATACCACACAGGTACTTCTTGCTATCGGAGTCAACAGCAGGGAAGAAGTAGATGGAATGGTAAAAACAGCGATTGAAAACGGAGGTTCAAAATACAGTGAACCTGTAGATTACGGATGGATGTATCAAAGCAGTTTTGCAGATATCAATGGCCATCAGTGGGAAGTAATGCATGGAGATGTCTCTCAGATCCCTGCCGAATAATTTAATAATACCCCAAATTATATCTCCAATGGAAACGCAGTCAAACGATATAGAAATCATAAAAAATCAGGTAACCAGTAACTATTATGTGATTACGATGAATATTGATGGTATTACCCACGAAGAATCCATGATTTTTCCTAATGGTGAAGCCAATTGTATGAACTGGGTTCTGGGACATTTAATCTACATCAGAAATCCTTTACTGAATATTTTAGGAGAAGAATCTGTCTGGGACAGCGAACAATTTTCCTTCTATAACAGAGGAGAAATGCCTTTAGATCGAAAAGATGAATTGGTCAATTTTGAAGATTTAAAATCTTATCTGAAACAATCTCAGGATAAGCTGGAAGCAAAGCTAAGCACTCTTGAAAGCTTTCAGGCTGAAAAGGTTAAAGATATATCAACCCTAAGCCTTCATGAAATCTATCACAGCGGACAGCTGGGCTATCTCCGCAGAATTTTAGGAAAACCAGGTGCAATAAAATAATAATTTTAGATTTCTAACCTTGTCAGAAATGAGAAAAACAGATGAAGCAAAAAAATACCTGCAATCATCTGCAAAATCTGCGAGAGCATCTTAAATTTAGATTCCTTGCTTTGCTCGCAATAACAAATGAAAAATTTAAGTTTTCCATACTTTAGAATAGTACAATTTTATCGAAGATAAAATCCTCGCGCCTTAAAAACGTATGGTAAGTAAAACCCTTAGCGCCTTAGCGTTTCTCCAAAATTCAAACCTCTAATTTCTAACTTCTAATCTCTAATTAAAAATGAACACACCAAAATCAAAAAAAATGGAGCTCGTCATTCCGGCTTACAGAATGCATTCCCAAAGTTTTATGAACGTTTTGGCCGGCATTTCGGAAGAAGACGCCTTGAAAAGAATTGAAAATAAAACCAATCACATTGTATGGATGGCAGGAAATTTTGTCAACATGCGCTACGGATTAGGTTCAGTACTTGGACTTCAGGGAGAAGATCCGTACAATGATTTATTTTTCCAGGGAAAAGCACTGGATGAAAGTTTTAAATATCCAACGCTGGCCGAATTGAAAGAAAATTTTCACTCAATTTCTGCTAAAGTATATGAAAAGCTTTATGAAGTAACCGATGAAGAGCTGGATGAAATATTTGAAATAGGAATGAACATCCCTTTCATTAAAGAAACAAAACTCAATTTTGTCGGAATGTGCATCGGCCGTGAAGACTATTTAAGCGGACAGATAGGTTTGATGCGCAGAATTTTAGACTATCCGGGAATGAAATACGATGTGGACGAAAATCTTAAGTACTAACAATGAATCCAGTAGAAAAAGGCTATAAAAAAGTCAACGGAATCAAGTTGTATTACGAGATCTACGGATCAGGAAAGCCTGTGGTATTGATCCATGGCGGTGGTTCTTCCATGCTCTATGATTTTAAAGAAGTCATTGCAAGACTGGGTGATCAATTTCAATTGATAGGAATTGATTTGCAAAATCATGGCAGAAGTGAGCACCGCGATATTCCTGAAACCTTTGAACAGGATGCAGACGATGTTGCAGGACTTTTAGCAGCACTTACTATCAGAAAAGCTTCATTCTGGGGATTCAGCAACGGAGGAAGTACCGTAATGCAGGTTGGGCGTCGTCATCCGGAAATTGTTGAAAAACTGGTTGTTGCTTCAGCTTTCTACAAAAGAAGCGGAATGATAGATGGTTTTTTTGAAGGAATGCAAGAGGCCACTTTTGAATCAATGCCGGAACCTTTCAAAATTAATTTTTTAAGCCTCAATCCTGATTTTTCAAAGCTTGAAAACCTTTTTGAGAAAGACTGTACAAGGATGCAGACATTTCAAGACTGGGATGATGAGGTGCTGGCGTCTATAAAATCTCCCACCTTATTCATCAGTGGAGATCAGGATGTGATGAAGCCGGAACATACAGCAGCAATGTGGCGTTTGGTGAAAGGTTCACGATTAATGATCCTTCCTGCCACTCATGGCACTTATATGATGCCGGACTTTGACGGAAGTATGGATACTAATCTCATAGACTTTACCGTCAGGGAAGTAGAGAAATTTTTAAACCATTAAGCATTTTTTATTCATAGTAAATTAATTAATCCTTAATGGATCAACAGTAGAAACTATATCTTATAATAATAACTTTAAAATTTAAAATCATGGCTAAATTAAATCCATACCTGAATTTTGATGGAACAGCAGAAGAAGCGTTCAATTTTTACAAAACTGTTTTCGGTGGTGAATTCGTTGGTGGAATTCATAAAATGGGTAATGCTCCCGGTACCGAAAACCTTTCAGAAGAAGAAAAAAACAGAGTAATGCACATTGCTTTACCTGTGGGAGGAGACCTTTTAATGGCATCTGATATTGTACCGGCATTCGGGCAGACTCTTACCGTAGGAAATAATAATTATGTATCTATTTTCCCAGACTCCAAAAGTGAAGCAGACAGAATTTTTAAGGAACTTTCTGATGGCGGAAATGTAGAAATGCCTATTGAAGATCAGTTCTGGGGAGACTATTTCGGATGTTTCCAGGATAAGTACGGTGTTCATTGGATGGTGAACTATAATGAAGAATATGCAAAATAATCTTATATTTAACTAATGATAATAAAGAGATGCTCATTTTTGGGCAGCTCTTTATTTAACTTTTAAAAATATAGAACTATGGATCCAATTAAAATCGATATTACAATTTTAGCACCAGTGGAAAAGGTTTGGAATTATTTCAATGAACCCAAACACATTACGAAATGGAATTTCGCCCATGAAACCTGGCATTGTCCTAGTTCTGAAAATAACCTTGTAGTAGGAGGCAAATTCAAAAACAGAATGGAAGCAAAAGACAAAAGCTTCGGATTTGATTTTGAAGGCGTATATGATGAGATTATTCCTCATGAGGTCATTAAATATCACATGGAGGACGGACGAAAAGTAGAAGTTGTTTTCGATAAAATAGATGAAAATACAACGAAAGTGATTGAAGTTTTCGATCCGGAAAAACAAAATTCTGTGGAAATGCAGCGGGATGGCTGGTATGCTATTCTCAACAACTTCCACAAATATGTTGAGAATCATTAACAATATTTTTTGTAGCCATGATCAATCTAGTTATCATGTCAAAGAGTTTAAGCTCTATGTATGCTTTTAATTATGACTCTGCAGAGCAATTCCTTCACGGAGTTATTGCAATACCCGCAAGAAGAGCCTTAGAAAAAGAAAAAATAAATTCTTTGGAAAAACTTTCAGATTATTCCGAAAAAGAAATCATGCAGCTGCATGGTTTCGGTAAAAATGCAATGATGAAACTGAAGAATTACATGAAAGAAAATCAGGTCTGCTTTAAAGAAGCATAATAAATATACGACTGAAAAATTTGCAGTGTCATTGCGTTAAAAACGAAAGAATGTTGTTTAAATGCAAAGACATAAAACTTTTTGCTGTTGTACAGAGAATAAAAAATATAGTACCCCTGTTAAAATTTAAAATTATGAATAACGATATTTTCCCATGTCTCTGGTATGATGGAGACGCCAAGCAGTCTGCAGAATTTTATTGTAAAGTTTTTGGAGGCGAAATCACAGCAGATACTCCTGTTGTAATGAATATTGATTTGTTTGGACAAAGAATCATGCTTCTGAATGGAGGCCCTCAATTCAAAAAAAATGCTTCTATCTCTTTCATGGTCATCTGTGAAACAGAAGATGAAGTTCAAAAATACTGGGATCAGTTACTGGATGGAGGAATCGCTTTGATGGAACTGGGATCTTACTCATGGAGTCCGAAATACGGATGGGTTCAGGATAAATATGGTGTAACATGGCAATTGTTTCTGGGAGAAAAAGCAACTGATCAGAAAATAATTCCTACTTTGATGTTTATCCATGCGAACAACGGCAAAGCCAAAGAAGCAATGGAACTTTACACGAAAACTTTTCCCAATTCAAGCATAGGAAATATATTAACCTACGGAGCAGGGAGCGAAGGGCATGACCACCCGGAACCGGCAGAAAATGTTCAGCATGGTCATTTTACAATCGATAATTACAGCTTATTCTGTATGGATAATTCCTATGACCACCAGTTTGACTTCAATGAAGGAATATCATTGGTGGTAATGACAGACGACCAGGGACAAACCGACAAATACTGGAATACACTCACTGCTGATGGCGGCAGAGAAAGCATGTGCGGCTGGCTGAAAGATAAATACGGATTGAGCTGGCAGATTGTTCCTAAAAGACTTATCCAGTTAATGAATGATTCTAATCAGGAGAAAGCTTATCAGGTGGTACAGGCGATGATGAAAATGCAGAAAATTATCATCCGGGATCTGGAAGATGCATACAACTCTTAAACTTTTCGGCGTATTGTTTGATGTACTTTAGAGAAAAGATTTGCTTATGAAAACGCAGAACAAATCAAAATCTAAGTCAAAAGTCCCTAAAGAAGGGCTGTTTCCGGAAATTATCCGGAACGATTATCAGGGAAGTCGAAAACTGCAGGGTAAAAAAGCGGTTATTTCCGGAGGAGACAGCGGCATAGGACAGGCTGTAGCTGTTCATTTTGCCAGAGAAGGAGCAGATGTCGCCATTATTTATAAAGAAAGTGACGATGATGCTAAAGAAACCAAAAAACTGGTGGAAAAAGAAGGGCAGAAGTGTCTTCTCATCAAAGGAGATCTTACCCGGAAAGCATTCAGAACCAAGTGTGCAGACAAGATTAAAACAGAGTGGAAGAACCTTGATATTCTGGTTAACAATGCTGGAATTCATACCTCAAAAAATAATCTGGAAAAAATCTCTGATGAACAGATTCAGGAAACGTTTGATACCAATATCATTTCCATGATTTCATTCACCAGAAATTTTCTTCCGATGATACCCAAAGGTGGCCGGATTATCTGTACAACCTCCGTCACAGCATACCGTGGAAGCGATCACTTAATAGATTATGCGGCGACAAAAGGAGCTGTTTTGTCTTTTATCCGTTCTTTGGCGGATAATCTCGCAGAAAAAAAAATTCTGGTGAATGGAATTGCTCCGGGGCCTATATGGACTCCACTGGTGAAAGAAGCTTTTGATGATCTCTCCACATTTGGAAAAGATACTCCGCTGAAAAGGGCGGGACAGCCATCAGAAGTAGCACCTGCCTATGTTTTTCTCGCTTCAAAAGATTCAAGTTATATCACCGGAGAAATCATTCACATAAACGGAGGTGATTTTGTCGGAGGATAGAATGAGAAGCTAGAAGCCAGAGGCTAGAAGCTAGAAGCTAGAAGCTAGAAGCTGTCACAAAATAACACTCTTACTCTCTGACTCTCAAACTCACTCACCAACACAGTCACCTGTAACCTATTATCCACCACCTAATACCTTAAAAAATATATGGAAAAATTATCATACGAAATAGAGATCAATGCTGAACCTGAAAAAGTATGGAGTGTCCTTTGGGGAGACATTACCTACAGGCAATGGACAACAGCATTTACAGAAGGTTCTTTTTATGAAGGAACGCTTGAAGAAAATAATATCGTTAAATTTCTTGATCCCAAAAACAACGGGATGTACAGCAGGGTAGAAAAAGTGATTCCCAATGAGGAAATAAAATTTTTGCACCTTGGAGAAATCTATGAAGGTATCGAAGTCCCTCAGGATTGGGGAGAAGCTACGGAGGCTTACTTTCTTGAGGAGAACGAAGAAGGAACTTTACTGAAAACAGAAGTTCAGACTCCGGCAGAATTTAAAGAATTTTTTGAAGAGAAATTTCCAAAAGCGATGTCACTCGTCAAGCATCTTTCCGAAAATCAGCTGTAAATAATTGAGTTAGAATTAAAAAAAATCTGCGAGCTCTGAGATGGCTTCGCTTTGCCCGCAATGACCACCCTAAAAAAATAAAAAATGGAAACCTTATCATACGAAACAGTAATTGATGCGCCGATGCAGAAAGTATGGGACATCCTTTGGAATCCTGCAACGTACAGCGAATGGACGAAGTATTTCGGTGCAGGATCTGTTATGAAGTCCGACTGGAAAGTAGGAGGGAAAACCTATTTCCTGAATGCTCAGGGAGAAGGAATGGTCTCAACCATAGACAGTATGGACGAGCCCAATCAGATTGTATTTAAACATCTGGGAATGGTGGATAAAGAGGGAAATGAAGACACTCAGAGCAAAGAGGTCATGGAATGGAACGGGAGTTTTGAGAAATACTTTCTGATAGACTTTGAAGGAAAAACAAAACTTCATGCCGAAGTTCAGGTAGAAAAACAATGGCAGGATCACATGAATACAGGCTTTACAAAAGGACTGATGGTTGTGAAAAGTCTTGCCGAAGGAGTGAGCCTCGGTTCAGTGTAAAGAAATTCAACGTTTAAAGTTCAAGGTTCAAGGTTTAAAGTTTAAAGTTGTTATTTTATCCTGAATACTAATACCTGCTACCTGCCACCTAAAATCTACTATCTAAAAAATGAAATTACTTGTAATACTTTTCGCAACTTTTATTCTGGCTTTGCTGGGAACTTTTTTGTTTCAGGGAAAGCCGGATTTTATATTTTCAGGGAATTTAGGGATGGCTGTTTTCATCATATTTACAGGTTTCTCCCATTTTAAATTTCAAAAGGGAATGGCGATGATGATTCCTGATTTTATCCCTGCCAGAATGTTTTGGGTATATTTTACGGGAGTTCTGGAAATTGCAGCAGGAATTGGATTGATGATTCCTTCAATTCGTGAAATGACAGCGATTTTACTGATCATTTTCTATATAGTGGTTTTTATAGCCAATGTCAATTCTTCCAGGAAAAAGATTAATATTTTTAAAGCCGATTACACAGGGCCGGGAATGAAATACCTTTACACCCAAAGGATTCCCATGCAGATGATTCTGATCGTCTGGACCTGGTATTTCGGAATTTATTTACACTAAAAAGACAGTCTGTAAGGGCTGTCTTTTTTATGTAATTGAGATTTTTTTAATTAAATGATATGAAATTGTAACATTTTGCAGGTGTATTGTGTCTTATTGTATAAAATGCATTTGTTTTTTATTGTTTAAAAATGAGTGCTTTCTATAACTTTAACCTTTAAAACAGAAGTTATGAACCTAAATCACAACATTTTCGGTACAGCGCTTATTGTACTATCCACCATTATGACCAACGCACAGAACTCTACTGCCAAACTGCCGGGAGATCCTACTTTACCATCTTCCAAAGCTAACCTTGAAAAGCTGATTTCTTACGATAAAGGAAACTTTAAATACAAAGTTGAAGATTATTTTGCAAGACCAAAAGCCTCAACCTTTAAAATCTCCCCTGACGGAAAATATCTTTCTTATAAAGAGAAAGACCAGGAGAAAAAAAATCATGTCTATGTAAAAGATCTTGGTACAGGAAAAATTACCAGAGCTATTGTAGAAAAAGATGATTTGGTAAGAGCATATGGATGGCTGAACAAAAAACGTCTTTTCTATACTCAGGATAGAGGAGGAAATGAAAATATTCATTTGTATGCGACAGACATTGATGGAGGAAATCAGAAGGATTTGACCCCATTTGACGGAGTAAAAGTACAGGCAATTATACCTATAAAAGATACTGATTTCGTTGTGGTTACCATGAATAAAAACAACAAGCAGATCTTTGAACCTTTTAAAATCAATTTCGTTACCGGGGAAATGACCCAGCTGTATGAAAATAAAGATGTCAACAGCCCTATCGACGATTATCTTTTTGATAAAGACGGAAATCTGAGAGGTTATAGCGTCCTTGAAAACGGATTAACCACAAAAACCTATTATAAAGATCTGCAGACCGGAAAATTCAATCTTATCAAATCTGCAGACTGGTCTGATACCTTCAGTATTATAGAATTTAATGAAAATTCTAAAAATAAAGACGAAGCCTATGTAGTAACCAATCTGGATAGTGATAAAGCGAGAATTGTACTGTATGATCTGAAGAAGAATGCGGTGATTAAAGAAATTTATTCCAATCCGGTATATGATGTAAGCTCAATAAGCACTGCCGGTAAAAACAGAAACTATGAGCTTGACTATATCAGTTATGAAGGAACTAAAGGAGAAACTGTTCCGGTAAGCAAATTTTATAAAGAAATACATGACCAATTAAAATCTCAGTTTGGAGATAAGGAATTTGGAATTGCTTCTTCTGATGATAATAATGATAAACTTCTGATTGTGGTAGGAAGCGATAAGCTCTACGGAACCTATTATGAATACGATACCAAAACCAAACAAACCAAACTTCTTTACAACCTGATGCCTCAGCTGAAGGAAGAAGATATGGCTGAAATGAGACCTATTGAATTCAAAAGCAGAGACGGGCTGACAATCCATGGGTATATTACCCTGCCTAAAGCAGCATTGGAAGGTAAAAAAGTTCCTTTGATTGTCAACCCTCACGGCGGACCTCAGGGAATCCGAGACAGTTGGGGATTCAATCCGGAAACACAGCTGTTTGCAAGCCGTGGATATGCTACGCTTCAGGTGAACTTCAGAATTTCCGGTGGATATGGAAAATCATTCCAGAAAGCGGGTTACAAGCAGATCGGAAGAAAAGCAATGGATGATGTGGAAGATGGTGTAAAATATGCCATTGAGCAAGGATGGGTAGACAAGGATAAAGTTGCGATCTACGGAGGAAGTCATGGTGGATATGCAACATTGATGGGGCTGATCAAAACTCCTGATTTATATGCTTGTGGAGTAGACTATGTAGGAGTATCCAACATCTTTACTTTCTTTGATTCTTTCCCGGAATACTGGAAGCCCTACAAAGAAATGGTAAAACAAATCTGGTATGATCTTGATAATCCTGAAGAAGCCAAAATTGCTAAAGAAGTTTCCCCGGTATTCCAGATTGATAAGATTAAAAAACCATTATTTGTAGTACAGGGAGCTAACGACCCAAGGGTTAACATCAATGAATCTGATCAGATTGTAAAAGCGATGCGTGCCAAAGGATTTGAAGTACCTTATCTGGTAAAATATGATGAAGGACATGGATTTGGTAAAGAACCGAACAGAATTGAGCTTTATAAATCAATGTTAGGATTCTTTGCAGAAAATTTTAATAAATAAACTATTAATCAAATAGCATTTGAACGGAGGGCTTAGGTCTTCCGTTTTTTTATGGCTAATGTCATTGCGAGCAAAGCGAAGCAATCTCAATATGCTTATACTTTGATGGTTGGAAAAACGCAAAGGCACTAAGTTTTTTACAACAAGCTGTACATTTTAAGGCGCAGGGATTTTATCTATGATAAAATTGGTCAGTGTATATTTTAAATTCTCTCGCTGATTTTGCAAATGAAGCAGATGGTTATGAAAAAAATCTGCGTAATCTGTATGATCTGCGAGAAAAATAGTAATCGGTCGCTTACTGAAAATCATATATTGAACGAAGCCGAAATATTCTTGAGCCTTTGCGCTTTCCAACAAAAAAAGAACATTATTTTATCATTCATCATTCATCATTCATCATTCATCATTGATACCCCTAGCCCCGATAGCAGCGGTTACCCCGGAACATGAATGGGAGAGCCGGAGGGAAATAGCTTGGGATAGTGGGGCGTGAGGAGTATGAGCGGATAGCGGGAAAAAGCTTCTGAAAAATAATGTATGCCTAAGTTGTTTAAAATTTATGAAATAAAAACACGATGGATAAAAGAAAAACTGAATTCTAAGAAAAATATTTTAAATTTATTAAAGTAAAACCAAAAGTTCAGCCGTCATAACCATATGGAGGTTGTCGAAAAAATAACAATGCCACAGAAGGAGAAAGAAAGCATCATCTCACAGACCGTTTCCAACTACGGAGGGAAGCTGATGTCCTATATTCGTCCGAAAGTGAAAAACACGGAGGATGCGGAAGATATTCTGCAGGAAGTGTGGTATCAGTTCAGTAGCCTTACGAATCTTTCTGAGATCGTAAACGTTGGAGGCTGGCTGTACAGGGTGACGGCAAATAAAATTACAGACCGTTACCGGAAAAAGAAAACAGAAAATCTTGAAGATTTCGTATATGAAGATGAAGACGGCAGTTTTTCTATCAAGGATATTCTTTTGATGGATGAAAGTGCCGGTCCTGAAGTGAAGATGTTTCAGGATGAGATCTGGAAAAAACTGTTTGAAGCGCTTGATGAACTTCCCGAAAAACAAAGGCTGGTCTACGTAGAAAATGAACTGAACGACAAAACCCTCCAGGAGATCGCCGATGAGCAGGGAGAAAACATCAAAACCATCATCAGTAGAAAAAACTATGCTGTGAAGCACTTGAGAAACAGATTGAGAAAGTTATACGAAGATTTAAAAAGTTAGAAAAAGAAATTATGAATCATAAACACAAAAAGGGTTGGATTTTTTTATTGCTATGCCCGCCATTAATTTTAGCTGCCGTTACATGGATTGTCATGATGCTTTGGAACTGTCTTCTTCCGGAGATTTTAGGAGCTAAAACCATTACTTTCTGGCAGGCCATGGGAATATTGATCCTAAGCAAAATTCTTTTCGGAGGTTTCCATTTCGGTAAAGGAATGAGAGATTTCAAGGAAAGAAAGATGAGAGAGAAAATGGCAGGTTTATCTCCTGAGGAAAGAGAGAAATTTAAAGAAGTCTGGAGAAACAAATGCTCCGGTGGATTCTTCAACAGAAACAACGAATAATTTGAAATTTTTAAAGAAGTAGTAAAGTAAAATTAAAATTCATTCGTCTCTATAAAAAACAAGAAGTAGTAAAATTTAAAATTTTGAAAAATGAAAAATTCAGCATTAAAAGGAGCTCTGGGAGCATTAGCCGTTGTAGGTGTAGCCTTAATCGCTAAAAAAGCAATACAAAGAAAAAGATTTATCAAAGGTATTTTTGATGAGTATGGAATTAAAGAAAAGTCACCTTTCGGACTTGCAGATAAGATCAGAGAAATGAATGAGGAAGACTATCAGGAACTGAAAGGGAAATTCAAAAAAGAATTCCATTCAAGATGCTGCAAAAAGGATAATATGTGTGAAGCATAATCCATACAGGACTAAATTGAAATTGTTACATTCCGGCGCGGGAAGCAAAGCTTCCCGCGCCGGAATTTTTATATAAAATAGTCCCAGTAAAGGGTTTTTAATACTATATTTGTTTCGTTCTAATTAAAAGCTATTTCAGGTTATGATGAGGTTTAGAAATGTTTTTATTGTCATACTTTCATTTTTTTCGATCATATTGTTTGGCCAAAAGTCACAACAAAAACAATATATTATCTTTTTACATAATAAATTTTTGGAAGACCATTCTTTTGAGGAAAAACATCCGAAATATGGTGTTGCAGAATATGAAACAATACTCAACAAACTCAGAGGTCAAAATACAGTTGTTATTTCTGAGAAAAGAAAAGCGGGTACAGATCCATCGGTGTATGCTGAGAAGGTAAAGAAGCAGATTGATAGTCTCCTGAAAAAAGGAATTCCAGCTGGAAGAATAACAGTGGTAGGAACTTCTCAGGGAGGTTATATTGCACAATATGTATCTTATTATGAAAAAAAACCGCAATTGAAGTTTGTCTTCATTGGAGCCAGCTTCAAAGATGATTCTTTGGAAAAGGATAAAAACTTCAGATTGTATGGAAGAATACTTTCCATTACGGAGAAATCGGATGACGGACATGTGCCGTTATCGAAGGAACAAAGGTTGATCAGATCTGATATTAAAGATTTTAAGGAAATTGAACTTAATACAGGTTTACATCACGGTTTTCTGTTTAAAGCCCTCAACGATTGGATTGCTCCCACTAAGGATTGGATTTCCCGTAAATAAATACTGGTTGGGCTATTACCGTTTAGTTCTTATGATTGAAGTTACTACTCAATGATCTGCGTAATCTGCGAGATCTGCGGGAAATACTGTTAATATGAAGTAGAGATTCTTTGCTATGTCCGGAATGACAAAAGGACTGCTGAACTCATTCAATTCGCAGTATTTGTTGAGAAGTGCAATTTTATCGGAGATAAAATCTTTGCGTCTTAAAAATATACAGCTTGCTGTAAAAAGACTTAGCGTCTTTGCGTTTTCCAATCATCAGAGAATAAGCGTATTGAGATTGCTTCACCTTCGGCTCGCAATGACTTTCTGATCCATACTTTCAACAAAAAATTACTGTAAACATCCAACACAAAGAAAAATAAATCCTTATTTTTGTATTGCTCAATGAAAGATTACTACTATTTTCTCGGTATATCACAGGATGCTTCGGAAGAAGACGTCAAAAAAGCCTATCGAAAACTGTCTTTAAAATATCATCCCGATAAAAATGACAATGACGATTTTTTTGCAGACCGTTTCCGTGAGATTCAGGAGGCTTATGAAACCTTGAGTGATCGTGCACTCAGACGTACTTATGATCAGAATCTGGAAAATCATCAGAAAAGTTTCAGATATAATATTCCGCCAGCCATCAAAACTTTTACAGCGAATAAAATTCATGCGAAAAAAGGAGAGGAGATTATCATCAACTGGCAGACGAGCAATGCTGATGTAGTAAAGGTATTGCCTTTCGGATTGGAAAAGCCGTATGGAGAAAGGATCTTTAAGATCACAGAATTTAAAGACGGGAAATTCCAGCTTTTGCTTCATGCGACGAATTCTCTTTTGCACAAAACGGTTGTTCAGGGAATTACCATTACAGAAGTTTTTGAGAACGATTCTGAAAAGTTCAAAAACTCGGTGGAAGAAATGTTTAAGCCACAGCCCAGTACAAGAATTAACAAATCCGGTCAGCCTAAAATTATGATGCTTATCTGGGGAGTTATTATTTTAGCGATTGCTATTTATGTACTGATCAAAAATTTCAGCTAGTTTATGCCATTTTCTTTCTTCCCGGGCATTTTTTACATCTTTTCCCTTTTTTGAATTTTTTACAACAAGATTTCTTTTCACAGAACATCTCTTCGTTATTGAATGAGTAAGGAGCCAATGGCGGAACTTTAAATGGGACAATCATATTCATGCTGCAAATATATTAATTTAGAATAAATATAATTAATAAAATTTCATAAAATTCTTAAAACCTGATGTATAACGGGAAAAGTCCTTTACATAAAGAAATAAAAGAGCTGGATTGGCGCTCTCATCACTTCTTATATTCACCATCAATGCAGCTAAAGTTTGTTTTTTGAATAAAATTAAAATTTACAGACTTTTTACAAGATAAGTTTAATCACTAGAACAGATGTTGTTGAATAATTTATTTCACTTTGATAAAATAGAGAGTGTTTAATTGTGAGATAATTGATGTTTTTATTGTGTATTATGTATAGAATAATGAATATTATTGTTGAAACTAATCTGAACTTTATATGATGGTTGTGAAAAACAAATTGTGAGAAAAGTCACAAATATTTTTGTGAATTATCGCATGGGATCCCCTCTTGTACAATCGTCCAAAAAATTGTAATTTTACCCATCTTTTTACAAACAAAATCTAATAAATAAAAATGAATACAGAACAGTTTGTGAGCCGTCACATTTCCCTTAATGAAGCCGATAAACAGGCGATGTTGGAGAAACTTGGCGTTTCTAGTATTGAAGAGTTAATTTCTCAAACCATCCCTTCTTCTATCCGTTTAGAGAAAGATCTTGAGATCTCGGAACCACTTTCTGAATACGAAATGTTGAACCACTCAAAAGAATTGGCATCTAAAAATACTGATTATACAAGTTATATCGGATTTGGATACCACAATACACTTTTACCTTCAGCAATCCAGAGAAATATTTTTGAAAACCCTAGCTGGTATACGGCATATACTCCATATCAGGCAGAAATTGCACAGGGAAGACTTGAAGCTCTTCTTAATTTCCAGACTGTCGTATGTGATCTTACTGGTTTTGCATTAGCCAACGCATCTTTATTGGATGAATCTACTGCTGCTGCTGAAGCAATGCACATGTTCTTCAACAACAGATCTAAAGACCAGAAAAAAGCAGGAGCTAATAAGTTCTTCATTTCTGACCTTGTACTTCCTCAAACAGTTTCTGTATTAAAAACAAAAGCTGAAGGATTAGAAATTGAAATCGTAGTAGGAGATCATAAAACGCACCAGTTTGATGCTTCTTATTACGGTATTTTATTACAGTATCCTGGTAAAAACGGAATCGTTTTAGACTATACAGAAGATATCGTAGAATATAAAAAACTTGACCTTCAGGTAGCGGTTGCTTGTGACCCGATGGCTTTGGTTAAGCTAAAGTCTCCTGCAGAAATGGGTGCTGACTGTGCGGTAGGAACTACACAGAGATTCGGTATTCCATTAGGATATGGAGGTCCTCACGCAGCTTTCTTTGCTTGTAGAGAAGATTATAAAAGAGATATTCCGGGAAGAATCATTGGGGTTTCTCAGGATATGTACGGAAGACGTGCTTTAAGAATGGCATTACAGACAAGAGAGCAGCACATCAAAAGAGAGAAAGCTACTTCAAACATCTGTACCGCTCAGGTTCTTTTGGCAGTAATGGCGGGTATGTATGCTGTTTACCACGGACCAAAAGGATTAAACTATATCGCTGATCAGATTCACTTTAAAGCAAATGCTTTGAAAAACGGTCTTAAGGCATTAGGATATCAGGTAGTAGAAGAGCCAATCTTCGATACGGTGAAAATTACTATGGCTGAAGATGAGAAAGCAAGATTGGTAAGACTGATGCTTGATCACAGATTAAACTTAAACTATTTCACAGAAGGAGTAGTAAGCATTGCGATCAACGAAAGCACAACATTAGAGAAATTAAACTACCTGATGGCTTCTTTCGCTCAGTTTAAAGACAAGCAGACTTTCAAATTAGAAATCAAAGAAGGATACAGCATTCCGGAAGAGAATTTAAGAAAAGACGAAATTCTTACAGAATCAGTATTCAACAAATACCATACGGAAACAGAATTGATGCGTTACATCAAGCGTCTTGAGAGAAAAGACTTATCATTGACTCACTCAATGATTTCTTTAGGATCTTGTACCATGAAACTGAACGCAGCGACTCAAATGTTACCACTTTCATGGGAAAACTGGGGAGCAGTTCATCCATTCGTACCTGTGAACCAGGCGGAAGGATATCAGGAAATGATCCGTGAACTGGAGAAAGACTTAGCAGAAATTACAGGTTTTGCAGGAACTTCTCTTCAGCCAAACTCAGGAGCTCAGGGAGAATATGCAGGATTAATGGTGATCAGAGAATATCACATTTCAAGAGGAGACCACCACAGAAATGTAGTATTGATCCCTCAGTCTGCACACGGAACCAACCCGGCTTCTGCTGCAATGGCAGGAATGAAAATCGTAGTGGTGAAAAACCTTGAAAACGGGGAAATCGACTTCGAAGATCTTAAAGCTAAAACAGAACTTCATTCAGCAAACTTATCAGCTGTAATGATCACTTACCCTTCTACTTACGGTTTCTTTGATGCCAACATTAAAGAAATTACCAACCTTATCCACGAGCACGGAGGACAAGTATATATGGATGGTGCAAACATGAACGCTCAGGTAGGATTTACAAGTCCTGGAAACATCGGAGCTGACGTTTGCCACCTTAACCTTCACAAAACTTTCGCAATTCCTCACGGAGGTGGAGGTCCTGGAGTTGGTCCGATCTGTGTTGCTAAACACCTGGTACCTTTCCTTCCTTCTAACGCGAACATCAGAATCGGTTCTAAAGAAGCTATCGAAGGTATTTCTGCTGCACCTTACGGTTCAGGATTGATCCTTAACATTTCTTATTCTTACATCAAAATGTTAGGAACAGAAGGTCTTAAAAAGGCTACAGGACATGCTATCATGAATGCTAACTACCTGAAAGAAATTTTAGCAGAGCATTTCCCGATTTTATATTCCAACGAAAACGGAAGAGTAGCGCACGAATGTATCGTAGATTTCCGTCAGTTCAAATCTTTAGGAATTGAAGTGGCTGATGTGGCAAAGAGATTAATGGATTATGGTTTCCATGCTCCTACCGTTTCTTTCCCGGTTGCAGGTACACTAATGATTGAGCCTACAGAATCTGAAAGCAAGTCTGAAATTGATCGTTTTGCTGAAGCATTGATCTCTATCAAAAAAGAAATAGATGAAATTGCCAACGGTGAAGCAGATGCTGCCAACAACGTATTGAAAAATGCTCCTCACACAGAACAATTGGTAATCTCTGATTCATGGGATAAACCATACAGCAGAGAAAAGGCAGCTTATCCATTAGAATGGGTAAGAGACCACAAATTCTTCGCTTCTGTATCAAGAGTAGATGAAGCGTACGGAGACAGAAACTTAGTATGTACTTGTGAGCCGATTGAAGCTTATATGTAATCTCAGTTTTTATACATAACAAATCCCTTTCAGCAATGTAGACTGCACCCAAAAGTTTAGACAAAATTAAACAATATTATTATATGAAAGAGTTCGGTACTGTACCGGACTCTTTCCTTTTAGATTAAGTCTTATCCTGTCGTTATTGTAATAATTGATATACTTCTTTATTTCTTTTTTGAGCTCATCAATGGATTTAAATTTCTTAGTATAGAACATTTCAGATTTTAAAGTTCCAAAGAAGTTTTCTATTACTGCATTATCCAGACAGTTTCCTT
>NZ_JAVCWI010000005.1:0-341841 GCF_030846215.1 Chryseobacterium sp. WLY505 | reverse complement strand
CTTTCTTTGCGATGGTAGCGTTAAAAATCTCACTCATTTCAGCGTACACAGATTGTACCTATTGTTTTAACGCAATGTTCGCAAAGTTATTTATAAATAACTTTTATTTCCGATCGCAAGGACACTTCGCTCAGCAAAGGCTGATTGCGTGTACTTTGCTTAGTGAAACGCCCTTGCGAACCAAAATGTTTTCAGGATGGTAATATTTCTTTGCGATCGTAGCGTTTAAAAAAATGATCTCACCAATATTTATATCTTATAGATGCTGTATATGAGATATTTCGATAAAATATCATACATCAATCCAACATTAATTTTAAAATGAGTAATTTTGTAAAACTTTTTTTCAATGTACAAATCGCTCATTCGTCCAATCCTTTTCAAATTTGATCCTGAAGAAGTTCATCATTTTACATTTTCAATGCTTAAAAATTTTGGATTTCTTACCAAACTGTTTTTACCAAAACCTATTGAAGACAAACGTCTGGAAAGAGAAGTCTTTGGATTGAAATTTAAAAATCCTGTAGGACTGGCTGCCGGTTTCGATAAAAATGCAGTGTTATTTAACGAATTGGGAGATCTTGGTTTCGGATTTGTAGAAATCGGAACGGTAACGCCAAGAGCTCAGGCTGGAAATCCTAAGAAAAGATTATTTCGTCTTATTGAAGATGGCGGAATCATCAACAGAATGGGATTCAACAATGACGGTCTTCAAGCGGCTATTGAAAAACTGAAATCCAACAAAGGAAAAATAATTATCGGTGGAAACATCGGAAAAAATACAGATACAAGCCCGGAAAATTATACTCAGGATTACTTAGACTGCTTTGAAGGTCTTCATCCTCATGTAGATTACTTTGTTCTGAATGTAAGCTGCCCGAATGTTGGAAGCCACGCCAAGCTGGAAGACGTAGACTATCTGAGAGAGCTGATTACAGAAGTGAAAAAAATAAACCAGTCAAAATCTGTACAGAAGCCTATATTACTGAAAATTGCACCGGATCTGAATAACAATCAATTGGATGAAATCATTGAACTGATTGCAGAAACAAAGATTGATGGTATTGTAGTGTCCAATACTTCTGTGAACAGAGAAGGTTTGAAAACCTCTCCGGAAGTTTTAGAACAGATCGGAAATGGTGGATTAAGCGGAAAACCTATCCGTGAGAGAAGTACCAAAATGATCAAATACCTTGCTGATAAAAGCAACAGAGCATTTCCAATTATTGGAGTAGGAGGAATCCACTCTGCTAAAGATGCGATGGAGAAGCTGGATGCAGGAGCTACGCTGGTTCAGCTGTATACAGGATTTATTTATGAAGGTCCGGAACTGATCAACGAAATCAACAAGGAACTTCTGAAAAGAGCAAGCAGATTACCGAGATAAAAATAGAAAGAGAGTTTTGATGACTCTCTTTTTTATTTTGACTTTACTACAGATGCATTTTTTAAATCTACGGTAACTGTATGGGCGGGAGTGCTTTCGGATTTGGCTATTTTATATTGAATCGTTTGCCTGTCTTTGGATCTTGTTTTGGAGACATCGTAGATATTTTCCCAGCAGCTTTCAATCAGGAATTCCTCATAGTTTTTATAGTTCCAGTCTTTGGTGAAATAAAGGACTCTGTAGCCTTTTTCTCCGTCGCTTGCGCCACATTGCCCACAGGCATTAAAATTTGATATTTGCTCAAAATAAAGCAGAACCCTGTTTCCATTTTCTCCTGAAGAATAGGAAATCAGTTCATTTCCACCTGCTTTATTAATGAAATCGTAGGTGTTGATCTTTTTATTATTCGGTAAAAACAGATAATTGTTGAGACGGTAGATCATCGCATTGCCAGTAAATAACTTTGCAGGCTGCATTTTTTTATCCAGATAAAAATGTCCGGGAATTGGATTATTTTTAAGAGTTGATTGATCAAATATAATAGTCTCCTTTGGTGTTAATTTTTGAGCTATTTCATCAGTCTTTTCTACTTTCTGAAGAGAAGTGATCTGTTCTTTCAAAAGTTTCGAATTCTGCTTTTGTTTCGCTCCAAAGTTATACAGCGACAGACTTCCATAATAGTCATATATTCCGGTAAGCGGGATTTTCTTTTTGTATTTGTCATAATAGTACCATCCATCCACATAATGCTGATACTGATCACAGTCTACAATACCTGAATAGTTGAGTTCCATGGTAATAGGTACTCCGTTGATCTCTCCGGTAAAAGTCTGGGAAGAATCAGTTACTTTCTTTAATTCAACTTTCTGACTGAGAAAAAATGTGAGGAAAAAGAAAAAGAAGACACTGAAAATTTTTTTCATGGTTGAGTTATCGTGGATTTTAGTTTTTTTAAATGAAGAAGTGTGCGATGGTGTAGATGATCAGACCTACCAGCCCGCCGACCAGCGTTCCGTTCACCCGGATAAACTGCAGGTCTTTTCCTACTTCCAGTTCCAGCTTTTCACTGAGTTCTTTTCCCTGCCAGTTTCCAACGGTAGTACTGATGAGGTTTCCGAATTGATGAGTGTTTTTCAGGATGTACTTATAAGCCGTCACCCGAACCCAATGATCAATTTTATTCTGAAGGTTTTCATCGGTTTTTAAATTCTGGGCAAACTCATTCAGATTTTTAGTAAGATAGTTTTTCAACGCTGAATTTTCCTCCTGAAGTTCCTTCATCAGCGTTTTTTTGATGGAAACCCAGATGTCATTGGAATATTCGTCCAGTTTGTCATTTTTCAGAAGCCCGTTTTTAATGGTTATAAACTCTTCATCCCACTTTGGATCTTCTTTCAGGTCAACAGAGAATTCATGAATTTTCTGGGTAATTAATCCTCTTACTTCGTGTTGGGGATCTTCTTCTATTTCCTTGAAAAAATCAGAAAGTCCGTCAGCAATTTTATCAGCAATTTTAGTATCTACAAAAGATGGAATGAATGAATAACTGCCTTTTTTTACCCGTTCCTGAATCATTTCATCGTTTTCAATGATGTATTCTTTGATCTGTTTTGAAAGATTGGTGATAATTCTCTGATGGTCATTTTTTTCCAGAATATAACCGATTCCGTTTCCCACCACTTTATTAAGCTTAATATCATCTGTCATTTCAGAAACCTTTTTGCTGATAAACTGGCTTACCGTAGAATCATCAAGCTTATTAAGAATATCAAGAACAATATCGGAAAGATTTTTAATCAAAATCTCCTGGCTTTTTTCCTTTCCCAGCCATTCTCCGACAAAATTGGAAACTTTAAGCTTTTGGATGTAAGGACGTATATTCTGAGGAGAAAGGAAGTTACCCACTACAAAATTTCCAAGGTTATCTCCAAGTCTCTGTTTACTGTTCTCAATCAGGTTGGTATGGGGAATAGGAAGCCCGAGAGGATGACGGAACAATGCCGTTACCGCAAACCAGTCCGCAAGCGCACCCACCATTGCCGCTTCAGCAAAAGCCCGTACATAGCCAATCCAATGAGAGTGATTAGACTTCTGTAAAATAGTGGTAACAATGAAAATAACTGCCATCAGGACAAATAATCCGGTGGCAAATGCTTTATATTTTCTGAGTTGTTTTCTTTTTGCTTCGTCATTCATATTCTCAAATTTACTAAATTTGGTTATGAAACCATTCGTGGTTAAAGAATTAAAATTTACGATGAAATTTTTAATTTCAGTAGCCTTATTAATTATTCTGCAGGCATGTACGCAGAAATACGAACCTATTAAAACCCTTCCTATGGAAAATACAGAAGCAAAAAACAATCCATACTATTCCAGAACAGATACTACAAAACTCAATGTTTCCAATGAAGAATGGAAAAAATTCCTTGCTCCGGACCTCTACGCCATTGCCAGAGAAGCAGCTACAGAAAGAGCTTTTACAGGAAAATATAATGAATTTGATGAGGTAGGTGAGTATTACTGTGCCGTGTGTGGAAATCATCTGTTCCGTTCCACCTCAAAATTTTCCAGCAGCTGTGGATGGCCAAGTTTTTTTGAAGCAGATAAAGAAGGCGTGTACTATGTAAGAGATCAGTCGTATGGAATGGATAGAGTAGAAGTACTGTGCAAAAGATGCGATTCCCATCTGGGACACGTTTTTGATGATGGTCCAAAGCCTACAGGATTGAGATATTGTATGAATTCTGTAAGCCTGGAATTTGTTCCGGATTCTCAAAAATAAATGCTTTAATTCACAAAATCAGGACGTTAAAGTTTCTTAAATAGCGTTAAACTTTTTAGAGTTATAACCCTTTGGTAATTATGTTTTTATAATTTTGCCCCACTAATTTGGATTTATATAGTATTGAATGAAAGGAATTTATAGTGTATTAGGCCTTGTTTACATGGTAACGACTTCATTCTACATTTCCCCAAAAGTAGCGGCGAAAAGTGAGAATGTAACAACAAAGAAAACTGAAAAAGTAGCTGAAACGAAATCTGAGAAAAGCACAACAGCTGTGTCTGCATCAGAAGCACTGTACCAATCTATTGCCTTTGACCCGGAACATGAACTGAACTATGAAGTGTTCTCAAAAGCATTAACTGGTTATGAAAATTTAAAAAAAGCAGGATTGCTTACCCAAGACTCGCATTTATTGACTATCTGCGATTTTTCTATGTCTTCTAACACCAAAAGACTTTGGATCATTGACCTTGAAGACAAAAAAGTTCTGTTCAACTCATTAGTAGCACACGGAAAAAATACAGGTGAAGAATTTGCGACGAATTTTTCTAATAAGGAAAGTTCGCTGCAGAGCAGCCTTGGATTTTATATCACGGATGCAACCTATCAGGGTGATAACGGATACTCTCTGAAATTATTGGGAATGGATAAGGGCTTTAATGATGCTGCATACAGAAGAGCAATTGTAATGCATGGTGCGGATTATGTAAGTGATGCATTTGCTGCGATGCACAAAAGAATTGGAAGAAGCTGGGGATGCCCTGCCGTCCCAAGAGAACTGACGCAGTCTATAATCAATACGATTAAAGGGAAAAACTGTCTGTTCATTTATTATCCCGATCAGAATTATCTTTCTTCCTCAGAATGGTTGAAAGCATAAAATTAAAGCAGTCATTTTTTGACTGCTTTTTAATTTTTGGAGGGGAATTCTACAATAAATACACTTCCTTTTGACACTTCAGAATCTATGGTCAGTTTTCCTTCGTGTATTTCTACAATTCTTTTTACAATGGAAAGACCTATTCCGTTTCCTTTTTCGAAACTTTTATTGGAACCGCGGTAAAAAAGATCAAAAATTCTTGAAAGATCTTTCTCTGAAATACCGATGCCATGATCAACAAAACGGATTTTTATATGTTCTGTTTTAGTTTCTATCTCAATATGACAGCTTTTGTCTGCCGAATATTTACAGGCATTCTCTATTAAGTTCGAAAAAGCAACCTGCAGCAGGTAAGGATTACCATAAAAATCATAATTGTTTTCATCATCATCTGAGGCATTGCTCATATAATTGATCCCGATTTTGAAGCCGGCATTTTTCTGCAGCAATGCAAGCTTGGCTTCTGCTAAAATCTCATCCAGACGTAGATTGGTAAAACTGATCTGTGATACATCATAGCTGGCTCTGGCAAAATCTAACAAGGCAGATGACAACTCCGAAGCGTCATTGGCATCCTGCAGAGCATTGTCAATAGAAAGCTTATAGTCCTCCAAGGTAACGTTAAGTTCCTTGGCAAGCTCAAGTTCTGCAATTAAGGTAGAAAGAGGAGTCCGGAATTCATGAGAAATAGTGGTCACGAATTGCTTATGATTGTTGAAGGATTTTTCAAGCCTGTTGAAGGTAGAATTAAAAGTTTCCGTGAGTTCATAAATCTCATCTTTTGCCTTGGGAATATCCAGCCGTTTATTAAGGTTGTGCTCTGAAATATCACGGATCTGGAGAATGATATCCTTTAAAGGCTTAAGCGTATAATAGGAAAAAAGAAATCCTATAATAAAAATGATAACAATGGAGCTGATGTAGATGATGATAATATCTTTTTTAAACTCAGAAATATGGGCTTTTCCCGTAACATCAACTGCGCTTCCGATGATATAATATTTTTCTCCGTTGGAGGAGAGTTGAATGGCAATATACTGACGATCACCCCGCTGCCAGAATATTCTGTTTTTATCGGATCTGATCATTTTATCCAGATATTTTTCATTGCTTTTGAGAGGAGGAAGATCTGTGAAGGTAAGCTCTTTTTTGCTGTTATAAACGCTGATGTCTGCTTCATTCAGAAGTTTTTGGTTACGCTGGTGGAGTTCACGGATTTTTTCATCACTGATTCTGGCATCAAATATAAATTCTGAACGCCAGATCACTTTGTATCCCAGCCGGTCATTGAATTCATCTTCTCTGTTTTTTTCAGAAACAAAATAAAGAACGTAAGCAAACAAAAATAAGATGCCTGCCGTAAGGATGGAATAAATGAGTGCTGTTCGGGTTGCTATTTTCATAATTGTGAAGCAAAAATAAATCCTACTCCGGGTTTGGTGTGAATCAGTTTATGATCAAAATTTTTATCAATCTTTTTCCGTAAATAAGCAATATAGACATCAATATAATTGGTTCCGGTGTCGAAATGATTCCCCCATACATTTTCGGCAATTTCTTCACGGGTAAGAATTCTTTCGGCATTGCTTACCAGAAATACCAGGAGTTTAAATTCTTTGGGAGTAAGTTCTATTTCCGCTCCGTTTCTGAAAACTCTGTTGAATTTCTTATCGATCTTCAGGTCATGATATTCGAGTTCGGTCAGATAAGCTTCTTTATTTTTATTTGATCTCCTCTGCAGAATAGCTTTGATTCTCACATAGAGCTCCCTAATCTCAAAAGGTTTCACCATATAGTCATCTGCTCCGGCGTCAAATCCTTCAATTTTTTCATCAATCGTTCCAAGAGCGGTAAGCATGATGATGGGAAGGTCAGGATATTGCTGTTTGATCAGTTTGCACAGATCAATACCGCTCATTTTCGGGAGCATAATATCCGTAATGGCCAGATCAAATGTTATTTTATTCAGCAGGACAATCGCATCTTCTGCATCTTCCGAAATATAAACCTGATATTGCTGGCTCTCCAGCCCCCTTTTCAAAAGGCTTGAAACGCGTGAATTATCTTCTACAATTAAAATTTTCATAAAGAAATACGATGAATAGGGGTGTTGGTTTTCAAACGTTTTTTTGATTTTAAAAGCCTGACTTTCATTTATTCCCAAAGCACTGTACAAAGGTATTTTATATTTTTCTTTTATCAGAAAACATTCCCCCTTTTAATAGTTTTCTATAAGGTTTCTAATAGATTTCTAATACCTGTCGGCCTTTTAGCAATCTAATTTTGTCCCGTTGAAATCAACAAAAGATAAGAATAGAAAAATATGAAGACTACCTCTTTCAAAACAGCAATTGCGTTGTTTTCCTTATTAGGACTTATGGGGAAATTAGAAGCCCAGAAAAAAAATGATTTTAATAATCCCGGATTGACTCATTATTTCAATGAAGATCACTCAAGATATATTTCCTTTAGCGGATATGCAGAATTGTGGGCCAGATATACCCAGCTTAACCCTGGAAGCCTTGTCAATAACGAAGCAAAATCGGATCTGTCTGACCTTTCACTTCGAAGAGTTCGTGTAAAAATGACTTATAAGCCTACAGAAAAGCTGATGTTTGTATTGCAGGGAGGAACTACCAACGTGAATGTCAATGCAAAAGGAAGTAATTATTTTGACCTTCTGGATGCCTACGCTGAATATGCTTTTAATGATAAAATTGCTTTTGGTGCAGGACGTTCTACATGGCGCGGACTCTCAAGATTTACTACAGGACCTTTGAATACGCTGTTATACGACCTTCCAGCTTACGCAACCTCCAATGCGGGAACAACAGATTATACCGTAAGGGAATTGAGTGCCTATATTAAAGGACAGCTCGGAAGATTTGATTACCGTCTGGTAGTGGCTGATCCTTATACCATGGCAACTTCTGATCCGAAACTGAATGTCGCTTCCTTTAGTAAAAACTCCCCCGGAAAAGACTTCTCAGGATATTTCAGATATGCTTTTTTGGACAAGGAAAATATTTCCACTCCCTTTAATGCAGGAACTTATGTAGGGAAGAAGAATGTACTGAGTCTGGGAGCGGGGTTTGATTATATTCACAATGCATTATGGCATCTGGATTCCGGTAAGAATACAGTGAATGATGATATGAAAAGCTTTGCAGTAGATTTATTTTATGATGCACCACTGAATAAAGAAAAAGGAACGTCAATAAGCGCTTATGGGATGGCGATGCATAACGACTACGGACCCAATTATATCCGGTATGTAGGTACCAATAATCCTGCAACTTCTGTAGATGTTACACAAGCGAGTCTGAATGGAGCAGGAAATGCAATGCCTGTTATCGGAACCGGAAATACCTATTATGTACAACTGGGAGGAACCCTGCCTTATCTGGACAAAGAAAAGAAAAGTCTTCAGCTTCAGCCTGCCGTAGGAATGCAGTTGTCAGATCTGAAAGGACTTCATGATAATGCTGTGATCTATGATGCAGGAATATCTCTGCTGATGAACGGAATGTCTTCCCGTTTAACCTTTGACGCTCAGAACAGACCTGTTTATACCAATGACCCTTCAAACAATGCCGTAGTTTCAGACCGGAAATGGCAGTTTGTCCTTAAATACAGAATAGATTTTAATTAAAATAAATAACAATGGAAAGAAGAAAATTTTTATTCCGCTCAGTCCAGGCTTCTGCTTTGCTGCTGATCTCAGGAAATATGTTTGCGTCTGCTTTACCCATGTTTAATCCTAAAAAAAAGAAAAAAGTGTACTTCCATTATTTGTTGTTCTGGCTTAGAAAAGACCTTTCCGGGCCTGAGGTAAAAGAATTTGAAAATTTTTTTGAAGGCCTTAAAAAGCTTCCTTATCAGAAGAATCTCCGTTACGGAAAACCGGCAGCTTCCAGCCCGAGAAGTGTTTTAGATAGCACATTTACTTATAATGCTTGTATGGAGTTCGATAGCCTGGAAGAACTTGAAGCCTATGGAAAACTTCCTGAGCATCTTGCTTTGGTTCAGAAATATAAACCATTCTTTGAAAGAATGCTGGTTTATGATACTGTTTATAATTAAAAATAAAAAATTAAATTTATAATGAAAAATATCATTAAGGGCTTAAGCCTTGTTTTAGTAGTAAGTACTGTAGGATTTATGAATGCACAACACAAAAACCATAAAAATGTAAGTGTCACTTCGGAGACCTCCACTGAGTTTATTCCTGCTATAAGACTAATCAACAATCCTGACGGATCATGTACTTTTGAGAAAGGGAAAATCCCCACTCTTAAACATATGAATACCACAACATTCTGGATGAGCAATAAAACGGAGGAATGGGAAAAAAATGCACATCCGGCTCCCAGAAGACAATATGTGATTACCATCAAGGGCAATATAAGATTTAAAGTAACAGATGGTTCTACTTTTATGATTAAACCGGGAGTGGTTCTTCTTGCAGAAGACCTTAAAGGAACTGGTCATAGCTGGGATATGGTGAAAAGCAAAGAATGGGAGAGACTCTATATTCCGATTGCTGAAAATGCCGAGGATTTTTTTATTCCTGATGCTCAATAGTTACAAGTCAATCTCTTTATAAGGAGTATATAATTCGTTATGTTTGAAGCAGTCAGTTTTGACTGCTTTTTTCTTTTGAAGAATTATTGTAGAAATTCTTTAATAATAGTTCTTGCTTCTTCAATGCTATTGCTGATTCGGGCAATTATTTTTCCGTTTTCATCGATGATGAAATGAAGAGGATAGCTTGTAGCATTCACTTTTTTTTGGAAGTCTTTGTTTACATCAAAAAAGTTCATCCAATCCGCATTATTTTTCTTTAAAATATTCCTGGCAACCTCCATTCTATTGGGTTTTTGCTCGTCTGTAATTGTAATGAAGTTTACATTTTGACCTTTATATTCATGATACAGATTCACAATTTCAGGCATACCTTTTATGCAAGGGGCACAAGTTGTTGACCAATAATCAATAAAGGTTAATTTATATTTCTTAAAGTCTTCGGAAGTCAGTTTATTCTGCTTGTCAAAATAGATATCAGGTATTTTCTGTCCAATGGAGGTAGATTGTTCTGCTTTTAAACGAGATTCAACACCTTTGTATAATTTGTTTTGCTTAAATTTTGCAGAAAATAAATTCAGGTTTTCCAAATAAGCAGGATGGTAATCGTTAAGAGTATAATCATTCACAATTTCCCATAATGCAACATACGAATTGGGATTTTTCCTGATGTATTCTCCTAAAAATTCCTGTTTTTTGTCTATATTGATCAAGCTATCACCTTGATAGGGATTTTTTGATTTTATATAAAACGGTTCCAATGATTTTTGTAAAATCTTATATTCTCTGTTGGTAGGGGAGTCTATATTAAGTTCTACATTATTAAAGTCTTTGGGTAAATCAATTTTATATTTTCCTCCTTCTAAGAAAAATACTTTTGTACTATAACCCGCTTTACCGTTCTTTCCCATATAACCAAAAGCTACTGGTTGGGGGTATTCTATAAAACCATGGACAATATTTTTCTTTTGAATTTTAAAATAATAAATGGAATGAGCCATCCTGAGCTTTTTTCCAAAATCAGAAATATTGTTGTTCGTCTGTATTTTAAAAGTATAAAGGTCTCCAAATCCTTTTCTCGTCGAAGGAGCTCCCAGCATAAGGCTGTCATTAATGTATGAATCTGAACGGAGGTCAATTTCAAAATTATTCTGAGAATAAATACAATTTGAAATGAGCATCAATAGTGCATAGAAAAGTTTCTTCATAAAATATTTTGTAGGGGAACTAACTTACAAAAACTTTCATACATAAAAAATCCCTGTGCTTTAAAAACACAGGGACTGTCAATATTTTTATTAAAGATCTTCCGGTATTTCTCCTCTTGGTTAAGGAAGAATCTGTTTTAAAGATTAAGAAAATTTCTTAAAAACAACAGTTGCATTATGTCCTCCGAATCCAAAGGCATTACTCAACGCAAAATTGATGTTTTTTTCTTTCGCCTCTCCGAAAACAATATTGATATCCTGAGGAATATTTGCATCAATAGAATGAAGATTGATGGTCGGAGGAATAATTCCGTTTTGAATAGCCTTGATTGAAAGAATGGCTTCCACCGCTCCGGCAGCCCCCAATAAGTGCCCGGTCATGGATTTTGTGGCACTGATATCAAGATTTTTGCTTCCTTTGAATGCTTTATTAATGGCTGTTAATTCAACCATATCTCCTAATGGCGTTGAAGTAGCATGAGGGTTAATATAATCAATATCTTCCATATTGGCTCCTGCTTCTTTCACGGCAAGTTGCATTGCTTTGATGGCTCCAGCTCCTTCAGGATGTGGTGCTGTCATGTGGTATGCATCTGCCGTCATGGCAGCTCCTGCCAATTCTGCATAGATTTTTGCTCCTCTGGCAACAGCGTGTTCATATTCTTCAAGTACCAGAGCTCCTGCGCCTTCTCCCATTACAAATCCGTCTCTGTCTGCATCATAAGGACGACTGGCAGTCGCAAAATCATCATTTCTTGTAGACATGGCTTTCATAATAGAGAATCCTCCGATGGAAGCCGGAGTAATAGCTGCTTCGGAACCACCGCTGATGATTACTTTGGCTTTTCCAAGGCGGATATAGTTGAAGGCATCCATCAATGCTGTATTTCCTGTAGCACACGCAGAAACCGTTGTATAATTGATTCCCTGAAGCCCATATTTCATGGAAATCATTCCCGAAGCCATATTGGCAATAAACTTCGGTACAAAGAACGGATTGAAACGGGGCGTTCCGTCTCCGGCAGCGAAATCCATTACTTCTTTTTCAAAAGTCCACATTCCGCCCTGTCCGGTTCCCCAGATCACTCCTGTATCAAAAGGATCCATTTTTTCAAGTTCCAGGCCGGAATCCTGAATGGCTTCTGATGAGGCATACATGGCATATTGTGTAAACAAATCACTTCTCTTGATTTCGTTATGATTCAGATATACTTTAGGATCAAAGCCTTTTACCTCACAGGCAAAATGAACTTTAAACTTTTCCGTATCGAAATGGGTAATGAGTCCAGCTCCGCTAACTCCTTTAATACTGTTTTGCCAAAAATCTTCAACATTATTTCCTAAAGGTGTCACAGCACCTAATCCTGTAATGACAACTCTCTTCATATGTAGTTACTATTTTTAAATAGATTAGACTTTCATGAGATAAACCTTGTTTATCCATGTTTCATTTTAATTACTTCTTTTATCAGCTAATTTTTCCACTGCAATATTATCAATTTTCTTTCTCTGCAGACGAATATTCCATCATATTATTTATTGCATAATAAAAGAATCTGCTCTTTTGAATGTATTTTAAGCTATGATATTATCTTTCTAAAATCATGGTTACTCCTTGTCCACGGGCTGCGCAAATGGATATAAATCCTTTTCCACTTCCTTTTTCATGGAGAAGTTTTGCCAGGGTTGCGATAATTCTTCCGCCTGTTGCTGCAAAAGGATGGGCGGCGGCAAGGCTTCCTCCTTTTACATTCAGTTTACTTCTGTCTATTTTTCCGAGAGCTTTTTCCAATCCGAATTTTTGCGCGAGTTCTTCATTTTCCCAGATTTTTATGGTTGCTAAAACTTGTGCGGCAAATGCTTCGTGAATTTCGTAATAATCAAAATCAGATAAATTCATGCCTGCTTTTTTAAGCATTCTCTCTGCTGCAAAAACAGGGGCAAGAAGTAAATCCTGTCTATTTTCCACATATTCTATTCCCGCGAGTTCAGAAAAACTGATATAGGCTAAAACAGGAAGGTTATTGGCTTTTGCCCATTCTTCACTGGCCAGCAAAACTGAGGAAGCACCATCCGTAAAAGGAGTTGAATTTCCTGCCGTTAAAGTTCCGTTCTGTTTATCAAAAGCGGGTTTCAGTTGTGAGAGTTTTTCAATACTGCTATCGCGTCTTAAGTTATTATCTTTATCTAAACCAAAGGCCGGAGTAATCATATCATCAAAAAATCCTTCATCATAAGCTTTTGCCATATTCTGGTGGCTTTTTAAAGCGAGTTCATCCTGTTCTTCTCTGGAAATCTTGTAATATTTGGCGGTAATTTCTGTATGTTCACCCATAACCAGACCGGTTTTAGGTTCCTGTCCTTTATATGGAATCGGCATCCAGTCTTTCAGTTTCGGGCTTAGCAGTTGTTTTATTTTTCCAAACGCTGATTTTTCTTTATTCGCTTGTAGAAGTGCTTTTCTTAATCTTGGCGAAGATTCAAATGGAATGTTGCTCATCGCTTCCACACCGCAGGCAATGCCGCAATCTATCTGGCCCAGGGCAATTTTATTTCCGATATAAATCGCAGCTTCAATTCCTGTATCACATGCCTGTTGAAGATCACAAGCAGGTGTTGCAGGGTCAAGAGTGGTATTCATCACGGTTTCCCTGATGAGGTTGCTTTCAGAAATGTGTTTTATGACTGCACCTCCGGCAACTTCTCCGAGTCGTTTTCCTTTCAAATGATAACGATCTATTAATCCGTTGAGAGAAGCAAGAAGAAGATCCTGATTACCCTGCTCTGAATAAGCAGTATTCATTCTGGCAAAAGGAATTCTGTTGTATCCTACAATAGCCACTTTTTTTGTTTCCATATGGTATTATTTATGATGGAAGAATATTGAGTTCATGATCAATCATATGACTGACTTTATCTAAAGCGTGGTTTAGAAAACTTTGGTCACCCATTGTTTTTGAGAGCAGAATTCCGCCCTCAATAAGCATAATGAATAGGGAAGCATATTGCCCGGCATTGACTTTTTTATCAATTTTCCCTTTACTTTGTCCTTCTGCAATGACATTTGATATTTTGGTCATCCATTGTTCAAAAGATCTTTTAACCTGAGTTTTTAAAGCCGGAAAAGAGTCATCAGCTTCTGTTGCAGCATTCATCAATGGACAGCCGCCGTTTGCAAAAACAAACTTCCAGTTTTTTCGGTAAAAATCTACAAAAGCATGAAGCTTATCCACCGAAGTTGGATACTCATCACCAAAAGAGCGGCTAAGTGTCTTGCTCAATAATCCGGAATTGTATTTGTAAACTTCAATTGCTACTTCATCTTTGTTTTCAAAATTTCCATAGATGCTGCCTTTTGTAAGACCAGTTGCCAGGGTAATGTCGGACAGCGATGTGGAGATATAACCCTTGGTATTAAAAAGGGTTGCTGTTTTCTCGATAATATGCTGTTTCGTTTTTTCTGCCTTCGACATTATAAATGTTTAAATATGATGCAAATATACAAAAATATACCATTCGGTATATTTATTTGAAAGATTAACTTTTTCAGATATTAGGGTTTTAAGTTTTGGCTAAAGCCAATGGAATTATTTTTAAACAAGAAAACGGGCTAAAGCCCGTTCCTATTGATGTTGATATGCATGCTTTGATTCTTAGCTTTCCAAAGTAGCATTCAATGTAATTTCAAAGTTGAATGCTGCGCTTACAGGGCATCCTTCTTCTGCAATTTTCGCAAATTTCTGGAACTCTTCTTCTGAGATTCCCGGAACTTTAGCGGTAAGAGTCAGTTCAGATTTTGTAATCTTTCCGATATTGGGATCAAGGGTAATTACAGAAGTTGTTTTTAATTCTTCAGGGTTGTAACCTGCCTGAGATAATTCTGCATCCAGTTTCATCGTGAAGCATCCTGCATGGGCTGCTGCCAGTAATTCTTCAGGGTTGGTACCTACACCATCCGCAAAACGGCTGTTGAAAGAATATTGAGTCTGGTTTAGCGTTGTACTCTGTGTTGTTAAATGTCCTTTTCCTTCTTTAATAGTACCGTTCCAAACGGCTGTTGCGTTACGTCTCATAATGTTTGTTTTTGTATTTAGTAATGTTGTTTGATTTTGATGTTACAAAGGTATGTCTGCGGTGGGGAGTATTCAATAGATAAAATGACTTAAATATTGTACTTTTTTCCCGTAGAGTAATTTTTTTTGAAATTAGCAGGTGTACTGCCAGTTTTGTTGGTGAAAAGTCGGTTAAAATAAGCCGGATCTTCATAGCCGAGATCGTAGGCAATTTCTTTCACAGGCTTATCTGTATAAAAAAGTAACCTTTTTGCTTCTAATAAGATTCTGTTGATGATAAACTGATTGGGAGAGTCCAGATTTAAGTTTTTAAATTTATGAGTTAAAGTTTTCGGAGCTATATGAAGCAGCTCAGCATATTCTGCTACATTATGCTTCTCTCTGAAATGAATTTCCAGATGTCTGCTGAAATCCCGGAAAATATCAAGTTCACTGCCTGGTATTCTGAGTGTATCATTATCCAGATTTTGCTTCTTCCACTTGCGGGTAGCCCGGATAATGATCTGTTTTACATAGGTTCTGATCATTTCCTCTGCAGAAGAATCTTTCCATTCAAGCTCATCCTGAATATTCCGGAACAAACTTTTTATAAGAGAGGTTTCTGAATTATCAAGCTCTACAAAAGGAATCTCAAATACATTATGAAAAAGGAGACCGTCACAAGCCACTTCCTTATCATGGATCTGAATACAGTAAAAATCCCGGTTGTAGAAAAGAAGAATAGATTCATCTTTGCCTTTTTGGAGGGTCAAATGTTGGTTGGTGAGGAAGAAAAGTGAAGGTTTTTTGGTTTTGTAATGAGTAAAGTCTACCGTAAGTTCGTATCCTGAAGGAATAAAAAATACTTTAATGTCTGTACTGAACCGATTTCCATTGAAATTCTCCAGATTTTCTTCTGAAAATACTTCCAGTCCGAGTCTTTTATAGTGATCTTCAAAAATAAGCTGTTGCGGCATCCTTTAACTTTAGTTTAAAGATACAAAAAAGCATGATTTGAGCTGTATTAAATTATTGAACCTATGATTTCTTATGTTTGATATATAAAATTGAAATAAAATAAATTCAAAATATGTTTTTACATTGATATTATTTTATCATTTTTACAAAGATTTGTATTGTGACCTAATAGTATTAACCTTTTTTCATAACAGCCTGTATGAGCGAATTAGAAAATATTCTGAGAGAAATAACTCCACTATCTCCTGAGGATAGTTTTCTCGTGTTTGACAGGATTAAAGCTTCATTCGACTTTCCGTACCACTATCATCCTGAAATTGAAATCAATTTTATTTATAAAGGGAAAGGCTACCGAAGAATGATCGGAGACCATACCGGAGAGATCGGAAATATAGAACTGGTGCTGGTAGGACCCAATTTACCACATTGCTGGGCGAATTACAGATGTAAGAACAGAAAGACCCATGAAATCACTATACAATTCAATCAGGATTTCTTTCAACAGTCACTGATGGAGAAAAATATTCTTAAACCTATCAATAATCTGATGAAAGACTCCATCAGAGGAATTCTTTTTTCTACAGAAACGGCCGAGAAACTAAAAGATTCGTTTCTCAATCTTTCCAAGATGAACAGTTTTGAATCTTTTATAGAAATTATGAAAATTCTGAATGAACTGGCTGTTGCAGAAAATAAAATACTTTTGTCATCTTATAGTATTGAGCTTGAATCTTTTGCTGACAATGATAAAATGAAGGTTGTTCATGATTTTGTTCATAAAAATTTTGAGAACAAAATAACGCTGGATAATGTAGCATCATTGGTGAATATGAGCAATGTGACGTTTAACAGGTTTATCAAAAAAAGAACGGGGAAAACTTTTGTTAATTATCTTAATGAGATCAGAATCAGTTATGCTGCGCGCTGGTTGATGGAAAAGAATCTTACGGTCTTTGAAATTGCTTTTGAAGCCGGATTTAATAATATTGCCAATTTCAACAAGGTATTTAAGTCTATCAAAAAGACAACTCCAACCGAATTTAAAGAGCAGTTTAAAGGTGTTAAAAAGATTGAATAATACGTATTAAAAATTTACATTTTTCTGTTTTATATCTTATCTGGCGTCCTGTAATTCCGTCCGGAAATCTACTTTTATTTTGTCAAAATACCTGAATAAATCCCCTTTTTTTAATTGTTTGGGAAGTGTTGTATTTTGTTGATATTTAAGGTGTTAATTGCTTTTAAATTTGATTGCTGAAAAAATAATATCGTTTTATGATAAAATAGTATTATATCAGACTGGCAACAAAATTTAGATTTGTGAATGTGAATTAAATCTTAACAAAACTTTAAATTATTTAATACATAAACGGCAAAATTTTGCTGAAAAAACAATAATTTTTTTTGTATTAAAAAATAAAGTAATGTCACTGATTCTCAATTAAATCTAACGAATCTATACCTTATGAGAAAAGCAGTTATACCCGTTCTGTTCGTTTTTTCACTTACTGCGAATGCACAGGAGAAAAAAGCGGCCGACACTACGAAGACAACCAGTATTGAGGAGGTCGTGGTCACCTCTTTGGGGATAAAAAGGCAGGCCCGCTCTTTGACGTATTCCAGTCAGCAGATTGGTGGAGATGAGCTTACAGAAGTGAAAACTCCCAATCTATTAAATTCGATCAATGGAAAAGTTTCCAACGTACAGATCAACAGAACCAATGGTGTAGGTAGCTCCGTAAGGGTGGTCATGAGAGGAGATAAGTCTGTCAACAGTGCACAGCCACTGTATGTGATTGATGGTATTCCTATTATCAACGGAACAGGAAAATCTGCAGATATCGGACAGTATTCCAATATGCCGGATCCGGGAGATGTACTGAGCTCCATCAATCCTGATGATATTGAAAGCATCAACTTCCTGAAAGGAGCTTCTGCTTCTGCATTGTATGGTTCTGCCGGAGGTAACGGGGCTATCCTGATTACGACTAAAAAAGGACGTGCAGGGAAAAGCTCAATTACTTACAGCTCCAGTCTTACAGTTGACAGAGCATACAGTCTTCCCAAACTGCAGCACAGTTATCTGTCTTATGACCCTTCTGTATCGGGATCACAGCCGGGACAGTCAACAGAAAGCTGGGGAGCAAAAGGAGCTTCCAAGGATTACCTTAAAGATTTTCTGCAGACAGGAACTACATGGGTAAACAGTCTTTCATTCCAGTCAGGAAATGAAAAATCAACAAGCTATTTCTCTATCGGGAACACCACCAACAAAGGAGTGGTTCCTATGTCATATTTTGATCAGTACAATGTATCTTTCAGAAATTCAAGTAAGTTTCTGGATGATAAATTAACACTAGATGCCAATTTCATCGGATCATTACAGGAAAGTAAGAACAGACAGACTCCCGGAGCGTCTTTTTCTCCCTTGACAAGTTTGTATTGGCTGCCAAGAGGAGTAGATTTTGATCAGTATGGTCCTGATAATTACACTTATTTAAATAAAGAAAGGTTTTTACCCGCTCAAAACTGGTGGGAAGTAAATCCGGATGGAAGTTTTAAAGGAAACCCGCCAACACAGAACCCTTATTGGATTTTAAACCGTAATCCTGTTACTGTAAGCAATAAAAATACCTATGGAGCACTTTCATTGTCTTACCAGATCAATCCCTGGTTAACGGCAAGAGTGAGAGGGAATTATAGCTGGAATATTTCAGACAGTCAGCGTGATATTGCTGCTTTTTCAGCACCTACTTTGCTGGCTGTTAATGAAGGGATTAATGGAAGAATCCTTAAAAATACATATGAAAACTCTTCTACATACGGGGACGTATTGCTTATCGGTAGTCCTAAAATAAGTGAATCTTTCTCTTTAGATTTTACGTTAGGAGGAAGTATCAATACCACCAGAAATAAAATAGGACAGATTGATAATGCTTATCTGACAAACCCCAACCTTTTCACTGTGAGTAATCTTGAATGGGGTAAAAAAAGATCCCCTGGTGATGGATATCACAATATTTATACCAATATGAAGAAGCAGGTGCAATCTGTCTTTGCCAGTGCTACAGTAGGTTATAAAAACATGTTTTATGTAGACATGACTTTTAGAAATGACTGGGATTCCAGTTTGGCCTTAACCGGAAGAACAGGATTTGACTATGAATCTGTTGGAGCCAATGCTGTATTATCTTCTGTTTTCAAACTGCCGGAAGCCATTAGTTTCTGGAAAGTAAGAGGATCGTATGCAACGGTAGGATTAGGGTTGCCTACCAATATTTCCAATGCAATGATTGAATATAATAAAGGATATACCTTTGGGGTAGACGCCGGAACACTTGTGTTTCCAAAGAGTTCATTCATTACTGATCCTAAGTATAAAGACCTGTTTCCGAAACCTGAATTTAATAAAACTTTTGAAGTTGGAACAGAGCTAAGGATGTTTAGTAACAAATTAAGTTTTGATATTACTTACTACAACTCCAATACGAGTAATCAATTGTTAGAAACAAAAATAGATTCTTATTTCGGAGGGATAGCTCCCGGATCATATTATATTAATGCAGGGAAAATCCGAAATACAGGTTTTGAATCTTCATTATCCTATAAGGTATTCAGTTCAGAAAAATTTGGATGGACAACTACATTAAATGCTTCTGCCAACAAAAACAAAATTGTTGAATTGTTTCCACCAAGTTTACCTATATCAGAAAACCAACTTTTCTCATTAACAGGAGGAGGTGAATATACAAAACTGAAATTAGGAGGATCTTTTGGTGATCTTTACGGAATCAAGTTCAAAAGAGATGATCAGGGACGTATTTTAGTGAATGAGAAAGGAATCCCATTAGCAGAAGGTACTCCTTCTTATCTGGGTAATCCGAACCCTAAGTTTATCATGGGATTCAATAACTCCTTTAATATTGGTAAGCTGGGAATCTCTTTCCTTATTGATGGTAAATTCGGAGGTAAAGTATTGTCTCTTACTGAAAAAGCAAACGATATCTATGGAGTTAGTCAGTCTACAGCGGATGCAAGAGATGCAGGAGGGGTATCTATTCCAAATGCAGTATATGCACCGGGAACACCAAATGCGGGACAGGCTTATACTGGTTTAACCAATGCAAAAGATTATTATAAAGCAGTAGGAACAACAGAAGGGTTTGGAAAAGGTATTGATGAAGCTTATCTGTACAGTGCTACAACAATACGTTTACGCCAGGCTTCCATTTCATATACTTTCGATATTCAATCTAAATATATGAGAAATGCAACGGTAAGCTTAGTAGGAACCAACTTATTTTTCTTTTATAAAAAAGCACCGTTTGATCCTGAACAGGTATCAGGAAATACACCTGGTGGAGTTGGGGTAGATTCATTCGGATTACCGGTTACCCGATCTATTGGATTATCATTAAAAGCTAACTTCTAACTTTTACAATTAAGAAAATGAAAATCAATCATATTAAAATATTGGCATTCGGAGCTGTACTATTGTTCTCAGCTTCAGGATGTACTAATGACTTTGAACAGTATAATCAGGAAAAGGCAGGAGGTCCTGAAAATTTTTACGCTGATTTTATTGCGGTTGTTGATCCGATGAAATCTATGCAAAGAGGATTACAGTCTGATTATCAGCTATATCCTAACCTTAGTGCAGATATGTACAGTGGAATGTTCAGTACAGCAACACCATTTAATGGAGGAGTAAATAATCTTACCTATTCAATGATGGATGGATGGAATAATAGAATTATTGCCAGACAGCAGGATATTTTCAATTACTCCCTTATCATTGATAATACGGCTAAGGAAATCTATAAAGGAGTAGATTTTACAGGAACATTTGCTGTTAAAAAAATTCTGAAAGTCATTACAGCCGCAAGAGTTTCAGACAACCACGGTCCTGTAGTTTACAGCAAATATGAAAAGCCAAACCCTAACGGAGTTACGGATTTTGATTCTCAACAGGAAGCCTACAACTATTTTATTGCTGATCTTACTGCAGCCATTACAGATCTACAGAAAGTAATTGCCATGTCAGCGACACAGAATGTAGAAGATAAATCGGCATTGAAGAAAGCAGATTTAGTATATGGCGGAAATATGGCGCAATGGGCAAAATTTGCCAATTCACTAAAGCTGAGACTGGCTATGAGAATGAGCTACGCTGATCCTGCAAAATCTAAGCAATATGCAGAAGAAGCATTGGCTTCACCTGCAGGATTGATTACTGACAATGCAGATAATGCATTGATCAGTGTAGGACAGTCAGAATTGAGTTTCATCATTTACTCATGGGGAGACTGTTTAATTGGAGCACCTTTGATGGCTTATATGAACGGATATAATGACCCAAGACTTCCGGCATATGCTATTCCGGCATCTGATCCGGGTTTACAAGGAAAATATATAGGAATACGCCAGGGAATTGATTTATTAAACGGTAAGTCAACGTATGGAGGATTTTCGCAGCCACAGGCAAAATCTGCCAGCGGAGATTATTTTTCTGGTACAGATGGTAAAATGAAATTATTCACTGCTGCAGAAACATGGTTCCTTAGAGCTGAAGCTGCTTTGAGAGGCTATGCAGGAGCGGGTGATATTCAAACCAATTATACAACCGGAGTTCAGCAGTCTTTCGGAGAATGGGGGAAAAGTGCGAATGTTGCTGCTTATCTTGCCGATAATACTTCTACTGAAGCACCTTATCTTGATCCGAAAAATGCAGACAATAACGTACTTGTTGGAAACCCTCAGTTAAGTACTATCACGATTGCATGGAATAACGGGGATACCAACGAAAGAAAATTAGAAAGAATTATTACCCAAAAATGGCTTTCTCTTTATCCAAACGGACCAGAAGCATGGGCTGAGCAGAGAAGAACAGGATATCCGGTTCTTTTCAAGGTAAGAAAAAATGATAGTGGCGGAGCCATCAGTACAGAAGCAATGATCAGAAGAATTCCTTTCACTATTGATACTAAAACGTCATTATATAATTACCAGCAGGCTGCACAGATGCTTAACGGTCCAGATACCGGAGGTACTAAGCTATGGTGGGATAAGAAATAAAAAATATTCAGAATCACTCATTAATAAAGAGACATCTCAAGATCAGATTTTATTTGATACATTCATTAAGGCAGGAGAATAGAATAGAATCTCCAAAAAATTTATAGTTTCGTTTTTAGCCTGAATGAATGTTTGAGATGTTCTCTTTTATTTAGAATCTTATTTTTAAATATGGGAAAAAACAACTCCGGAACCCGTCGGATTCAGCCAATTCTCTGGATTTCCACATTATATTTTGCAATGGGAGTACCCTTTGTAACCATTAATGCGGTTTCAGGAATCATGTATAAAGATATGGGGGTTTCGGACTCGCAGATCACTTTCTGGACTGCCCTTATCATGTTCTCCTGGACATTAAAACCTCTTTGGAGCCCGTTTCTGGAGATTTATAAAACCAAAAAATTCTTCGTTGTTTTTACTCAGTTTGCCATAGGAATTCTGTTTGCATTAGTAGCCTTAAGTCTGCCAATGCATGATTTTTTCAAATACAGTATTGCCCTTTTTGCCGTAGTGGCATTTTGTGGAGCTACTCATGATGTGGTAGCAGACGGAACGTATATTGGCTTTTTAACCAATAAAGAGCAGGCAAAATATATTGGTTGGCAGGGCGCTTTTTACAATCTTGCCAAGATCATCAGCAGTGGAGCACTTGTTTATTTTGCAGGTGTTTTAGAAAAGACAAAAGGCGTTACGCATGCCTGGATGATCATTATGGTGATCTATGCATTACTGTTTTTTGCCCTCGCAATTTATCATTATTTCATTCTGCCGAAAGAAAATAAAGAAGAACAGAAAGATGAAAAGACTGCCGGAAATGTTCGTCAGGAACTATGGGAAGTCATTACCTCTTTCTTCACCAAAAAGAAAATTCTGTGGTGTATTCTCTTCATTATTCTGTACCGTTTTGCAGAAGGATTTGCCATCAAAATTGCGCCTTTATTTTTTAAAGCTCCAAGAACATCAGGAGGATTAGGATTATCTACATCAGATATCGGACTTATTTACGGAACATACGGTTCTGCAGCATTCATCTTAGGATCCGTACTGGCAGGGTACTTTATCTCAGCCCGTGGACTGAAAAAATCTTTGATATGGCTGTGTTGTGCATTTAATATTCCATTTGTGGTCTATGCATTACTGGCTTATTATCAGCCTGCAGATCTTTTGCCTGTAGGAATTGCCGTAGTAGTGGAATATTTCGGCTACGGATTTGGCTTTGTAGGGTTAATGCTCTACATGATGCAGCAGATTGCACCTGGAAAACACAAAACGGCCCATTACGCATTTGCAACAGGAATCATGAATCTTGGCGTAATGATACCCGGAATGTTCAGTGGAATGATCAGTGACTGGATCGGGTACAAACTGTTCTTTATCTGGGTATTGATCGCTACCGTTCCTGCATTCCTTGTTACCCTGTTTGTTCCTTTCCCTTATTCAGAAAATCAGAGAGAAGAATCTATAAATAAATAATGGTACTAAACCTAACAGGTTTTTAAAACCTGTTAGGTTTAAAATAACATTAAGAATGTTTACCAAATACTAAAACAATTAAAATAAAAAGTAAAAAATACTTTATGACAACTCAATCAGTAATGATCCCTTGGCAGGATCGCCCGGAAGGTTGCAATGATATCATGTGGAGGTTTTCCGAGAACCCGATCATTAACAGATACGCGATACCAACATCCAACAGTATATTCAACAGTGCCGTGATTCCTTTTGAGGATGGATTTGCCGGAGTCTTCCGTTGCGACAACAAGGCCGTACAGATGAATATTTTTGCTGGTTTCAGTAAAGATGGAATCAATTGGGACATCAATCATGACCCTATTGAAATGCAGGCAGGAAATACGGATATGATTGAATCCGATTATAAATATGATCCACGCGTAACCTTCATAGAAGACCGCTATTGGATCACTTGGTGCAACGGATACAATGGTCCTACCATCGGAATTGGATATACTTTTGATTTTAAAGAATTTTTTCAGTGTGAAAATGCCTTTCTTCCATTCAACAGAAACGGAGTTTTGTTTCCTGAAAAAATCAATGGTAAATATGCGATGCTGAGCCGTCCAAGTGATAACGGACATACGCCTTTCGGTGATATTTATATCAGTTACAGCCCTGATATGAAATACTGGGGGGAACACCGTTGTGTGATGAAAGTGACACCTTTCGAAGACAGTGCATGGCAGTGCACAAAAATCGGAGGTGGGCCGGTTCCTATCAAAACAGAAGAAGGATGGCTGCTTTTCTATCATGGAGTAATCAATACCTGCAGAGGATTCAGATATTCAATGGGAGCAGCTTTGCTTGATCTTGAAGATCCCACAAAAGTATTGTACAGAACGAAACCTTATCTGCTGGCACCGGCAGAATTGTATGAACTGACAGGAGATGTACCGAATGTGGTTTTCCCTTGTGCAGCATTGACTGAAGGAGACAAAGTAACAGTATATTACGGTGCTGCTGATACCGTAGTTGCAATTGCCTTTGGATATATTTCAGAAATCATTGATTTTATGAAAAAGAATTCAATTTAATACAGTAATATAAAGTTTAGGAAAATAGGTTAATCATCTTAATTTTCCCTTTTACTGGGAATTTTATAATGGTTTTCCTATTTTTAAACCAACTTTTAAACAAAAAAATCTCCGATACCTCTCTTATCATGAAAAAAGAACTGTTAATCTGCTTTTTTACCACCCTGATTTCTGTAGCCAATGCCCAGCAAAATAAAAACGATATATTATCCTGGGTAGATCCTTTTATAGGAACTGGAGGACATGGACATACCTTTCCGGGGGCAACCACGCCATTCGGGATGATACAGCTGAGCCCGGATCAGAATACGAAAAGCGGCGACTGGGACTGGTGTTCCGGATACCACTACAGCAGTAAAACGATCATGGGATTCAGTCATAACCACCTGAGTGGAACAGGATGGGCAGATCTTGGAGATATTCTGGTAATGCCTACTGTAGGGCAGGTGAAAATGGTTCCGGGATCTGAAGAAAATCCTGAGACAGGCTACCGTTCAAAATTTACACATGATAAAGAAGTTGCGTCTCCGGGATATTATTCCGTAATGCTGGACAGCTATGGAATTAAAGCAGAACTTACTGCTTCCCCAAGAGTCGGATTTCATAAATATACTTTCCCGAAAAGTAGTGAAGCCAATATCATTATTGATCCTACTAATAAAATCTTCGGAAACATCTACCATACTTTAGTAAGTGTGGAAGGCAATAATAAAATCAAAGGGTACTGCTACAGCAATGGCTGGGGAGGTAAACGATTTGCTTATTTCGTAATGGAATTTTCCAAACCGTTTAAGTCTTACGGCGTTTATGCTGACGGAAAAATCAAAAATGATGAAAAAATTGCCCTTGCCAAAGATGCTAAAGCTTTTGTAAGATTTTCAACAGAAGATCAGGAAAGCATTGAAGTAAAAGTTTCTTTATCTCCGGTAAGTACAGAAAATGCACTGGAAAATTTTGATACAGAAGCAACAAATGTTGACTTTGCCAAAGCAAAAGAAACTGCTCAAAAGACCTGGAGAGATCTGATCGGAAGATTCCAGGTAACAGGAGGAACCGATAGCCAGAGAAAAATTTTCTATACCGGAGTTTACCATACATTCATTGCACCCAATTTATACATGGACGTGAATGGAGACTATGTTGCAGCACAGGAAAACATGAATACCAAATGGTTTACCAACTACAGTACTTATTCTTACTGGGACGGATTCAGAGCGACACATCCATTACTGACTATTATGGATCAGAAACATACAAAAGAATTTGCCAATTCTCTGATCAGCAGATATACGGATCGTAAAGATCACATGCCAATCTGGGAGCTTTGCGGATATGATAATTTTTGTATGCTGGGTTATCACAGTGCTTCGGTAATCTGGGATGCCATTTCAAAAGGAGTTCCGGGTATTGATGCCGAAAAAGCATTTGCTGCTATGAAAGATGCTTCTTTAACGGACAAAATGAGCAGCAGCGATGGTGGCGGAGGTCTTAATGATTATATCAAATTAGGCTACACTCCATCAGAAAACGGAGCTTCTGTTTCTGCAACACTGGAATATTCATACGATGACTGGTGTATTCAACAGCTTGCTGAAAAATTAGGCAAAAAAGAAGAATCAGAAGTGTATAAAAAACGTTCTATGAACTTCCTGAATACCTTCAATAAAGAAAATAACCACTTCTGGCCAAGACAAAAAGATGGAAAATTCTTAGCAGATTTCACCCTTAACGACTGGAAAAAGCTACAGCCACACTGGGTTTCTGGAAATATCTGGGCGTATGATTTCTTTGTTCCGCATCAGATTGATGAAATGATGAATCTGTATGGCGGCAAAAAAGGATTTGAAGAAAAATTGGATAAAACCTTTACAGAAGCACTTCATATGGAAGGGGAGCAGCATGTGGATATCTCAGGATTCATCGGATCTTTAGGATTCGGGGATGAGCCGGGGCATCATGTTCCATACCTGTACAATTACGCAGGAAGTCCTTATAAGACTCAGAAAATGGTAAAATATATCCGTGACAATATGTATGCGGCAAAACCTGATGGAATTGTTAACAATGAAGACTGCGGTCAAATGTCAGCATGGTATATCTTCTCATCATTAGGATTCTATCCTGTAACACCGGGGAAACCTGTTTATGCCATCGGAGCACCACAATTCCCGAAAGCTTCTTTAAAGCTTGAGAATGGGAAAACATTCACCGTGATTGCAGACAAAATATCTGACAAGAATATCTATGTACAGAAAATGTTCCTGAACGGAAAAGAATACAAAAGCTGGGAACTGAACCACAACGATATCATGAACGGTGGCGAATTGAGATTCGTAATGGGAAGTAAACCTGTAAAATAAGACTCATAAAAATAAACGAAACAAAGTATCAATGGAAAGGAGAAATTTTATTAAAACAAGTGCACTGGCAGGAGCCGGATTGCTGTTTACTCAAAATGTTTTTGCTAAGAATTTAGTACTGGATGACTTTCCTGTTGTCCGTGTTCCTAAAGATAAAAGACATTTTACCAGCGAATCCGTAGAAAGTGCTATTGCAGTGTTTAAAAAGAAAGTAAAAAACAAAGAGCTGAGCTGGCTTTTTGAAAATTGTTTCCCGAATACATTAGATACTACTGTTTACTATACGGAAACCGGCGGAACACCGGATACCTATGTGATCACTGGGGATATTGATGCCATGTGGCTTCGTGACAGTTCCGCACAGGTTTTCCCTTATCTGCAGTTCTCTAAAAAAGATGAAAAACTGCATAAGCTGATCTCAGGAGTAATCCACAAACAGACTACTTTCATCCTTAAAGATCCTTATGCGAATGCTTTCTACAATGATGATCAGAAGATCAGTAAATGGAAAGAGTATGACCACACCGATATGAAGCCGGGAACGCATGAAAGAAAATGGGAAATCGACTCGCTTTGCTATCCTATCCGTCTGGCCTATCACTTCTGGAAAACAACAGGAGATACAAAACCTTTTGATGCCAACTGGCTGAAGGGAATTAAACTTACCCTGCAGACTTTCACAGAACAACAGAGAAAACATGATCTTGGACCTTACAAATTTGAACGTACCACAGCTTGGGCTACAGATGGAGTTCCTATGGGAGGATATGGTTATCCAACGAAACCTGTGGGATTGATCAGCTCTATGTTCCGTCCAAGTGATGATGCTACGATTTACGGATTCCTCATCCCTTCCAACTTATTTGCGGTGGTAAGCTTACGTCAGGCTGCAGAAATGGTTTCCCAAATTAAAAATGAAAAAACGTTGGCTCAACAACTGAACAGCCTTGCTGATGAGGTAGATGCAGCCATCAAAAAATACGGAATTTACAATCATCCTGAATTTGGAAAAATCTATGCTTTTGAAGTAAATGGCTTCGGAAGCTACAACCTGATGGATGATGCGAACTGTCCAAGCTTGCTAGGATTGCCTTATCTGGATGCGGTGAAAGCTGATGACCCTGTATATTTGAATACAAGAAAATTTGTGTGGTCTGAAAACAACCCATTCTTCTTCAAAGGTAAGCTGGCAGAAGGAATAGGAGGTCCGCATATCGGACTTGACATGATCTGGCCAATGAGTATCATAATGAAGGCACTCACTACCAAAGAAAAAAGTGAGATCAGATGGTGTATAGATACCTTACAGAAAACGCACGGAGGAACAGGCTTTATGCATGAATCCTTCCATAAAGACGACTCCAAAAAGTTCACCAGAGAATGGTTTGCATGGGCCAATACCCTGTTTGGCGAATTGTTATGGAAAACCTTTAATGAAAACCCTGAGCTACTGACATAGCCCACCCTTTTATATCGCTTATTCATCTGAGATTCCTTCCCGAAAAAGAAGGTGTCAGGGGAATGCTATATAAAATTCACACACCAAAAACACCTTAAAAAAATTATACAATGAAAAAAAAATCCATCTTTACCGCACTGATTGGCATGATGCTTCAGTCTGGTTCTCTGATTAACGCGCAGCAGCTTAGTCCTACCGGAATTTGCTATGTGGAAGTGAATAACAACAACCTCCTGAATGCAGGAGCGTACAAACTGCAGACATCAAACAGCTACCTGTTTAATGTGGTGAATATTTTTGCGGCTAATATTAATTATGATACCAGCCGTGGAAGAGCTTATCTGTATTCCAATAACAATGTTACCAAGGTTCTTACCAATGCAGATACTTACATAAAGCCACTTCAGCAAAAAGGAATGAAAGTAGTGCTGACTATTTTGGGAAATCACCAGGGAGCTGGAATCTGTAATTTTCCTACCCGTGAAGCTGCAAAAGACTTTGCATTACAGTTGGCCAATACAGTGAATACCTACGGTCTTGATGGAATTGATTTTGATGATGAATACTCAGAATACGGAAACAACGGAACAGGGCAGCCCAATGACAGTTCCTTTGTAATGCTTGTTCAGGAGCTCAGAGCCTTATTACCGAATAAAATTATTTCGTTCTATTATTATGGCCCTGCCGCTTCAAGACTTTCCTGGAATGGCGCCAGAGTAGGAGATAACGTCAACTACAGCTGGAATGCCATGTACGGAACATTCTCTGCTCCCAATGTACCACCTCTTACCAAAGCACAAATTTCTCCTGCAGCCGTTTGGATGGGAAATACGTCTAACTCTACAACCACCAGTCTGGCCACCCAAACTAAAAATGGAGGTTACGGAGTATTCATGTGGTATGATTTACATGGAACGAATGAAACGGCACAGCTTTCAGCGGGAACTCAGACCTTATACGGGGAACCAACAGTTTTAAGCGGTACTTTACAATCCTGGACACAGGGAACCAATTGTGATGCCCCTATCGGATTATACACAAGTAACCTTACAGGAACAAGCGCAAAACTGAACTGGTCAGCCGTTGGAACCAATACCTACGATGTTGATTATAAGCCAGCTTCTTCAACAACATGGACGAGTGCAGTATCTGCAACAAGTTCTACTTCTGTAACTATTTCCGGATTAACAGCCAATACTGAATACGATTGGAGAATCAGAACCAACTGCAGCGTGAAAAGTGCCTATATGTTTGCACCAAGATTTACAAGTACTTCAGGAACAACGCCTACGGGTTCTTATGCATTGTCTTTAGATGGAAGCACTGAATCAGGAGCAGCTGGAAGTATGAATCTAAGCGGTTCCGCACTATCTTTTGAAGGATGGATCAAACCTTCGTCATTCAAATCAGCGTCTCCATATATTTCTTCTATCATGGGAACAGAGGTAAGTGACAGCAATTCTGCATTCTTAAGATTAGGAGATGCCGGTCTGGCGAATAATAAACTTCAGTTTGTAGTAAGCATTAATAACGTACAGCAAAAACTGGCTTCTGCAACGGCGTTGAATGCCAATACATGGTATCACGTGGCAGCTACTTACGATGGATCCAATATGAAAATTTACATCAACGGTACTCTGGATGCAACGAAAGCACAAACCGGAAGTGTGAATTCAACAGGTGCATTCAACGTGGGATATTTATACAACACATCAAGAAACTTCAATGGGAAAATAGATGAGGTAAGAGTATGGAAGCGTGCATTGAGTCAGACAGAAATCAGTCAGAATATGTGTAATGTATCTGTTCCGGCAACTTCACTGGCTGCTTATTGGAAGTTTAACGAAGGAAGTGGTTCTACAGTTCAGGATACTTCCGGAAACGGAGTGAGTTTAACGTTGACAGGCGTAGACTCTTCTAATTGGGGAACAGATCTGCCATGTGCAACGGGAAGTTCACTATTGGCAAGAAATGCTTCGAGCCAAAAGGCAATAAGTGAAGGACAGGTAAATATTAAAACTCAAATAAAACTATATCCTAATCCGGTAAGCAAATCTTCATCATTGACAGTTTCTGTTCCCGATGAATACAGCAAAGGGAAATTGACGGTTTATGATTTTAACGGAAGAATCGTAGACACAAAATCACTGAACTCAGGGGATAATCAATATGAATTGAGCAGAATTCAAGCAGGAAATTATATCGTTCAGTTTGAATCTCATGATGGAAGCTTAAAACAATCTGAAAAACTAATTGTAAAATAACAAACCCAGTCATTGGGCTTCGGCCCAATGATTTTTTCTACTACAAAATTGATATACTATGAGAAAAAAATCCTTTTTTATTCCCTTAATGGCTCTGATGCTTCAGTCAGCTCCGTTGCTCAAAGCACAGCAGCTTGATCCTTTGGGAGTCTGCTATGTGGAAGTGAACAACAACAATATGCTGAATGCAGGTTCCTATACTTTGCAGAATACCAACAGACAGCTTTTTGATGTAGCCATTATTTTTGCAGCGAATATCAACTATGATGTTTCCAAAAACCGTGCTTATATCTCAAACAATAACAACGTTACTAAAGTTCTGAACGATGTTAATACCTACGTGAAACCTTTACAGCAAAAGGGAATAAAAGTATTGCTTGACCTTTTAGGAAATCATCAGGGAGCAGGAATTTCTAATTTTCCTAACCGTGAGGCAGCTAAAGATTTTGCTCTACAGGTTGCTCATACCGTTTACACTTACGGTCTGGATGGAGTAGACCTTGATGACGAATATGCAGGATACGGAAATAACGGAACGGGACAGCCTAATAACAGTTCTTTTGTAATGCTTTTACAGGAGCTGAAAGCGGCAATGCCGGATAAACTGATTACATTTTACTACTATGGTCCGGCTACAAGCAGACAAACGTATAATGGAGATTTAGCAGGAAATTATATCAATTATACATGGAATGCTATGTACAGTACTTACAATGCACCTGTTGTTCCTCCTCTTGATAAATCCAAAATCTCTGCAGCGGCAACCTGGATACAAAACTCGAATCCAAGCTCAACTTCTGCCACTACACTGGCAAGCTTAGCGACCAGCACAAAAAATGATCAATATGGCGTGTTTATGTGGTACGATCTGCCGGGAACCAATGTTGCCAGCTATCTGAGTACTGGATCCAATATTCTTTATAATGAAAATACACTTTTAAGCGGTCAACTATATTCATGGTCGCAGGGACAGGCCTGTGATCCGCCATTGGGACTTGATATTTCCAATGTGACAGGAACTTCAGCGCAACTGAACTGGACTTCCAATGCGTCCCAGTCTTATAATATTGATTACAAACCCGCTAATTCAACGGTATGGACGAACGTTGCCAACAATTATTCAGGAAATAATATTGTCATCAACAACCTTACCCTGAACACCAATTATGATTGGAGAATCCAGTCTAACTGCTCACCGACATTAACAAGTACTTATATTTTTGCACCAAGGTTTAACTCCGGAAGTGGCTGCACTACGCCATCAGGATTGACTTCCGGAAGTTTCCTTGGTAATACGGCCCAGCTATCATGGGATGCCGGAAATGCAACTTCATATACCCTGCAGTATAAAACTGCTGCTGCTACAACCTGGACTGAAATCCAGAATGTTAGCACCAATTCTTATTCATTACAAAATCTTAGCCCTAATACCGCCTATGTATGGAAGGTACAAGCCTCATGTGCAGGAGGAACTACAAGTACCTATTCAGGAGAAGGGTCATTCAACAGTGGTTTCGCTCCGGTTACAAGCCCGGGTGCAAGATCTCTTGCTTTCAACGGAAGCACGCATTATCTTAATGCAGGACAATTTAACCTGAGTGGAAACGCGGTGACCTTTGAAGGCTGGGTAAAAGTAAATGCTTTCAAAACAGCTTTCCCTTACATTTCATCAGTGTTAGGAGTGGAAGTAGGGGATAATAATTCGGCGATGCTTCGTTTCGGAGACGGAAACCTCGCGAATAATAAGCTTCAATTCATTTTGAGCTTTGGTTCATCACAGGTGAAATTGAATACCAATACAGCATTCAACACCAATACATGGTATCATATAGCAGCTACTTATGATGGAACAGCCATGAAAATTTATGTGAATGGTAACCTTGATGCTACTTTTGCAGTAACGGGTAACTTTACAGCAAACGGAATTCTTTATCTGGGAAGAAATTATGACAATTCCCGTACAATCAATGGTTTCCTTGATGAATTCAGAGTTTGGAAAAAAGCGTTAACACCACAGGAAATTTTAAGTAACAGCTGTAATGTTCCTGCCAATTCCACAGGTCTTGAAGCCAACTGGAAAATGGATGAAGGGAGTGGAATGGGAGCTTTGGATGCTACAGCCAACACTCATTTTGCAACCCTGATCAATATGACAGATGCGAACTGGAGAACAGATGTTGCCTGTGCTTCATCTCTTGCCGTGAAAGATATAGAATCCGTAAAAGAGAACAGTGCAGTCTATCCAAATCCTGTGAAACGAGGAAATGACATTCATTTTGCCATTAGCGACAATTCGGCAACTGAAGTGGCATTGTATGATGTTTCAGGAAAATTGTTCAAAAAACAGAATATTAATCAAAATAATAACGCAGTCAATACGCAGGATTTAATCAGTGGTACTTATATTTACAAAATTACATCTGCGAACAGTAAAGTACTATCAACCGGTAAAATTATTGTGAAGTAAAAGTAAGATAATGAAATAGTTATCATAACGAATAAAAATAGAGTCTGAAATACAAAGCAGACAGACAGAGGTGTACTTCTGTTTGTCTGTTTTTTCAGTCGCAGGGATGTCTTGAATTTAAAATAAAAAATAATGCAGAATATAGTAGGAATCGATATTGGAGGGTCGCATATCACGCTGGCTCAGGTAGATCCGGAAAAACGTGAAATCATTTCATCAACCTATGTAAGAGAACATGTAGATGCTTTCGAAAACAAAGAAGTTATTTTCAGTGCATGGGTTTCCGCCATTGAAAAAGCGGCTCATGATCTGGTAAAAGAAGATCTTTTAATTGGTGTTGCAATGCCGGGACCTTTCGATTATGACAACGGAATATCACTGATGCAGCAGGGAAAATTTATTGATATCTATCAGGTCAATATTAAAGAAGAGCTGGCAAAAAGGCTGGACATTTCTCAGGAGCAGATTCATTTTGTAAATGATGCGGCTGCATTTATGGAAGGTGAAGTATATGGAGGCTGTGCCCAGGGATTCAACAGAATATTTGGGGTCACTCTTGGCACAGGATTGGGAACTACTTTCTTCAATGGAGAATTTGCTAGTGATGAAGACTTATGGGATTCGCCCTTCAGAGATTCCATCAGTGAAGACTATCTGGCGACTCGCTGGTTTGTAAATCGCTATAAAGAACTTACAGGGGAAGAAATTTCAGGAACTAAAGATCTTCTGGACAAACCTGCAGAAATACAGACCCGAATGTTTGATGAGTATGCAGACTCTTTTTCTGAGTTTATTGTCAGATATGTAGATTCTTACAAACCGGAAGTTTTAGTTATAGGAGGAAATATTGCCAAAGCTTATCCTCATTTTGAACAAAGATTTATTCAGAATTTAACAAAGAATAATATTAACTTGCAGGTTAAAATTTCTGCTATATTTGAAGATGCGGCCATTCTTGGAGCTGCCAGCTATGCATTAAAAAAGCGTATATAAATTAACAAACGAAAAGATACAATGAAGTTTATATTTTCTACTTGCTTACTGTTATTACAGGCCTGGGCTTTAGGTCAGAACGTATCTCCCGTAGATTATGTGAATCCTTTGATGGGAACACAATCCAAACCATCATTATCCAATGGAAATACCTATCCGGCAGTCGGACTTCCTTGGGGAATGAATATCTGGACACCGCAGACCGGTAAAATGGGCGATGGATGGGCATATACCTACGATGCAGATAAAATAAAAGGATTTAAACAAACCCACCAACCTTCTCCATGGATGAACGATTATGGCGCTTTTGCCGTCATGCCGGGAGTTGGAAAAGTGAAATTTAAAGAAGACGAAAGAGCAAGCTGGTTCAGCCATAAAGCTGAGGTGACCACGCCTTACTTTTATAGTGTTTATCTGGCGGATATCAATGTTACTACAGAGTTCACTCCTACAGAAAGAGCTTCTTATTTTAAATTTGATTTTCCAAAGACAGACAGCGCTTATGTCGTTGTTGATGCATTAAACAAAGGTTCTTATATCAAGATTTTACCAAAAGAAAGAAAAATCCTGGGATATACAACGAGATATTCTACCGGGAAATATGAGAATTTTAAAAACTACTTTGTCATTCAGTTTGATAAAGATTTTGAACTGACAAAAACCTGGAAAGACGATAAACTGGTAAATGATCAGTTAGAAATTACCAGTGATCACACCGGAGCTGTAGTAGGATTTAAGCTTAAAAATAAAGAAACGGTTTACGCAAAAGTAGCTTCTTCATTCATCAGCTTTGAACAGGCAGAACTGAATCTGAAAAGAGAAATCGGAAACAGAAATTTTGAACAGGTAAAAACCGATGCTAAAAATATCTGGAACAAAACTTTAGGAAAGATTGACGTAAAAGGAGGGACTGATCAACAGATGAGAACCTTTTATTCTTCTCTATACAGAACTTTATTCTTCCCACAAAAGTTATATGAAATAGATGCCCAGAACAAAATAAAACACTGGAGTCCTTACAATGGAAAAATTGTTGACGGAAGAATGTTTGCAGGAACAGGTTTCTGGGATACTTTCCGAGCTCTATATCCTTTCCTGAATCTTGTGTATCCAAGCATTAATGTGGAAATGCAGGAAGGACTGGCCAATGCTTACAAAGAAGGAGGTTTCTTACCAGAGTGGAGCAGTCCGGGATATTCTGATATTATGATTGGAAATAATTCTGCATCCGTAGTGGCAGATGCTTACATCAAAGGACTTCGCGGATATGATACAGAAGCGCTGTGGCAGGCTGTAAAGCACGGAGCAAACAATGAAGGTCCTATAGAAGCTGTGGGCCGCGCGGGAGTAAAGTATTATAATGAATTAGGCTATGTTCCTTACGATGTAAAGATCAATGAAAATGCAGCAAGAACATTAGAATACGCTTACGATGATTTTTCAATCTATCAGTTAGGAAAAGCATTAGGGAAACCAGCTTCAGAAATTGATATCTATAAGAAAAGAGCTTATAATTACAAAAATGTATTTGATAAGGAAACGGGCTTAATGCGTGGTAAAAATAAAGATGGTAACTTCCAGAAACCTTTCAATCCTTTCAAATGGGGAGATGCTTTCACGGAAGGAAACAGCTGGCATTATACATGGTCGGTTTTCCAGGATATTGACGGTCTGGCAGAATTGATGGGTGGGAAAAAGAAATTTGAAGCTAAATTAGATGAAGTATTCTCATTGCCACCAGTTTTTGATGACAGTTATTACGGAGGCGTGATCCACGAAATCAGAGAAATGCAGATCATGAACATGGGACAGTACGCCCACGGAAACCAGCCTATCCAGCACATGATTTATCTGTACAACTATGCAGGAGCTCCTTACAAAACTCAATATTGGGCGAGACAGGTGATGAATAAATTGTATCATGCAACGCCAGACGGATATTGTGGTGATGAAGATAACGGGCAGACTTCTGCGTGGTATATTTTCTCAGCTCTAGGTTTTTATCCGGTAACACCAGCAACGGATCAATACGTGTTGGGGGCACCATTATTTAAAGAAGCTACCATTCATTTGGAGAATGGTAAGAAAATTGAAATAAAAGCTCCGGAAAACAACGCAGAAAATCTATATGTAAAATCATTGAATGTAAACCAACAGTCTTATTCCAAAAACTGGCTGAGCCATAAAGAACTGATGAAGGGAGCTGTTTTAGACTTTAAAATGGACAGCAAGCCCAATAAAGAAAGAGGGGCACAGGAAAAAGATTTCCCTTATTCAATGTCAAAAGAAGAATCAAATAAATAAATTTTAAATTAAAAATATAGCTGTATGAGTACAGAAAAAAAAGAAATATTCGATAGAGTAGAGAGCATGCTGCAGACACAAGGTTTTAATATCGCAGCAAAAGATGATACAAGACCGTGGGGAGGTTTCTTTGTGATTGATGAAACACAGGCACAGGATTTTGCTAACCAATATTTCGATGGAATTGATGTAGACAACCTTAGAATAGGAGGAAAACTGAGCCCGAAAATCCTTATCGTAGCTCCTGAAGCAAGATTAAGCTGGCAGTACCACCACAGAAGAGCTGAAATCTGGCAGGTTGTAGAAGGAACGGTAGGAATCAAAAGAAGCAATACCGATGAAGAAGGAGAGTTGGGAGAATACGGCCCGAAAGATCAGGTGAAACTTCAGCAGGGCGAAAGACACAGATTAATTGGTCTTGCAGGCTGGGGAATTGTAGCTGAAATCTGGCAGCATACCGATGCATCCAATCCGTCAGATGAAGATGATATCGTAAGAGTACAGGACGACTTTGGAAGATAAATAAAAATTCCGCTTCATTGAAGCGGAATTTTTATTGGTAAGGAAGCTTGAGGCTGGAAGAGGGGAGTTACTGGTGGTTTTCAAAACTTTTATATTTTCCCCGCTGTGAGTGGCGAATTTTACTTGATTGTGGTAAAAATCAAACCTTATAGGTTTCTGAAACCTATAAGGTTTTTATGTATTCAGCTATTATCCTCAATAAGATAAAACTTTACTTGGTTGTAGGTACACTCAGCATCATTCTTCCAGCCTCCAGCCTTTAAAACGTCACGTCCAGTCCTACATAGAAGTTCGCCTTCATAATCGGAGCATATACCATTCCTCCGTCAAAATAGCTTCCGAAAGGATTTTTAAAATCCACAATCGCATTTTTCTGATAATAAGAAGTAAGGTTTTCTCCTCCTACATAAGCTCTGATTTTTTTATTGAAATTTCTTGAGATTTGAGCATTAAGAACTGCATACGATTCCGAATACGTTGGCAGTTGAAACTCTGCTGGATTCGTTGAAGTATCAGGAAGTCTTTGTTTTCCAACCCAGTTTAAAGTCGTATCAAAACTCCAGAATCCGCCATTATCATTTTTATTGGTCGAATAGGCCAGATTCACAAAACCTCTGTGCTTCGCCATAAAAGGAACTTCTCTTCTTCCGCCGATATAATCAGCCTGCACATCATAATATTTATAAGCCAGTCTTACTTCAAGATTTTTGACAGGCATGAAATCCCATTGAGTCTGGAATGAATTCGCAAAAGACTTTCCATCCAGATTATAGAAGGTCAGCTGTTGAGGAGATTGATCCAGATCTACCAATACCTGATCCTGGAAATCTGTTCTGAAGAAGTCTGCAACAATGCTTGATTTTCTTCCGAACAACTTGAACTCCTGTTGTAAACTCGCTCCATAATTCCATGCGATTTCAGGTCTTAATCCATAAATATTTCCTCCATTAGGTAGAATATTAATCGCTCTGTTTGATGCAAAATACTGCTGGCTTTCCGCAAATACATTTGCTGTTCTGAATCCTCTTCCCGCAGAAAGTCTTAAAATAGTCTGAGGCGTGAAATCATATTTAAAGTTCAATCTTGGTGTAAACTGAGTTCCTGCAAGATTGTGAAAATCTATTCTTGAACCCGCTACTAAAGTATATTTTAAACCTGTTAAAGTATATTCAGCAAAAATTCCGGGTACAATTTCATTTCTTCTCATATCATCCAGCAAATACGTTTCTTTATAACCGTCATATAAGAAACTTGCTCCAGCCTTATACTTGTGGTTGGTATTTCCGATGATGCTTTCAAAAATTAAATTGGAATAATAAGTATGCTGTTGTCCCGCATAATTTCTCAATCCGAAAAAGCTGTCCTGTTGGTGATACACATACTGGTTCATCCATCCGATACTCTGGTAAGGTTTTCCTTTAAAAACATACCCAGTTTTATTCCAGACCTGAAATCTTGAAATATCGATTCCTACCCCATAAAAAGGTTGCTTGTCCTGACCCAGTTTTTTATCAAAACCAATCTGTCCTGCCGTTCTTTCATCTCTGATAAAATTAATTCCAAAGTGAGACCCGAATCCCGACTTTTCAAGATCATTATAATTCAGTAAATATGTTGCATTGATCTGTGTCCCTTTTGGTCTGTCCAGAAAACCGTCATGGTTCATATCCGTATTTCCAAACGTTCCGTTTCCATGCAGAAGGAAGGTTTGTGACCATTTATCGTTGATCGGAGAAACATTGGTGATATTGATTTCTGCTCTGCCGTTGAAGTCAGAAAAAAGGTTCAGCGACGTTTCAGGCGTCTTGGCATTCTTTAAAAGCTCAGTATTGATCTGCCCTGTGATACTCTCATAACCGTTCGTTACGGTACTTCCTCCTTTGGTAAGCTGGATGCTTTCAATCCATCTTCCCGGGATAAAATTTAATCCATAGGCAGAAGCCAATCCTCTGATTTCAGGGAGCTGTTCCTTCGTTAAGCTGGTATATTTCTGATCCAATCCAAGCATTTTCAGCTGTTTTGTCCCTGTAACCGCATTACTGAAAGAAACATCTACCGTTGCATTGGTTTCGAAACTTTCAGATAGATTACAACAAGCTGCCTTTAACAGCTCTTTTTTATCAATATTAAAGACAAGTCCTGCTTCTTTTTTGCTTAAAGCTGTTGCTGCTTTAGAACCTGTTACAACAACACCATCAATACTTTTTTCGTGCTGAGAATGATCTTCTTTAGTTGCAGAGGTTTCATTATCTTTATGATCTTCATGCTTTGTTGCTTCTTCATAATGAACTTTTGGATTGGGCTCACCAAAAGTAAAGTCTCTGTCATATAAGCAACATCCCGGAAGACCATTGTAAACAGCATCTGAAGCTTTATATTTTTCATTATCATGACCGGCATCAGCAATTGCTTTTAAAATCTTATCCGATGAGGTTTTTGAAGGATCAAAATTTAAAGTAACCGTTTGTTTCTCTGCATTCCATTCCGCAGTATTGGCTCCGGCATCTTTGGATGCTTTTTCAATTCTGGCTTTGCAAGAAGCACAGTTTCCCCTTACATAGAATTCATTCTCTTTTTTAGCGGAAATAGTAGCCTCTGCATGGTGCTCATGGTTGGTTTCTGACTGTGAAGGCTGGAGATCTCTGTCGTAATGACAACATCCCGGAAGTCCTTCATAGGTTGTATCAGGCGCTTTGAATTTCTCATTATCATGACCTGCTTCAGCTACCTTCTTCAGAATATCATCAGCTGATGCTTTGTCTGTTTCAAAGGTTAACGTTTGAAGATCAATGGAGTAAACTGCCGTTTTTGCACCCGCTTTTTTTGCAGCACTTTCAATTCTTGTTTTGCACATTTCACAGTTCCCCTTTACCTTGAACTGATTTTTTGAAAGTGTCTGAGCAGATATATATTGTGTAAATAGGAATAATGCACCAAGTATCAACCTGGAAATATATAATTTCATTTTGTTTAAAAGTTTAAATTAATTAAAAAACAGTTCACTATAGAACATAATGAACCCTGGATATTTTAATTAACCTATCTTGGGCGGCTGCCAGATTTCTTTTAAACGGTCAGAAAGATAAGGATCTGAATATTGGAACTGAGGATTCTTATTCGCTTTGTAATAAGACAGTTCCAAACGTAGATTTTTTGAGAAAGGGGTTTCAATAAAAGTATAACAGGCAACACATGATGAGCAGCAGTCATCTTTACATGATTTTGTTTTATCATGGTTGCTGTCCTTTTTTGAAGAATGATTTTTACAGCAGTCCATTTTTTTGGAAGACTCTGCTTTACAGCATGTTTCCTGCATTCCCTGCGCATAGAAATCGTCCTTAGGAATCAGAAAGACTCCCAGGCAAAACACTATGGCAAGTATGTGAAACAGCTTCATTTCTGCAAAAATACAAAATTTATGGCAAAGGATCACCAACTTTTAGAGAGCAGCTGTGCCAAGGTTCCCCGTGTGCCGGATTCAGTTTGGGTTTTTCGCCCATCGCCAGATTCTGTGCAGCAGGTGCAGGAGCCGGACTTTGGGAAGGCTGAACTACATTTTGTGCTGATTGTGGTGCAGGAGCGGGTTTACTGTTTAAAGGCTGGCCTACCGCAATATCACAACGATGTCCGGGCTGTCCGTGCGGAGGGTTCATTCCCGGAGCGGTTTTTACCTGTTTCCCGTTATTATCAAGGGCAATTTTCCCTGGCGATACGGCATTCGGATCAATCTGGATGGTATTGCCTCCGCTCACGTTTACATTTTGTGTAGCGGGAGTAGCTGCAGCAGGTTGACCATTTAAAGGTTGTCCTACCGGAATATCGCATCGGTGTCCCGGTTGCCCGTGTGGAGGATTCATTCCCGGAGCGGTAGCCATAGGAGCAGGAGCTGCGTTGGACTGGATGCCTGCCTGTTCCATCAGAGCGGTTTTTGAGGTGGTATTTAGAGCTACGTTGGGCTGGCCAGCGTTGGCTTCTTCTTTTAAGTAAGTAGCTCTTTCATCCTTTTTGCAGGATGTAGCTAAGAGTGATATGGTGATCAAACCTATAAATGTATTCTTCATATCCATGGGTATGAAACAAAATTAGCAAAACATTTCAATTGTTTTGCTAATTTTATACTTATAATTTGATTTTTAGATTAATTTTTTACCAAAAGTCTAAATCCTTCTCCATGAACGTTGATAATTTCCAATCCTTCGTCGTCTTTTAATAACTTACGAAGCTTAGCAATATAAACGTCCATACTTCTTGCGGTAAAATAATTTTCCTTTTTCCAGATCTTTCTTAAAGCAAGATCTCTCGGCATGAAATCATTTCTGTGGATGCAAAGAAGTTTTAATAATTCATTTTCTTTAGGAGAAAGTTTATATTCTTTATCACCAACTTTCAGCTGTCTCAGCATAGAGTCGAAGAAAATATTGCTGATTTTAAACTGCTCCTGTTCTTCATTTTCCAAAGTAGAACTTCTCTGAAGAATTGCTTTTATTTTGTATAAAAGTAGCTCAGTATCAAATGGCTTTGTAATATAATCATCTGCACCCAACTGATATCCTTTCAAAATATCTTCTCTCATATTTCTTGCAGTAAGGAAAATGATAGGTGTATTTTTATCAATCTTTTTTACGTCTTCCGCTAATGAAAATCCGTCTTTTTTAGGCATCATTACGTCAAATATGCAGATATCGAATTCATTTTCTGTAAATTCTTTTAGTCCCTGCTCCCCGTCAGTGGCAAGAGTCACTTCAAAATTATTGATGGTTAAATAATCTTTAAGCACCGCCCCGAAACTCTGATCGTCCTCTACTAATAATATTCTGTTGCTCATAATTTTAATAATTAAAAATTAACAATTAAGAATGAACTTCCTCACTCTATCTTCTATATTTTGATATTTGGTTTAACTTTATAATTGATGAATGATCATTGATAATTGATGTGAAGCAGAAGTTTTTTCATTCATCGATTATCATCTATCATTTATTTTCTAGCTCATTGGCAGCTTTATCGTGAACGTACTTCCTTTTCCTTTATGAGAGTCCACAATAATCTGTCCTTTGTGCAGTTCTACAATTTTCTTCACGTAAGAAAGACCTAATCCCTGTCCTTTTACGTTGTGAATATTTCCGGTTTCTTCCCTGAAGAATTTTTCGAAAATTTTGGTTTTATTCTGGGTATCCATTCCCATTCCTTTATCGGAAATTTCAATCACATACCATTGTCCCTCATTTCTTGTTTCCACATGTATTTCCGGTGCTTCCGGAGAATATTTATTGGCATTGTCCAGTAAGTTCACCAACATATTGGAGATGTGGAATTCATCTATTTTAAAATTATACTGAGTGGCAGTAAACTTCTGCGTAAGCGTTCCGTTTCTTTGCTGTACAATCAGATTGAAAGATTCTGTTGTCTTTTTGATGAGCTCCCTTACGTTGGTCTCTTTCAAAAATAATTCTACTTCATTTCTTTCAAGCTTGGACATGTTTAGTACATTTTCAACCTGCTTTTTCATCCTTAAGTTCTCCTGCTTGATCAGTTCGGAATAGTATTTTACCTTATCCGGATTGGTGGCAATTTTATCATTAGCCAAAGAGTCTGTGGCTACAGAAATGGTTGCCAGTGGTGTTTTAAACTCGTGGGACATGTTGTTGATGAAGTCTGTTTTCACTTCAGCAAGCTTTTTCTGCCTCATCATATAATTGATGGAAATAATGTAAATTCCAAGAATGGTAAGGAGGGAAAGAAATGTTCCTAACAACATCGGCCAGTTGTTCATCGCCAGAGAATATTCTTTTTTAGGAAATACCAGGGCAAGGCTGTATAACGTATTCTTCTTATCGGCAAAAAGAGGAAAGCTGTAAGTATTGCTGTCTTTCTTTTCTTTGTAAGCTTTATTGGCAATACTGGTAAGTTTATTATTACGATCCAGAACCCCATAGCCGAACTTGGCCGTAATGCCTCGTATTTTAAGTTCTTTGGCAATAACAGAGTCCAATGTTTTCGGATCCACTCTTTTAGTAATAGGAAGGTTATTTCCATATACTTTCACAAACTCTTTCATGGAGTAATCTCCTGTTTCAATCTCCTGATTGATATCTTGCGTTAAAAGTTCGCGATTGGTGGTGTCTCTTTTTATTTTGTAAGCCGCTTCATCCGTATACAAAGTCGTCAGCTTAATAGAATCTCCTTTTTGGGAAATCGGAAGCTGCGTTTTTTCAATAATATTTTTGGAGTAAATAATCTGTCTTTGAGTACCAGAGTCTTCCACTTGTTGGATTGTAGTTAAAGACGGTTGTTTGCTGTTTGCCAGAATATTTTTTCTGAAATCTTTATAATCCTGGTTCAGATATTTGTCAGCTTCTATCTCTTCAATACTTTTTGAAGTACTTTCCAAAACCGCATACACTTTATTTGAAAAATCCTGTTCCAGTACGCCGTAATAGCCTTTCAACCAATAAAATTGGAGCGTTACGAAGACAATCAGTGAGATTGTCATAAACACTGAAATTATTGGGATGAATTTGTTATTCATTATTTAATTATATAGGTTTTGGAAAAATGAATGTTAAAATTAATTGTTTTAAGAGTACCTAAACAAAAAACGAGCCAAAAAATTGTTTTTTTTTTCTTAAAAGAGTGTTTTTTAACAATTATTTATGAATTTTATTTTAGTTGTCATATGAAAACTCCCTTTCAATAAATAAAGTGCTAACTTTATTAAAAATAAATATTTATGGAATCTAATATCATTTTCAACAAAGATTTTGATGCGTCCAGCGCTTATGTCATGAAGATTTATAAGGCTGATGTTTCAACAGTGTGGAAGCATTTTACAGAAGCCGAATTATTGGATCAATGGTGGGGACCTAAACCGTGGAAATGTGAAACGGTAACTCAGGATTTCAAGGAAGGAGGCATCTGGATGTATACCATGGTAGGACCAAACGGAGAAAAAGGACCTATGTATTCTCAAACTCAATACGGAGAAATTACAGAACACAGAAGCCTGGACTGGATGAGTGCCTTTTCCGATGAAAAAGGGAATGTCAATGAAGATTTTCCAAGGTCAAAATGGCTGATCGGCTTTACCGGAGTGGAAGAAGGAACTAAAGTAACCATCAATATCCATTACCATTCTCCTGAAATTATGAAAAAGCTTATGGATATGGGATTTGAAGAAGGATTTAAAATGGGACTGAATCAACTGGAAGAATTGATTGGATAAATGTGAATATAAAAATTATAAAAAAGAGGATTTTCCATTGGAAAACCCTCTTTTTATTTATCAACAGGAATTAACTTCCTGCTTTATTCTTCAAAACTCCAGGCTTTATAAAAGCTCTTCTTCCTGAAAGTATTGGATAATTGCCTTTTTCATAAGCAAAGTCTGCTCATTAGGTTTGAGTTCCGGAAGCTCTTCCACAGTTTCAAAGTGGGGCCATCCGTCTTCATAATGGGTAAATTTATAATATCCAAAAGGTTCAAGCAATCTGCAGACTGCAATATGAATCAGATTTACTTTGTCTTCTTTCGTATATTTTTGCTGGCCGCTTCCCAATTCCTGTAACCCTATCAGAAATAAAAGGGTTTCAATGGGTGGGTTCTTCTCCGTCTGGAAATTGTCTTCAAAGAATTGTTCTATTTTTTTCCAGTATTCAGCTTCGTTCATAATATATTTAAATGATAAATGATAGTTGATCAATGATAAAGTTAGTTCTTTAGCATTTTTCTATAGGAAGAAGTTACTTTCAGTATTTCTTCAGTCTTTATTTTTATATCTGCTATAATTTCTTTTTGAACATATTCCAGTTCCTCTAACATTTCAAGCCAAAACAAAGTTTCATCAGTTTCTTCAATCACGATAGATATTTTAGAAAACCGCTCAGCTTTTGATCTTGCTCTGCACATAGCTCTATAATTAGCAGCCATAGAAGTAGAAGACCGAAATATTTGTTTTCTGATCACAGAAAAGGCTTCATTATGTGGAAGTTTAGAAAATTCTTTAATAATCATGATGGCTAGCTGCTTTGTTTTAAAAGCAAAAATTGTGTTATAATCTGGACTATCCATCATTTATCATTTATGAATTATCATTTATTTTCAACAGGAATGCATATTCTAATGCGTCCTCTTTCAGAGATTCAAATCTTCCGCTTGCTCCTCCATGACCTGAGCTCATGTCCGTTTTGAAGACTAAAATATTATCATCTGTTTTTAATTCTCTCAGTTTTGCTGTCCATTTTGCAGGCTCCCAATACTGTACCTGAGAATCATGGAATCCTGTAGTGATCAGCATGTGAGGGTAATCCTTAGCTTCTACATTATCATAAGGAGAATAGTCTTTCATATAATGATAATATTCCTCGTCATTTGGATTTCCCCATTCATCATATTCTCCGGTTGTCAAAGGGATTGTATCATCAAGCATCGTCGAAACAACATCTACAAATGGTACCTGTGCCACAATTCCGTTGAATAACTGAGGTTCATAATTCACCACAGCACCTACCAATAGACCTCCGGCACTTCCTCCCATCGCATACATGTGTTTTGATGAAGTATAATTTTCCTTAATTAAGTATTTTCCGGCGTCAATAAAATCAAAGAATGTATTTTTCTTAAACAGCATTTTGCCGTCTTCATACCATTCTCTTCCCAAATATTCTCCACCACGGATATGGGCAATAGCATAAATAAAACCTCTGTCCAGTAAAGATAATCTTACATTCGAGAAGCTGGCATCAACAGTGTGTCCGTAACTTCCATATCCATACAGAAGAAGCGGAGTGTCAGCAGACTTTTTGGTATCTTTATGATACACTAAAGAAATAGGAACTTTTGTCTTTCCATCTCTGGAGTCTGCCCAGATTCTTTCTGAAATATAATTTTCAGGAACAAACTTTCCACCCAAAACTTCCTGTTGTTTCAACAGCTTTGTAGTCTTGTCCTTCATGTTATACTCATAAGTGGAGCTTGGCTGTGTAAGAGAGGTGTAACCGTAACGTAAAATTTCTGTATCAAATTCCAGATTGATCCCGATATAAGCTGTATAAGTAGGATCCGAGAAAGGTAAGTAATAAGACTCCTGCGTTTTCTCATCAATGATTTTGATCTGAAGTAATCCTCTTTCTCTTTCTTCAAGAACCAGATAATCTTTAAAGATTTCAAAACCTTCCAATAAAACTTCTGCACGGTGTGGAATAACATCAATCCAGTTTTCCATACCGCAGTTATCAATCTTTGTCTTTACAATCTTGAAATTGATCGCATCATCGGCATTGGTAATGATATAAAACTCATCCTCATAATGTTCTACCGAGTATTCGAGGTCATCTATTCTTGGCTGGATCACTGTCCATTCTGCAAATACATTATCAGAAGGGATAAAACGATGTTCATCAGAAATAGTGCTTGAGCTTGCAATGAAAATATATTGTAACGATTTTGTCTTAAATACATTAACATCAAAAGTATCATCTTCTTCGTGGAAGATCAGTACATCTTCTGCAGAATCTGTTCCCAGCTTATGTCTGTATACCTGAAATGCACGAAGGCTTTTGTCTTTTCTGATGTAAAAAATATGCTGGTTATCATTCGCCCAAACAGCTTTTCCTGTCGTATTAGGAATAGTATCTGGCAAAATCTCACCGGTCTTTAAGTTTTTAAAATTAAGCGTGTAAATTCTTCTTCCTACATCATCAGAAGAAAAAGAGGCCAGTTCGTTATTGGGACTTACTGCTACACTTCCTACTTCAAAAAACTCCTTGCCTTCTGCCAGAATATTAACGTCAAGTACAATTTCCTCATCATTCTCAAGGCTTTTGTACTTTCTGCAGAAGATAGGATATTCTTTGCCCTCTTCATAACGCACAATATACCAGTACTCATTAAAGAAATAAGGCAGAGACTCATCGTCCTTTTTATAACGGGCTTTCATCTCTTCGAAAAGCTCTTCCTGAAGGGCTTCCGTATCTTTCATGATGAATTCTTCGTAGGCATTTTCTTCCTCAATATATTGGATCACTTCAGGGTTTTCCCTTTCATTCAGCCAAAAGTAATTATCGGTTCTTATATCGCCGTGGATTTCTAGTATTTTTTCTATTTTTTTTGCCTGTGGAGCTTTCATCCGGGGTATTTTATTTTTTTACTGAATAGAATGTTCTTATGCTTTTTCTTCTGAAAGTAAGTAATTTAAGCAGAAATCCTTTCAATATTAATTTTTGTTCAAATTTAGGTAAAAAAAAACCATCTTTCCTTTATTGAAAAGATGGTTGGTAGTATTTTTATAATTAAAGCCTATTTATGAAGGGCTTTAATATACTTTTCAAGGGCCATTGTCATAGAAGGAGTTTCCTTCGTAGGTGCCATTAAATCTACTTTTAAACCCGCTTCTTCTGCAGCTGCCAGAGTCGTGTTTCCAAAAACTCCGATCTTTGTTTCATCCTGCTTGAAGTCAGGGAAATTTTGTTGTAGCGATTTGATTCCCTGCGGACTGAAGAAAATCAGCATGTCATAATCTTTGACATTGATATCTGTAAGGTCGCTGCATACGGTGCGGTACATAATTGCTCTTGTCCAGTCTACATTAGATGCATCCATGGTTTTTACAATATCCGGACTCAAAACATCTGAAGATGGCAACAGATATTTTTCAGTTGGGAATTTTTTGAAAAGAGGAAGCAGGTCTGAGAAGTTTTTCTCCCCAAAGCTGATTTTTCTTTTTCTGTACACAATATGCTTTTGAAGGTAGTTGGCAATTGCTTCCGACTGGCAGATATATCTCATGGTATCCGGAACAGCAAAACGCAATTCCTCCGCGAGTCTGAAGTAATGGTCAATCGCATTTTTACTGGTAAAAATAATACCGGTATACTGCGTCAGATCTATTTTCTGTGTTCTGAGCTCTTTATTGTCAACCCCTTCGACGTGGATAAATGGACGGAAATCAATCTTTATTTTTTCCTTCTTCGCTATATCCAGATATGGAGAAGACTCACTAGGCGCTGGTTGAGAAACCAATATAGACTTTATTCTCATCATTGACTTTTATTAAAAAAATAACAACTTCCAAAGCAATAATAATGGTGCGATTTGGAGGGTGCAAATATACAAAAATTTATAATACCATTTCTCGGGAAGAATCTTGTTCTTGTGAAATAAATAGAAAAAGACTTTGAAAATGAATACAAAAGCGAAGAAGCAGAAATAATATAAAAACATTTTATTTCTGTCTATCGGGAAGTAATAGTGGGCTACACAAAGAATTATTAGCAAAAATGAAAGAATGAAATAAAATTTTGTGGAGGTAAAATAAAAAATAGTCCATTTTTTTCCATCCCCTATACTTTGGTAAAATAGAAATCCTAATGTTGATTTTGTTAAATAAAAAAGCAGCACTGCCAGAAAAGTATACCCGAATTTATTAAGCTGATACCCCAGAAGCTGAAGATCTGCAATATATTTCGGTACTATTGGAACATACTGTGAAATTAATACAGACAGAGTAAGTGTCGTTACACAGGACGTGATGATCCAGCTGGGAAGGTTGTTGCTTGCATCAAAATATTTCTGAAGCAGAAAATCCTTAAGGCTGGCATCCCTTTCTATGACGTTCATCATAAAAACATATAAAAATATACAGCCCACAAGGATAAAGATTACCCAATCATTGTTCTCAGGTATTCTTACGTGATTGATGAAGTGTTGTGATGATGGCAAAATTTAAGTTTTTTTTATTTATTATTTAACTTCAGATAACACAGCCCGGCACAGATTTTCCTGTCACAAGATCCGTGATTCTGCAGTTAAAATATTTGCTCTCATCGATTTTACGTATTGTTCAGATCTGTTGAATAAAAGTTTCTGTTTCATCCGCTTAATCCCCGAGAAATATTTTTGCAAAATTATAGATTATTTTGTATAAAATAAAAAGGTTAAATAAACTATCTTTGCAAACTGAAATGAAAAAACTCGTCATCATCCCGACATATAACGAAAAGGAAAATATTGAAAATATTATTTCCGCGGTTTTTGCATTGGAGGATGACTTTCATATCTTGGTAGTAGATGATTCTTCTCCTGACGGAACTGCAGAAATTGTAAAAGAATTGCAGAAGAAACATCCGCATTATCTGCACTTGTCAATAAGACACGTGAAAGACGGATTGGGAAAGGCATATATTCATGGGTTTAAATGGGCCATCGAAAATAAATACGATTATATTTTTGAAATGGATGCTGATTTTTCACACAATCCTAACGATCTGCCGAAACTTTTTGAAGCATGCAGAAATGCAGATATGGCCATCGGTTCCCGTTACTCAAAAGGAGTGAATGTAGTGAACTGGCCAATGGGAAGAGTTCTGCTTTCTTATTTTGCATCCAAATATGTAAGGTTTGTATTAGGACTTCCAATTCATGATACGACAGCAGGATTTGTATGCTTTTCAAGAAAAGTACTGGAAGAAATAGGATTGGATAACGTGAAACTGAAAGGATACGGATTTCAGATTGAAATGAAATTCAGAGCATTTAAAAAAGGTTTCAGAATTGTAGAAGTTCCTATTATATTTACCAACAGAATTCTGGGAGAAAGCAAAATGAATGGTGGAATTATCCATGAAGCTGTTTTTGGAGTGCTGAACTTAAAATGGAAATCAATCATCAACAGATTATGAAACTGATGAAAAAGCTACTCTTTATTTTCGTTTTGCTGGGCCTGTTTTCGTGCGATGGTTATATTGATAAGCCTAAAAATCTGATCGATAAAGGGATGATGGCAGAAATCATTGCCGATCTTGCGATCAACGATCAGGCTATTTTTGTATATCCTGACAAAAATATGGAAGCAGGGACAAGGGCTGTTTTGAAATCACATAAGGTAAAACCGGATGATTTTGTAGACAGTTTCAAATATTATGTGATTAAAGAAGAAATGGATGGGATTGCCAATGATGCGCAGGAAATACTGCTGAAAAAAGATCCCAAAGCAGATAAATATGTAAAGGATAAGCTGAAACAGAATGGTGCTGTAATGCCTATAGTAAGGTAAAATAGACACAAAAGTTTCTGCGATACAAAAAATCACTGGTAAAACAGTGTATAAACAAGTATAGAGATGAAATTTTTTAATATAGAAAAAACCTCTGAAGGAAAAGCAAGAGCAGGGGAAATTACCACAGATCACGGGAAGATTCAAACTCCTATTTTTATGCCTGTGGGAACTGTAGCAAGTGTGAAAACAGTTCATCAGAGAGAATTAAAAGAAGACATTAAAGCTCAGATTATTCTGGGAAATACTTATCACTTATACCTTCGTCCTGGCATGGAAACAATGCAGGATGCAGGTGGTTTACACAAATTCATGAACTGGGACCTTCCAATTCTTACCGATTCAGGAGGTTTTCAGGTGTTTTCATTGGCAAGCAACAGAAAGATGACCGAAGAAGGTGCGAGATTCAAATCTCACATCGACGGAAGCTATCACATGTTCTCTCCGGAAAGATCAATGGAAATCCAAAGACAGATCGGAGCCGATATTTTCATGGCTTTTGACGAATGTACTCCTTATCCTTGTGACTACAACCAGGCGAAATCATCGATGGAGCTTACCCACCGTTGGCTGAAAAGATGTATTGAATGGACGAATGATAATCCTGAATTATACGGACATAAACAAAGGCTTTTCCCTATTGTTCAGGGATCTACCTATTCCGATCTTAGAAAAATTTCTGCAGAAGTGATTTCTGAAGCAGGAGCAGAAGGAAATGCGATCGGAGGACTTTCGGTAGGAGAGCCTGAAGAAGAAATGTACAGAATCACTGATGAAGTGACAGACATCCTTCCAAAAGAAAAACCAAGATACCTGATGGGAGTAGGAACTCCGTGGAATATCCTGGAATCTATCGGGTTGGGAATTGACATGATGGATTGCGTAATGCCAACAAGAAATGCAAGAAATGCAATGCTTTTCACATGGCAAGGGGTGATGAACCTTAAAAATGAAAAATGGAAACGCGATTTTTCGCCTCTGGATGAATTCGGGACCAGTTTTGTAGATCGTGAATATTCAAAAGCGTATCTTCGACACCTGTTTGTATCTAAAGAATATCTGGCAAAACAGATTGCTTCGATTCATAACCTGGCATTCTACCTTGATTTAGTAAAGGTAGCCAGAGAACATATTATGGCAGGAGATTTCTACGAATGGAAAAACTCTGTAGTACCGGTTCTCAGACAAAGACTGTAAGAAAAATATGCTTAAAATTGTAGACAGATATATCATTAAAAAATACCTTGGAACTTTTAGTTTCATGTTGGTGCTATTGTCTATAGTCGTATTGGTAATCGATGTTCAGCAGAAGATTCCAAGGATAGAAAATGCCAAGGCCATTGACCCGAAACTGGATCTGACCTATTTTCTTATCCATTTTTATCCTTTCTGGATTATCAATCTTGTGGTGACCTTCCTTTCCATTCTGGTATTTATTTCGGTGATTTATTTTACCTCCAGAATGGCAAATAATACAGAAATTGTTGCTATTATCAGTAGTGGAGCCAGTTTTCACAGGTTTTCCAAGCCCTATCTGGTAACCTCTATTTTTATCGGATTGATTGCTCTTGTGGTATATCATATGGTGCTGCCGTGGGCCAATATCAAGAAAAATGAACTGGAAGCCTATACGTATAACGCGGCCAATAAAGAAAAGATTTTAGGAACAGCTCCTGCTTCTTCACAGCTGAGTAAAACGGAATATATTTTCGTTGACTCATGGAATAAAAGAGAAAAAAGAGGTTCTAGTTTTGTCTATCAGAAGTATGACAAAGACAGAAAAATGATCTATGAGCTAAAGGCAAGTGAAGTATACTGGGATAAAACCAAAAAACAGTTTGTCTTAAATAACTATCTGGAAAAAACAATCAATAAAGATAATACTGAAAAACTCGGTAACGGAATAGAATTAAGAAAAAACTACGGCCATTCGCCGGAAGAACTTTTCCCTAACGAACTTTTGGGACAAAATAAAACCACTCCCGAACTTTTAAAATTTATCGAAAGAGAAAAAGAAAGAGGAAACAGCAACCTGAATTCTTACCTGAATGAGCTTCACCAAAGAACTTCCATGCCTGTTTCAATCATTATTCTGACATTCCTGGCACTCTCCCTGTCATCACAAAAGAAAAGGGGAGGATTGGGAGTTAACCTCGCCATAGGGATCTCATTGGCCTTTATTTTCGTGTTTTCATTCGAAGCATTAAAAGTGGTTTCGGAAAATAAAAGTTTGTCTCCGGCTGTAGCCATGTGGCTGCCTAATATGGTGTTTTTACCGCTTACTCTTTATTTGTATATCAAGAGAGCCAATCAGTAAAGGAGTTTTACTTCTTTGTGGTAAAAAGAACGCATTCCGTCTTCCAGTTCGATCCAGAGTTCACCCTTTTCGTCTGCATGTCGGATGATGCCATTTTGTCGCGCTTTTTCAATTTCAAATACTGAGATCTGATCCTTTCTGAAAAGGTTTTTATTAAATCCATCCAGAATTTCCTGATCTGAAGGTATGTTTTTAAGCCTTTCAGACAAATATTCATGAAGGTTGAATGCAAGATCTTCCAGGTCAAACTGTATTCCTGTCTGTGTCAGAAGTGAACCTGCATTGGATATTTCATCAAAATCTTCCTGAAGAATATTGATCCCGGCTCCGATGATGAAATAATTATTTTGATTAATTTTTTTCTTTTCTATTAAAATTCCAACGATTTTTTTACCTTTAAGGATAATATCATTCGGCCATTTGATTTTCACCTCAGAGTCAGACAATTTGGCAAGGAAATCCCGGATCACCATTGCGGTATAATAATTGAACATAAAGTCGGAGCACAGGATGTTCTGAATATTCACTGCCAGCGTATAAGCCAGATTTTTTCCGGCAGTCTGAGTCCAGATATTTCCATACTGACCACGGCCTTTAGTTTGATTAAAAGTATGAAGTCCTATAAAATTTGAATCTCCGTAAAGTAAAAACTTTGATATTTCGTCATTAGTAGAAGAACATTCTTTCAGGTAGAAGAGTTGGCTCATTTAAGAAAACTTTAAGAGATTAAGAGGGTAAAAGTAAGGTTAAAGTAAAGAAAAAACAATAAATTTGCAGATTATAGTATTTTTTTAATGAATAAAACAGCAGAAAAACAAGCGTTAATAGATAAAATCGTTGAAGCTATCCAGGATGTAAAAGGAGAAGACATTATGATCTTTGATCTTTCCAACATCGAAAACTCAGTAGCAGAAACGTTCGTGATATGTAGCGGAAACTCAAATACACAGGTAGCTGCATTGGCAGGAAGTGTAGAGAAGAAAGTAAGAAACGAACTACAGGACAGACCTTGGCACGTAGAAGGTACTGAAAATGCAATGTGGGTTTTGGTGGATTATGTTTCAGTGGTGGTTCATATATTCCAGAAACAGGTACGTGAGTACTACGACATAGAAGAACTTTGGGGTGACGCAGTCATTACCAGAATTGAAAATGAATAATAAAAATTTTAAAAAGTCTAAATGAATAATAAAGGATTCAACTGGTTCTTTCCTATTGCAATCGTAGCTCTTTTGCTATTCTTTGGCTCCAATTTCCTTGGAGGTGATGCAGCAAAATCTATTGATGAAGATGGTTTCTTTAGAGAAATGCAGGCGGGTAAAGTCCAGAATATAATTATATACAAAGACATAGAGAAAGCTGATGTTTTCCTAACAAAAGAAGCAAAATCGGCAATGGTTTCCAAAGCCGGAAAAGAAAACAACCCTCTTTCTGCCTTCGAAATGGCTCCTAAAGCAGATTTTTCTGTGAAATACGGAGATCTTCAACTTTTCCTTCAGAAATTTGAACAGGTCAAAGCCAGCAATCCGGTTATTAAAACAACTAAAGATTACGGTACAGGTAAGAGTGCATTAATGGACATCTTAGTTCCTGCATTGGTTTGGATTTCTATTCTGGGATTATTCTACTTCCTTCTTTTCAGAAAGATGGGCGGTGGCGGAGGCCCTGGCGGACAGATCTTTTCAATCGGAAAATCTAAGGCAAAGCTTTTTGACGAAAAAGAAAGAATTCAGGTAACATTTAAAGATGTTGCAGGATTGGAAGGAGCAAAAGAAGAAGTTCAGGAAGTTGTGGATTTCTTGAAAAACTCTGAAAAATATACAAAACTGGGAGGTAAAATTCCTAAAGGAGTTCTTTTAGTAGGGCCTCCGGGAACTGGTAAAACCTTATTGGCGAAAGCTGTTGCAGGGGAAGCTAAAGTTCCGTTTTTCTCACTTTCAGGTTCTGATTTCGTTGAAATGTTTGTTGGGGTAGGAGCTTCCAGAGTAAGAGACCTTTTTGCTCAGGCTAAAGCGAAATCTCCGGCCATTATCTTCATTGATGAGATTGATGCTATCGGACGTGCGAGAGGGAAAAATAATTTCTCCGGCGGAAACGACGAAAGAGAAAATACATTAAACCAGCTTCTTACTGAAATGGATGGTTTCGGAACAGATACCAACGTTATCGTAATGGCAGCAACCAACAGAGCGGATATCCTTGATAAAGCTTTGATGAGAGCAGGACGTTTTGACAGATCTATTTATGTAGACCTTCCGGAGCTTCACGAAAGAAGACAGATCTTTGATGTTCACTTGAAAAAGATCAAACTTGATGATAATGTAGACAGAGAGTTTCTTGCCAAACAGACTCCCGGATTCAGTGGAGCAGATATTGCCAACGTTTGTAACGAAGCAGCACTTATCGCAGCAAGAAATAACCATACTTCAGTAACAAAACAGGATTTCCTTGATGCTGTGGACAGAATCATCGGTGGTCTTGAAAAGAAAAATAAGGCAATCAAACCTTCTGAAAAAAGAAGAGTGGCTTACCACGAAGCAGGGCACGCTACGATCTCCTGGTTGGTAGAACACGCATCTCCACTTTTAAAAGTGACGATCGTTCCTAGAGGACGTTCACTGGGAGCAGCATGGTACCTTCCTGAAGAAAGACAGCTTACCACTACGGAACAGATGTTGGACGAAATGTGTGCAACATTAGGAGGTAGAGCAGCAGAACAGGTAATCTTTAACAATATCTCTACAGGAGCACTTTCTGACCTGGAAACAGTAACGAAGAGAGCTCAGGCTATGGTAACGATCTACGGATTAAGCCCGAATATCGGTAATATTTCTTACTATGACAGTTCAGGCCAGTCTGAGTACAATTTCGGAAAACCATATTCTGAAGAAACGGCAACCAAGATTGATGCAGAGATCAAATCCATCATCGAAAACCAGTATGAGAGAGCAGTAAGAATTCTTGCTGATAATAAAGACAAGCTGGATGCTTTAGCCAGCAAACTGCTGGAAAAAGAAGTGATCTTCCGTGAAGACTTAGAAGAAATATTCGGAAAGAGAGCATGGGATCCTGAATTGACAGAGAAGCCTGTAACCAATACTATTCCTGAAAAAGATCAGCCGGTAGTAGTGGAAACACCTCAGATCAAAGAAAAAGAAGAAGAAAGCGAAATACAGGCTCCGGAAAGCCCAACACAGCTTTAGAATTCTTAAAAAATAAAATTCATAAAAACCTGACAACTGTAAAATTGTCAGGTTTTTTCATATTTAAGGAGATATTTTGGACACTATTGTAATTTATTTTCTATTTTTGTATAAAGTTGACTAAAAATAGATTAAGTTGAATTTATTCAAGAGGATTGTAAGCAAACTTACCAACCAGCCTGAAGAAGAGGACAAACAGAGCCTGGAGAAGCTTGGGGATTCGCTGAAAAATGCGGATCTTGACTATAAGTTTGCGCAATTATTTACGCATTCAGGGGGATTTTTTAATTATTGTGCAGATGAAGCGGAGGCTCTACAAACTTTAAATCAAATTATCAAAATAGAAGGTATCCACAATCTTTTTTGCTGGGATAAAGAACTTCAGAACTTTTTGAACGTTGTGAAGTCTACCTATACTTCAGAACTACAGCCGTCTAATGACGCCGCATTCATCACCTGTGAATATCTGATCGCTTATGACGGCAGAATCATGCTTTCACATAATAATATTCTTCATTATCATTCTTCAAGGCTTCCCGATAGAATTATCATCATCGCCAATGTTTCTCAGATTGTAAACAATCTGAATGACGCTATGGGGAAAATAAAAAGGAACGGAAATATCAAGAACCTTACTTCCATAAGCGGAAGCCAGTCAAAAATGGACAGTTCTTCCAATTCCAATACAAAACTGTTTTTATTGCTGCTTGAAGATTAAGCAACCACTTCTAAATTTTAAATTTTGGACAAAAATCTCATTCAAAGAACCCTGTCAGGTATCGTTTATGTAGCTATCATTATTCTTTGTTCTACTCCGTTGGGAGCACAGCTGCTGAACAGTATTGCACCTGGTCTTATCAAGCAACAGTATCTTTATCATGGATTAATGAGCCTGCTGCTGATTGTAGGAACATGGGAATGTGTCAAAATCATGAAGTTTGGAAACGGCTATGAAAAATGGGTCGTATATCCATTGGTTATTTTTATATTCTACATGTTTTCCAAAAGATATTTTAATCACGATTTCTTTTTTGATTTCAGGCTTAGTGAAATACTGGCACTGGCACTTATCGGGATTGCTGTGGTTACTCTATTCAAATATCCCAACGAATTATACTTCGACAGTGGGAAACTTATTTTTACTGTTATTTATGTGGCTCTTCCGTTCAGTTTTGCATTAGGACTGCCCAAGTTCTCCACTTATAATGGAACCTTTTCTCTGGAAGTTCTGTTCCTGTTTATCCTGATCTGGAGTAGTGATACCTTTGCGTATCTGGTAGGAAAATTCTTCGGTAAACATAAAATGGCTCCTAAAATATCCCCTAAAAAAACATGGGAAGGGTATGCCGGAGGTGTTGTTTTAACATTGGTTTTATCCTACTTTATCGAACAGTATCAGCCTGAGCTGAGAGGAAACTGGATGGTAGTAGGATTTTTGATTGCTGCCTTTGCTCCTTTAGGAGATCTGGTGGAGAGTCAATTGAAGAGAAACTTCGGTGTAAAGGACAGTGGAAACATTATTCCCGGGCATGGAGGAGTTTTAGACAGACTGGATAGTTTTATTATCTGCGTTCCTGTCGTATATTTGTACTTTATTTTAGAAAAATTTATTTAGTCTCATGAAATTACATAGAGAATCCAAAGGAACAATTACCGTTGCAACCCTGCTTTTTATTATTCTGGGTGCTTTAGCAATTTATTTCCTTGAAATATGGTCACTGGTGATCATTATGCCTTTGCTGGTTATTTACGCTTTAGTCTTCTGGTTCTTCAGAGTTCCGGATCGTAATATTCTTGATCACAGAGAAAATGTTATTGCTCCGGTGGACGGAAAAGTAGTAATGATTAAAGAAGTGGAAGAGGATGAATTCATAAAAGGAAAAGCTATCCAGGTTTCTATTTTTATGTCTCCTCTCAATGTTCACATCTGCAGATATCCGGTTTCGGGAGAAGTGATTTACAAAAAATATCATCCCGGCAAATATCTGGTAGCATGGCATGAAAAGTCTTCTACAGAGAACGAAAGAACTACGGTAGCTGTGCAGACGATGACTAATCATAAAGTAGTTTTCAGACAGATCGCCGGATATGTTGCAAGAAGAATTGTTTTCTATTGTAATGAAGGCGATAAAGCAAAAGCCGGACATGAGTTCGGATTTATTAAATTCGGTTCCAGAATGGATGTATTCCTGCCTTTGGATACCGAGATTATCTGTAAAATCGGAGATATTACAAAAGGAGGTGAGGATGTAATCGCCAAATTGAAAGAAAATTAATATTCTTATCGTATATAAAATCAAAAGAGGGCTATAAAAGCTCTCTTTTTTATTTGGCAGAGTACCTCGATTGAGTGTTTTAAGTTTAAATTACGCATGAGTAATATTGCGTATCGGATGATGAATGCTTTTACGTTGAGATCAATAATTTTGCATGCTTAAAAACACAAGCTCATGCTTTTAAGTGATCTGAGGTAAATGCTTCTTAATTTATTGTCAAAAATGGTATTTCATTTGATAATTTTAATAAATTGTAACGAGAAACACCTTAATCATATCCTTTTTAATGCTGAAGAAGACTATACATTTCGTTTTGTAGATTTTTTATTTTGCATGAAAGGCTGTTAATATTGGGAAATTTATACTTTCAGGAGTACGAATGCCAACTTAAGCTTGTGAGAGCATAAAAAAACAACAAGATGATTTATAAGTTTTTCTTTAAGGTGATCAACGACGAAGCTGAGAATATGGATGATGATTTTGAAAGCAGTTATCTTCATCTTATTAACCGGTATTTGCTTTTATTGTTTTTCATATTCCTGTTTTATTCTATTTTTATTATTACTTTTTTCGGGGATATGCTGATCTCCATATTTCTTACTATTATTACATTTTTCTGGCTGTTTCTCATGGCTATCAAAGGAAAGACCAAACGGTTCAGAAAGGTTTTAAAACCTTCCATTATCGGAATATTTGTTTTACTCACATTTATCGTAAATTTTTTTAATATTTATACTTACAAAAACGCTGGAGTAGAGTACTTTTACTTTTGTCTTCTGTTTGCTGTTCCATTCTTTCTGAACTATAAAAAAGATTCTTTCGCCATCTTTTTCATTACTTTTATTATAAGTGTTAATTTTATTGCATGTCTGTATTTTGATTTTTCTTTTCTTCCAAAAAGCAGATTCATAGAAAAAGAAGATTTTAAAACAATAAAGCTGTTGAATATTTTATTTTCCGTGGCCTCTTTCCTTATGGATATTGTGTTTATTACCCAGAAAGATGCATTGATTCATGGATTGATTTCTGATAAAAAAGAAAAAGATTCTACGATCAAGGATCTGGTAAAAACCAACGCAGAACTCATGAAGCATCAGATGCTGATCAATCACCTGTCAGAAGAAAACATTCAGGAAATTTTAAATTTAGCGGAAAACAATTCGCCTATATTTTTTGAAAAATTCCAGGTGTTTTTCCCCCACTTTATTCCTGATATTTTAAAAATAAATCCTAACCTTATCCATTCTGAACTCTATTTCTGTGCGTTGATGAAGCTTGATTTTGATACCAAAAAAATCGCACAGTGTACCAATAACAGTATTCGGGCTGTAGAAAGTAAAAAGTACAGAATCCGGAAAAAGCTCAATATTTCCTCAGACATCAATATCAACAGCTTTCTGATTAAAATTTAAATAAAATTCCGGTTTTTATTACTCATACGTAGTGTTGAGTAGTGTCAGATGATATTTATTGAGTTTCTTGTCGATATTTTTACTTAAAAATACTGTGATGAATATTAAGAGCATTCATATTGGAAGTCTGATCAGGTCCAAAGTAGAAGAACATCAGATTTCAACAGAAAGGATTTCCCGATTTTTAAACAGGCCGGAAGACGAAGTAGAGAGGATGTATCATGCTAAAAGTATGGATACCGATGTTCTGTTGAAATGGTGTAAGCTTTTAAAATTCGATTTCTTTCGGTTCTATACAGGACATCTGATTTTGTATGCGCCGCAGTCAAGAATTGATCATGAATTCTGTCAAAACAAAAATACGCTTGTTTTCAGAAAAAGCATTTATACACAAGAGGTTAAAAATTTTATTCTTGATAAAATAGAAACCGGGACAATGACGGCCAAGGATGTTATGGAACGGTATAAAATACCCAAGACCACTTTATATAAATGGATGAAAAAAATATAAGATGATTCCTGATTACAAGCAGATTTATACCGATATTCTTGAAGAAAAGTTTCCTGAAAAATTACGGGATGCAGTCATAAGGCTTAAGCTGGAAACATTGCATTCAGCTTATGATATTCTGAAATTTAATCAGCTGATTTTTGGAGAGGCTGAATATGAAGTTGGCCTTAATAATCAGAAGCTCCGGTCCTATGATCGGGAATCTATTCTTCGAATTCTCAGTTATCAAAAAAGAAATGGACTGACCAATGTTCAGGTGAGTCATCATTTTAAGATAAGCCGAAATACCATTGCCAAATGGAAAACCATTTTTAAATCATAAAAAGTGTTGTATTCTGTTTAATCTAATTGTTTTATTTTTTTCTATTACATAAGAAAGAATTGATTTTATCCTGTTTTGATTTTATTTTTGAATATATGGTTGGGTTTTGTGTAATAACTCAACTTTTTTATTTGTGTCTGATGTTATGATAAGTTACTGGTGTTTTGTGAGTTTTACTACGCATGAGTAGTATTGCGTAGCGGAAATTAATCTGTAATCGTCTGTCGTTGATAATTTTGTGGAAGCTAAATGTCGTGGTTAAAATTTTTAATTATCAAACAATTATAACTTATACAATGATGGAAACAAAATTTACAATGCCTCCAATCAAATTGCTGCTCATAGCAATGCTCTTTGTTTTTGGAAAATCTTTTTCTCAGACCAATAATGGTGCAGTAGGGATTAATACTACAACGCCGAACTCCAATTCCGTTTTGGATGTTGTTTCAGGAAATAATAACAAAGGTGTACTTATTCCCCGATTAACTGAAGCGCAGCGAAATGCCATTACAATTAATCAGTCCAAAGATGACGGCCTGACTATTTACAACACCACAGAAGACTGTTTCAATTACTGGAGCCTTGCGGATAACGAATGGAAAAGTGTCTGCGGACAATTGGGTAAATCTGTTTTTACTATAGACTGTTCCACTTCAAAAGCAATGGGAAGCTATGTAAAAGGAAAAGAGCTTGCCAACTCCAATTATCTGAGCATTGCCGTGAATGTGACAAAACCCGGTAATTATATCATTTCCGGAACCACCGCAAACGGATACAACTTCTATGGAAGCGGAGTGTTTCTGAATACCGGAACACAAACGATACAGATTCCGGGACAGGGAACTCCCCAGAATATTCAGACAGATAATGTTGCTCTTGAAGCCAACGGAACTGAAGTAACTTGTACTCCAGCTATATCTATTACGGTGCTGAGCCCTGCAGGTACCTATACCATGAGCTGTGGAACTGCAACAGTAAATGGAGTATACAAAGTGGGGACAGCTCTAACAGCTTCGAATACAATTACCTTACCTGTGAACGTTTCGGCATTGGGAAGTTACACGATTACTACCAATACCGTTGACGGAATTTCCTTCAGTGGATCAGGTACATTTACGTCTACAGGAAATCAGAATATTACATTAGGAGGAACAGGAACACCAACCTCTACATCGGTGAAAACAATTACAATTACTTCCGACAGCCAGGGAGGAGTATCTACAACATGTTCTGTAAATGTAGTGGTTGTTATTCCTAAAAAAACGGTTCTCCATATCGGATTAGAAACAGCGTACGGTTATAGCGCCTATACCGGTCCCTCCAGAAGTCTGATGGATTCTCCCACAAATTTCGGTACCGCTGCTTCCAGTATTGTTAAATATGAAGGGTTTACCCATACTTCTTTAGGAAATTCCCCATCATCAACAGCCCTTCAGACAGCGCTTAATAATAAGCCGGATATTGTTGTCATTGGCTACAACTATACACCTAATGCTACAGATGCAGGGTATATTGCTTCCTACCTTAATAAAAAAGGAGTTGTCATTGCGATGACAGATGATACGGGTACTGCACAGAACCTGTTCAGAGGGATATTCTCTGATCCTACCATTTCAGCATCTTATGGAGGCGGTGCAGGTTCTGTGTATGCGCTTACCAATTCTGATGATCCTATCCTTAACGGACCATTTGGAGATGTAAGAGGGAAAAACTGGGGTGAAGATGCTTCTACCACAGTAAATATTTCAGGACTGACAAGTGGATTTGTTCCATACAGTTATGCACAGCCTATCAACAGTACAACTACCAGAACAGGAATTTCAGGACTAAGAAATACAAGTCTAAATTTTGTATGGTTTGGTGATGGCGGCTTTCTAAGTAATGAAAATGCTAATGGGAATCAGTATTCAAGTAATACCATTGAGCCTTTTGTAGCACCAAGCTCAGGAGGATATTTCCCGGTTCAGAAGTCTTCTTATGGCTATGCAGGAAATGGCTATACAACAGGAGGAATGCAGGTTCAGAATTCAATCCTCTTTGCGAATATGATTGCCTGGGCAATTAAGCAGGCAGAATTTAACGGAATAAACACACAATGATAAAAGGTTTTTAAAGATGACTGCGGCACGATTATTCGTGCCGCAGTTTTTTATTTTATATGTCTTTTAACTTCCTGTACAAGGTTTAATATGAATTCTACAGGAATATCCTCTTCCATATCAATAAGAAGGATTTTAAACTTCTTTCTGCCGTCCTGGATCAATTCAGGATAATCAAGCCGGTCACCATGATAAAAACTTAGGTAATGTTTTTTATATTTTTTGCTGTAATAGAAATAGCACAGCATTTTCTTTTTGTATTTGATAAACGGAAGCCCGAAACTGAATGTTTCTGTAATATTTTCCGGATCTGAAGCTAAGATCGTATCACGCAAAAATAAAAGAGTACTTCTTTCAGGCTCTTCGATTCTGTAGAAATACTCTTGTATAGGGTTCATTTTAATTCAGTTAAAGATTAGTCGAAGTTTTGAAGTTCGACAAGCTTGTGATACATTCCTCTTTTTGCGATCAGATCGTGGTGAGTTCCCTGTTCCACGATATCACCTTTTTCCATTACTACAATCCAGTCTGCTTTCTGAATGGTTGAAAGACGGTGGGCAATCACTAAAGAAGTTCTGTTTTCCATCATTTTCTCCAGCGCATCCTGTACAAATCTTTCAGATTCCGTATCCAGTGCCGAGGTTGCTTCATCCAGAATCATGATAGGTGGGTTTTTCAATACCGCTCTGGCAATAGAAACCCTTTGTTTCTGACCTCCGGAAAGTTTACCTCCGTCATCTCCGATATTGGAATCATATCCTTCAGGGAGTGTGGTGATAAATGCGTCTGCATTGGCAATTTTAGCGGCTGCAATCACTTCTTCTCTGGTGGCATCAGGTTTACCCATCAGAATATTATTGTAAACGGAATCATTGAATAATACTGATTCCTGGGTTACCATGCCCAATAGCTTACGGTATTCCTGTAATTTTAAATGTTTGATATCTGTTCCGTCAATCAGAATTTCTCCTTCCGAAACATCATAAAATCTTGCTAAAAGATTGGCAATCGTTGTTTTACCACTTCCACTTTGCCCAACAAGAGCAACCGTTTTCCCTTTTGGAATAGAAAGGGAGAAGTTTTTAAGAATCGTATGATCTTTATCGTAATAAAAACCAATATTATTAAATTCGATAGAATGATTTAATGTGGAAATAGAAACAGGATTGGGTACTTCATCAATTTTCACATCGGCATCCAGAATGGCTAAAACTCTTTCAAGAGAAGCTTCACCCTTCTGTACATTCGAAATAGATTGAGATAAACTTTTCACAGGAGGTAAAATCTGGAAGAAAATACCCAGGAAAACCAAGAAATCAGCAGGTGAAATACTTTGCTCTACAATAATTTGTTTTCCACCGTACCAGGCGATAATTAAGAACGTCACCGATCCTAAAAATTCGCTCATAGGCGATGCCAGTTCCTTTTTTCTACCTAAATTTATTGAACTGTTGATCCATTTCTGCATAGACTGCATAAAACGGTTGTCCATTATTTTTTCTGCACTGAAAATCTTAATCACCTTTGTAGATTTTAGTGTTTCATCTACAATCGAGAAAATATTTCCCATCTCATTTTGAGCCTGGTGAGAATCTTTTTTCAGGCTTTTTCCTATTAAAGCAATCATGGTTCCCATGACAGGCAATACTAAAAGAGAAAAAAGCGTCATTTCTGTACTTAAAAAGAAAAGCGTAACCAATGTACTGATCAGCATGAAAGGTGCATTGATTAATTCAACTAAACTTCCTAAAATATTACCTTCAACTTCACCCACGTCATTGGACATACGGGACATCAGATCTCCCTTTCTGCTTTCTGTAAAAAAGGAAACAGGTAAAGCAAGAATCTTTCTGTACATTGCTCCACGAAGGTCTTTGGTAACCCCTACACGATAATTGATCAGTAAAAATGAACCTAAATATCTGAAAAGGTTTCTCAGCAAAAACATAAAAGCTGTTACTACACACAACCACGCCAAAACGTTAAGTGCTCCATATTGGGTTACTAAACTCTGAACATAATAATTGGCATATTCTTTTGCGTAGGAGAAAAAATCTAAAATTTCTCCCGAATACACCGGGGGATGGCTGTATTTTTTAGCCTCAATGGTTCCGAAAAGCATTCCCAGAACAGGTAGAATAGTCCCTAACGAAGCAATCTGAAATACAGAATACATAAGATTGAAAAACAAACTTCCGTAGATGTATTTTTGGTGAGGTCTTGCGAACTTTAGTATTTTAATATATTGGTTCATTCAATGAAAAAATTGGATAGCAAAATTACGTAAAATTAAAAGATAAGACGTTCTTAATCCTGTTTTACTTTACCGGATAAGTTTCAAAAAGAGTCTTTTTGTTACAACTCAGCGCTATGAAGCTTTATTTTTTTGAATAAAATAAACCTGAATAGGGCTTAAGAAGGGAGGTCGTAAGGTATTGCTGTTTAATAAAAAAAACCGCTGAAACAGCAGTTTTTTATTATTTCACTTAAAATTTCACCTGGTCATTATACTTAGGAGCAAAATTTTTAGGACTCAGTTTATCCAGTGTTTTACCCAAATTATTGATGATCTGCGTCATATTATCAAAATCTACAACGTTGATGTCATCATTTTCATGGTGATAATGAGACGCTTTGGTCATATCCACCGTAGAAAATGAATGGGCAATGATTTTCTTTTTGACAAAGCTTACATTGTCTGAACGGTAGAATAGCTGCTGTTTTGCATAGGGATCCGCATTGATTTTTAATCCGTTTACTGCATTTTGATTGAAAAGCTCATCAAGATCAGAGAATCCGTCTCCTGTCATATATAATGCATTTTTTCCCCATTGAGATTCTGTAGCAACCATTTCAAAATTGAAAAGGGCTGTCATTTTATTATAAATGTGATCCAGATTTTTATCGGTGGAAATCGCTCTTGAACCCAGCATTCCTTTTTCTTCTCCATTGAATGCCATGAACACCATAGAGAATTCAGGTTTTTTGTTTTTAAAATAATCGGCGATACCTACCAGAGTTGTGATTCCGCTCGCGTCATCATCTGCTCCGTTATAAATATTGTCTCCGCTTTTATCACTGGTCCCGATATGGTCAAAATGTCCTGAGAAGCCCAGATACTGATCGGATTTTCCTTTTTTGATTCCGCAAACATTGTATACGGTCTTTCCGTTGTAGTCAAAAGGAACCATATAAGATTTTCCGGTACAGTATTCCAGATTATTTTCTTTGAAAAGTTTAGCAATATAATTGGCCGCATTTTCATTTTCCTGAGTTCCGATTTCACGGCCTTTCATTTCATCTGAAGCGAGAGTGGAAAGAACTGTTTTTACTCTTTCCTTGGAAACTTCCTGTGCAAAAGTAAATATGGAGAATAGTGATAAAGTAAGATACGTTAGCTTTTTCATTGTCTTTTGTTAAAATTATATGATCTGTCGTGTTTTTAATCAAAAAGTTGCAATGAATTTACATAATTTAATTTAAGAATGAATGACAAATAAAAAAAACAGCTCCTGAAAAGAAGCTGTTCTCACTCAAAAAATCGTTGTAAGGCTATCGAAGTCTGTCTACAGATTTTACGAGCCTCTCATCTTTACGGATGTAAATGTTTGCTATAAGCAGACAGATCACCGCAATCAATGGGAAAATCGGCTCAATACCCTTCTCAGGAAAATGAATTCCTCCGGATAAGTTTAGTAACCAGTACGCCAATACACCAATCAACAAAGCGTTTATAATGATGCTGATGGTATTCAGCAAAATTTGTCTTTTTCTGTTTTTGAAACTAAAAATACTTAATGCTCCGATAATAACAAGTACTATACAGCCTATATTAAGTAAAGGAATACTGTCTGAAATGACAACATCCTGTCCTGTTATAAAAAGGAAAACAGCAGCTAAAACTGCTAATAAAGTCCATATTGTTTGTATTCTCTGTAGCATTGAATATTAAATTCTTGGCAAAAATAATATAAATTTTGCACAATTCAAAAATAAGTGTAGATTTGCATTATACAATGTACTTGAAAACAAAAGTCACCGGACTTACTTTTCTTACTCACAATTAATTACATTTTTACATTAAATATGTTTAACATAGAAACGTTAAGGTCAAAATCCGTAACGGAACTGACTAAAATCTTAAAAGATTTGGGCGTTAAAGTTGCAAGAAACAGCAATGAAAATGACAAGATCTTTGCTATTCTTGACTTTCAGGCTTCTAACCCTAAAGTTGCAAAAGATTATTTCAACGCCACAGAAACCGCCAGTGTAAATACTGAAGAGGCTCCAGCAGAAAAACCTGCCAAAGCCCCGGCAAAAAAAGCTGCCCCGAAAAAAACAGCAGCCAAGCCAAAAGCACCAGCAAAAGCTCCGGTAGAACCTAAAACAGAGGAAATAGTAGAAGAAAAGGTAGCTGCATCTGAAGAAGTAAAACCGGAAGAACCAAAAGCTGAAACCGCTGCAGCAACAGTAACAGAAGAATCAGCAGCAACTGCCCAGGCAAAAAAGAAAAGAAAAAGAGTTTCTACCAATGCAGCTAACGCAGAAGTATCTCAGGAAAGAACTGAAACTCCAAAAAACACAGAACCTCAAGAGCCTGTTCAGGCTGAAGAAAAGCCTAACAATCCTCAACAACCACAGGCTAACAGACCCCAAAAAGGACACAACCATCCACAGAACAGTGGAAACCAACATAAAAATCAAAACCAACAACATCAACAGCACCAAAACCAAAATCAGAATCAAAACAGACATTCTGAAAAGGCAGAGGAGCAGAACGACCATAAAAAAGAATTTAATTTCGATGGATTGGTAAGTATTGAAGGTGTTTTGGAAATCTTACCGGATAACTACGGATTTCTACGTTCTTCAGATTTCAGCTATATCTCTTCTCCTGATGATGTGTATGTTTCTACAGCTCAAATCAGAAATTTTGGTTTAAAAACAGGAGATACAGTAAAAGGAATTGTAAGACTTCCGAAAGAAGGTGAGAAATACTTTTCATTATTAAGACCTACAGAAGTTAACGGACGTGATCTTGCATTTATTAAAGACCGTGTTGCTTTTGAATATCTTACTCCGCTTTTTCCTGAAGAGAAATTCAACCTTGCAGGAAGCGGTTCTACAGTATCCACAAGAATTGTAGATTTATTCGCACCTATCGGAAAGGGGCAGAGAGCAATGATCGTTGCACAGCCTAAAACCGGTAAGACGATGTTGCTTAAAGATATTGCTAATTCTATTGCAGCCAACCACCCGGAAGTATATATGATGGTTCTTCTGATTGACGAACGTCCGGAGGAAGTTACTGATATGGAAAGAAGCGTAAATGCAGAAGTAATTGCTTCTACATTTGATGAAGCTGCTGAAAAACATGTAAAAGTTGCCAATCTTGTTCTTGCAAAAGCACAAAGAATGGTAGAGTGCGGACATGATGTAGTCATCTTGCTGGATTCTATCACCAGATTGGCAAGAGCATATAACACGGTAACTCCGGCATCTGGAAAAGTACTTTCCGGTGGGGTAGATGCCAATGCACTTCACAAGCCGAAAAGATTCTTCGGAGCTGCAAGAAAGATTGAAGGTGGAGGATCTCTTACAATCATTGCAACAGCATTGATTGATACAGGATCCAAGATGGATGAAGTAATCTTTGAAGAATTCAAAGGTACAGGTAACATGGAACTTCAGCTAGACAGAAAAATTGCCAACAGAAGAATTTATCCTGCTATTGATCTTGTAGCATCAAGTACCCGTAGAGATGATCTTCTTCTTGATGAAGTAACTTCACAGAGAATGTGGATTCTTAGAAAATATCTTTCCGAGATGAACCCTGTAGAAGCGATGGAATTTGTAGATAAAAACATCAAAGGAACCCTGAATAATGAAGAGTTCCTGATGTCTATGAATAAATAATAAGTTAAATTGTTAATAGGCCGGGCTTCTATACTTTGAAATAAGGATGTAATAAATCCTCAAATTTATAGAAGCCTGGTTTTTTATTGATCAGATGTTCGGCAGCGAATAAAGCTCCGTTACCAAAGGCATCTCTTGAAATAGACTCGTGAATAAGCCTTACCGTCTGGAATGGAAAACCGAAAATAACCTCATGTTTTCCTACAATTCCACCGGCTCGGATCGTATTTATCTTCTCATCTTTCAAATCCAGAACATCTGCAATACGGATAGCTGTTCCTGAAATTCCCTGTTTATCTTTAAAATGCTCTTCCACTATTTCAATATCTACAGAAGGAGCAATCTTTTTTAAGAACTGAGCGGCATAAAGCAGATAATTAATACCCAAAGTAATATTAGGTGACCAGAATACAATGGCTTTCTGAGCCAGTTTATTCAGGAAACGCACTTCCTTATCTGAATAATGTGAAATAGCGGATATGATTCTTACTTTCTTCTGTGCGGCAGATTCTCCGTAAGTATAAATTCCATCTTGTGATGAAAAGTCGATAATGGCATCTACGGGATGCTCTTCTAGTAATTCTTCCACACTCATTTTTTTCTCTGAATAAAAATGACCGGGATCATCACTTTCCACCCCAAGAAAATCTGCGGCATCTCTGGCAGACGATCTGCTTGATTTTCTGTAGATCCATTGCAGAGAATGATCTTTGTTTTGAAGAATAACTGAGGCTACAGCTTTTCCTGCTTTTCCGAATCCAAAAAGTCCAATTTTCATAATAATAAGTATATAAGGTTAAATATTCAGTGATAAAAGTGTTTTTGTATAAAAATTTACTTCATATTGTGGAAGTTACGAAATTGAAAATAAACGATGCTTTGAATAGGATATAAGGCTTCACAATGAAGAGTTTTTTTGATGAGATTAAAAATATTTAAAATTTAATTCATTCTAAATCAATATATCAATGTTAAAGATTTATTAAAGTAATCCGCAATCCTTGATAATACCTTAAATATTGGCTAATTTTGAAATATAACATTAAAAATAAAGATTATGTCATTTGAATTACCAAAACTAGGATATGCATACGATGCATTAGAGCCAACGATCGATGCAAGAACTATGGAGATCCACCATACAAAACACCACCAGGCATATATTGACAATTTAAATAAAGCCATTGAAGGAACTGAACTAGCAGGAAAAACTATTGAAGAGATCTGCCAGACAGGAACTGATAAGCCAGCAGTAAGAAATAACGGAGGAGGTCATTTCAACCACTCTTTATTCTGGGAAATTTTAACACCTGGAGGAAGCAAAGAGCCTGTAGGAAATGTAAAAGCTGCTATTGAAAACTACGGAGGTCTTGATAAATTCAAAACTGATTTTTCTGAGGCTGCTAAAACAAGATTTGGTTCAGGATGGGCTTGGTTGGTAAAAAATGCTGACGGTTCTGTATCTGTTTCTTCTACACCCAACCAGGATAACCCATTAATGCCTGTAGCAGACGTTAAAGGAACTCCGGTTTTAGGATTAGATGTTTGGGAGCACGCTTATTATTTAAACTACCAAAACAGAAGACCTGACTATGTTTCTGCATTCTTTGATGTAGTAAACTGGGATAAAGTAGAGGAATTATTCAATAAATAATTTTCAGTTATTATAAAAATTAAAAGGAGACTGTCTCAAAAGGTAGACCAATACTCTGAGAATTTCTTAAATGACAAAATTTGTCAGACAAGAAGTTTTAGAGAAAGGTGCTTTTTAGACAGTCTCCTTTATCCTTTAATTTAAGAATAGATTGTCTTTTTTAAATTTTTCGTTAATAACCTTTGGGTCTGCTAATTGGACACTATTCCCCATATACATTTTAGCTTTTCCGGCAGGATCTGCATAAAAATCGGTTCTTTCTTTAATGAAATTTGCTTTTGTTGTTTCAATAAAGTTTTTTGGTAAAGTTATAATCAAGTTTTGTTTCTTAATACCAATCAAACTAAATGTAAAATACGAGTTTAAATCATATACTTCAACAATCAGCCCTGGAAGGCCTTTAAATCGGAATGGACCATCATTCGATGGAATATCAGACGTAAACCAAGCAATAAACTTTCTGTTGTCTAATGTACAAACTGCTTTTTGGCAATTAAATTCACCTATTTTCTTTTTCTCGTTTTCTATTGTCCAGTTTATTGTTTCGGCGGGATATCCGTAAAACTTATTGACAATTTTATCAAGTATTTTGATTTTTTTATCTACACTATAAAATACTTCATGATTTACCCTTGCTTGTGGCATGGCGGCAAAGTTTATAGAGTAATTCCCTTTCGCAAAATTGCTTTGTACGATTGAATCTCTACGCATTTTTGAGAAGCTTTTATAGATAGATTCTTTACCATCTGAAAGTAGTACCATCGTTTCGTCAAATTTTCGGCCTTTATCTAAGGAATCACGCATGAATGTATATTTATAATAAAATGCAGTATGTGATTTCACTTCTTGTGCCTGAATGAAACTTGTAATACTAATAATAAGCATTAATACTATTTTTTTCATTTTTTACTTAATTATAAACTCAGATAGTTTATTTACTATCTGAGTTATTTTTTTTATTACTGATGGCAGTTAATTTGTTCAACGGCTTCTGCATCGCTCATTAAACACTCGGTCCCCCATTCGCTACACCATGTTGTGTATGAATTAAGCCCGCAAGATGTTTGAACAAAAACCTGTATACACCCAAATGCTTTTACTTTGTTTTCCTTTTCTCTGATTTCTGTAACCTTGAAATTACTATTTAACATTAACATGCTTTTAGCATTTATTAATCCTGCAGCTCCGAAAGCTGCTAATAAAATAATTTTTTTCATAATGAGTTTTTTAATTCGGTACTAAAATATAAAATAAATCAAATTGTTTGTGAATTATTTTTTTATTTTAAGTGTCTGTTTTTTAGTTGTTTTCGCATCGTTTAAAAAGGATTGTATTTTTACTACGAAAATTCGGAATACTATTAAGAAATACTTTCTGTTGAGTATTTCAATGGAATTTTAACAGCATTCCTATAAAAAAGGTTCAGCATTACGCTGAACCTTTTTTATTAAGGATTATTTAAAATCTATCTTATCGCATCGCTTCCGGATAACCCGTTCAGTCTTAGCTTATACTTCCAGTTTACATACACGAAAACCTGATACAATTTATACTCAAACTTGATTCCGTAATTTTCCTTAGGATCATAATCGATTCCGGATTCAATAATATTTCTGTATCTGCCGGAATGATAATAGCTGTTCCACTCATTGACCAAAAATGTGTTTTTTGTCTTCAGATAAGATTCTGTATACTGGCTGATAGGTTTGGCGACAGCACTCAGGAAATAATCAAATTGGGTGTCAATGACCGTAAGTTCCCATTCTCCGTCTTCATTTTTTGAAGGCTTCATTTCATGTTGCTCTTGATCTTTCTTTGGTGTTTCCTGAGAAAAACAGCTGAAGGGTACCCATGCAATTATTACTAATAAAATAATATTTTTCATGATATAGGTATTTATATAAAAAAAGCACTCCAATAAGAGTGCCTAACTGTTTTATGGTTCTTTCTGAAGAACTACAAATGCCGGGAAGTGGTCACTGTAGCCTCCTGTAAACTGGTCTCCATTCCATGATCTGAAGGGGTATCCTTTGTAATTTCCTTCTTTATTGACAAGGTAAGCAGGAGCGAAAATTTCTGTTTTGTAAACGGAATATTCTTTAGTTACCTGATCTGAAACCACATTTTTAGAAACGATAATCTGATCAAATAAGTTGGGAGCATCCTGATAAGCTAAAGAAGCAACACCTTTCTTATATAAAGGATACATCAGATTTAGATAAGGAGTTTCCCCGCTTAAATCTTTTGGATTGGCCTGAGCCTTTAAATGGTTTTTTAAACTTGGACTTACAGGATCATCGTTAAAGTCACCCATAGCAAAAAGCTTTGTTGTCGGATCTGCGGTTCTTACGCTGTCCATCTGTTGTTTTAACAATGCAGCAGCTGCATTTCTTTTAGGCAGAGAAATGGCTTCACCTCCTCTTCTTGAAGGCCAGTGGTTCATAAAAAATGCTACTTTTTCATTATCTAAAAAACCTGTTACGACAAGGATGTCCCTTGTATATTCTCTTTTTCCGTTGTCACCGTAAATGACCAGTTCTTTTTTTAATGAATTGGTAGGAGTGAACCTTCTTTTCTGATAGATCAATGCAACGTCAATTCCTCTGTAGTCATAAGAGTTGTAATGAATAATTCCGTAGTCATATTTCTTTAAGGCAGGTTCGTTCACAAGATCCTGAATGACCTGTCTGTTTTCAACCTCGATTAAGCCTACTACTGCCGGAGCTGTTTTGGTATATTGTGCTCCCATTTCAGAAATTACCTTAGCTTCGTTGGCCAGTTTTGCCTTATAAATTTTAGTTCCGTAGTTCTTTGCACTTTTCGGGGTAAATTCTTCAGAGCCACTTTGTATTCTTACTGCTTTTTTACCTTTTAATGCACCATCGCTCCATGGCCCGTCATATTTTTCAGCTTCCAGAAACTGGATTGAATCCATAGGAATACTTCTGTGGAAAGCAGGATTCTTAATGTCTTTGGTTCCATCTATATAATCTGCTGAACGAATAGTATCCCAAAGGTTTTCTACATTTAAAAACCCTACGGTTGCTACTTTTCTCAGTTTTCCTTGTTGTTGGGAGAATGCCACGATCGAAATAAACAGGGCAAACAGACTCGAAAATCTCTTCATCTCTTTGGAGTTTTATTATACTATTAATTACAAATTTACTTTTTTTTAACTCGCTGCGTTTTAAATATTTGTAAATTTAAAAGCAGTAATTTGAGTCTCTCTTTTATAATGATTCTTAAAAGATTGCAATGTTAAGGAAAAAATACGTTAAAAAAGTTCTGAATTGCAAAATTTGATTAAATTTGTGCCCCCAACTTTTAAACTGTTGAAAATTAACAATAAAAGTATTAAAAAAATAAATATACTCATGATTAAAAAATTATCATTGATCTCTTTATTTACTTTGCTGCCTGCGTCCTATTATTATGCGCAGACCACTGTGTTTGCGTATCTTAAGGATGCAGACGGCAAGCCAGTTGAGCAGGCAAATGTAGATCTAAAAGGAGCAGGAAATGATGCAAAGGCAGACAAAATCGGATATTTCCAATTTAAAGATTTGATGCCCGGACATTATCAGATTATGGTTACAAAACCCAACTTTGAAACTAAAATTTTTGAATTTGACGTAACCAGTGATGAGAAAAGAAAAGATCTTGGAGTAATTACTCTTTATTCTGCATTGAATGGTGCAGATCAAGGGTTGGCTATTATAGAAGATTCCGGAGAAAGTGATGGTGGTGGTGCACAGCAAACAGCAACAGTAGGATTATTACAGTCATCTCAGGATGTTTTCAGCAGAATTGCAAGTTTTGATTTAGGACCTTACTGGTTCCGTCCAAGAGGAATTGATAGCAGAACAGGTGAGAATATGATCAATGGGGTTTCTATGGCCGCAGCAGATAATGGAGATGTAGACTTCAGTACCTGGGGAGGATTGAACGAAATTACCCGTTATCCGGAAATTTCAGCTAACCATGCACCTTCAGAATATGCTTTCGGAGGAACTACCGGAGTATTTTATAAGAATACAAAAGCCAGCGAGTACAGAAAAGGAAGTCAGCTGACTTACTCTCTGACGAACAGAAATTATACCAACAGATTATCCTACAGATTTTCATCCGGAATGAATAAGAACGGATGGGCATTTACAGGAATGATCGCGAGAAGGTGGGCACAGGAAGGGATCCAGGATGGTACTGCTTATGATGCATACAGTGGATATATTGGTATTGAGAAGAAATTCAGCGATAGTCATACGATGACTTTAAATGCCATTGGATCTAAATATGCAAGAAGCTCTTCAAGTCCAAGTACTCAGGAAGTATATGACTTCAGAGGTGTTCATTATAACTCTTACTGGGGATGGCAAAACGGAGATAAAAGAAATGAAAGAGTAAAAAGAGGTTTCCAGCCTATGATCCAATTGCAGGATTTCTGGAAAATTAATAAAAACTCTCAGCTTTGGACGTCTGTTTCTTACCAGTTTGGGAAAGAGTATAGCTCAAGATTGGATTGGTACAGAGCTAATAACCCGTCTCCAACCTATTACCGTAATCTGCCAAGCTATTGGTTAAACTATAAAAATCCGTCTCCTGAGCAGGCTGCCAACATCGGAATTACAAGAGACTGGTGGACCAATGATGATGAATCGCACACACAGATCAACTGGGATAATCTTTATAATGCGAACAGAAACGTAGAATACAATGCGTTACTAGGCGGCAGAAGAGCGGCTTATTATCTTGTGGATGACGTAAAAGATGATAAAGTATGGAATGTGTCTACCCACTATACGTATAATTTCACTGATACTTCCCGTTTTATTTTAAATTTATCTTATCAGAACTACAGATCTGAACAATATAGAGAGGTGAATGATCTATTAGGAGCTGATTTTGCCCTGAATATGGATCCATTTGCATCCAATACCAATGCAGGAAGTGTCTGGGGAAAATTTAATACAAGAGAAAGCGATACGGATGTTGCCAAAAAAGAAGGTGACAAAATCGGATACAGCTATATTTTCAGAAGGCAGGAATTCAAAATAAACCCCGCTTTCAAATTCTCAACAGGAAAATTTGATGTTTTTATTTCCGGATTGTTCGGTTATACTACGAACAGCAGAGAAGGATTGTTCCAACATTATCTTTATGAGTCTTCTTACGGAAAAGGAGCAGGCCAAAACTTCTGGAATGCTGGTGTTAAAGGACAGGTTACCTATAAAATCAACGGGAGAAACTTCCTGGTTTATAACGGAGCTTACTTTTCACAATCTCCTTTCTTAAATGATATTTACTTTAATACAAGAGTAAGTGGTGTTACCACTCCCGGAATCAAAAATGTTGTTGTTGATGCCAACGATCTGAGCTATGTAATCTCTACTCCGATTCTTAAACTTAGACTGACAGGTTACCTTGTTAATACACAAAATGAAACAAGCGTACAAAGATATTTCGCACAGGGTGTTAAATTAACGACTTTAACTGAAAGTGGAGAACAGGCTCCAATTCAGGATGGTGCTTTCATTACACAGGTATTGGCAGGAGCCAATAAGAGAAATATGGGTATTGAGCTTGGGGCGCAGGTAAAGGTAACTCCTACTTTAACAGCTAGTGGATTATTAAGCGTAGGACAATATACTTATACGAACAACCCTACCGTTTATTTTGCCTCTGATGCCGTTGGAACTTTCAGAGAGCTTGACGGAAACGGAAATATCGTATCAAGATCTTATACCAATATGGGGGAAGCAACCCTTAAAAACTACAGACAGGGTGGAACTCCTCAGGAGGCATATACACTAGGTCTTCGTTACAGCAGCCCTAAATACTGGTGGCTTGGAGCAACATGGAACTACTTCGGACATTCATTCCTGGATCCATCTCCGGTAACCAGAACAGAAAGATTCTATACCAACCCAAATACACCTGGTGTACCTTCAGATAATGTCACTGAAGAGGAGCTGGCAAGAGTCCTTACGCCTACAAAATTACCTTCAGCATTCTTCTTCAATGTGAATGCAGGGAAGTCCTGGATGATTGGTAAGTATTATGTATTGGTGTCTGCATCGGTCAATAACATCCTTAACAACAGAAACTTTATTACCGGTGGATTTGAGCAGACGAGAAACGTTAATTATACTGACTATGCTAATGATTATGACAGCGGAAATATGGTATTCGCTCCTAAATATTGGTATAATCAGGGTAGATCTTATTTTGTTAACCTTCAATTCAGATTCTAAACAACTAAAATTAAAAATCGAAAACAATGAAAAATATATATTTTAAAGCGGCGATTTTCAGTGCCATTTCAATGCTGTCCTTCTCGTCTTGTGTAAAAACTGATGATTATGAGGTGCCGGAAATCAAATGTACCAACAGATTTGCAGCTGCAAATCACCCACTTACTGACCTTGCTACCATTGCAAAAGCAAAACCGGGTGAAGCTGATATTATCAAAGAAGACTACATTGTTGAAGCTTATGTTTCTTCAAGCGATGAGTCAGGAAATATTTACAAAATGATGTTCCTTCAGGATAAACCTGAAAACCCGACTCAAGGGATCGAGATTGATATCGATGGCGGAAACCAATATCTTGATTATCCTACAGGAGCTTTAGTAAGAATTAACCTGAAAGGATTGATCGTTCAGGGTGTTAACGGAAATATTAAAGTAGGTACTTATGATCCAAACTATCCTATCGGTAGAATTAACCCGAATAAAGTATCCAATTACCTGGCAAGAGTTTGCGATGGACAAAAGCCTGTAGTAGCTGCAATGAAGCCATTGGAGTTCAATTCTATCTCTGATGCTTTGAAAAACGGTGCTCACATCAACCAGCTTGTAAAAATTAAAAACGTTCAGTTTGAAGAGCCTGAACTGACAAAAACTTTTGCTGATGAATCAGCTACAGGTGACCGTTATATTACGGATAAAAAAGCAGGAAGATTAGACCTTCGTTTCAGCAACTATGCAACGTTTGCGAAATCTCCGATTTCTCCTAAATATGAAAAAAGCGGTGATATCGTTCTTCTTCTAAGCCGTTTTACCAGTTCAAGTAATGCAACGATTTTCACAGATCAGGCGTATATCAGAAATCTGGATGATATTAACTTCCCGAATGCCAGATTCACTCCGGGTGAGCCTGAACTTCCATCTGCTAATGCCGTTAATCTTTTCCCGAGCTCTGATTTTGAGAACTGGCCATCTTTCCTGTCAAGTTTAAATAGCTTTGGACTTATGTCTTATGCCTCTCAGGGTCTTGGTTTGGGATATAATGATACAAACTCCCTTCAGATTAAAGGTACACCTGGTACCAATGACTATGTATTTACAGCGAATGCGGCATCAGGAATACCAGCAGCTCCGAAGAGAATTACAATGTATATCAAAGGGACTGCATCAGGAAAATCACTTTCTTTCAATGTATACAGAGCAACACCGTTAGCTCCTAATACCTCTGCTTTCTATACATTCAATTTAGCAACATTCTCTACAGGTGCTACTTTAAGCCCGGAAAGTACGAATTCATATAACGGATCTATCAATACGAACGGACAATGGAGACTGATTGAGCTTACGCTTACAGGTCTTACCGATCTTAATACTACTGCTGGAAAAACAATGTTTGCCCTTAAAACAGGAAAAGATGGAGTGTATGATCTTCAGATTGATAACATCAAAATTGAGTAATTCATTAGGATAAAATATATTCTAATATATAAATAAAAATTGGGCAGCTTGAAAGCTGCCCAATTTTTATTTATACGAGATTTTACTTGCGTTTATTTAACCGTAATTGTTGGATCCCAGTAAAAGTAACCGTACAGAATCTGTTTGTTACTGTCATTCGGATCTAGAATATAAAGTCCAAACTGTACATAGAAATTCTCTGTACCTGTAGCTTTTACTTTAGAATCGATACTTGCAAAAGTAATATCAGCGCTGGCAGCAGGAAGACCGTTTTGAGAATTCAGATTAGGTACCGCAGCCTGTCTTCTTTCAACAGAATTGTACATAAAGCTGTTAAAAACCTGATCACCGGACCAGTATTTAATATTGTAGATGATCACAGCATCATCAGAATTTTGATAGATTGATGTTCCTCTGAAAGAAACTATATCTCCGGCTCTTGCACTGAAGTTCAGATCAGCTGTTCCCTGTCCGGAAATAGCGTTGGCATTTGAAACGATCATATGCTGGCTGTTGTGATCAATTCCTGTAGGATTATTAGGATCCTTACTTGGATTTGGATAAGTGGATCTTACATAATCTGTGTCAATAACGATCAGGACATCAATTTCCTGACTGGATGATTTTAGTTCTATATCTTCCATGATATTTAGTTTTTGTCTGGTGTTTCTTACTCATTTGGCTTTTCAGATTCCGCCCCGTTATTTAAGTGATTCCGGCTTCACCTCTTGGGTTGTAATTACATTACAAATGTACATTGCTGGAAATGAAAATATTAGAGTGAAAATGCTGAAATTTATGATTAGGTATTTGTACTTAATTAATCTCTTTTATGTGATTTGTTTTCCCAGACAAAAAAATACCCTGAAAATTTAATTTTTCAGGGTACCCATTTTATAATGGTTAAATCTAATTTTTGTTTAAAAAGAAACCTCATTCACTTCTTTTCCTCTTTGGAAGTTCATCGTTTTCTGGCTGCCTTTATAGGCAATGTTTACCAGATTGATCTGCTTAGGAAAAGCGCTTAAAAGGATCGTATTTTTAATCTTTAAGGTATTAATATCCGAAACACCTCCGGTTTCAAAATATACCCATACTGTTTCTCCACTGACCTGACTTCCCGTAAAGGTAATCGTTTTGGGTGACCCATTGACAAATACATCAAAATTATTGTTCACATATTTTTTTACCTCTGCCTCAAATCCTGCCGTGTTAGGGTTAATTTTAATAGCGTCAGAGATATGGCTTGTATTCATTTTTGTGGTAAACTTCAATGTCTTGCTTCCATCAATATAGTCAACTTTGGTCATTGAAGAGAAAAAGTCTACATACATAAAACTCATTAACACAAAAAATGTTAAAATTCCTGATATATATAAAAGTTTTTTCATCTTAATTAATAGATTTACAATCATACTTGTTCGTTATAAGTCACAAATAATATGCCAATTAAAAATTTACATTCACAGAATATTTATCATAAAAGGCCTTAATATGCGCTACAGCTTCGTCAGCCGTATCTACCACACGATAAAGATCAAGATCATCTTCAGCAATCATTCCCCCTTTTAACAGAGTTGCTTTAAACCAATCCAGTAGTCCTCCCCAGAATTCACTTCCTACTAAAACAATTGGGAATTTTCCTATTTTATTGGTCTGAATCAGGGTCATCGCTTCAGTAAGTTCATCCAGCGTTCCGAATCCTCCGGGCATTACTACGAAACCTTGAGAGTATTTTACAAACATTACTTTTCTCACGAAAAAGTAATCAAAATTCATAGAATAGGATTTATTGATGTAAGGATTGAAATGTTGTTCAAATGGAAGGTCAATATTAAGTCCTATCGATTTCCCTTTGGCATTAAAAGCCCCTTTATTTCCTGCTTCCATGATCCCCGGGCCGCCTCCGGTAATAATTCCGAAACCTAGTTTGGTGATCTTTTCAGCGATATCTACTGCCATTTCATAGTATTTGTTCTCCGGCTTCAGTCGGGCAGAGCCAAATATAGAAACGCATGGGCCAATTTTAGCCAGTTTCTCATAGCCGTCTACAAATTCAGCCATGACCTTGAAGACCATCCAGCTGTCTTTGGTGATTGTTTCGTCCCAGGTTTTCTGTCTGAAACTGTTATGCAGTTTTGTTTCGTTACTATCAAGTTCTGGATTTACTAAACTTTCATCCCTGGTTCCATCAATTTCCATTGCAAAAATTTATTTAAAATGTTTTTCGGCTTCTATTACGGATGAAGGTCTTCCGACGTCAATAAGAATACTGTCATGTACAAAACCATGTATGTGCTCGGTCTGCATAAGATCCAGATATTCTTCCATAACAGAGAATTTGCCTGTTCTTTTTATTTTTTCAAAGATGACAGGATTGATACAATGGATTCCACTGAATGCAAGAGCTTTAAAGCCTTTATTGAATTCTGCCAGCCTCTGTTCTCCGGTTTGCACATTCAGCCAGCCTCTCAAAACCATATCATCATTGAAAAGGAGTTTTCTCGAACTTTCTCTGTCCGAAACCGCTAAAGTAGCAAAATCTTTTATCTTTTTGTGATATTCTACCAATGCATTGATGTTCAGATCGGTCAGAATATCAGCGTTCATGATTAAAAAATCTTCTCCGTGATCTAAAAATTTTCTTGCAAATATCAAGCCGCCGCCTGTTTCCAGAAGTTCATTGGTTTCATCAGAGATTTCAATCTTGCATCCGAAATTATTGTTTTTATTGAGAAAATCAACAATCTGTTCTCCAAAATGATGAATGTTGATAACAAAATCAGTGATTCCGAAGCTTTTCAGGTATTTTATATTTCTTTCCAGAAGCGGAATTTCATTGACTTTTGCCAAAGCTTTCGGGTGGTGATCTGTAAAAGGTTTCAATCTGGTACCTTTCCCTGCTGCGAAAATTAAAGCTTTCATAATAGTATAAGTAATGAATGATAGGTAATGAGTAATATAAGTGTAATGAGAGAATTACTTATTGCTCATTACTGATTACTAATGTTCAGTTGCGGTTGTTCATCGTGTTGAAGGGTTACCTGAGTTCCTTCGGGATATTTTTCTTTGATAAATTCTGCAATTTTTATGGCACAATATACTGATCTGTGCTGTCCGCCTGTACATCCGAAATTAATCTGAAGATGTTCAAAGCCTCTTTCTAGATAATTATCAATATTGATAGAAACAAGGGATTTTACCAGTTCCAGAAACTTTGGCATTTCCGTTTTTGTTTCCAGATATTCCTGAACGCCAATGTCATTCCCGGTCTGGATTTTATATTCTTCAATCCTTCCCGGATTTAAAATTCCACGGCAGTCAAAAGCGAAACCTCCGCCATTTCCTGTATTGTCTTTAGGGATTCCTCCTTTCTTATAAGAAAAACTGTGTATTTCGATGTGTAGCATATTTTTTTATTTTTAAACCATTAAGGTTTATTTAGTTATCTTAAAATTGCTTCGTATTTGCTCAGATATTTTGATCTGTCAGTCTGAGCGGAGCCGAAGACTTACTTATTTATTATTTCCTCAATTTTTTGCTTTGCCTTCTCTGATGTCAGTTGCTGAATTACTTTTTGCAATTCCGGATAATTATTCATTTGTTCCCATGAGTCTGCAAATTGGGTAATATTCTGTATCCCTTTTTCAAGGCTAGCCATGAAATGGTGTTTCCTCTGTATCAGCCCCCGGAATCCGTATGCTCCCAAAACCTGTAAAAATCTCATCATCTGAATAGGTTTTACAGCATTTTTCAATTGTATTCTTGTTTCAGGGTTTTCGAACATCTGAATATAATATTCCAGCATTTCCTGTTTGAAATCTTCCGGGAAATTGGCTTTAGCCTGAAAAAGAAACGAGATTACATCATAGATTAACGGTCCTTTCATTGCCGATTGGTAATCGATAAAAGAGACTTTATTCTTTTCATTCACCATGATATTTCTTGCCTGAAAATCACGGATCATAATTCCTTTAGGTTCAAGGTTCTCAATAAGTGCTGCAATTCTTTTAAATTCTTTGAGAAGTGTTGATTTGTTGTATTCAAGCTCCAGAAAATCGGCCACAAAGTTTTTGAAATAATAAAGATCATGAATCACAGGGAGTTCATCATAACTTTCATATTCAAAGGTTTTTGAAAAATCAATTTTTCCCTGTGTCTGCATCTGCAGTTGGTAAAGCTTTTCCAGAGTCTGTTGTACCAAAGCTTTTACGGTGGGTGACAAGTATTCTTTTGTAATCACATCAGAAAGGGTCTGTTGTCCCAAAAATTCCTGGATATACATCTTTCTGGCCTGTGAAACAGCAAGAATGGTAGGAGTATTAAGGTTCAGCTCTGAGAATACCTGGGAATAATAAAGAAAACTTTCATTTTCCGGGATATTTTCATTGTACGTGATGATGTATTTTTCGGTACCGGCAGTGGCCAGAAAATTGACCCTCGCGGAGCCGCTTTGAGCTAATGTGACGAATTCGGAAGATTTTTTACCTAAATGGTTTTCAAAAAATCGTTTTGCGTTTTCAGAAGTCATAATATGGAAACAAATATACTAAATTAACATGAGTTGGAAATTATAGTGTAAAGAAGTGATTAGTAATACGAAAGAGCATCAAGACAGAAATGTATAATTTTACCTATATTGAATGTTTTTATGAAAAATTTTAAGGCTTAGATCCGGAATGAGTTGGGTTTTACTCCTGATTTTTAACTTTCTTTATTCAAATTCAGGATATTACACGCTAATTTTTATCTTTGTAGTATGCTGAAAGACTTTAAACCTGTTTTAGGTATTTTATTGCGTTTTATTGTTATCTACCTGGTGCTGCTTTTTGCCTATCAGTTTTATCTGAATAGTGGGAAAGACTCCGGATTGGATTCTTTTTCAAGAATGATTGCCAATCAGGTAACTTCTCTGCAGAACGCGATAGGTTATCCTACAGAACTTTATGACGATGTAAAGAACGAGCAGGTTTGGTTTTATGTTAAACAGAATTATGTGACGAGAATGGTGGAAGGGTGCAATGCCATTTCTGTCATTATTTTATTTGTATCTTTTGTTTTTGCCTTTTATAAGGGAATGAAAACCTTTGTTTTTGTGGGAGCAGGATTGGTATTATTGTATATTATCAATCTTTTAAGGATTGTAGGATTGAATATCGTTATGTCTGACTATAAGGAATACGGAAAGATGTTTCACGATTTCATTTTTCCTGCCATTATTTACGGAAGTGTGGTTTTACTTTGGTTAATCTGGATTAAATTTTTTGCTTTAAAACATGAAAATTCTTAGCTGGTTTCTGGTTATCGCAGGAATCTGCGGATTGATAAGTGTAAGAGCCGTGGAAGGAATTATTTTTTATGATCCTTTTTTAGACTACTTTCACGAAGCCAATAAACACATTGAGTTCCCTGCCTTTGAGTGGGGAAAATTGATTGCCGGACATGTTTTCAGATTTATTTTAAATCTTTTTTTTTCCTGCCTGATTATCTACGGTTTATTCAAAAATAAAGACTGGACTATACAGGGAGCGGTGATGATGATTGTTGTCTTTGCCATTACATTACCGATTTACCTTTACTGTATTCACAGCAAGTTTGAAATAGGATATCTTTTTTCTTTTTATATGAGAAGATTTGTGATTCAGCCGTTGATTATCCTTTTGATTGTTCCTGTATTTTATTATAGAAAGCAGATGATTGATAAAGAAAAATAGGAATGAAACGGGTTTTTTATTCACCTTCATGAATTGTGTGTTTATCCACACTGGTCACATTCTCCGGCGTCCATTCTACACGCTTGACGAAATCTTTTTCACGGACAGGGCAGTCCTTGATTTGGCAGACCGGGCATGAAATCGGTTTACAGTCATCCATATGAAAATTGAACTCAATAGTACGTTTAATATTTTTAGCAAGAAGGATAATTACCTTTTCCATTTCTCCATGAGCATCACGAAGGTCATAATACCATGGAAGAGTAATATGGGCATCAATGTGTAATGAGGAACCGAATTGCTGGATTTTCATATTGTGCACGTCAATCCATTCTGTTTGTCTGTTTTCTTCAAGGATTTTAATCACCTGATTTAGTATTTCAGGATCTTGCTCATCCATAATACCACTCAGAGATTTTCGAACGATTTTATAGCCTACAAATATGATGTAAAGTCCAAAACTTAAAGCTACTACTGAATCCAGCCAATAGATTCTTGTGAAGTAAACAATGATTAAACTGGCCACTACGCCGAGGGTTGTAATGGTATCCGACTGAAGATGTTTACCGGAAGAGATAAGAACCAGAGAATTTTCCCGTTTCCCTTTCTTGATGGAAATATACCCCAGCAGGTAGTTAATAACTGCAGTGGCTGCGATAATCCATATCCCAAGATCAATTTTGCTCAGCGTTTTTCCTACAATGAGACTGTGAACTCCTTCATAGATGATCATAACACCGGCTATGGCAATTAAGGCTCCTTCAATTCCGGAAGTTACGAATTCTACTTTCCCATGGCCATACGGATGGTCATCATCTTTAGGTTTGGCTGCAAGATGGAGAGAATAGAGCCCCATGAATGCACTGATGACATTGACGATGCTTTCCATAGCATCAGAAAACACAGCATCAGAATTGGTAAGCTTCCATGCAATAATTTTTCCGACAAAAAGGATGATTCCGAATGTGGCAATGAGCTTCTGAAATCCTATTTTTTCTTTATGGGCATTTTTCTGGGTGTTCATAATTGTGTTTGATAAAAAAAAGAATCTCAATTCTGAGACTCTTTTTATTTTGTTAGTTTATACTAAGTTGTTTGCTACAAGGTATTCTGCAATTTGTACAGCGTTGGTTGCTGCTCCTTTCCTCAGATTGTCTGCAACGATCCAGAGGTTGAGCGTTTTAGGCTGTGACAGATCCCTTCTGATCCTTCCAACGAAAACTTCATCTTTTCCTTCTGAATAAAGAGGCATCGGGTAGTGGTTGTTTTTTACATCATCCATTACGATTACTCCAGGAGTTTCAGATAAGATTTTTCTTACTTCGTTCAGTTCAAATTCATTTTCGAATTCAATGTTTACACTTTCAGAATGTCCTCCCTGAACAGGAACTCTTACCGCAGTTGCTGTTAAGTTAAAGGTATCGTCTCCTAAAATTTTCTTAGGTTCCTTCATCAGCTTAATCTCTTCTTTTGTGTAATCATCATCAGCAAATACATCACAGTGTGGCAATGCGTTTTTGAAAATCTGATAAGGATATACTTTTTCAGTAGAATCATCTCCGCTGATTTCACCGTTTAACTGGTCTACAGCAGCTTTACCAGTTCCTGTTACAGACTGATAGGTAGAAACAATTACTCTTTTTAAATCATATTTTTTGTTCAAAGGTCCAAGAACCATCACCAATTGAATGGTAGAACAATTCGGATTTGCAATGATTTTATCTTCTTTTGTTAAAACATCAGCATTGATTTCAGGAACGACTAATTTTTTGTCAGGGTCCATTCTCCATGCAGAAGAATTATCAATGACTGTTGTTCCTGCTTCTGCAAACAGAGGAGCGAATTCAAGAGAAGTAGAACCACCTGCAGAGAAGATAGCAATATCCGGTTTGGCAGCTATAGCGTCCTTCATGCTTACGATGGTAAATTCCTTCTGTTTATACTTCACCTTCTTGCCTACAGATCTTTCGGATGCTACCGGGATTAATTCTGTTACAGGGAAGTTTCTCTCCTCCAAAACTTTAAGCATAACTTGTCCAACCATTCCTGTTGAACCTACTACAGCTACTTTCATTGATTTAATTAAAAATTTAAGATTAAACTATTTATAAATTATAACGCATATAATTTCTTTGTCTGTTTTAAGCCCCGAAGACTCTTGTCCAAGGGAATGCAAATGCAAATAAACCTACTGCAATCAATCCCATAATTACTACTCCTAAAGAAATAGTATCATTGGATTTTACTTTTTTGTTGACAATGGTCATCAAAACTGCTGCAATAAGCATAGAGAATGGATGTTCAACATATTGGAATCTTAATGCTGCATTTTTCATTACTTCTCCCATGTTTAAACCTTTGCTGAAAGTGGTAATCAGCATAATGATTCCCAATAAAAACTGAACGTGGAAGAAAATCATTGTGAAAAGTGTTGTTTTCTTCAAAAATTTGTTCACTTTTCCACTGAAACCGAACATGGTAGCTAAAAGTGCAATAACAAATAATGTTACCAAAAGAATTTCAAGATACCCGAAACCTTTGTGGGCATTAAGTAAAATGTTGTAAAAATCCATAATCCTATTTTTTTTGTACACAAAGATAACAAAAATCCCGGCTCAAAGCCGGGATTGATATTGAGAAAATCTAATATTATGATATTATTAGAAGTTGAATGATAATGTTGCTGCCCAGGTAGTTCCGAAACCGAAATAAGCACGGTTACCAGTTGCTAGACCTTTGTACATCATACCAAGTTGTTCGTAAGTCTGATTTTGAGAATTAAGTGTTTTTCCATCAGCCAGATATTTTGGTTTATCGTCAGCAAATACACTTGTAGCAGAATCAGAGATGTAAACTTTATCAAATAAATTGTAAACGTTAGCTCCGATTGTGAAGTACTGAGCTTCGTTTTGTAATCTGATTTTGTAAGAGAAACCTACATCAAACAGGTTGAAATCTGGTAATTTCAATACTCCTCTTTCCTGTGCGGAAACGTTAGTGAATGTTCCTGCATCAATTGTAGAATAAAGTTTACCTACATATCTCCATGTTCCAAAGATATTAAGATCTTTTACCGGTTTAACAGTAAGTCCTAATGATGCAGTCATCTGAGGGATACTGTTGTTGCTTGAACCACCTACCTTAACTTTATCCAGGTATAGTTCGTTACCTGCTGAACCAGCTAAAGTAACAGGGTTGTTATTGTCATCAAAAGAAGCTACACTAGCATTTCCTTTATAGTAGTAGTCTCCCCAAGAGAACATCCCTTGAAATTCAAGGAAACGGTTTGGTCTGTATACTCCATCAAATTCTACTCCCTGGTGAACCTCAGTAATACCGTTGATTTCAGAGTAACCTGTAGTCGTTGAACCGTCTGCTAAAGTGAAAGTCTGACCTGTTTTTCTTAACCATCTGTCTTTCCACTGTGTTCTGTATACGTTAACGTTTGCAGTGAATTTTGCAGATCTGAATCCATAACCGATTTCAGCAGAAGAAATTTTCTCGTTAGACAGGTAAGGATTAATAAACTGCTGGTTACTTGGATAAACAGTGTTTAGGAAAGGTTGCTTGCTGTAATATCCTAAGTTAGCAAAAACGTTATGTTGCTCATTGATGTTATAGTTAGCTCCCCCTTTAATGTTATATCCAAAAAGGTTTTTAAATCCTGTTTTCGTGTTTACAGTCTGGCCTTTTACTGTACTTCCGTCTACTACAAAGTTGTCAATTCTCTGGTAACCTTGATTAGATACGGATCCTTGTAAGAATGCAGATAGATTGTCTTTAGTATATTCTACCTGTGCAAATCCACTGTACCAAAGAACTTCTCCGTCATTGCTATATCCAATCTGATCTTCAGATGGAGCTAGTTTACCTCCAAAAGGATTCCAGCTAAGCTTTTTGTAATCATAAGCATTGCTTACGATTCTTGGAGCAAAATTTTGGTTTGCTTTGTCTTTATATCCTGCTGCTCCATAAAGATCACTAACAACCTGATAGTGGTAACCATAGTAATATCTGTCATCTGTTCCTATTGAGAAATTCCAGTTATCATTGATTTTATGTTGGAAGTTTGCTAAGATACCATACCAGTTGTGAGAGTTGATACTTGATCTACGAATTAGAGTACTTCCGGCACCCGCAGTATTTAAGTTAACTGCTGCGTTAGCTGCGAAGATAGCATCATAGTTAAAGTGACCTGCTGCATCATAGAAATCAGTCATTCCTTTTCCTCCTACTTTTCCTAAGTCACCTGTTCCACCACCTCTACCATTAGACATATATAGAACAGTACTTAATTTAGACTTTTCACTCATTGTCCAGTCCCAGTTCAACATCATTACCGGTTTAGAGTAATAGTTTGATCTGTTTGCTAAAGCAACTTTGTTTCCTGAAGCATCCGTGTAGTATCCGAAGTCAGAATTGTATCTTCTGTAAGGACTTTTTCCATCGTATTCAGGATTATAGTTGATATAATTTTGAATTGTTGGCGCAAAAGTTCGCTGATCGTGCCACTGAGGAGCAGAAGTTATAGTAAACTGTAAGTTATGTTTTTTGTTGATTTCATAACCTAATGCAAAGAAGTATGCATAAGATTCATAATCAGTGTTTTCAATATAAGTACCTCCGGCTTGTCTGCTCATTAAGAATGAAGCAGAAACTCCATCTTTAGATTTACCAGTGTTGTAAGAAAATGAAGTTTTTAAATAATCATTGTTACCAACACCTAATCTGATAACCCCTCCTTTTTTCATATCAGCAGAACGGGTAAGGAAGTTTACTGTTCCTCCTACAGAAGCAATAGCCAATTTAGAAGAACCTAAACCTCTCTGAACTTGTAATGTACTTGTTACATCGGATAATCCGGTCCAGTTTGAGAAATAAACAGTACCACCTTCCATATCGTTAACAGGCATACCGTTTACCATTACAGCGATGTTTCTTGATTCGAAACCTCTGATTGTAAGACCTCCATCACCAAAACCACCTCCGGATTTTGTAGCGTAAACAGATGGAGTAGTGTTCAAAATCTCAGGTAATTCCTGGTTACCTAATCTTTCTGCAAGTTGTGCCGCTTTAATGGTAGAAGCAGCAACAGGTGTTTTTCTATCTTTAGCGATATCCGTTACACCTCTTAAGATTACCTCTTCAATATCTTTGGACTTTTGTACTGTGTCCTGAACTTGTTGAGCGTAATAAACACTAGCTGTAGATAAAGTAATTACTGCAGTTAGTATCGATTTGTTGATTAATTTCATAATCGTTAGTAATAATTAGATTTAATTTTCTGCAAAATTCGCAAAATTAAATTTAACTATTATTAACTCAATGTTAATTTTTAATAAGTCTTAATAATGTTAAAGTGTTAAAAATCAATATTATGGCTAAAAATCGAATTTTTGTATGAAAAAAGTCATGTTATTGAATTTTTAACAAAGCGGTGGTGTTTTTGTTAAAAATTCAAAGCTATTTCACTGCTTTGAGACTCAAATCTATATTCTCAGCAGAGTGGGTAAGGGCTCCCACAGAGATATAGGTAACGCCTGTAGAGGCAATTTCTTTCAGCATATCGCGGGTAATTCCTCCTGATGCTTCAGATTCACAAGAGCCGTTGATCATTTTTACAGCCTCCTTCATGGTTTTGACATCCATATTATCTAACATGATTCTGTCAACTTTCGCATTGATAGCTTCCTGTACCTCTTCAAGATTTCTTGTTTCAACCTCTATTTTTAACTTTTTCTTATTCTTTTTAACGTAATCCTTTGCCATTGCTACTGCATTGGTAATGCTTCCATTGTAATCAATATGATTGTCCTTCAGCATAATCATGTCATAAAGACCATATCTGTGATTGGTTCCGCCTCCGATCGCCACTGCCCATTTCTCACACATTCTGAAGTTGGGAGTTGTTTTTCTTGTATCTAAAAGTTTAGTTTTGGTTCCTACTAATCTGGAATCCCATTCATGGGTAAGGGTGGCAATACCGCTCATTCTCTGCATGCAGTTCAGTACAAATCTTTCTGTAGAAAGGATTGACCTTGCACTTCCTGTAACCGTAAGTGCTACATCCCCGAATTTACAAGGCGTTCCATCTTTAATAAAAACTTCAACTTTCAGATTTTTGTCAAATGTGTTGAAAATGATTTCTGCCAGCTCAACGCCTGCAAGAATACAGTCCTGTTTTACCAAAAGCCTGGCACTTTGTACAAGATCCTGTGGAATAGTAGATAGGGTAGAGTGGTCTCCATCCTGAATATCTTCCTCAAGTGCACTTTTTATAAATGTCTTTAATGCTTTATCTGTTACGTATGCTGGTCTTTTCATTATATTATGCTTTTAAGCTAAATCTTTATTATAAAACGCTCCCTTATTCTCTGTCATCTCCATAGATTGGGTAATGATGAGGTGGGCAACAGTTGTCAGGTTTCTTAATTCCGATAATTGCGGGGAAAGAATAGAGTAGTGGTATATTTCATCAACTGCGGCGGCAATTTCCTGGTGTTTTTGCAGAGCCATGTTCAGACGTTTATTGCTTCTTACGATACCTACAAGATCGCTCATCATTTCCTGAAGTTGTTTTCTCAGATAGCTTACGATAACCATTTCGTCCATGATTTTCATACCTTCTTCATTCCATTCCGGAACGGCTTTCAGATCATCAAAATTGAAATTGTTTTCATTAAGAAGGTCTACTGTTTTAATCGCTGCATTGTGCCCGAAAACTAAACCTTCAAGAAGTGAGTTGGAAGCAAGCCTGTTGGCGCCGTGAAGTCCTGAGTTGGTACATTCTCCTACAGCAAAAAGATTTCTGATGGAAGACTGTCCGTCTCTGTCTACTTCAATTCCTCCCATCAGATAATGGCAGGCAGGTACAACAGGAATCAACTGAGTGAAAGGATCAATTCCTTCGTCTTTGCATTTTTTATAAATATTCGGGAAATGTTCTAAGAATTTTTCATGGTTCATTTCCTTGCAATCCAAGCCAACAAATTCGTCTCCGGTAATTTTCATTTCGGCGTCGATGGCTCTTGCAACAATATCTCTTGAGGCTAATTCTTCACGTTCATCATATTTATGCATGAATTTTTCACCTCTTTTGGTCCTTAATTTTGCTCCATCTCCACGAACGGCTTCTGAAATTAAAAACAACATTCCATCCATTTTGCTGTACAAAGCGGTCGGGTGGAACTGGTAATATTGCATATTGGAAACCTTTCCTTTGGCACGGGCAACGAAAGCAATTCCGTCTCCTGTTGCAATCGTAGGATTGGTGGTGTTTTTATAAACGTGTCCGGCACCTCCTGTGGCAACCAGTGTTATTTTAGAAGTAATTTTTTTGATGGTTTTGGATTTTTCATCCAGAATATAAGCCCCATAGCAATGGATGTCACCTTCATTAAGTTCTTTTCCCGGAACGTGGTGCTGAGTAATGATGTCAATGACATAATGATGGTCAAGAATTTCAATATTCGGGCTGCTATTGGCTGTTTCCAGTAAAGCTCTTTCGATTTCAAAACCTGTGATATCTTTATGATGGACGATTCTGTTTTCGGTGTGGCCTCCTTCTCTTCCTAAAGCGAATTTGCCGTTCTTCATATCGAACTGTGCTCCCCATTCAACAATTTCATTGAATCTCGCAGGAGCTTCTCTTACCACCATCTCTACGACATCACGTTTGTTTTCTCCGTCACCGGCACGCATCGTGTCATCAATATGTTTTTGAAAATTGTCATTCTGAAAATCTGTAACGACAGCGAGACCGCCTTGTGCATATTTGGTGTTGCTCTCGTCTTCATCAGACTTGGTTACAATAATGATTTTGGCATCAGGGTGCTGTTCAGAAACTTTAATGGCATAGGAAAGTCCGGAAATGCCGGAACCAATTACTAATACATCCGCTTTTATCATATGCTGGCTTTAGGTACAATCGTTTAAAAGATTAAATAAATTTAAACAATTTTTCGTTTGGTTTTCTTACTTTTTTCATGTGCTGGAAGTGATCTTCTTCAGAACGGTAACCTAAAGCGAGGGTAACAGTTACTTTTTCTGTTTCAGGATCGATATTCAGAATTTCTTCTATAAGATCCTGGCGGAAGCCTTCCATCGGGCAGGAATCTATATTTTCAATAGCGGCGGCATATATAAGATTGGCCAATACTATATAAGACTGTTTTTCTGCCCAGTTGAAAATTTCATCATGTGTTTTCTGGTTAATATGCTGATTAATACTGTTTCTGAAAGGATCCAGTGTTTCCAGGGGAGTATCTCTTACTTCAGAAATATGATTAAAATAACCTCGGATATAGTTCTCCTCTATTACCTTTTTTGAAATAATAACAATAAGATGAGAACAGGTGGAAATCTGAGATGGATTATAAAAAGCAGGAATTAATTTCTGTTTCATCTCCTCACTTTCAACAACCACAATTTTGTAAGGCTGAAGTCCCAGCGAACTGGCAGACAGCTTTCCTGACTCAAGAATGTTGTGAAGAGTTTCCTGAGGAATAATCTGATGATTGAATTTTTTTACAGAATATCTTCTGCTTAAAGCTTCCAAATAATTCATACGACAAATTTAAGAATTGAATACGAATAAAGAGTCTTTAAAATGAAATATCTCCTACCTGTTCATACAAAAAAATCACCCCGACCGGCGGGGTGATTCTTTTGATGTGGTGGAAAGTGTAATTATTCTCTGTTTTTTACAACAATCCAGCCTGAGAATTTTATCGGAGTACTGTTTTTATTATTTTCATTCCATGAAACAGAATACCAATAGTTTCCTGTAGGGACTTTTTTATGTCCATTGGTAGTTCCTGCCCATTTGTAGCCATTGGTTTTATCGGCCTGGAACATTTTATAACCATATCTGTCGAAGATGGCAATTTCCAGATTTTGTTTATTGGCTAATGCGGAGTAATCAACAAAATCATTGATCCCATCATCATTAGGTGTAATTATATTAATAAGATTCGGTACTGTAATATTAACTTCAACAGGAACGCAATTATAACCATCTCTTACATATACTTTAGCTTCTCCTCTTGCAATATTGGTGAACACATTGGAGTCCTGCCAGTTGATATTATCCATAGAGTATTGATAAGGAGGAGTTCCACCGTTAGCATATACTGTTACTGTACTTCCTGAAATGTCAACCGTGGTAATAACAGGATTGTCAGAAGGATATACTGTTACTTTTTGTGTTGCAATACAATCTCCGGTTTTCAGTTTTACCCAGTAAGTACCTACTCCTACATTCTTGATGGATTGTGTGGTGGCTCCTGTGCTCCATTCATAGCTTTTGAATCCGGCTCCTGCGTCTAATGTTGTGGTGTTTTCAATACATATGGTCTTGTCAAGTAAAGTTCTTGAATAAACAGGAGGTATTACTGTTAATGTAACTTTAGCAATAGAATAGCATCCATTTCCATTAAAAACTTTAATATAAACAACGCCATTAGGAGCAATGTATGCTGCCGGAGTGGAGATGGCATTGGTTCCACTGACAGCATCTGCCAGCGATGGGTAATATTCTTTTGTAAGGCCGCCCTGGGAAACAATAGCTCCTGTAAGGTTAAAAGAAGCCATAGATGGATTGGTTTCAATGAAACAAGATTTGAGTTCAACGTCATTAACAACTACCACAGGGTAAATATTCAGTGTAATTTTAGAAGTACTTACACAACCCTGAGGTGTGGTTACTTTTACATATATTGTTGCCGCTGCTGAAGCATAAGCAGAAGGATTTGTTATCTGGTTCGTACCGTTATTCAGGTCATATAAAGTAGGGTAGAATTCTTTGGTAACTCCGGCAACAGTTGTTACATTAGCCGTGTTGAGATCAAAGGTTGCTGTTCCGGCGTTGTTATTATTACATCCGCTAAGAGTAGCATCTGTTGCTGCAAATGGAGTAGGATTAAGCTGAATAACACCATCACCATTATCACAAAGAGTAGACGTAGGATCTTTTACCACCACTTTAATCGTTGTATTTCCGGAATACTGGAAACTTGTAGGGTTGGCGATAGGAGTAGAGCTTCCCAATACATAATAAGTGAAAATATAATTTCCGGGATTATTTACAAATTGAGAATTATAAGAAGTAAGGTCTACTGTACCATTTCCGGTAGCTGGATTTGTACAAACGAATGGAGTTATGGTATTGCTTAAAATAGGAACTTTATCTACGTATACTTTAACGTCTTTGATAGAATGTCTTGCACTGGCACCTCCGGTTGCTGCAGAGAAACCAAAATATCCCTGTGACATCCCTACTGCACCTCCGGAAGGAGCAAAAGACTGATCTACTATAAGAACACCATTTATTCTTACTTTGATGATCCAGTTTGTAGGGTTGGTAAGGTCTGTTTCTCCGTTTACTTCAACGTGTCTGTATGTGTCTCCTACAAACGGCTGAGTAGCAATAAGGTCCGGAGAGTGAAATGTGCTTCCCGGAGTAGTGTTGAATTCGATGTTGTTACCTGCTGTATTATTGGTACCATAAAGAATGTGAACTTTACTCATCTGGCCTTCAGTGGTATTGTTGAAGATATCAAAACCTACCATGAGCCCGGAAGCATTGGCTGGAATACCCAGTCCTCCTCCTGATACAAATCCTGTTGGCGGATTGGCAAGATACCAGAAGGTAAAGCCGTCTCCTTTTCCAAACTGTGTGGTTCCGTTTCCGTCTATTCTGAAATCGAATTCCACTTTCCATTTATCACAGTAGCTCAAAGTAATGGGTGTGGATAATTTTACAGCCCCGTATCTGCTGGTCTGGTCTGTGGTAAGCCTTACAAAGTCTCCGCTTACTATAGCGTCAGAGACCAGATCCCAGCCTGTTGTATTTACAGGGTTTCCGGTAAGTTGATACGTTTGTGAAAATAATCTTCCCGGCATGCATAGTAAGATAGTCAGTACAAAAATGAGTATATCTTTTTTCATAGTGGATGGATTGTGATGTTATACTTAATCTTAGAAATAAAATTGTTTAATTGGTGATAAAAAAGCAATATCTGGTCTCAATCTCTGATTGGGCAAATTCTGTTTTTAATACCGAAACTACCCCAAATGAGGTAGTTTCTGATACTAAAATTTATTCTCTGTTCTTCACCAATACCCAGCCTGAGTATTTGGTTTCAGTATTGTCTTTGTTGTTTTCGTTCCATGAAATGGTGTACCAGTAAGTTCCTGTAAGAACTTTTTTACCGGAAGCTGTACCGTCCCATGTAAAGTTTCTCATTTTTCCGGCTTCGTACAGTTTGTTGCCATATCTGTCGTAGACAATGAATATCAGATTTTTCTTGTAAGCCAGTGCTGAATAATCAATGAAATCATTTACATTGTCGCCGTTTGGAGTAATAGCGTTAATGAGGTTAGGAACAGTAATCTGAACTTCAACAGGTGTACAATCGTAAAAATCTTTTACATACACTCTTACTTCGCCTCTTGCTAACCCTGTGAATATATTTCCAGGCTGCCAGTTCACTCCATCCAGAGAAAACTGATATGGAGGTGTTCCACCTGCTACATTTACTGTGATGGTGTTGTTGTCGATATCAATGCTGGAAATCACAGGATTTGCAGATGCTTTTACATTGACAGTCTGTGTAGTGATGCAGTTACCGGTCTTCAGTTTTACCCAATAAGGACCTACTCCTACATCTTTAATCGATGAAGTTGTTGCTCCTGTGCTCCATTCGTATCCGTCAAATCCAGGTCCTGCATCCAGATCTGTTTTTTCTCCGATACAGATGATTTTGTCTTTCAGGACAGAAGAGGTTACCGGTGGTAATACGATAAGGTTGATTTTAGCAATATTAAAGCATCCGTTGGCATCTGTTACTTTTGCATACACTGCAGTACTTGTAGATAAATACTGAAGCGGATTCATGATTTCATTGGTGCCGTCTAAGGCATTAGCGATGGATGTGTAGTATTTTTTGGCAGCGCCTGCTCCTAAAGTGGTAACATCTGCAGCTGTCAGATTAAAGATAGCACTCGTAATATTATTTTCAATGAAACATGATCTTAGTATAGCTTCTTTCACAGGAGTGTCCGGATAGAATGCAAGGGTGATTTTTGCTGAACCTGTACATCCCTGAGGAGTGGTTACTTTTACATAAACGGCTCCTGGAGCAGATAGGTAATTGTCAGGATTTTGGATCTCATTTGTATCAGCGTTGAGGTCTGCCAGCGTTTTATAATATTTTTTTGTAACTCCCGGAACATTGGTGACAGCTGCTGTATTCAGATTGAAAGCTGCTGTTCCTGCTTTGTTATTATTACATACCGTAATCGTTTTGTCTTCTGCTTTGAAAGGGGCCAGAACCAATAAAATTTTACCATCCGGGTTATCACACAGTAGTCCTGCATTATCTTTAATAACAACTGTTACTGTTGAGTTAGCATTGAACTGATAACTGTTCGGATTAGCAATAGGTGTAGAACTTCCAAACGGATAATAGGTAAATGTATAATTGGAAGGGTTGCTGACAAATTGTGAATTGAAAGTAGTCAGGTTTACTGATCCGTATCCGGTGGTAGGATTAGGACAGAACGACTGTGTTGCTGAATCCTGTAAAATAGGAACTTTATCCGTATAAATTTTTACATTTTTAATGGAATGTCTGGATCTTGCACCTCCTGTAGAAGCTGAAAAACCAAAATATCCTACAGTCATTGCTGCGGCAGCACCTGAAGGCGCAAAAGACTGATTGCAAATTACATTACCGTCTATTGTTATTTTTATAATCCAGCTTGTAGGAGCTGCAGGATCTACCTGCGCCGTTACTTCAACGTGTTTAAAGGTTGTTCCCTGAAAAGGTTGTGTAGTATTCAGATCTGGTGAGTGGAAAGAACTTCCGGGAACATTAAAAAATTCGACATTATTGCTGTCAGTAGTATTTTGAACCAGTCCATAACCAACGTGCACCTTACTCATGGTAGCGGTTGTGGTATTGTTGTAAGTGTCAAGTCCTACTACAAGTCCTACAGCATTTTGAGATACTCCAAGGCCTGAGCCTAATACGCTGGCTACCGGAGGATTGGCAAGGTACCAGAAGGCAATTCCATCTCCGTTGGAGGTTTGATTGGAATCCATCCTGAAATCAAATTCCACTCTCCATTTGTCGCAATATTTTAAATTGATGGGATCGTTCAGTCTGATGGAACCGGATTGGTTGTTGGTATCCGGGGTCAGCTGAATAAAATCTGTGTTTACCTGAGTAGGGGAGACCATCGTCCATCCGGTAGTGTTCACCGGGTTTCCGATAAGCTGATAAGTCTGAGCGAAGGACTTCCCAGCTATACAGAGTAAGAAAACAGATAAATACAATAATAGATTTTTATTCATTTATAATGGGACTTAGATTAATATGTAAAGATATTAAATCCCAATTAAATAATATGTATTTAATGTTAATCTTGCTTAAATTTTAATAATATTTTAAAAAAATCCTGCTTATTATGATATAATGGTGAATATTGTTGAGGTGATTCCTTATTTGTATTAATTAAATTAAAATAAGGAATTATTATCCAAACTCTCAAAATAGGTATCAATTTCGAGATCTGAGGAACTGGCTGCTGCTACGGCTAATTTATCGCAAAGTTCGTTTTCAAAATGTCCGGCATGACCTTTTACCCAATGCATTTTTGGGGTATGTTTATTGTAAAGTTCAACGAATTTTTTCCAGAGATCAGGGTTTTTTACATTTTTCCATCCTCTCTTGATCCATCCTGCAATCCAGTTTTGGTTAATCGCATCCGATACGTACTTGCTGTCGGTGTACACATGGATGTCATTTTCTGTAGATTTCAGTTTTTCCAATGCAGTGATGACCGCCAGAAGTTCCATTCTGTTATTGGTGGTTTTTCGAAATCCTTTTGAAAATGTTTTCTGGTAATTTTTTTCAGGAACGCGCATAAGAATTCCATATCCGCCTTTTCCCGGGTTTCCGCTGCAAGCTCCGTCCGTATAAATTTCGATTCTCAAATCTGCTTTTTAATAATTGATATATTGACCGTAAAATTGAACTGAATTTTAGTCTTTGCTTAAAAAGGGAAGTCGTCATCGTCATCAAAGTCATTCATTGAAGACCCTGAAAGTTTTGAACTATCCGGAAGATCAAATGCTGCTCCTGGCTGAATCGTTGTTTTGATCTTGTCGAATCCACTCGGCTCTCCGAAGTTGGAAGGATATCCTCCTCCGGCACCACCGTCAAGCGCCGCCTCAATATCACCGAATTTTGCAAAATGTTTCAGGAATGATAATCTTACATCTGCTGTAGCACCATTTCTATGTTTTGCAATAATCAGTTCGGCCTGGTTTTCGGTAGAAGTTTCCTGTCCTTCCTCGTCATTATCCCAAACTGTAATTTTATAATACTCCGGTCTGAAGATGAAAGATACGATATCCGCATCCTGCTCGATTGCTCCGGATTCCCTCAGGTCTGAAAGCTGAGGTCTTTTTCCAGGGCGGGCTTCCACACTTCTTGAAAGCTGGGACAGGGCAATTACCGGTACGTTAAGTTCTTTTGCAATCGCTTTTAATGAACGTGAAATCATGGAAATCTCCTGTTCACGGTTTCCAACTCCTTTTCCGCTGCTGCTCCCTGCGGTCATCAGCTGAAGGTAGTCGACCATGATAAGTCTTACTCCATGCTGCATTACCAATCTTCGGCATTTTGCACGGAAGTCGAATATGGAGAGGGAAGGGGTTTCGTCAATATATAAAGGAGCATTTTCCAATTCGGATACATTGGAGAATAATCTTTGCCATTCTTCATCATCCAGGGTTCCTTTTCTTAATTTTTCTGAAGAGATTCTTGTTTCGGAAGCAATCATTCTGGTGATAAGCTGTACGGAAGCCATCTCGAGAGAGAACAGTGCCATAGGGATTTTGTGCCCTACTGCAATATTTCTTGCCATGGAAAGCAGGAATGCTGTTTTTCCCATTGCCGGACGGGCTGCAATAATGATAAGGTCAGAGTTCTGCCATCCACCGGTTTCCTTATCCACATCTCTGAATCCTGAAGGAACTCCGGAAAGACCTTGTTTATCTTTTAAAGATTTAATGGTATCAATGGCTTGTTTTACCAATGAGTTGGCAGTATCGAATCCTTTCTTAATCGTTCCGTTGGTAATCTCAAAGAAAGATTGTTCTGCTTTATCCAGAAGTTCAAAAACATCTGTTGATTCTTTGTAGGAAGAATCAATAACATTGGCAGAAACATTAATAAGGCTTCTTAAAATATACTTTTCAAGAATAACACGTACGTGATATTCGATATGGGCAGATGAACTTACTCCCATTGTAAGATCAATGATGTAATGATCACCTCCTGCCTGACTCAGTTTGTCTTCTTTTTTTAGATCCTGAATAATTGTCATTAAGTCTACCGGGTGGTTGCCTTCATACAATTTCAGGATAGTAGAAAAGATGACCTGATGTCTGGGATCATAAAATACCTCCGGAGTAAGAAGGTCAATGGAATGGTCAAGACCTTTTTTGTCAATCAAAAAAGTTCCGATAACCAATCTTTCAAAATCCACTGCATTGGGAGGCATTTTTCCATCCGCAATAGACAATTCTTTTGCAAAGTTTCCGTGTGTCAGGGATGATAATGTTTCTTTCTGCGCCATGGTGCAAAGATAGTTTATTTAAAAAATAATAAAAAAATAGTATTCAACAAATTATTAGCAGTCTTTCGTAAAATGCTGTAAACAGGAGATTGCTCTTGTTGATAAAAAAAAATCACCTCTGTCTGAGGTGATTTTTCAAAAAGATGAAGTAAAAACTTATTCTTTATTTTTTACCAATACCCATCCTGAATATTTGGTTTCGGTATTGTCTTTATTGTTTTCATTCCATGAGATCGTATACCAGTAAGTTCCGGTTAGAATTTTTTTACCAAAGGCGGTTCCGTCCCAGGTGAAGTTATTCATTTTGTTAGCTTCATGAAGTTTGTTTCCATATCTGTCATACACAATGAAGATCAGGTTTTTCTTGTAAGCTAATGCTGAGTAATCAATAACATCATTTACGTTATCTCCGTTTGGAGTAATCGCGTTGATAAGGTTAGGAACTGTTACGGTTACCTGAATTGGAGTACAGTTGTAAGTATCTTTTACATATACTGTATTCTCTCCTCTAGGAAGTCCTGTGAATATATTAGAATCCTGCCAGTTAACACCATCAATAGAATATTTGTAAGGAGGAACTCCTCCTGAAGCTGTTACCGTAATGTTGTTGTTGGTAATTTCGATTCCTGAAACCACTGGCTGAAGGCTTGCGTGTACACGTACTTCCTGAAGTGTGAAACATTTTCCGGTCTGAAGTTTTACCCAATAAACCCCAACTCCTACGTTGTTGATAGATTGTGTAGTTTCGCCCGTGCTCCATTCGTAGCTTACAAATCCAGGTCCTGCATCCAAAGAGGTTTTGGCTTCAGCACAGATCGTTTTATCTTTTAATACTGCTGATTTTACAGGTGGTAACACAATCAGTTCTATCTTGGCAATTGAATAGCATTGTTTATCATTATCTACTCTTGCGTATACTGTCTTGCTTTCTGAAAGATAGTTTAACGCTGCTATAATAGGATTTGTCTGTGCTTTCGCATCGGCTACTGTGGTGTAATACTTAATGATGGTTCCCGTAGGTGTTGGAACAGGTACGCCAATATCTGCTTTTGAAAGATCAAAAGTTGAACGGGTCACATCATTATCGATGTAACAGTTTTGGAGTACAGCATCTTTCAGTACAACTGATGGGTAGAATAATAATCTGATTGTAGTAGTTGCAATACATCCGAAAGAAGATACTACTTTTGCATAGATTGTAGATTCAGCAGAAACATAGTTGGTAGGATCTGTAATTTCATTAACGTCTGCATTCATGTCTGCTGCCGTTTCGTAATACTTAATGGTTGCTCCAGTTCCTCCAAATACATTAGCTGTTGTTAAATTATATTTTGCAGTACCGGCTCCGTTGTTATTACAGGAGTACAAAGTGGCTGTATTGGCTGAGATTCCCACATTGACAAATTTGAATTTCCCGGTTATGAAACATCCGTTGATAGGGTTGCCTGGATTGGTGGGATCCTGGTATACAATTCTGTAATAATAGATGGTGGTTCCGTCTACAGTAGTTACTGTAAGAGGATTCTGTCCTGTAAGGGCATCGTTGGTTGTTTTGTGATAAGTAACTTTGAAATTCGGGCTGTTACCATTAATAATCGCTGCAGATAGCGTTGTAAAATCAAACTGGGTAGGCAGCGCACAAACCATCACCTGATTAGGATCAGTAGGAGTAGCTCCCGGAATACCCGGCGCAATAAATGGATTAGGAGAAAGAACAGGATCATTAAATGCAGAGCTTAAGCTTGCAGTTCCTGACCATTCTAAAGAGAAACCATTAACGGATCTACTGAAGTTGTCAATAACCAGATAATAGGTTTGTCCTACCAATACATCCATATAAGGACTCCATTTGCCATTGTTCATACTGGATGTGACACCTGGCGGATTGGTGGGGAATACAGCAGGGGGAGCAAGAGTAAGATCAAGTCCGGTGTCTCCCGGAGTACCACTATAGTTACATCTTATGGGCTGTATGAATACGTGATCAGCATTCTGCAATGAAGCACAGCCATTAGTTGTTGGCCCGTAAACTGCAAAATCATAATCATCACCCTGATCATTAGGTTTTATTTTAAATGCCAGCGTTCCTGGTGTGGATACAGTGAAAGTATACCAAACTGTATATCTTTCATTGGTGCTGAGGCATCCTCCGTTTTGGTTAAGAATTTCTATAATATTCCCCGGGCCTGAAGGGGTGTATGAAATGTCAGAATTACCACAGATGGGAATTGCTGTGACACAGTCTGACTGTGAATAGGCCATTTGGGCTATCAATAAAATAAAAAGAAGTAATATTTTTTTCATTGTTAAAACTTTTTTGTTAAACAAACTTGAAATCAATAAATTTTTATCATTATTTGTAAAAGAAAAAGCCGCCAAAGCGGCTTTTTTTATTGTGGAGTTTTTATTCTCTGTTTTTTACAACAATCCAACCTGAAAACTTGAAAGGAGTGTTCTTCTTGTCATTCTCATTCCATGTTACAGAATACCAGTAGGTACCTGTTGGAATATTCTTGCCACCAATTTTGCCATCCCATTTGTAACCGTTGGATTTGTCTCCCTGGTGGATTTTTGTTCCATATCTGTCAAAGATACTCAAAATAAGATTCTGTTTGTCTGCCATAGCAGAATAATCTACTACATCATTCACACCATCTCCGTTTGGAGTAATCATATTGATAAGGTTAGGAACTACTACGTTCACTTCAATAGGCTCGCAGTCGTAAGCATCTTTTACATACACTTTATAAGTTCCTCTTGCTACATTGGAGAATACATTAGACGGCTGCCATAAAATTTTATCCATTGAATACTGATAATCAGGAGTTCCTCCAATAACATTGATTGTCAATGTAGTATTGTTAATATCGATATTGGTTACAACTGGCTGCTCAGAAGGATAAACGGTTACTTTTTGAGTGGCAACACATTCTCCCGTTTTTAATTTTACCCAGTAAACGCCTACTCCTACGTCTTTGATAGACTGTGTTGTAGCTCCGGTACTCCATTCATAGCTTTTGAATCCTGGTCCGGCATCTAAAGTAGTAGTGTCTTCCATACAGATGATTTTGTCTTTCAGAACATTGGATGTTACCGGAGCAATTACTGTTAAGCCGATTTTTACCACAACATAACATCCTCTAGTGTCTGATACTCTTACATATACCAAACCGCTTGGTGCAATATAATTAGCATTTAGGATCTCGTTGGTTCCATCCACTGCGTCAGTCAATGAAGGGAAGTATTTTTTTGTAATACCTGCCTGCGGAGTTATTACAGCAGCATTATCAAGGTTGAATAAAGCTGTGGAAGGATTCGCTTCAATAAAGCATGATCTTAATTCTGCATCTTTTGCAATGATCTGTGGATAGAATTTAAGCGTAATTTCTGCAATATCACTACATCCGAACACAGAAGTTACCTTTACATATATTTTACCTTCAGCAGAAACAAACTGATAGATGTTGGTAATCTCATTAATTGAGTTATTCAGATCATATAAAGTATAATAGTATTTTTTAGTTGCCGTAGGGTCAGCAAAAACCGCTGCAGTGGTAAGGTCGTATGTTGCTGTACCTGCATTGTTATTATTACAGCTTGTTAGTGTAACGTTGGTAGCTTTGATGGTACCATCTTTAAACTTAAATTTACCTGTCTGTCTGCATTTGTTAATCGGGCTGTCAGGATTAGTAGGATCAGTATAGTTGATACTGTAGAAATAAACACCAACAGGAGTAACTGTTTGAGGGCCAACAAGAGGGTTGTTACCGGTTAAAGCATCATTCTGACTTGTGTGGTAGCTAATGTTGAAGTTAGGGTTCCCATTAAGAATTCCTGCAGATAATGATGCAAAATCAAAAGTTGCAGGATTTGAACAGATCACAACTTCTCTCGGGTCAGCAGGGTTAGCGCCCGGAATTCCCGGAGGGATAAATGGATGAGGCTGTATATTCGGATCGGTAAACGGGGATGACAGCGTAGCCGTTCCGCCCCAGGACAATTTAAATCCATTCGCTGTTTCTCTGTGGTTGTTTACGATGATATAGTAAGTCTGGCCAGGCAGTACATCCATGTATTTTACCCATTTGTCTCCTGTAGCGTCTTCACTAAGATCTGTAGCGGTCATATTAAGACCTGTGTTTCCACTTTGTCCTGAGTAAGAACAACGAATCGGAGTTCCCAGGTTTCCACAAGATTTGTTCGGACCATAAACCCCAAAGTCATAATCGTCAGTCTGGTCATTGGGAATAATCTCAAAAGTAAGGGTTCCACCTGTGGCAATGGTAAAAGAATACCATACAGAGTATTTCTCGTCCGAAGTTAAACATCCGCCCAGATCTTCTGCAATGTCTCCATGCCCACCTGGTGTATATGAAATATCAGAGTTACCGCAAACTGCCATTGCAGTACCGCAATCTGATTGTGCAAATAAAATATGTGAAAATATGATTAAGAAAACAAGTAATGTTTTTTTCATGAGAATTAATTTTAAAGACAAATAGTAAAAGTTTTTTTATTACTAAAAAATGCTGCTTGTTATCGATACAAAATAATGTTGCTCTCAACATCAATGAATTTTTGTTTCATATCAAAAAAAAACTGATCGCCCCAATATACTGGGAGATCATGCATTTTCTTACTGTTAATTTGTTCCGATCAGCTGTTTCCCCCAATGAGGTGAAGTGGATGAAGCGTCTGATGTTTCAAATTCTTTGGCTGCTTTTTGATAGAACTTTATAGCTTCTGTCTTGTTTCCTTGCTTTTCAGCTATTTCAGCTTTTAAAAAAGAAAGTCTTGGATTGTTCTTTAAAGTTGTTTCTGCTTTTGCCATAAAACCCGTAGCTGTTTTTAACTCTTTTTGAGGGTCTGCAGCTGTTTTTATCCTTATTTTTTGAAAATGAATAAGAGCAAGAAGAACATTTACTTCTCCGTTATTCTTTTCTGAAGCAAGGGCCTGCATTGCCAGTTTTCTTGCAGACTCATTAGATTCTCCAAGGGGACTGTTCGGGCTGTTCTTTAAAAGAAAATTGGTTTTAAGGTATAAGGCAGCTGCGGCATAATAATTAGCCTGCCATTTTTCTGAAGTTTTAGCTTCTGAAAACTTAGAAAAAAGCATATCATAGTCATTTTCTGTTTGAGCATTATTGAGCTGCAAAACAGTTTGTTGTAGGGTTTGATCTGAAAAAAATTGAGCATTCATCAGAGAACCTGTCATGAGAAAGCTCAAAATTAGTAAAAGTTTAGTCATAGGGGGATATTTTATGAAGCAAATATAAAAAATTATTAACGTTAAATTAAAGATTTTGAGATATATTTAATGAAAGTAATGTATTGGTTTTAAATATTGTATTTTCTTATTTTGGTTGTATTATGTGGAGATCGTAAAGATATTGGTGCTTTTGATGAATATTTAAGGTTTAATTCTTTTATAAATTTTTAAAAAACAGTTATAAAACAAAAATCAGAATAGAAAACGTTCTATTCTGATTTTAAGTATTTCGAATTCTGATTTTTTTTGTGTCAGATTTTAAATAGACTGATAAGCAGTGAGTTAATATTGCATCTTTCTCAGTTTAGGATTGGTGCTTCCAACAACAAGGGCCACTAAAACGGTCATACAGCCTCCAAATACTACAGAGCGTACAACTCCCAGTAGTTTAGCCATCAGCCCACTTTCGAATTGTCCCATTTCATTGCTGGACATGATGAAAATTGAATTTACACTCAGAACACGCCCTCTGATGTGGTCAGGGGTTTTTAACTGTACAATGGTGCCCCGGATAACTACGGAAATTCCATCCAGCATTCCGCTCATCACCAGGAACATGAAAGACAGCCAGTATAATTTTGAGAGTCCGAATCCAATAATGCATAGACCGAATCCGGTAACAACAACAAGAAGAATTTTTCCCTGATTTTTGCGAAGCGGAACAATGGATAAAATAGTGATGATACACATGGAACCGATGTCCGAAGCAGCATTCAGTAAACCGAAACCTTCAGCTCCTGAATTCAGGATGTCTGTTGCAAATACAGGGATCATAGCTACTGCTCCGCCAAAAAGTACTGCAAACATATCAAGGCATAATGCTCCCAGAATTTCTTTAGTTTTAAAAATATAAGAAATTCCTTCGCGCATACTTTCTACTACGTTTACCGTTTCCTTTTTGTATTCTGAATGCTGTTTGTGCAGCTGCCAGAAAAATAATGAAGCAACAAATATTAATGTTAAGATAGCAACCAGAGTCCATTTTACACCGATAAATCCAATAAGAACCCCTCCAATGGCATGTCCGCAAACAGAAGAGATCAGGAAAGTAGCCTGGTTCAGTGTTACGGCATTCGGAAGGTTTTCCTTCTTTACAATTTTAGGAATCATGGAAGGAACAATAGGACCGATAAAGGCTCTTGCTATCCCTGTGAAAAAAATAACTCCATAAATATAATAGGTAATCTGATGACCTGTAAAATGCATTTCCACATTAAAGAATGCGGGAATCAGCAGAAGCCCGATCAGAAAAATATACGCATAATTACAGATAAGGAGCAGTCTCTTTTTTTCATTCATATCAATAACATGCCCGGCATACAGCGCACAGCTTACCGCAGGAATTACCTCTGAAAGTCCGATAAGGCCTATGGAAAAAGGATCTTTTGTTAATTGATATACCCACCATCCAAGTAAAGTGGCAAGCATTCTGAAAGCTAAAACAATAAAAAATCTCCCGGTAAGAAGATTTCTGAACTCAATATTTTGTAATGTTTGTAACGGGGTAAAGGAAATCATGAACAAAAATAGCCCTAAAAATTTATTTAGGGCTATTCATATGACAATTTCTGAAAGATATATTAAATATATTTCAAAAGATAAAATCTATTTTAGTCAGCTCTTGAAGAACTCAACACGATAGCTGCAACACCTGCTGCTCCGATAATCGTAGCTCCTGCTGCAATTCTTGCTTTTCTTCTGTCTTTTACAGCAGCTACATTGGCTTTAGGAATAATTACTTCTGTACTGTCTTTTTTACCGGCTGTGCCTACAATATTTTCACCAACGACGTTTCTGAATAAGATGGTCTGCTTCGGAGACCCGTCTCTCATAGTTACTTTATATATTTTTCCGGCTTCAAGATTAGAGTAGTTGTTTTTTGAAATATCTTCGCTGTATTTTGTAGTAGCACAAGATGTAATAACAAATAAAGATGTTAGTAAAGACGATTTCAACAGTACAGATGCTTTCATTATTTTCTTTTAGTTTTTCAAATTTATAATTTTTTTCGAATATACGTTTTCGGAATTGAAAAAATATGATTAAAGTTTGTAAATTTCTAAGAGATTTGCAATCTTTCTGTCGTTAGCCAATCTGGGAGTCTTGTTTTGACCGCCTAATTTTCCCTGGGACCTGGCATATTCATGAAAAGCATTTTTTGCAAGTCTGGTGATCTGTAGCTTTTGTAAAATATTTCCCGAAATCAGATCATCGTAGTACGTATTTCTTGCCCGAAGCTGTTGATCCAGTTCATCTCTGAATGTTTCCAGATGCTCGGGTTCTTTTTCAAATTCAACCAGCCATTCATGGTAAGGGAGTCCTTCAGCCGGATTTACCTGCGGAGCCAGATGGAATTCTGTGATCTGAGCGGGGTATTTTTCAAGAGTCGCTTTCATAGCTTCCTCTACTTCAAAAGCAATCACGTGTTCTCCAAATGCAGAGGTGAAATGTTTGGTTCTCCCGCTTACCAAAACCCTGTACGGATCTTTACTGATAAATCTTACAACATCTCCAATAGAATAAGCCCATAACCCGGAATTGGTGGTAAGAATCAATGCGTAATCTTTATGAAGCTCTATTTCTCGTAACGTTAATCTTTTTGCATGAGGCTTACCATATTCTTCCAAAGGAATGAATTCGTAGAAAATTCCATGATTGGTCAATAACAGTAATCCTTCTTGAGTATAATCATCCTGGAAAGCAAAAAAACCTTCAGAAGCAGGGAAAGTCTGAACAATATCTACTTTACCTCCCAATAGCTCCTCCATTTTATCACGGTAAGGTTCGTAATTGACACCTCCGGTAACAATAAGCTGAAGATTGGGAAATAGCTGCTTGATCTTTTTACCGTGCTTTTCTGTCAATTTCTCAAAATACATGATCAGCCATGGGGGAATTCCTGAGATCAGCGTCATGTTTTCATGTTCCGTTTCTTCAATAATTTTATCTACTTTGGCTTCCCAGTCTTCCATAATATTGGTTTCCCAGCTTGGCAGACGGTTTTTCTGAAGATAATTAGGAATATGATGGGCTACAATACCGGAAAGTCTTCCGGTTTTTATCCCAAATACTTCTTCCAGTTCCGGACTGCCCTGAAGGAAAATCATTTTTCCATTCACAAAATCTGCGTTATTCTTTTTACTGATATAATGAAATAAAGCACTTTGAGCTCCGGCAATCTGAAAAGGCATTCCCTCCTTGGAAATCGGAATATATTTAGATCCTGAAGTGGTTCCCGAAGTTTTGGCAAAATACTCCGGAGTTTCCGTCCATAGAATATTGGCCTGTCCTTTTTTTACTCTTTCAATATAAGGTTTCAGATCTTCATAGTCTGCTACGGGAACTTTGTCCTGAAATTCCTTTACAGAATGAATGTTTTCAAAATCATGTTCCCGCCCAAAAAGTGTTTTTTGAGCTGTATTCACCAGAGAGAGTAGTAAGTCCTCCTGGTTTTTCTCCGCATTTTTTTTGAAATCCTCTGCTTTTTGAACATGTTTTTTTGCCCAGATCAGCGCTGCATTTTTCTTGAAGAAGTTTAACATGGGTCAAATTTATAAATAAGTAAAGAATCTGGAATCATTTTTTACGAAGCTTCACATAAAAAAACCGATGGAACAGGTTCCACCGGCTTTTCGAAATTTGATTATGAAAATAACAACTATATGTTAATGTTATGCTTATTTGTTGGCTTTGTACCTTTTATCAGGAGTACCGTCTTTTTTCAGATGTTTGTTTTCTTTATATCTCTTATCCGGAGTGCCGTCTTTTTTCATTTTGGCAGCCGGTTGTGCAGGTTTTGCTGCTTTAGCATCCATTGCCGGTTTTGCAGCTTTCACTTCAGCTGGTTTAGCAGCTTTTGCTGTAGTTGCTTTTACAGGCGGGTGTGCAGTAGCACCTGTAGCGGGAGCAGTCTGCTGAGCAGTGGCAAGTCCTAATCCAAGAATCAGAGACATTGCAGATAAGAATTTTTTCATAAGAAGTATTGTTTGTTTTTTGTTGAATAAAGATATACAAAAAGCAGGCTAAAAAAATGGGATTTTCAAACTTAACTAAAGTTTATTACAGCTTAAAAAAAAATTAAAACCGCTTCAGTGCCAATGAAAAAGCCTGTCTCCGGAAAAGGAAACAGGCTTGCATAATATATAAATAGACATGGCTAGCGCGTACAATTGGCTGTCCACGTTTTGCCATCCTTGACGTATAGAATTTTTAAGACATTATTGTCAATTCTGATATAAGAGGTTGCTGTAGAACCAATCATCACCAGCGTATGATCTCCTTCCTGATTAAACTCTATTCCGTTGAGATCCGGGATACTGTTGGAGAACGCGAAATTGTATTTGGTGCCGCTCGCAATCTTTGTTACAAACACACTTCCGTCATCTGTGCTGATGTTGGTGGAACCACCATCATTATAAGAAACCTTTCCTTTGTAGGTTCCGGCAAAAAATTCATTGTTTACAGGGTCGTCATCTTTGCTGCATGACGAAAAAGATAATGCTGTGAATACTAACAGCATCATAACTCCTAAGATTCTAATTGCTTTTTTCATAATACTATTCTTAAATGTTTGGTTATGGGTAAATGCCAAACATTATGCCATGGGGAAATAGTTGATTTTTTTTAACAAGTTATTAGATAAAATTGTAAAAAATTAAGAATTATAGTGCTAAGTGCTTCATTTTAAACCTTCAGTCTTTCCCTTTTTCTGAGGAAGAGAAAAATATCCGTACCTTTGTATATCATCAACGGTTTCGGAAAACTCCCGAAATCGCTTTTGTCGTTTATACCTTTACTATTTATGCAGTTAAAATCCATCAATGAAAAGTTCCTTCCAGACCTTATGCAGAAAGAGTTTGGGAAAGAGATTTTTACCCGTTTAGAAAACAATCAGCATATTGCTGTGAAAGGAAGTGCCGGATCCTCAGTTTCTATTTTTGTGGCTGAGCTTTTTTTGGTTCAGAAGAAGAATATTCTTTATCTGGTAGATGATAAGGAAGACGCATTGTATGCCAATACAGAGATGGAAGACCTTTTGGGTAAGGAGAAGGTGCTGTATTTTCCGGCCACCCATCTTGAACCCTATCAGGTGGAGAAGACTCAAAATGCCAATCTGGTTTTAAGGACGGAGGTTCTTAATAAAATCAATTCCGGAAGATCACCGAAAGTCATTGTGGCTTATGCCGGTGCTTTATCTGAAAAGGTTTTGAAAAAAGAAGATTTTAAAGCAATTTCCCATCATATTAAAGTGGGAGATCAGCTGGATTTTGATTTTGTGGATGAACTGCTTAATCATTATCATTTCCAGCAGGCTGATTTCGTTTCCGAACCGGGAGAGTTTTCTGTGAGAGGGGGAATTGTAGACGTGTTTTCCTATTCCCACGAAAAGCCATACAGAATTACCTTCTTCGGTAATGAAGTGGAAAGTATTAAAACTTTTGATATCGAAACACAGCTTTCGGTAGATAAAGTAAAAGATTTCCAGCTGGTTTCCAACATGAATTTTTCAGTAACAGGAACAAGGGTTTCTCTGTTGCAGCTATTGCCAGCGGAAAGTTTTGTAGTCTCTAAAAACGGAATGGTCGGAATGCAGAAGATCAGAACATTCTACGAAAAGGCTTTGGAAAAATATGATACATTAAGTAAAGATATTGCCCACAGGACTCCGCAGGAACTTTTTATTTCTGATCAGGAGTTTTTGTTTGATTATAAAAAATTCAAAACAGTTGATTTTGGAGGAGTGATCATTGAAGGGTTGAAAGAAGTAACTGAAGTAAAAATGGAACAGCTTCCGCAACCTTCTTTTCATAAAAACTTTGAACTGCTGATTGAAGATATTGAAGAAAAGCAGAATGGAGGATTTGATACCTGGATTTCTTTTTCAACAGAAAAACAGAAAGAAAGGCTGGAATCTATCTTTGAAGAGCTTGAACATGAGCTTCCATTTAAGAGCTTTAAATCTGAACTTCATGAAGGATTTGTAGATAATGGTCACAAACTGCTGGTTTATACAGATCATCAGATCTTTGACCGCTACCAAAGATATAAAGCGAAAAATACTTTTGCAAAATCTGAACAGCTTACCCTGAAAGACCTGATGTCTCTGAAAATAGGAGACTATATTGCCCACATCGATCATGGAATAGGGAAGTTTATGGGGCTGGTGAAAGTGAATAATGATGGAAAGATTCAGGAATGTTTCAAACTGACCTATAAAAACGGAGACTTATTATATGTAAGTATTCACTCTTTACATAAGATTTCGAAATACAACGGCCCGGATGGAAGAGAGATTGTTCTGAGTAAACTCGGATCACCAACATGGAAATCTTTAAAACAGAAAACCAAAGCGAAGGTTAAACAGATTGCTTTTGACCTTATTCAATTATATGCTCAGAGGAAAACGGCAAAAGGGTTTGCCTATACTCCGGATTCCTACCTGCAGAACGAATTGGAAGCCAGTTTTATTTATGAAGATACTCCGGATCAGGAAAAGGCTACCGTAGATGTAAAGAGAGATATGGAGGCGGATACGGTAATGGACAGGCTTGTTTGCGGTGACGTAGGTTTCGGTAAAACGGAAGTTGCGATCAGAGCGGCATTTAAAGCTGCTACAGATGGAAAGCAGGTCGCCGTATTAGTTCCTACTACTATTCTTGCTTTTCAGCATTACAGAAGTTTTAAAGAAAGACTTAAAGATTTTCCTGTCAATGTTGCTTATGTCAATAGATTCAGAACGGCTAAGCAGAAATCAGAAACTTTAGAGGCTTTAAAGAACGGAAAAGTAGATATTATCATTGGAACGCATCAACTGGTAAGCAGTTCTGTTAAATTTAAAGATCTTGGTTTATTGATTATTGATGAAGAGCATAAGTTCGGGGTTTCAGTAAAAGATAAGTTGAAAACCTTGAAAAATAATGTGGATACTCTTACGCTGACAGCAACTCCTATTCCGAGGACTTTACAGTTCTCGTTAATGGCTGCAAGGGATTTGTCCGTTATCAAAACACCACCGCCAAACAGACAGCCTGTAGATACACAGTTAATAGGATTCAATGAAGAAACTCTTCGTGATGCAGTTTCTTACGAACTTCAGAGAGACGGGCAGGTATATTTTATCAATAACAGAATTGAAAACCTGAAAGATATTGCAGGACTTATCCAGCGATTAGTGCCCGATGCAAGAGTGATTACAGGACATGGGCAAATGGAAGGAAAACAGCTTGAAAAGAATGTTCTGGATTTTATGGAAGGGAAATATGACGTTCTTGTATCCACTACCATAGTAGAAAGTGGGGTAGATGTTCCGAATGCGAATACTATTTTTATCAATGATGCCCAAAGATTCGGGATGGCAGACCTGCATCAGATGAGAGGAAGGGTAGGACGTAGTAACAGAAAAGCATTTTGTTATCTGATTACTCCGCCATATGATATGATGACTTCCGATGCGAGAAAGCGTTTGGAAGCCATTGAGCAGTTTTCAGATCTTGGAAGCGGTTTCCAGATTGCGATGAAAGATCTGGAGATCCGGGGTGCCGGTGATCTTTTGGGTGCTGAACAAAGTGGATTTATCAATGAAATGGGGTTTGAAACCTATCAGAAACTAATGCAGGAAGCTTTAGAAGAGCTAAAAGATGATGCAGATTTTGAAAGCCTTTTTGAAAATGAAGAAGACAGACAGAAGCTTTTCAAATCTGTGAAGGATGTAAATATTGATACTGATTTAGAGTTGATGTTACCGGATTTCTATATTTCCAATACGGAAGAAAGATTATTGCTGTATCAGAAAATTGCTGAAATCACTAATGAAGCAGATCTTCATCAGTTTGAACTTGAGCTGATTGATCGTTTCGGAGCATTGCCGAAAGAAGCTGTCAATCTTTTGAAGAGTGTCTCCTTGAAGTGGCTTGCCGCTGATATTGGCTTTGAAAAGATTGTGATGAAAAACGGTGTGTTTTTAGGATACTTCCCGGGAAATCCTCAGGATAAGTTCTATCAGACAGACAGATTCAGGCATATTATTAATTATCTGACCCGAAATCCGGCTGAAGCCCAGCTTAAAGAAAAGTCAGGAAAAGAAGGTAATCAATTGATGATGAGGAAAGAAAGAGTGAAAAATGTGGATGAGGTGAATCTATTATTAAAGGCAATTATTCATGATTAAATTTTAATTCCTTTTTTATGGAAATAATATCATAAAAGTTATTAGAAACGTGTAAAAAGATTAATTTTTACACGTTTTTTTTGTGATTGTTATCATGTTTTTCTTTTGTAATATTCCTGCTGAAGAGAATTAAGGCTGTTTTTGAAGGGCTAAAATCACTTTCCGATGATAAAAAAAAATCTGTAAAACCCCGTACAGTAAGGGTTTGAGACGTTGTATTGTTTTTTTTATAAGTCGAAAGTAGAGTTATGTAGTAATAATTCTACTTTTTGGTATTATTAATTCTATGTTGTAATGTGTTTATTTCTATAGGTTTATAGATGTATAACTGGAATTTTTTGAACTTCGTTGTGTAACTTTGCAGTCCTTAATTATGAAAACAATTATACATTGCTGCGTGGCTGGACTTTTTTCGTTCTACGCCAACGCACAGGTGGGAATAGGCACTGCAAAACCCAAATCTGTTCTTGATGTGAACGGAAAAACCACCTTAAGAAAAGAACTTAGAGTAGGCGGTACGTCAACTCAGGCTGGAGATGCCGGGTTGAATGGCCAGGTGTTGGTTTCCCAGGGCGAGGGTTTGCCTCCTGTATGGAAATCTTTGAATGTTTCCTTTATGGAAGAGGGACAGTATAAGCTGATTAATTCTTATCTGTCATCTGATCAAACGGGTATTATATCACTTACAGATGGTGTTGCCGGTGATGGTATCTATACCAATAAAGTTGGAGATGCTATGACTGATATCACAAAAGGAAATTGGAAAAAGATAGGCGGGCTCGACAATACTTTTACCATCAAAAATGGAAAGAACAGACTTACCTATCAGTTCCAGACCGGAATTGAAATGAAAGCATCCACATCTACCACAATACAAAGTGTCAGATTTGCGTGTGGTGTTTTCAGAAACGGAGCACTGGTAGCGGTACGCCCGGACAGAATTGCTTCCAACAACAACAGTGGAAAAGCTGGTCTTCAGGATTATATCTTTACTCTTAATTATACGGAACAGAACGTTCCTGTAGGAGTTCACAATATTGAAATCGCGTGCAGAAAAATTGACACTTCAAGTTCTACATCACAATTTTCCATCGGACGTAATGTAGAAGCTTCCAATGGTGCTTCCAGTGCATTTACTCTGGAATCTACGATGAAGATGGATGTTATCGAATACGTGAGCTATAAAAACAACTAATGATGAAAAAACTATTATCAACGCTGCTTCTTAGCATAGGTCTTTTGGCGACAGCTCAGGTAGGAATAAAAACGGAAACTCCCAATGCAAAACTTGATGTAAACGGAGATGTGAATTTCAGAAATAAAATTGCTGTCCTTAATGCTACTGATAACAGCATATTTCAGGGAAATAATGACCAGCTTCTTGTTTCTCAGGGAGAAGGTTTTGCTCCGATCTGGAAATCACTCCGTATTCCTGAATATGAACCCAATAAATTTTATCTGATCTACAACAACTCCTTTTCTGATAAACTGGGAATTACCTTTTCGTCCTCAGAAAACTCCTCAGTAAGCATGACTTCGAGAGGAGGAACCTTTACAAAAGGGAAGGAGTATAGCACCCTTACAAATTTTAAGAAAATAAACGGACTTTCACAAACCATCACCGTTTACAGTACCCAAAGTAAGGCTTATTTTCAGTTTGAAACTGTGGTACAGGCAGATTTTGGGGGAGCAGGAAGTACAGACAATTCCATAGATTATGCATGCGGCATCTTTGTGGATGATAAACTGGTCAACCTGAGACAGAGAAACCTAAAGGCTATCACCACTTCATATCCTTTCCTTACTCATACCCAGATCGGGATTGTAGATAATCTTTCCCAGGGAAATCATTCGGTTTACGTTGCCTGTACAAGACTGGGGTCTTATGGCGCTTCAGGTGCGGGAAATACTCTTTCCATAGGAACCAATGTATATACTAATATCAATAGCTTTATTTCACAATCTTCTCTTAAAGTGGACGTGTATGAAGTTCCAGAAGTATTTAATACCATTATAAACTAAGACGGATTATGAAAAAAATATTATTTGTAACATCATTTTTATTAGCTGTTGCAACAAATGCCCAAGTGGGTATTAATACTCCTAATCCGACTAATATGCTGGATGTAAACGGAGATCTTAATATAAGAAAAGAATTAAGAACAGGAGGTACTGATGTACTCAAAGGATCTGCCGGAACAGCGGGAGATATATTTCACAATAACACGGATTTAGGTGCTAATGACTGGAAAGCCATCAAAATTGCCGACGGGCAGGGAAGTATGTCTGTATTTTCCATCAACACCGTTTCAGACAAAACCGGAGTAAGTTTTTCTGGAAGTAGCGGGGCAACTAATCCTTATACTGATGGGGAAGCCCTGACTGGTGGCTGGACTGTAATTCCCGGAACTGTGGATACATTCTCCGTAACCAATGGTACCAATAAGGCCACTTTCTCATTTCAGACAACGATTCAGAAAACAGGAACCAATTCTGCGAGTTTTGCCTGTGGAGTTTTTGTAGATAATGCCCTTAGAGCAGTGAGAACGGATGTATTACTGGGAGACAGTGGTGCGTACAAGATTTTCAATCTTAATGCTACTCTTACAAATCTTACTCCTAAAAATCAATATTCTGTTAAAGTTGCCTGTATAAAAAGAGCCATTGCAGGAACAACTCTCGGGATAGGAAGAGCAGTGGATAGTGCTTTTCTCAACAGTGATATGTCACAGTCTGTTTTGACAACATCCATATTACAACCTTATTAATTTTCGTCATCATACAATAATAGGAAATCTAAAAACGTTATGTTTTTAGATTTTTTTTGTTTATTAACTCTATTTCTTGTGAATTTGTTCAGATAAAGTAAAGTGTATTATCGAAAATTGAATTATATTTGGACAAGCTAAAAAAATTCTATATGGTAAAAAACTATTTTTTAAAAATGTTTGCCGGTATTGCTTTTCTTGGGCTGCTGACAGCATGTACTACTACCTCGGATCCCACAGAATCTATCCCAAATCCGGATGACGGACCACCTCCCAAAAAGATTTTATCAAAGGTTAGTTCGAATAATGTTTCTCAGGAAGAATATGTTACAACAGCTGTAACAGGAGATCTGCAGAGTGCAGTGTCTAAAGACGAGTCTTTTTCCGGGAGTGCTTATTATACGGGAACGGTTACCTATACCAATAAAAATATTACTAAAGTTAAATATGTAAGTTCAGCAGCATCCAGCCTTAGTTATGAATTTAATATTGTTCCTGATGCTACAGGTAAAAAGATTTACAACGCCACTTCTACAGCTACGGGGGCAACTCCATCCGCATCTGTGGTAAGTGACTATGCATTTACCTATGATCCGGTTAACAGTAGACTTAGCAAAATTCTAGAGAAGAGGAAAGAAGGAGGAATCAGTGCTTATAACAGGTTTATTGATTATTCTTTTGTATATAACGGAGAAAATATCATTCAGGTTGTTTGTTCCAAAGGTCTCCTGGATATCAACGGAAACCCGAATATGAGTACGGCAGTAATAAGCAAGTATAGTTTTCAGAACTATGATGCTCAGAAAAGCCCTTATTCTACACTTCCATCAGTATATTTCATCACGCGAAGCCTGATCAATCCTGCTCAATTTTATAAAATATCTCCGAACAATCCTACTTCTATGTTTATAGAATTGCCAGCACCAGCGACTCCTGTTAATACTTCTCAAAGTTATTCTTATGATAATCAGGGGTATGTGGTTGCTGAAAAAAATCAGAATGTAACTTTTACCTATAAAAATTTATAGAAGAAATATAGTTATTAATCTTACCGGAATATAAATAATAATATACTTTTTAGGCAAAAAAAAATTATATTTGTCAAAAAAATAATCAATTACAAGGAAATGAAGCAAATTTTCTATTTTATTTTACTCATCGCAGGTTTTTCCTCAATACATTCGTGCAAGGATATGCTGGATGAGGATGGGAATCCATTGTTGGATCTTAACAATACAGGAGGTTTAAGCGGCCCCAGAGCATTATACAGAGAAATTACAGATAAAGATACGATCGCAGAATACCAGTACAGCGGACTTCTTGTGACGAAAGTAATTACAGACAGTGCTTCCATCACAGATATTATGTACAGTGGTGATAAAATCAGCCAGATCAATTTCAATGGTTTCCTTGATCTTGACGGAAACGGAAAACTGGATAAAGACAGTGTATCTTACACACAATTGTTCACTTATGCAAATAATAACAGACTGCAGCTGATTTCTGAAAACCGTTCTATTTTCAGAAGAACTCCGCCTGTAATACCGGGAGATCCTCCTGGACCACAGACATTACTGAAAAAAGAGAAAACAGCTTATCAGGTTAAATACAGTACTGCTACAGGAAAACTGGATTCAATCATTATGAGAAACGGACCAGATGTTCCGGGAGCTCCTCTTACTTTCACAGATTATTCTAAAACAGCTTATACTTATGTAGGAGACAATGTATCTAAAGTGGTAAGACACTACGGAACAATGACAGGGGGAACGTTTGGTGCTGTTACGGGGAAATACAGCTACGAATATTATGCCTATGATGAGCAGGTAAGCCCGTTCACATTGCTGCCGCATGTATATAAAATTTCAAGACTATTATCTACAGTAATCAATGATAAAGAAAGTCTTATCTTATCTCCGAACAACCCTAAGAGATGGTCGGTAACAGATCTTACACCACCCATTCCAACACCGGTTGTGAAGAGTACCAATTACGTTTATGATCCTCAGACTTACATGACAAAAGGATATGGCGTTAATTACATCTATAAACCACAATAGAAGAATTTTTTTAACAATAATCAAACTCAATCTTTCATAAGATTGAGTTTTTTATTTTTTATACCTTAATTTTGCAAAAAATTTCTGATGAAATATTTAATTGTCGGGCTTGGTAACAAAGGCTCTGAATATGAAAATACACGACATAATATAGGCTTTAAAGTAGCTGAGAAAATAGCGGAAACTCTGGAAGTATCATTCAACACCTCCAATTTTGGCTGGCTGGCTGAAGGAAAGCACAAAGGCAGAAAAGTTTTTATTCTGAAACCGGATACTTACATGAACCTTTCCGGTAATGCAGTGAAATACTGGATGCAGAAAGAAAATATTCCTTTGGAGAATGTTCTTATTATAACTGACGATCTTGCTTTGCCTTTCGGGACTTTAAGATTGAAAGGAAAAGGTTCAGATGCAGGGCATAACGGACTTAAAAATATCAATGAAGTATTACAGACTCAAAATTATGCAAGGCTTCGCTTCGGAATCTCTGCTGATTTTACGGCAGGAAGACAGGTAGATTATGTATTAGGAACGTGGAACGAAGAAGAATCAGAAAAGCTTACAGAAAGAATTGAAACTTTTGCTAAGGCCGGTCTTTCTTTTGTTTTTGCAGGATTGAATAACACAATGTCCACTTTTAACGGGAAATAATTTCAGAAGGGAAAAAACTGCAATTACCATATAGTTTATAGAATAAATGACTGCCTTAAAAATAAGGCAGTCATTTATTTATATGTCTTTTAAAGTTTTTCTGCTGGTTTTATAATTAATTTATCGTCTTTCCTGATAAATAATACCCATATCCAGGGAATGAATGATAATATAAAAGATAGAATACTATTCTTCATAAATATTTCATTTGCTGAGGGGTTGTTTTGAAACTCAAATATCGCTTGATTAATGGTGAGGCCTTGTTTTACCAATAAAGCAATTACCGTGATAACATTGGCTACAAATATGCTTACAATATTTGTGAAGAAGATAATATATCTTGTTAGTTTTCCACGAAATCCTTTGAAATAATCATAGCCTAAAAAACCAACAAGAGCAATGGCAAATGCCATTCCTGAAGAAATTTCTCCTAAATATACAGCAAGTAAGACCCAAAGTATAATGGCAGGAATTGAAAACATAATGGCTCCTAAAAATCCTGTCAGATAGTTTTTCTCTTTTGAAATTCTTTCTTTTTCAACTTTATTGAACTTATTATCTGTCTGTTTAAAACAATCATCACAAAGGAGTACACCAGTATGGTTCAGATCGTAATAGGTGATTTTTTCATTTGTTTCACAACTATGACATCTGTTTTGCTCCGGTATGTTTAGTTTTTTTAATAAATCAACCACAAAATCAAAAAGAGCATAAACAGTCTTTATCTTAGTAGGCATTAAATTTTCAGTGAATTTAAAATAAATGGTATTTTCTCTGATTTCGAAGAGAGTGAATTTTAGCCGTTTTTTATTGATGGTTAGTTCTGTTTTGATTTGCTGCCTTTGCTCCTCCGTTACATAGCCGGTTGTTACCGAAACATATTTGAATTGTGGAGTGTGTATGATACTTGCGTCTGAAACGTTGAAAAAATAACCTTTGTAAAGTCCGAACACCTTATGGTTTGTTTTATGCCATCCAAGGTCTCTGCCTATTTTTTTTGCTTTTGGAAAAATCATACTCTTTTGAATTTGTGGTCATGGTTTATTGAATATATTATTTGAATTGCGCCAATATATAATTATTTTCCGATAATGAAAACAAACTCTTTTTAAAATAAATATACTAACTGTTTAAGCCAGTTTATTAACAAGATAGGTTTATAATTATCTTATTTTATGATGATATACGATAAAAAAATAAATGCCATCGGATTCCGATGGCATTTTGTGTAAATTATAATTGAATTTTAAAGAGTTGTACTTTTATAACCAGGTTACTGCACCAGTTTCAACATCGTAATTTGCTCCAACGATTTTAATTTTACCCTCGGCTTCCAGGTTTTTAAGTGTTGAACTTTGTTTACGGATATCTTCAATCGCACTTTTTACGTTTTGGTGGTTAAGTCTTTCAAGAAGTGAGCTGTTTTTTGATGAACGTTCTTCATTCTCTTCAATGATCTCATTAATGATCGGGTTGAAGTGATTGATAAGGTGGTTCAGGTTATCCATTCCCAGTCCTTCAATTTGTGCCGCGTCAAGACCTCCTTTCAAGGCTCCGCATTTGGTGTGTCCTAAAACGACAATAAGCTTGGAACCTGCAACATTACAGCCGAATTCCATAGATCCAAGAATGTCCTGGTTCACAAAATTACCGGCAATTCTTATACTGAAAACGTCTCCTAATCCCTGGTCAAAGATAAGTTCTGCTGAAGTGCGGCTGTCTATACAGCTTAAAACTACTGCAAAAGGCCATTGTCCTTCGCGGGTTGCATTCACCTGTTCAAGAAGGTCTCTGTTTGCTTTAAGGTTGTTAACAAATCTCTGGTTTCCCTCTTTTAAGAATTCCAAAGCTTTCTCAGGAGTAATAGTTGACTGTGTTTCGTATGTATGTGCTTTCATATTTTTATTATTTTCGAATTTAAAGTTAAAAAAATTAATTAATTATTGAGATTACATGGCTCTTTTGTGAGTCACCAAAATGTGGGAATCCTCACTTCTTTCGTAATCTCTGTATGAAGTTTTAAAGCCTGTAAGCTCTACATTGATATCCTGTTCCTTTGCACGGATATTGGCAAAGTCCTGAATCATTTCCAGTACATCGGTTGCAATGTAGGATGTGTTTCTTGCATCAATGATCACTGTAGAGTTGGGTTTTATATTTTTAAGAGTTTTTTTGATGGCTGCCTTATTTAAAAATGATACTTCTTCAGCAAGCTTGATATTAATTCCATCAGCATCGTCCAGCCTTTCCCTGCTTAAATAATAAGCTCTTTTCATATTTCCCTGAAGAATATAGAAAACGGAGATGGTAAGACCAATTCCTACACCCTTTAACAAATCAGTGGCCACTACCGCTACAACAGTTGCTACAAACGGAATAAACTGGAATTTTCCCAAGTGCCAGAAATGTTTGAACGTAGCCGGCTTTGCCAGTTTATATCCTACTAAAATTAATACCGCAGCCAGTGTCGCTAATGGAATTAAATTGAGAATAACAGGAATAGAAAGAACACAGATCAATAAGAAGACTCCATGAATGATTGCCGAGATTTTTGAGGTGGCCCCCGCATTGGCATTGGCAGAACTTCTTACCACAACAGAAGTCATTGGAAGTCCTCCGATAAAAGAACTTACAAGATTCCCGATTCCCTGGGCCTTAAGCTCAAGATTGGTATCTGTAATTCTTCTCTGTCTGTCTAACCGGTCTGAGGCTTCAATACAAAGTAATGTTTCAATAGAGGCCACAATTGCAATTGTTGCTCCTACGATCCATACTTTTGGATTAGTGAAACCATTAAAGTCCGGAGTCGTGATCAGATTTTTAAAATCATCAAAAGACTGTGGAACCGGCAGAGAAACCAAATGCTGGGTTTCGATAGCCAGAGAGCTTCCGGACATCTTAAAGAGTTGATTCAAAAGAATGCTTACAATAACGGCAACCAACGCTCCCGGAAGCATTTTCATTCTTTTCAGTACGTGGATTTTGTCCCATGCGATAAGGATCGCTACAGAAACCAGCGTAATAACAATGGCTCCTGGATGGATAGCTCCCAATAATTCAGTAAAGTATCCGAAGTTTAAACCATTATCAAAAATAGATTCATGACCTTCATAATCTTTATCGAATCCTAAAGCATGAGGAATCTGTTTTAAAATAATAATGATTCCAATGGCTGCCAGCATTCCTTCAATAACGTTATTCGGGAAATAGTTGGAAATACTTCCGGCTCTTACAAACCCTAAAACCAATTGAATAAGCCCAGCAATAATCCCTGCACAAAGGAAGAGTTCAAATGCGCCAAGATCTGTAATTGCTGTTAAAACGATAGCTGTCAGACCTGCAGCAGGCCCGGAAACTGAAATATTGGAATTACTGATTGTTCCTACTACCAGGCCGCCTACGATACCGGCAATAATACCGGATAATGGTGGAGCACCTGATGCTAAAGCAATTCCTAAACACAACGGAAGTGCTACTAAAAATACCACGAGTCCTGAAGGAAAATTTTCCTTGATTCCTCCTATTAATGATGTCTTTTTCATAATGTGAAGCTGTAAGGTATAGCCGGCTTATTTGTTTTTAAATAAGTCAGTTATAAAAAGTTGAGAAAAAATAATTTTTAATGTACATGAGTCTCCGATATCAAAAAATGATATGGAAATGGTATCAAAAAAATCTAACTATAGGAGTTACGCTTCCGGAGGAGGAGAAAATATAGTAAGTAATGGTGAAAGATGAAAAGAATCATCAATCAGAACAAAAGACATACCCTGAACATCAGGTTCTGAAAACTTCAGATAATCGAATACATCTAAAGGTTTCGGAATGGTCTTTTCGTAAACAATGAATGAGGATGGGTGAGAATGAGGTTCTTCTTCATTGATTATTACATTCGTTCTTGCAATATCCCAGCCCGCAACCGCAGCAATGCCCGGCAGCGCTGTAAAATTCAGAAAAAACGTTAATACAATAATACTCCAGAATTTCATTTTACCTTCTTTTTAGAAAAACTATTTCGTCTTTCTGCTCATTACCCAATCTGAACCTGTAAGATTATAGATCTTTTGGATGTCTTTTAAGATTTTCTCAAAATCAATTTCCAGATCAATGATTTTACCTGTTCTAAGGTCAAATACCCAGCCGTGAACAATAGGATACTCTTCTAAAATGTATCTTTCCTGCACACAGGCCATTTTGATCACGTTGATGCACTGCTCCTGAACATTAAGTTCTACAAGTCTGTCATAACGCTTGTTTTCGTCCTGAATAGAATCCAGCTCTGCCTGGTGTAATCTGTACACATCACGAATGGTTCTCAGCCATGGATTCAGTAATCCCAGGTCCTGAGGAGTCATCGCTGCTTTTACACCACCACAGTTGTAATGTCCGCAGACAATAATGTGTTTTACTTTCAGATGTTCTACAGCGTATTGAATAACTGCAGTAGAACTCATATCTAAAGTATTGACAACATTGGCAATATTTCTGTAAACAAAGACTTCACCGGGTTTTGCTCCCATTAATTCTTCTGCGGTAGCTCTGCTGTCTGAACATCCTATATACAGATAATCCGGATGCTGAGTTTTGGCAAGTTCATGGAAGAAATTCGGATCTTCAGCTACTTTGGACTCTACCCATTTTTTATTGTTTTCAAAAATAACTTTGTACGATTGTGACATAATTTTTAACTATATAATTATTCATTTCGTTTAAATTATTTCCGAAATCAATAGACTAAATCAATAATTATACAAAAATATAATTTTTGCCAAAGAATTAATCACTTTTAACAAAGTTTAATATTAAAATATGCTTAAAATCATATTTGAGATTCCAATATTCTTTGTATACCATCTATTGAGGAAATCCAAAACGTTTAAAAGATCAGGATAAAATTACGAAGTATAAATCAAAATTTGAGATTCGTGAATTAAAATATTCTTAATTTTTTGCAGTAAAAAGTAAATCCTCCCGGAATCGCCTGAGGATAAACAGTTTCATTATTCCGGAACCTCATCATATTCCATACTTCTCATATTCAGGTTTAAGTATTTATTTTCCTCGTTTTTATAATGCTGAGGAGCCTCAAGACCCATATATTTCATGATCAGAGGATAGATGTAAGTGGTTTGGGTTTGTTTGGATTCATGCCCTGTAATTCTGTAGTTTGCAGGTACTTGATCTCCAAACCAGACAAAAAACGGTACCTGAGTAGATTCTTTAGAGTCTATATGCAGTAATTTGTCGCCCTGTATTTTAAGCCCATGATCTGAGGCATAGATGACAACGGAGTTGGTGTTTTTCAGTGTATTGAAAATATTCTTGAAAACATAATCGGTGTATTTGATAGAGCTGTCATAGCAATTCAAACCACCCGAATTCCAGTTGGGAGGAAGTCTGTTACATGGATTAGGGTGGCTTCCCATGATATGAAGAACCACAAATTTATTTTCCCTCTTCTGAATAACATTTTTAAGCTCAGGAACAATTACTTCATCGTAGCCATTGATCCATTTTTTATTTTTAGACATGGAAGCTATGGCGGTAATTCCTCTTGCACTTGCCTGGGTACTCAGCCAGAAAGAATTGTACCCGCTTTGATTTGCCATATTAATGATATTGTAAGACAATTTATCATAACGATATCTGAACTCATCCGGATGGATACTGGATAACATTAGCGGGACACTCAGATTGGTAATTCCTGCGGGAGAAATAGCATGATCAAAAATCATCATATTTCCGGCCTGCTCATCTGTATATGGCGTTGTTTTCTTGTTATAGCCATATAATGACATATTTTGCTTTCTCTCAGATTCTCCAATGATGAGAATTACATTTTCTATTCCCGGCTGTATTTTTTTGATATTGAAAACCGGAACATTCTTTTTTATTTCATTAATGTCTCTCTGTATATTCAAAGCGGTATTGAAATCGGATAAATGGTAGTACACATTTTTGATCATCCTGCCTCCACCTTTATTGCTTACATAGGTGTGTTTAAGATGGTATCCGAAAGGTAAAATAAGCCACAGCAAGGCAAAAAAGATAAATTTGGCATCGGCTTTTACTACATTTTTCTTAAGGTAATTCACAGAGTACAATACCATTCCCAGAAAAATAAAAAACAAAATGCCCGGAAGAATAAACATATAAGACATGCTCATTGCCTCATCAGGATTGGATTCAAGAATACTGATGGCCATTCCTACATTAAATCCGGAATGATAAATAAGGAAACAGGATACTGATATCAGAAAGTTAATACTTAATAATAAGCAAAGAATGACAGCAATTACAGAGGTATACCTGTTCTTAAAAAGAAGTGCATTGAATACGAGAAAAGAACAAAACATAATTCCATACTCAAAAATATTCCGGATACTATCCAGTTTTTCAGGCCCGAAAAGATTATCAAAGATATAGGGGAATGAAACCAAAAAACCTGTCAGGTATATTATAATGAGGAGGATGGGAACTATTTTTTTGAACATGTTCGTAGGTACTTGTGCTGTTAAAATAAATTTTATATCATTTTCTTTACAGTTTTCTGAGTAAGAGCCAACGGACTATCAGAACCGTCGATTGCATGAAAAGAATTAGTAATTCTCCCATGGTAAGGTCAACTCAAAAAAACTTTTGAAGCTAAATTGTTGCGGGTCGTGTTTCCTTTTTATAGAGTTGACTGCGTAGGTAGGAATGGAGATGGTTGGGTTTGTGTTTTTTTCATCAAAAATTATTTTTTAATTAATAATAGGCTGGAGTTGTGTTTTTAATATTAAGCGATTACTTTCAGATCAAGTGTATTGAATCCTGGGATATCATCCGGATATAAAATAGGGTATTTTATATAAAATTGAATGATTGTGAAGTTTAAACAATACAATTTTTCAAATGTACAGGAAATTACCGATAAATACAAGTAGAATTTTTACGATAACTGTTGGGTTTACTACACTTTACGGTTGATATAATCTTGTGTTGCATTTTCAGTAGGGATGATTTTTGCGGGATTTCCTATAACGACAGAACCGGAGGGAACATCAAAATTGACATAAGAATTCGGAACAATCAAAACATCATTTCCAATTGTGATATTTCCTACAATAACGGCATTGGTTCCTATCCAGACCTCGTCGCCAATTACAGGATACCCTTCATTTTTTCCGCGGTTTTGCTGGCCTATGGTAACTCCATGAGCAATATTGCAGTTTTTTCCGATCACTGTTTTAGGATTGATGACAAGGCTTCCAAAATGTCCTAAATAAAAACCTTCACCAATCTGAGTTTCAGGATAAATCTGAAAACCGTATTTGATCTGATAATGTCTCAGGACGATTCTCCAGAAAGTATTCAAAAGAGGAGTTTTCTGATACTTCTGCGCTTTTCTCAGAATGTAAACAAAGTGGAGGTTGGGATTAATGCATTTTTTCCAGATCTGAAATGTTGAAAGCCACTTTCCGCTTTCCCGGTAAAAGTCTTTTTGAATGATAGAATAATCGGCCATCGTCAATAGGTTTATACTTCGTCAATTATTTTCTGAAGGTGTTCTACAGATTTTTCCAGAACAAACGGAAGCTCTGTTTCCGAGATCTGCTTTTTGTATTCTTCGGTGATATTTTTATCGGTAAGGAACTTTTTCATTCCTTCATAAATCCCTTCTTCGGAATTGGGAGTGATATTCCCGAGTTTTCCATCCTGCAGAAGATCTCTGATGCCGGAAATATCCGTTGCAGAAATAGGTTTATTCAGAATAAGAGCTTCGGCAATAATGGTAGGAAATCCTTCATGGCGTGAAGACATTATATAGAAATCCGCCTTTTTCATATATGGGTAGGGATTACTGCTGAAACCAAGCATTTTTGCAGTATCCTGAAGACCAAGTGTATTGAGTTGATCCTGAATATTATTAAAATCATACCCGTCGCCGATGATCAGAAGCTGATGTTTCAACCCTTCATCAATAAGTTTTTTATGCACATTAAGCAATCTGTCATATCCTTTCTGAGGATATACGGTTCCTACTGTTACAAAAGTGGGAAGATCATTGTTGAAAGGATAGTCATCTACTTCAATATCCGCCTTTCTTAGCGTATCATTTTTGTCAATCGGATTGAAGATCTTAATTACCGATGCTTTTTCAGCTTCATTTTTAGCCAAATCATGCATTCCTTCCTGAAGTTTATTGGAAATTACCAGAATTCTGTCGAATCTGAAAAACTGTCTGATGACTTCAGGAGTATATTCTTTTAAATTGAAAATATCATTCTGTACCCAAATGATCTTTTTAGAATCTTTTTGAGGACTGGATAGAATTTCCTGATGCATCGCATGGATGGCAGCAATCTCTACATCGTATTTTTTATTCTTTAAAACAAATTTATAAAGAAGGGAGGGGAACCAAAGAAACATTTTCTGATAGAGAACCCTGTAGGCTTTCACAGGAATATCCTGCGGCCTGTTGGTGGTTATCATTTCTCCTTTTGTCAAATAGTACAGCGTCACCCATGAAGGAACCTCTTTAATGTACAATCCTGAGTAGAGATTTACCAGAAGGTCAACTTCATATTTGTCAGCAGGCAGATTCTTCAAAAAGTTGATTAATACTTTCTCAGCACCACCATGACGTAATGAACCTATACGAATGAGGAGTTTTTTCTTTTTCAATTTGTTTTTTTCTTTTTTATGATTTTACAAGATTAAATTTATTTAATTTTTCTTGCTTTTTTATACTTGTGAGGAAGATTTTCTTTGATATAAGCATCCAGCTTTTTTCTGTCTTTCTCCAATTCACGGGGATATTCCGGGTTGTTTTTAAGAACAATATCTCCATAGTCTTCAATAGTACACAGAAATTGTGCCGGGTTTCCGATAAAGACCGTATTATCCGGCATAGATTGTGACAATACAGAGTTGGCTCCCAGAATACAGTTGTTTCCAATTTGTACATCCTGCATAATAACAGCATTCAGCCCAATGGTACAGTTATTTCCGATTTTTATTCTTCCCAGGATTCTTGCATCTTCATAACCGGGAAGTTTTCTAAGCAGCGTGGTTGTTCCACCGTGGTTAACAAACCTTACATCTCCTGCGATATTCACATTATCACCAATTTCAATAAGGTATGGCTCGGTTCCGAAATACACTTTATCAGGCATATTAAAGTTTTTTCCTACTTTCATACCTCTATATTTAGCCACTTCAAGACTGCCCCTGTTCAAAAAAGTATGATAGAGGGAGTCTATTTTTAATAGGATTCTGAATATAAAAATCATCACAAGTGTAAATTTGTTTTCGTTACTTTTGCAAAGAAAGAGAATTTATTAATATGATGAAAATTTCAAAAATAGAATATTATCTGCCTCAGCAGGTGCTCACTAACGAGGACCTTGAAAAGCAGTTCCCTGAGTGGAGTTCCGAACGTATCCAGGAGAAAGTGGGGATTTCCCAGCGCCATATTTCTTCTGACAGCGAAACCGTACTGGATATGGCTGTACAATCTTCAGAAAAAATTTTCGAAAATTATGACAGAAACAAGGTAGATTTTATTTTGTTCTGTACCCAGAGTCCGGAGTATTTTCTTCCTACAACGGCCTGTATTTTGCAGGACAGATTGGGGCTCAGAAAAAATATCGGAGCTATAGATTTCAATCTTGGCTGTTCAGGATTTGTGTATGGATTGGCTTTTGCAAAAGGACTGATTGCCGGTGGAATTGCAAAGAGTATTCTTTTGGTGACTTCAGAAACGTACACCAAACATATTCATCCTGATGATAAGGGAAACCGAAGCATATTCGGAGATGCGTCCGCCTCTGCTATTATTGAAAAAGCTGAAGGTAATGATTATCAGTTCTGTCTGGGAACGGACGGAAGCGGTGCAGAAAATCTTATCGTGAAAAAAGGAGCTTTCAAAAAAGACTTTGAACTGAATCCTGAACACGAATTCAGCCCTGAAAATATTTATATGAATGGCCCTGAAATTTTTAATTTTACGATTGAAAATATTCCGGGACTGGTAAAAGAAACATTGGAAGTGAATGGATTGATTATGGATGATATTGATCACTTTGTCTTTCACCAGGCCAATTCTTTTATGCTGAATTATTTAAGAAAGAAAACAAAAATACCGGCAGAAAAGTTTTATATTGACATGGAAAAAACAGGGAATACGGTTTCTGCAACGATTCCTATTGCTCTTAAAAATATGATGGATAAAGGAATGCTGAAAGAAGGAGATAAGGTTTTAATGGCAGGATTCGGTGTTGGATATTCATGGGGAGCTACCATAATGGAAATTTAAAAAACAAAACATTTAAAATTATAAAATATGAAAACATCCGTTTTTTTAGAAAAACTACAGGAAGAATTGGAAGAAGATGAAACATTGACTACTGAAACGAACCTGAAATCTTTAGAAAGCTATGACTCTATCAGCCTACTTTCTGTTATTGCGTTTGTAGACGAAAATTTCAGTAAAAAAATTGATACCAAGCATTTTAAGGATGTGGAAACCGTTGCAGATCTGATGAATGTTATAGGAAAAGAAAATTTTGAAGATTAATGGATGCTTTCTCATTAAAAAATAAAATTATTCTCATTACAGGCGCTTCTTCCGGAATCGGGAGAAGCTGTTCTGTAGAATGCAGCCATAGCGGTGCTGATCTGATTCTCGTAGGAAGAAACCAGGAAGAACTGATGAAAACCGTTTCTATGCTCAATCCGGAAACAAAAGTTCAAACCATTACTGAAGATATTACCCAATCTGAAAACCTTGAAGCAATGATTGCAGATAAAGTATCAGCTTTAGGGAAAATATCAGGATTTATTCACTGCGCCGGTATCGAAAAAACCTTACCACTAAAAAAGCACAATCCTCAGCTCTATCAGGACATATTTGCTGTAAATGTCATTGCAGGACTTGAAATTGCTAAAATTTTATCTTTAAAAAAATACAAAGACGAAAACTCCAGTTTCGTATTTATTTCTTCTGTTGCAGGAATGGTAGGAGAGGCCGGGAAGGCTGCGTATTCCGCCAGTAAAGGTGCTGTAATTTCCGGAGCCCGTTCTTTGGCTGTGGAGCTTTCACGAAGTAATATTCGGGTCAACAGCATTAGTCCGGCAATGGTTAATACCCCGATTTTAGAGAAAATGTTTGAAAATATCGGAGAAGAAGCTTCATCAGAAATCATAAAAAAGCATCCGCTGGGAATAGGTGAACCTAAAGATGTAGCGAATGCCTGTATTTTTTTACTTTCTGATGCCTCGAAATGGGTAACAGGGAGCAACCTTGTGATTGACGGTGGATATTCTGCTCAGTAACTTACTTTTTGTGCAGCGTTTCTATAATATTTTCTACGCTGTCAAATATTTTCTTATTGTCAAACTGGCTTTCAATTGATTTAAGATTCTCTCTGATGTGGAGAACAAGGTCGGGATCGGTAAGGAATGTCTTCATGGCTGAATACATTTCATCTACTTCATAACTGATGAGGTATCCTGTCTCACGGTCTTTGATCATCAATCCTACATCTCCTACTTCTGTGGCAATAATAGGTTTCTGAAGAATTAAAGCTTCAGCAATCACCAATGGCCATGCTTCAGACTCCGAAGGCAGAACAAAATAATCCGCTTTTTTGATATAAGGATAAGGATTCATTTGGTTTCCTACCAGAATAAATGTCTTTTCCACTTTATTAGCGGCTGCCTGATCCTTAAGGTTTTTCATTTCACCACCATCACCTATGACTATGATAGTATGATGGAAACCATCATTGATAAGCCTTGTGTGAGCTTCTATAAGCTTATGATATCCTTTTCTTGAATGAAGCCTTCCTATAGATACAAAGACAGGTCCTTCAGGAAAATTTTCAAGTTTTTCTTCTGCTTTGCGCTTAATTTCTTCGATAGGAATAGGATTGATAATGACACTCTCCGCCGGATAACTGAGATTCGGGTAGTATTCATGCATCATATCCTTTATTTTATGAGAACAGTAGACCATATGATCAAACTGTGGGAAACTTTTTAAAATATTGGGCACCAAAGGCTGAAATTGAGGAACATTGACTTCTGAGTGAAACCATCCGATTTTTTTTGAATTCTTATTGGTTGAATTCAGAATGGCATCATAGTCTCTGTAATCCATCCCGATCTCAACATCAAAAGTATCATTGATAAGATGATCTGCAATGGCAGGTGTATTTTTCAGTTTTCTCAGCTTTATTCTTCTTTTAACGAGCTGAAGTTTCTGTAAGATAGAATTGTGGGAAAAATCTTCTTTTCCGTCTGTAAGGTATATTTTTCTTACATGCTTCGGAAGCTCATCACGCAGTTTCCCCTGATTCAGGGTAAGACATACCGTCATTTCAAATTTGTCAGGATCAAGGTTGTTGAGAAGTCCTAATAGTACTTTTTCTACACCTCCCATTTCCATGGAACGGTGCCTGAACAAAATTTTTATTTTTTTTTCTAACATTATCCGAAGATTGATTGTAACGTAATTTTTATTTTTTTCATGATACGGAAAGGCAACTGATGCTGATACTGCAGCAGACCGAATATTTCATCTGCACCGGTATACTTTTCCGGAACTTTTTTTCCATTGATGGTAGTAAGTCCTCTGCGCTTCATAGTATTGAAAATCACCTGAGCAAAATATTCATGGGATTTCTTTTTATTGTCATTCTGAGAAATTCCGCCCTGATGCGTTCTGTAAAGATAGTTCGTTTCATTTATAAACTGAACGTTTCCTTTTTCATACATTTTAAGATATAAATCCTGATCTTCCCCTATTTTCAGATTGGGATTCATTTTTTCCGTCTGTTCATAAACTGCTTTTCTGAAGGTTACAAAATGAGCAATCTGAATCGGGAAATTGAAAAAACAAGGATCCCCATTCGGTACCTGCATAGCCGATCTGAACGGCGCTATAGGCTTTAGATTCTGATCACAGGTCATAAACCTTGAATAGGTAAGGACTGTATTTTTTTTAGCCTGAAAAATCTCCATACCTTTTTGAATTGCGGTAGGGGAAATAGCATCATCCGGATCCAGAAAACCACAGATTTCACCTTCGGCCAGTTCAATCAACTTACTTTTTGTAACTCCTACACCGGAATTTTTTTCATTTTCAAAAAACCTGAATCTTTTGTCCTTTGAAATCATTTCCTGTATTATTTTCTTCTCATTTTCAGAAGAGCCATCGTCTAAAATTACAGCTTCCCAGTCTGTATAGGTCTGTTGAAGAATACTTTCAAAGCAATCTTTAAAAAAAATGGCGTTGTTGTAATGGGCAATAAGGATAGAAAACTTCATGAACGTCCCTTGAATATTAGATCCTGATGATTGATAACAGTAGTATCAGACGGAATATCTTTATGAATGACACATCCTGCACCGATGATACAGTTGTCTCCAATAGTAACTCCTTTTAAGACGGTCACATTACTTCCAAGCCAGCAGTTGCTTCCTATTTTGATAGGAGCTGTAGTGAACTCGGAGGAGAACAGCTTAAATTCCGGCTGAGTCTGGTAAGCGTGATTGTGGTCATACAGCTTTACCCCTTCTCCGAATAATGTATTGTCTCCTATTGAAATCCTGTCGAGACAATTGATAGAGCAGAAATTATTCATGAAAAAATGATCTCCGATTTCTAAAGTGGCATTCTGCTGTACAAGAATATGTACATAATTTCTGAAACTCATGGAGTTCCCGAGTGTAACGTTTTTTAGATTTTCGTGCAGAACAAAATGATTGCTGATCCCAAGCTTTATCCCTTTAAAAGAAACATTAGGGTGTTTTTTGAGACGAGAAATCTGGCTTTTCCGTTGAATTTTTGCTAAAATTTCATCAAGCATACCTGAATTTATTTTCACATTTGTAGTTTACAAATATAATTTGTTTTAAATAATTATAATAATAAATCTTATTTTTGTGCCTTAAAAATTAATACTTTATACTTAATACAACAACTTTTCAGGTTGAGGTTGCTGAGTTTAGATAAAGTAAATCATTTGGTGTTCTGTGAAGATAAGTCAGATTACATTTACCCGGTTTGTTGCCGCAATGGCTATTGTAATTTCTCATTTCAATAAAGATCTGTTTTTATATAAGATAGATTATATTTCCAATCTTTTTCTGAGGGCTAACGTAGGAGTAAGCTATTTTTTTATTCTTTCAGGATTTATCATGATCATTGCTTATCACAAGAAAGATAAAATTGATTACCTGGAATTTTACAAAAACAGGTTTGCCAGGATTTATCCACTTTATATGCTGGGACTTTTGCTCTATTTTATCACAAGATATGAGATGTTCGATGGGTATAAACTGCTTTTATATGGATTGGGCATCCAGAGCTGGATACCGGGAGAAGCCATGATCCTGAATTTTCCGGGATGGTCGATTTCTGTAGAGTTCTTCTTTTACCTGCTTTTTCCGTTTTTGTATAATTATTTTTATGCCAGGAAAAACAAAATGATCTGGGTGTTTGCCATTGGTCTCTGGCTGATTACACAGGTGTTTTCTAATCTTTATCCGGTGTATGGTGCTTATGAAGGGCCTCATACGAAAAGCCATGAATTTCTTTACTATTTCCCATTCTGGCATCTTAATGAATTCCTTATCGGAAATCTTGCAGGGCTATTTTTTGTGAAAAATTACAGGCAGAAAAATTATGACCGCCAGGTTATCATCGTGTTCTTACTGATCCTTGTGTCTCTGATGTTTGTCCCACTTTTCTACCACAATGGGTTAATGGCATTGCTGTTTGTCCCTGCAATCCTTTTGATCTCTGCTAATAATGGAAAGATTTCCCGGTTCTTTTCAATGAAGCCACTGGAGTATCTGGGAGAAATAAGCTATGGTATATACATCACCCATATTCCTGTGCTTTACCTTGTTAGGGAGTTTTTGAAATGGCAGGAGTGTACATTCAGCATAGATATCGTATTTTTAATTTATATTATTGTAATGCTGTTGAGTTCCGCCGTTTTTTACCAGTTTATTGAAAAGCCGATGCGAAATCTTTTGAGAAAGATCCATTTTGTAAAGCGTTGATAGATAGGTTTTATTTTGAACTAAATATTTAGTTTGTCGTTAGAATAATTCATTTCTGAAGTTGATATTGTACAACCCTGAGCGTATGCTTTTATAGTCCGTCAACAAATACTTTGTGATCATTCCCCATTTTTTCAGGAGGGGAGCATTGGCAATCTGGAAACTTCTGTATACCCTTTTAATGTGAAGCTTAATATCCTCAGGAATGGTATTTTCATTTTCTGCCCAGTGGTTAACTTCCTTCCACAATACCACTCGTGTGGAAGCCGGTTTCACTTCTCCGGAATCTACTTTGGTAATTCTGTTATTCTCGTGAACACCTCTCACAGCTACAGCTTTGTCAAGGATTCCCGGATACAGATTGAGATAGTAGGAGAGTCTGAACAGGAATTCTGTATCCTGGTGAAGTTTTAAATGGGTTTTGAAAAAATATTCCATATTCTGTAAAGAACTCTTACGGATCGTTAAAGCATCAATACTGAAAAGTCCGAAAGTTCCTCTCATATTCAGCTGTCCCGGAAATACATCTTTAGGCAGATGTTCTTTATAAACGGTAGTAAGGCGGTCTCCAAATACTTTATAATACTGCTCCTTTGCCTTTTCAGAATAATAATGAACCCCAATAGCGCCATACACTCCATCTACTTCATGATTGATGAAAAGTTTTTTTTCTGCATCAAAACGGTTGGGAAGATAGTAGTCATCTGCATCAAGGAAAGCAATAAAATCTCCTTCAGCTTTTTCCATTCCAAGATTTCTGCTGGCACCTGCCCCATGATTTCCTTTGTCCGGATGCTGAAAGAGTTTTACCCTGGCATTTTTTTCAGCAAGTTCCCGGCACACCTGCAAGGCATTGTCCGGTGATTTGTCTTCTACCAATACCACTTCATATACCTCTTCAAACTGAAGAGCGGATTCTACAGCCTGAGCAACATATTTTTCGGCATTGTAGACGGGAATGATGACTGAAATTTTCATTTTTCGGATTATGCTTTTAATTTAATTTTCAAATAACGGGTAGCAGTTCTTTTGCCCCTATATCATCTCTGCAGGCTGTTAAGTTTCAACCCTGATGAATCTATCTTTTAAAAACTTTTTTCAGAATAAGTCCCATTACAAAGGGTACTCTGGCAATATTATGCTGAAGTGTTTTGAAGCGGTCTATTGTAAATTTTGTGTCTTCAGTCATTCCATATTCTGAAAAATCAACCTCAGGAACAGCTTTATGTTTAAAGGTAACATTCATCAGATTGTATTGGTGGATAATCTGTATATACATTTCCTTGCTGTCTTCCACAGAGAAATCCGGATAGTGACGATAACTATTGTGAGCTCTTTCTTTTAACATGGTTTTGAAGTTATCCACACTTTCTGCCAGACTTACAAATGGGTTTACGACCGCATTATATACATTTACGACCGCTTTACGATCCGGAAGCATTGTCAGCTGATATCCTCTTCTTAAGTCAATCACAAGATCATGAATCGGTTTAAAATGTTCCTGAACTGTTTTTACATAGTCCTGATGAAGCATGTCATCATTATCAAGTTCACTGGTGATAACAAATTTTGTGTCAGGAGTGAAGAATTGAGGAATTACTTCTACTGCTTTGGTTTTCATTACATCAAAATCCTCTACGAAAACGGCTCTGAAAACAGGATATTCTGCTTCGATTTCTTTGATGATTTTTCTGAACTTATCAGACGTATTTACATCAAAAAAGGTCAGCCAGATATAGTTTTGATTGGTTTGGTTTTTATAGGAAGGAAGTACGTAAGTTCTGAATAACTTGAACCGGTCATCCAGCCATTCTTCCGTTAGAGGTTTATATCCTGAACGTGTTTCGTTCCAACCTTTTGTGGGAACATTGAATCTTGTCATGATCACGTGTACAAACTGACTCATCTAAATAAATTTTTTAAAAAGTTAAATATTCTGTAAGGTTTACTGTTGTATATATTCTCCAGTTTTTTTTCATAAAATGTTTTTCTGTTTAAAAGGGCTATATAACTGGGGAAAAACTCATGAAACAGTGCTTTGTGTTTTTCATAAACGGCATGGTAGATAAACTCTTTTTTATCATTGCTGCCGGTGATATCTTTTATCATGGAAGTGTCGGGGTGAGACCTGTAATTGAAAACAACGTAATCAATTTTTGTGACGGGCTGGTTTCTGTGTGAAGATATAAGCTGTATCCAGAATTCCCAGTCTTCAAATCCATGTCTTAATTTTTCGTCATAAATAATGCCTTCATCAAAATACTTTTTGGCAAACATGGAGGTACAGTATAATTTATTTCCCAAAAGCAATTCCTTAAGGGTGAATGTTTCCTGTAAATTTGATTTTTTGCTGGTATGCCCAAAAGTAACCGTATCTGAAAAAACGATTAAAGTAGCAGGGTTCTGATCAAATACAGCCACCATCTTTTCTAAAGCAAGCGGATTAAGCGTATCATCTGCATCAAGAGGCAGAATATAATCTCCTATAGCATTTCTGATTCCTGTATTTCTGGCTCCGGAAAGACCTTTGTTTTCCTGATAAACATAGCGTATTTTATCATTTTCAAGTTTTCTGGATACTATTGCAGTATCATCAGTAGAACCGTCATCTACAATAATGCATTCCCAATTCGTATAAGACTGGCTCATCACAGACTGTATGCATTCTTCCAGATATTTTGCATGATTAAAACAAGGAACAATAATGGAAACTTTATTTGTCATTTGATATGTTTTGCTTTATAAATAGGCTGAAAATAATTTTTTTAGATAATTCTCAGAAGAAATGCCCGCAAAAAAAGATTCCGTGCGGGGATTGAATTCTATATTATAATAAGAACCTTCGTCAATATTTTCAAATACTGCTTTTTTTCCCAAATGCTGCTCCAGCTGAAACAAAATTTCCGGGAGAGAATACTGATAAGGGTAGGTGAGATTAATAATTTCATTGTTCAGTACATCCATATACTGTTTGGTAAACAGAGCAATATCATCAGTACCGATGAGAATTCTCTTTGCATTGTTGTGTATTGTGAATTGAGTTCCGGCCAGAATTGAGTTCTTAAGGAAGTTAATCAATGTGTTTGGATTTCCCCCACGTCCTACTGCATTTCCAATTCTGAAAATGACAAAGTTTTTGCAGTGTTCTGTAATGAATTTTTCAGCGTTAAGCTTATGATTAACGTATGGACTATCCTTTTTTGTAGGATCATAAATACTGCAGGTTGAAAAGTAAACCAGTTTTTTCTCAGGAAATTCTTCTGTCACTTTTGTTAACAGAGAAATCTCTCTTTCAAATTCTGCAGGGTTCTTTTCCAGAGAATTGGAAACCCCCGATGCAAAAAAAAGGATATCTTCTCTGTCATAAGGTCTTACGGCTGCCGCCAAAATTCCATTGCCAATAATCATATATTTTTATCTAAACGGTTTAAAAAATCTTACAGGTACCTGAAGATTTTAAATAGTCCAAGTTTATTTCCCAGTTTTGCCCATCGTGAATTCTTCACACGGTCCAGCTTATCAAGGGTATATTTGTATTTGTTTTTCGGAATATAGTTTTCCAGAAAAAGATCTTCAATATTGATGTTTCTTCTTTCTGCCATTTTAATAAGGGCTACCCAATGCCAGAAGAGTGCTTTTTCTGTATTTTTGGTGGTAGATATTCCATTTTGATGAATTCTGTACAGGTACAAATCTTCATCGATATACTGTACCGGAGCTACCTCGCACATTTTCATGTACCAGTCTTTATCTTCAGCGATTTTTAAAAACGGGTCAATACCGGAAGTCTTCTCGTATATCTTTTTTTTGAAAGTAGCAAAATGTGAAATCTCACCATTAAAGTTATAGTAAGAATGGTCCAACTCTGTAATCTGCTTCGCTTTATGTACTGATTTCGGATTAAGATGTTCATCACAAAATACCAGATTGGAATACACCATACCTGCTTCGGGATATTCGGCATGAGTTTTAATAACAAGCTCCAAGGCATGTTTTGTCAACGCATCATCAGGATCTAAAAAACCGCAAATTTCAGATTCAGCAAGCTGTATTAATCTCTTTTTGGTATATCCGATTCCTCGGTTCTGATCATTTTGATTGATTTTAACCCGCTGATCATTGCCTATAATTTTTCTTATGACTTCAAGAGAATCATCAGTAGAGCCATCGTCCAAAATGACTGCTTCCCAGTCTGTTTCAGTCTGAGCCATTAAACTCTGGTAACACTTTTCAAAAAAGTGACCATTATTATAATTGGCAATAAGTACACTGAATCTACTCATTTCTACTGTGTTTATTCAAGATTTTTTTTAATGCATTCAAATAGCCGAAGCCATTTTTTCTGTCCGGCTCCAGGATGTTTCCTTCTGCCCACTCATTCCAGGATTTAACAATAAGAAACTGCTCCGGATAATTTTTTTTATCTTCGAGATATTCTACCGCTTTCTCAACCTGCTTTTCGAATAGTTCGGGAGAATTATTAGCCAATATGATGCCTCTGTATCCGCTTCTTGGGGTATTGTCCCAATTAGGTAGTATACATGGATAGGTAGGAACATTGCTTTCTTCAAACTTCAAGTCATTTACGACCTCTTGAGCATCCTGAATCCTTACTTTAGGCTGTTCTTTTTTCTTAAATCCGATTAATCCCTTTATTCTATTTTTATAATATTGAGAATGTGAAATGTATTCCTTTTTATTAATATGCGGTACCCAGGCTTTCTGAAAAGCATTGGAAATTTTACTGTCGTATCCCATAGATTGAAAATCAATGGCATCAGAAAGTTTATTGGAAGCCATCACGTACAATCCGTCAAATCCGTTTTCTCTGGCAAGCTCTCTGAACTTTGAGATATAATGGGGATCGCCATCATTTAAATGGTTGGGATCATAGATGATAAAAAGAGGTTTATTATCCACTTTGATATACCTTTCATCTTTAAAGAAAGGAAGCAGATATTCGAAATGAGCAATTAAATCCTGCTCGTCAGGATAGGTCTGTTCTGCCAGTATTTTCTCTGACAATCCATGCCATATCCCTGACCATGTTTCATTGGCCCAGCAGAAACAGAAAGGGAAATCCGGTTTCCCTGATTTCAGTACATCATTGGCAACGCGTTCCAGCAATTGTTTGCCGCTGCCAAACCAGTAATGATAAAAGATAAACCCATGTACTCCATAATCTTTTGCCATTTGGGCCTGCTGTTCTCTTACTTCAGGAACACGCAGATCATAATATCCAAGATCTGCAGGAAATATGGGCTGTTCATGTCCTTCGAATAAAGGCTTGGCTTTGCTTACATTGGTCCATTCTGTAAATCCTTTTCCCCACCATTCGTCATTTTCCGGAACAGGGTGGTATTGAGGGAGATAAAATGCAAGGGGCTTTATTTTTTTCATAATCAGTTTTCTAATGTTTTTATTAATCTGGCGGGAATTCCAGCAATGACTGAGTTTTTTGGAAAACTTTTATTTACTACAGCGTTGGCACCTATAATGGAATTCTCCCCAATGGTAACCCCGGGAAGTATACATACGCCTTCACCAATCCAGACGTTATCTTCAATAATAACAGGACCTTTGGAATATAAGGGTCTTGTAGCAGGAGTCTTTTCCAGATCTTCAATCGTTATACCGCCATGAGAATGGTCAGAAATATAAATTCTGCTGGCCATAAGAACATTATTTCCTATGATAATTTTATTGACTGCTCCGATATGAACATCGGAGTTGCATACCACATTATCTCCAATTACAATTTCAGGATGAAATTCCTGTCCCTGAAAACGATCCCAGGCCTCTAATCGTAAATGAAATAAAGAGCTGAAGTTTTTACCTATTGAAATATATTTAGGATTTTTTATCCAGTGTTCTTCAGGTAATGCAGAATTCGTTCCGAATTTTTTGAAGCTCTTCTGAGCCCATGCATTCAGTTTGTTTTGCTGATGGGTTTTGTAAGCATTCGAATTCAATACATCAAATAAAAAACTGACAATATGTTTTTTTAAAAAATTCATGTTTTGTGATTGAGAAGTGATGAGGCAGTTATATTATTTTGTAAAAAAACTGTTAATCAGTTCTATGATTTTATGCTGCTCATTTTCAGATAATTCATAATAAAATGGAAGTCTTAGCAGACAATCTGTAAAATGATCAGAGTTGGGAATATCTATTTCAGGATTATTGGCCAGGAAAAAATCACTTTTATTCAAACTTAAATAATGGAAGACAGGGTGAATATCCTGGGCCTTTAAATATTGAATCAGATTTGTCCTTTCTTCATAGCTTCTGCAAACAATATAGTACATGTGAGCGTTGTTTGTTGCATAAGAAGGCATGTCCGGTAAGGTAATGAAACCTTTTTCCTGAAGTGCGAAAAGTCCGTTCTGATAATGGTTCCAGATTTCTAATCTTTTTTTCTGAATGGTTTCCAGATTCTCCAGCTGAGCATAGAGGAAAGCCGAGATAATTTCTGAGGGTAAGAATGATGAGCCGAGATCTACCCAGCCATATTTGTTTACTTCTCCTCTGAAGAAAGCACTTCTGTTTGTTCCTTTTTCCCGGATTACTTCAGCACGGTCAAAATACTGAGGATCATTGATGGCTAGCATTCCTCCTTCTCCGGCAATGATATTTTTTGTTTCATGGAACGAAAAAGCAGCAAAATGACCTATTGAGCCCAATGCTTTTCTGGTTCCGTCTGAGAAAGTATAATAGCTGTCAATGGCCTGTGCAGCATCTTCCACTACAAATAAATTATGCCTGTGAGCAAGGTCCATAATCTTTTCCATATCACATGCTACCCCTGCGTAATGTACAGGAACAATTACTTTTGTTTTTTCGGTGATATGTTTCTCTATTTCTACAGGATCAATATTGGGATTATCATGGCAGGAGTCTACAAAAACTATTTTTGCTCCTCTGAGAGCAAAAGCATTAGCAGAGGATACAAAAGTATAGCTGGGAACAATTACTTCGTCTCCCGGTTCTACATTACATAAAATGGCAGCCATTTCCAGTGCATCTGTACATGAGGTTGTCATCAGTACTTTTGGAAAATGATATTTCTGTTCAAAAAACTGCTGGCACTTTTTTGTAAACATTCCATCACCTGAAATTTTACCGCTCTTTACAGCTTCTTCAATATATGTAAGTTCTTTACCAATAATAAATGGCTTGTTAAATGGGATCATAGTGTTTTAAATTTTGAATCTTTGATGTTTATAAATTTTTTCTCAATGTATCTATACGAGCCATAACTGACTAAAATAGTGATGCCTGGTATAAACATCAATACACCAATATTAAATACAAATATATTATTATAAAATGTTAGTAGCTTATAAAAAACAGGGAATATTAAAAACATAATAAGAGGATGGTACATGTAAATCCCATAAGAGATAGTTCCCAAGAACGAAAAAGATCTGCTCCTTAATACTACTTTATTTGATGAGTTTATCGTTATTAAAATCAGTAATAAAAATACAAAGCCTAAAATAATATTCTGAATATACAGCTTAAAAACAGGAACAGAAATTAGAATTGCTATGAGCATTAATACAATAATATATAAGGTATTACTCTTTGTGTATTGGGTAAATTTGTCTGCCTTTTTGAAGTAGAAATATCCTCCCAATGCTCCAATAGCCATAAATTCAAATGGAATAATAGTAACAATTTTTCCTATCAGTGAGTTTGAAAATTGAAGATTAATAATCGCAAAAACAATCAAAATAGATAAGAAAATAAGGAGCATTGTTTTTCTTTTAAAAAAGGAAACAATGATAGGCCAAACAATATAAAACTGTTCTTCAACACCTACAGACCATGATTGTGTAGCTCCTACAACAACTTTTCCTGCTTTCAGTGCGAAATTGGGCAGAAACATAAAGTAGAGAAGAAAAGATTTTAAATCATAGTTTGATGCATCTTTTATCATTCGATAATAGGATGGTGTAATAGAAAATAACGGAGAATAAAAGACTAAAACGGGGATAATAATAAAGGATATAAAAATAATTATATAGTATAAAGGCCAGATTCTGAAAATCCTTCTTAAGTAAAACTTTTTAAGGTATACAGTTCTGTTTTTTTCTTTTTCAGATAACAGCAGGTAGGTAATGAGAAATCCACTAAGTACAAAAAAGAGAAATACTCCATTTTTGCCTAAATGTTCAATAAAATACTGGGTATATTTATAATCAAATAAACTTCCGAGTTGATCACGGTGTTTAAATAATTCAATATGATGCAGAATTACAGAAAGAGCTGCTATTGCCCGTAACTCATTTAGCCCTCCAAAAAATATATTTTTTTTTATTTTCATTTGGATTATCGTATAAATCTTACCGGATTTCCTACATATAAACCAGATTCGGAAATATTTTTAATAACAACAGCACCGCCGCCCAACTGTACTTTTTCTGAAATATGAATATTGTCAATAACAGTACTGTTTATTCCAAGAATACATTGTTGCGAAACAGATACAAAACCTGCTACAGCTACAGCTGGAGATAGAAAACAATGATTCCCGATCAATGAATCATGAGCTATTGAACAGGAAATATTGATCAATACATTGTCTCCTATTTTTACATTCTGATCAATCATACAATCCGGATAAATTACTGAGCCTTCTCCGATTTTGGCCGAAGGATCAATATAGCTTGCAGAATGAATAAAAGTATAAAAAGGAATTTTATTTTTAAAAGTTTCAAATATCTGCTTTTTAAATTCCAGATGGTTGTAACCGATAGCAATGATGATCTCGTCAAAGATATCTTGCTGGAAAACACTGATTACATCTTCTTTACCTCCTAAAATGGGAAGATCTTTAACGCTATTCCCTTTTTCCAGAAAATCATCAAAAAAGCCAACGACCTTATCATCGGTATCGGTTTGAATATGATGTAAAATCTGCTGTCCAAGATGGCCTGATCCGATTATCGCAATCCTTTTCATAACAATTCAATTTTTTTGTCCGATTGATAAATTAAATACCCGGATCGGTCGTTACTGGAATGTACATTTTGTAATGAAGGGTTGGTTATTTCTTTTTTTACAATATAATCATCCCATTGGCTTTCTGTAAAAAACGGTAACAGCTCTTTGGTGTTTTCGGATAGAAAATAAACTCCCGAATATTTTTTTTGTGAAGTATCGACCGGGAACATAAACTGACCTAATGCAATGTCTAAAACAGCCTGTACATAATCAAATCCTGTAGAAAGCTGAACTAAGTCTGACCCTATAAAATCCCCACCCATACGGCTTCCTATTTCAATCGGATAAACATCACCATTTTCTGTTATCATAAGCTCTACGTGTGATGCTCCGTTTTCCACTTTAGTGGCATTGAGGATTTCGTAGGTCATCTCAATAATTCTGTCTTGGATAGGTTCCGGGAACGAGCTCGGCTGATGGTGTGCCAGTTCTACAAAATAGGGCTCTGTAGTAATCACTTTATCTGTAATAATTATAATCTGATGTTTCCCTCCGAAACTTATTGTTTCAACACTTACTTCCTTTCCTTTGATATATTCTTCCACAACGCACGTTTTAGAGAACGAGCAGCTTATTGCATTTTCAATGCCTTGCTTAGCTTCTTCAAGAGAAACTGCTTTTATCACTCCTAAACTTCCTGATCTGTCTGAGGGCTTGATGATTAAGGGATAACTAAAGCTTTTGAAATCATTGGCATTAAATTCTGAAACGGTGATGGAGCGCGGTGACCGAATGTTATTTTCTTCAAAGCACTTTCTCATCAATGATTTATTGGTTGTCAGTAAAGAACATTCAATACTGTTTCCGGTAAGATTGAGCTCATGGGCAACGGAGGCTATTGTTGGGATGCATATATCAGTGGCAATGGTAAGAATACCATCAATACCTATTTTTTTACATTCATCCAGAATCAACTCCTTTTCCAGAACAGAAATATCATAAAAATAATCTGCATATTCTTTGCATACCGCTCTTCCATCGTCCCATGCGAAACAATGTACTTCATACCCATTTTCTTTTGCCTTCTGAACAAGAGGCATCTGTAAGTAGCTGGCTCCTAATATTGCAATTTTTTTCATCAATGAATATTTAAGTTTGAAAGTTGATAATTTGTTTAAATAATTTATAAAGTTTCAATTTCCGGAATCTGAATAGAATATTTTTTATTAGTCCATGTTGCTATTCCTATATCAGTCCAGGGTTTTTCCATTTGTCTTTTTAAAAATCCTTTTTCCCAATGATAGGGTGTTGTATCTATTTTTTTAAGCTTAATAATGAATTTAGCATCATCCAGATTTATATTATTTTGATGGGCCCAGAAAGCTGTGAAATCCCGTATCCCTTTCTTTAAATTATGTTGATCAATTTCATTATTGTTGACTCTGAAAGACCATTTTACCCATACAGGACCATAATAAAGAGAGGTTCCGGGAGTTCCGTCTTTTTTTATGATCGGTAACCATGTTTCATTGCCCTTTTCGTCCAGGTAAGCAACAGCCACAATATGGTTATAGTTGCTGAAATGATAATCCATAAAGACAGCATGATGAGTAATTCCCAGAAAAGTTTTGGCAGGTCTTTCTAAAGCATCTGAGAATTTGTTTATTGCACGGCTTAGGGATGTTTTTTCAAAACCACCTTTATTCCCTATAGAATTGTATGAGACGATAATCTGTATCACGATAATGAGACCAAGTCCCCATTTAATCCCTGATATTTTCAGATCTTTTAAAGTGTAGTTCTGGAGAATTTTAAAGTTGTCTTCATCCTGAGGTAATGCCGGCGGAGTATAGCCACAGTTTTCTTCGGTACAGCGTTCTGTATTTCTGTTTTTTGCAACAAATTGATAAACAGATTTTCCTAAATGATAGATTCCCGGTATTCTTAAGAACCAACTGATTGGCCTTAGATAGCTAATAGCATTAAAAACCTGGATATAAGTATCTAACCCTTTATATATTTTTCCATTTCTGATAGAATGAATGTCATTTAAAAGATCATCGGTAGAAATATTTTTTAAGAGTTCTTCCTGTTCAGCATAATACTGCACTGTCTTAAAATCTACTCTTCCGGCAAGATCAAAATGCTGGATGATAATCTTCGTACGGTTACACAAAGGACATTCACCATCATAATAAAATACCATACTTGGCTTTTCTCTTTTTAAGGTAAATAATTTTTCCCAGCATGAGACAGGAACCATTAATAAATATATAGAACACATTCCTAGCCCAAACCAGGGGATAGGATAGCAGATCGATATTCCCAGATGCAGACCTAACCCGATAATAAGCAAAGGAACCCGCCATTTTTTACGGAAAAAGGTAAAAATAAATATCAGTTCAAAGACTAACGTAAGATACCCCAAAAATAGCATCAGGTACTCCTGATCCAAAACTTCAGGAATAGAGAAAAAATTGGTAAAAGGAAAACTGGTAGGATACCATACACCCAGACCCCTGGTCCAGTAAGAAGATGTGGATTTGTAAAATATAGAATCAAAATATACAAATGCAACGCCAATAAAAATGGGAATAAGATAGTTCAGTGCACTCACCTTTTTAGGAGGATCATAATTGAACCGGGTATTGGAGTATTTTAGTTTTGTAATAAGACGGTCTAATGAAAGATTCCTTGATACAGGCAAAAACAACATCAGAAAATTAATTCCCAGATAAGCATAAAACATATGGTATTCATACGTATTGATACTGCCAATGAGAATAATAGTCATTAGATAATTGATAATGGTGGCCAGTCTTGTAAAGAGACCGAAGATGATAAAGATAATGGCAATCATCCAGATTTTTATCGGGATTCCAAAATCAATTTCTGCCGGATTTATGAAAGGAATTTTATCAAAAATCAGGTGTCTGAAATAGTTGAACTGAGTGACTCCACACAGTAATACTAATGAATAAACAATTCTGAATACTGCAAGTCCCAGCCCGGAAATTTTTTTGTTATATAATCTTTTAATCATTCTGGTCTAATATTTTTGCAAAAATTGCAGTTGCATACTCATATGAAGAAAATTCTTCAACCTGTTGTACGGCGTTTTTGGAAAATACATTGTAAGAATCTTTATCTAGGTCAAAAATTCTTTTTATGCCGTCTGCTAGTTTCCTGCTGTCCTTCATTGGGGCTTTATAGCCGTTATAATCATTAATTACCATATTCATGATCACTCCCGTATCAAAACCTACAACAGGCGTTCCACAGGCCAATGCTTCTGAAACCATCATAGGACCGGAATCTTCAACAGACGAATTGATAAACAGGTCTGCGGCCTGATATAGTAATGACAGCAATCTGTAATCTTTTATATAATCTATTTTCTGCTTTTTAAAAGTTACTTTGTCAAATTCTTCATTAACCGTATTAGAAACAACAAGAAGTACAATTTTTTCTTTTAATTGCTGTGGTAACTCCTGATCCAACAATTCTAGCGCTTCAATCAGATAGGCAAAACCTTTTCTGGGATCTTCCATGTTCTGAGCACCTGTTAAAATGTAAAAACAGTCCTCTGATAAAGAAAAAACCTGTTTTGCTATTGCCTTGTTTTTATCATTGAGCAGAGTAGTATCAATTAAACTGTTGATATTATAAATTATTTTTTGATCTTTATAAATCTTCGAGTTTTGAGCCTGTATCAGTGTCAGTCCAGAGCCTGCAATAATTTTGAAATTTGCTTTTTGGGCATTTTCGTATTTTCTTTCAAAATTATTTTTCGCAGTTACTTTTTCATCTTGTATTGTAATGGCAGGACAATTTTCATCACATCCTCTGATATACCCTTCACATCCCCAGGAAAAATGACATCCTCCTGTGAAGTGGTTCATATCTACTGTGATGTTATATATTTTGGCCTTTGTGGCATTATAGAGGTTAAGGAGATCTGTGCTATTAAGAAAATCAATGGTCATTCCTGTAAAAATGAAATCCGGTTGGAAGCCTACTGTTTTTAATAAGCTGTCAACATTAATATTTTCTGTTATTTCATCTTTGCTGAAGAAAGAATATTTTCTGTCCGTACTGATTACTTTTTTAACCTTTTTAGGTTTGGCTATATTAAGTCTGGTCTTGACTTTATTAATAACTGAGGTGAGCAGGTTTTGTTTTACTGCAGCAGAAGTGGGATGATGATAGGCTTTTATGAATTCTTCATTCTTTGTTTTATGTTTTACACACATGACAACTTCATGACCCATATTTTTCATAATATGAGCTACTTTGTACATGGCTTCATAAGCACCATTTACGTCCCCTGTCGAAAGAATCAATATTTTTTTACCCATTTTTTACATCCATATTACAGGTGGGCTAATAATCCCGTTATCCGTATCTCCTGCAAGGAAATTCTCGTGTCCCGTTTCAATGATATTAAGTTGTATTCCTCCTTTTATAATATCATACAATTCTACTGACGGAGTATCTATAGCAACTGAAAGTACATAAGTGTTAGGTATTAATTTACCTCCTTCAATCTTTATTGTAAAGTTATTTTCATTTTTCTCTTCAAATACTTTTCTGGTGATGAAGATTACATTTTCAAACTTATCTAAAACAGCGATATTTACTCTGATGCCGGAAGTTACACTTCTGTTGATAAAACTCAGATCTACGTTGATGTCTTCATTGTGTCCGAATTCTGTAGTCTCTACAGATTTATCATTATATACCCTTACTTTTTGAATCTGAGCTTTTTTACTTATATCTTCTGTGTATTTGAATTCAATATTCGGAGACAGCTCGTTAATAATATAATTTTCCAGTACGGTATTGATATCTCCGCGATGGGCTACCTGTCCATTTTTCATTAATATACCTGAGGTGCAAAGCTGCTTCACGGCTGCCATATTGTGACTTACGAAAAGAATTGTTCTCCCTTCTCCTTTGGTTACATCATTCATTTTTCCCAGACATTTTTTCTGAAATTCGGCATCTCCAACAGCCAGTACTTCGTCTACAATAAGAATTTCAGATTCCAGGTGAGCAGCAACAGCAAAAGCCAGCCGAACATACATTCCGGAAGAATATCTTTTTACAGGTGTATCAATATACCTCTCAACTCCGGAAAAAGCTACAATTTCATCAAATTTGCTTTTGATTTCTTTGCGGGTCATTCCTAAAATAGCTCCATTTAAAAATACATTTTCCCTCCCTGTCATTTCAGGATGGAAACCTGTACCTACTTCTAACAAAGAAGCAATTCTGCCATTGGTGTATATCTTTCCTGTAGTGGGTTTGGTTACTTTACTCAATAATTTAAGTAATGTGGATTTCCCTGCGCCATTTCTTCCAATGATCCCTACAGCATCACCTTTTTCAATTTCAAAATTAATGTCCCGAAGAGACCACACATATTCAGAGTCTCCTTTTGTAGTTCTGTCATTGGCTTCTCCAATTTTCAGATAAGGATCTTCTTTTCCCCGTACTTTATGCCAGAATCGGTTTAAATCATGAGAAAGAGTTCCGGTTCCGACCTGTCCCAGACGGTATTGTTTAGATATGTTTTCTGCTTTTAAAGCCAGCATGTTTTTTGTATTTAAATTTTTTACCAAGGAATAATTACACCGTATCCATAAATGTTTTTTCAACCTTATTGAAAATAACAACTCCTATTGCCATGATAACAAGTATAATGGCAGCGCTTATGCCTAACATAAGGGGGGAGAAGTCACCGACACCTAACCATGCGTATTTAAAACACTCAAAAATACCTGTTAAAGGGTTATACAATGCAAGTTTTTTGAAAAATCCCGGTAATGATGAAACAGGATATATCACAGGCGTTGCATACATATATAAACTTACTCCAAAACCCAGCAGCATAGCAAGATCTTTATATTTTGTGGTAAGAGCGGAAAAAATCATACCTAATCCCAAAGAGAAAAGAGCCATCAATAAAATAAGTAGCGGTGTTGCCAGTACCCATATGTTTGGATGAATCTTTCCTTCGTTCAGGTAATAGGCCCACGCCAGTATAAATAAGAGGAATTGTACACCAAACCGCATCAGATTGGAGATGACAATAGATAATGGAGTAACCAGTCTCGGGAAATATACTTTCCCGAAGATTCCTGCATTTCCGGTGAAAGTAGAGGAGGTGGCCAATAATGATGAAGAAAAGTAATTCCAGAGAGTAACTCCAGCCAAATAAAAAAGGAGTGGCGGAGCTCCGTCTGTAGGTAATTTGGCAATCCTTCCAAAAATAACCAGATAGACAATGGTAGTTAAAATGGGATTAATAAAAAACCAGATTGGGCCCAAAATAGTCTGCTTAAAGCTGGATACAAAATCTCTTTTTACAAACATATAAACAAGATCTTTGTATCTCCAGACTTCTTTTAGCTTCAAGTCAAATAACGAATGATCTGCATCAATCGTCTCTGTCCACTTCTGTTGTGGTTCATTCATCTGTGTAAGTTTTTGCAAATTTATAATAATTAATTCTTACCGTATCTCTTAGTTTATGAATTTTCATAGTCAATAAAACTAAAAATCAACAACTAATATATTGATATTTGACGGTATGAACAAAAACTATTGGCCATAAAGCCAATAGTCTATGAATTTTATAAATTATAATTGTTATTTTCCGATAAGTTGTTTCAGATATTCGCCATATCCGCTTTTGCCATATTTGGTAGCAGTTTCAAGAAGTTTTTCTTCATCAATGAATTTGTTTCTGAAGGCAATTTCTTCAATACAGCCAATTTTAAATCCTTGTCTTTTTTCAATAACACTTACAAATTCTGAAGCGTCATGAAGAGAATCAAAAGTTCCTGTGTCCAGCCATGCAGTTCCTCTGTTGAGAACAGCTACTTCAAGTTTTCCACTATTTAAGTAAACATTGTTGATATCTGTGATTTCCAGCTCACCTCTCGCAGAAGGTTTGATATTTTTCGCAATTTCCACTACATTATTATCATAAAAATACAGACCGGGAACAGCATAATTTGACTTAGGATTTAAAGGCTTTTCTTCAATAGAAACGGCTTTCAGGTTTTTGTCAAATTCCACTACGCCGTATCTTTCAGGGTCTGCTACGTGATAAGCGAAAACAACTCCTCCTTCCGGATTGGTTTTGTTTTTCAGTAAAGTTCCCATTTCGGAACCATAAAAAATATTGTCTCCCAATACCAGTGCTGCGGGATCATTACCTATAAAATCTTCACCCAGGATAAAGGCTTGTGCTAAACCATCCGGGCTTGGCTGAACAACATATTCTATATTACAGCCAATTTGTGAGCCGTCGCCCAAAAGCTTGATAAAACCTGCCTGATCATGGGGAGTAGTGATGATCAAAATATCTTTAATTCCCGCTAAAAGTAATGTGGAAAGCGGATAATAGATCATGGGTTTGTCGTAAACAGGCATCAGCTGCTTGCTTACTGCAATGGTAAGAGGGTAAAGTCTTGTTCCGGAACCTCCGGCTAATATTATTCCTTTCATGTTTTGGTGCGTTTTGCGCTTATTTCTTTTGTGTTGTGAGTTGAATTTCTGTTGAGTACAAAGGCTTTTATTTCCCTGTTATCTCAATATATTTAGCTGTACTGCTTGTTGTAGTAATCCTGATAATTTCCTGAAGTTACATTCTCCAGCCATTCCTTGTTTTCCAGATACCAGTCAATGGTTTTTGCTAATCCTTCTTCAAAAGTTACTGAAGGTTTCCAGCCTAAATCTTTATTCAGTTTTGTGGCATCAATGGCGTAACGTTTATCATGGCCAGGTCTGTCTTTTACAAAAGTGATCAGTTTTTCTGAATAACCTTCCGGTCTTTCCAGTTTGGCATCCATTTGTTTGATCAGTTCTTTTACAAGATCAATATTCTGCCACTCGTTGAATCCTCCTATATTATAAGTCTCTCCTGTTTTTGCTTCCTTAAAAATCTGATGAATCGCTTTGGCGTGGTCAATAACAAATAACCAGTCTCTGGTATATTTTCCGTCACCATAAATAGGAAGAGGTTTCTCATTGATGATATTTGAAATACAAAGGGGAATCAATTTTTCAGGGAAATGATTCGGACCATAGTTGTTGGAACAGTTAGATACGATGAAAGGCATTCCATAGGTGTTTCCGTAAGCTCTTACCAAATGATCAGAAGCTGCTTTTGAAGCTGAATACGGAGATTGAGGGTCGTATGATGTAGTTTCTAAAAAGAATCCTGTTTCGCCTAAACTTCCATATACTTCATCCGTGGAAATATGATAGAAAAGATTGTTTCTTTTTTCATCCGGGAATCTGCCGTGAGTGTGATCAGGATTTAACGTCCAGAATTCTTTACAAAGATTCAGAAGATTAGCGGTTCCGTTCACATTCGTGTTGATAAACGCCATTGGATCTGTAATACTTCTGTCTACGTGGCTTTCTGCTGCTAAATGTACAACTGCATCCGGAGTATATTTTTCGAAAACTTTTCTAAGTTCTTCCGGTTTTGTGATATCTGCTTTTTCGAAAACATAATTAGGCTCATTTTCAATGTCCTTTAAATTTTCCAGATTTCCGGCATAAGTAAGAGCATCAAGATTGATGATGGTGGTGTCCGGATTGTTTTTTACAAATTCTCTTACAACATGGGAGCCAATAAATCCGGCGCCTCCTGTAATAATAATGTTTTTCATTGATTTATTTTGTGATGGTCTTTCTTCCTATACTTTTATAATGAAATCCGTTTTGTTCCGGGATTTCCAGCGGGTACATATTTCTGCCGTCAAAAATGACTTTGTTTTTCATTTTTTTAGCCATCAGTTCAAAATTAGGATTTTTGAATTCCGGCCATTCTGTAGCAATAAATAGTGCGTCCACATCATCCAGTGCATCATACATTCCTTTGGCGTATTGTATTGTATCACCTAAAAGCTTCTGAACATTCCTTTCCGCAACAGCATCATAAGCAATGATCTCTGCACCTTTCTCCAATAGTAGAGCGATGTTGTCTAAAGATGAAGCTTCTCTGATGTCATCTGTGTTTGCTTTAAAGGCTAGTCCCCACATGGCGATTTTCTTTCCTTTAATACTTCCACCGAAATATTTTTCAATTTCAGACACTAAGATAACTTTCTGGGTGGTATTTACATTTTCAGTAGCTTCCAGGATCTGGAAATTAAAATCTTCCTGTTTTCCGGATTTTATAAGTGCTTTTACATCTTTAGGAAAGCAGCTGCCTCCATATCCGATGCCCGGGAATAAGAATCTGTGCCCGATTCTGTCGTCGCTACCCATTCCCAGTCTTACCTTATCTACGTCCGCGCCTACTTTTTCACAATAGTTGGCAATTTCGTTCATGAAGGTGATTTTTACCGCTAAAAATGAGTTCGCAGCATATTTGGTAAGCTCTGATGATTTCTCATCCATGAAAATGATGGGAATTCCGGTATTGGTAAAAGGCTGGTATATTTTAGACATAATGTCTTTGGCTTTGTCCGAACTTGCCCCTACTACAACTCTTGATGGATTCATTGAATCTTCAACAGCAAACCCTTCTCTTAAAAATTCAGGATTTGAAACCACATCAAAAGGGATGTCTGTTTTGGAAGAAATTGTTTCTCTCACTCTGTCTGCAGTTCCCACAGGAACAGTACTTTTATTGACAATGACTTTGTATTCAGTCATCATTTCACCTATATTATTAGCTACCTGAAGTACATAAGACAGATCCGCAGATCCATCTTCTCCCGGAGGAGTTGGCAACGCCAGGTATATAACTTCGCTTTTGTCTAAAGCCTCTTTAAGATTGGTAGTGAAAAATAATCTTTCAGACTGGATGTTTCTTAAAAACATTTCTTCAAGGTTCGGCTCATAGATGGGAACAATGCCGTTTTTCATACCTTCTACTTTTTTTTCATCAATATCAACACAGTATACTGAATTGCCAAGTTCTGCCAGAGTAGTTCCTGTAACTAATCCCACATAACCTGTTCCTACAATCGTTATATTCAAAATGTCTGTTTTAAAATTCTAGAGACAAAAGTAATAAAAATCCTCCGACATATTCTTTTAATTTATTGTAAATGAATCTGCCCCTATTTACTTGATACTTAAGATTATTTTGCATTTTTAGAAAAAAAGCTTATATTTGCAATGGATTTACGGAAAAAATGGGAAGGCTTCGGAAGAAAGCCTTTTTTCGTACTGTAAATCAAGATAAAAATATATGGAGTTTAGAAAAAGAATTGAAGAATTATTAAATGAATTCCTTGAGACCAGAAAAGATCTGTTTCTTATTGATCTTAAAATTTCTCCAGGGGATGATATTACAGTGATTTTGGATGGTGATAACGGAGTTTCTTTGCAGGACTGCCTTGATGCAAGCCGCGCAATCGAATTTAATATGGATCGTGAAGAGCATGACTTCAGCCTTCAGGTGATGTCTGCCGGACTGAGCGAGCCATTATCCACACCAAGACAGTTCAGTAAAAACATTGGAAGAGAGATTGAGGTGATGCTGGAGGATTCTTCTAAAATTGAAGGGGAATTGTCAAAAGTAGACGATGAGAAGATCACACTTGTTTTACGTTACCGTAAGCCGAAAGATATCGGAAAAGGAAAAGTAGATGTGGAGGAAGAGAAAGAGATTTCTTATCCTGAGATCAAAAAAGCATTAGTAGTAATTAAATTTTAAAAAGAAAAAAGAATAGATGGATAATATAGCGTTGATTGAATCCTTTGGTGATTTTAAAGACGAAAAAGGGATCAGTAAGATTGATCTTATGGCAATTATTGAAGATTCACTGAAGACTCTTTTAAGAAAAAGATTCGATTCAGATGATCATTTTGATGTGATTGTAAACCCGGATAAAGGAGATTTTCAGATATTTTTAAATAAAACAATTGTAGAGGACGAAATGTCTGAAGATGACGATTTGGAAATTGAAATTTCTGAAGCGAAGAAGATTGACCCTACCTTCGAAGTAGGTGAGGACTTTACAATGGAAATTCCTGTTGCACAGTTGGGAAGAAGAAATATTCTTACCCTTAAGCAAATCCTTGCTACAAAACTTCAGGAACACAATAATGCAATGCTGTACGAACAGTTTAGAGATAAAATTGGTGAAATTGTTGTTGGAGAAATCCACCACATCCGTCATAAGCACGTGATTCTGCTGGATGATGAAGGAAATGAATTTATTTTACCAAAAGAAAACCAGATCCCATCCGATTTCTTTAAAAAGGGTGAGAATATCAGAGCTATTGTTGAGACAGTAGATTTTAAAGGTTCTAAACCACAGATTATTATTTCCAGAACTGCACCTAAATTCCTTGAGAAGTTATTAGAGCTGGAAATTCCTGAAATCCAGGACGGAACAATTATCCTGAAAAAGGTAGTGAGAATTCCTGGTGAAAAGGCGAAGATTGCGGTAGATGCTTATGATGACAGAATTGATCCGGTAGGAGCTTGTGTAGGAGTAAAAGGATCCAGAATTCATGGCGTTGTAAGAGAGTTGAGAAATGAAAACATCGATGTTATTCAGTGGTCTAAAAACCCTGAGATTTTGGTGAAGAGAGCATTAGGAAATGTTACAGTCAATAAAATTGACATCAATGAGGATCAAAACTATGCATTAGTATATACTCCTGTTGAAGAGATTTCTAAAGTAATTGGAAAACAAGGTCAGAATATCAGATTGGCTTCTTGGTTGTCAGGATATGAAATTGATGTATACAGAGAGTCCAGCGAGGATGACGATGTTGAATTGAGAGAATTTAACGATGATATCGAGCAGTGGATTTTGGATGAGTTTAAGAAAGTAGGACTTACGACTGCAAAATCAGTATTGGATAAAGAAACTGAAAGTCTTTTAAATATGGTAGACCTTGAAGAAGAAACCATCGAAGAGGTTAAACGTATTCTGAGAGAAGAATTTGAAGATTAAGATTTTAAATAAATTTTAATAAACAGTAAAAAGGAAATACTTTAATTTTAAAAATTAAAAAACAGTAAATAATATAAATGCCAAAAATTAGATTAAATAAAGCGGTTAAGGAATTCAACATTTCGATGTCCAGATTAGTAGAGTTTTTACAATCAAGGGGTTTTGAAGTTGAAAGCAATCCTAACGCTCAATTGGAAGAAGCGGCATATTCTGCATTGGAGGCTGAGTTTGCTAAAGACGGCGAACAAAGAAAGGCTTCCCATGAGGTGGTGATCACTAAAGTTCCGGAAGAAAAGCTGGAAATTGAAGAAAAGAAAACCCCTGAAGTGATAAGAGCTAAAGCAAATAAACCAGAAACTAGAATTTTAGGTAAAATAGACTTAGAACCTAAGAAGCCTGAAGTTGAAGAAGCTCCTGCAGCTCCTGTGGCTCCTGTTGCGACACCGGTTGAAGAAAAGAAAGAAGAAATCGTGAAAGAAGAACAACAGCCGGAAGTTAAAGCAGCGCCAGAAAAGCAGGAATTTAAAGTTTTGGATAAAATTGATTTGTCTCAAATAGAATCTAGAAACAGACCTGTGAAAAAAGACAAACCAAAAATGGAGGAGAAAAAAGAAGAAGTTAAACCTGTGGAACCAATAAAAGAAACTCCAAAACCAGTGGTTGCAGAGGAGAAAAAAGTGGAAACTCCAAAAGCTGAGGCTGAACCTGAATCTCAGGAACCACAAAAAATTGAGACAGTATATCAGAAACTTGACGGTCCTAAGATTGTTGGGGAAAAGATCGATTTGACTCAGTTTGCGCCAAAGCCAGGTGCCGGAGCAAAAAAGAAAAGAAAGAGAATTGAAAAACCTGGTGGCCAGAATAACCAACAAGGTCAGGGGAATAATCAAAACTCTGGAAATAATAACAACAACCAAGGTGGGCAAGGCCAAGGAAACCGTCAGCATAATAACAACGGTGGACAAGGTGGAAACCGCCAAGGTGGTCAGGGAGGACAAGGAAATCGTCCTCAAGGTCAAGGTGGCCAGGGCGGAAACCGTTTTGGAAATAACCAGGGTGGTGGAAACCGTCAAGGTCAAGGTGGTGGCTTCAAAAAAGGAGGTCAGAACAACAGACCTGGGCAAAGAGTTATGCCGGTTGAGCTAACTGATGAGCAAGTTAAGAACCAGATCAAGGAAACATTAGAAAAACTTACTAATAAAGGAGGGAAATCTAAATCTGCAAAACACAGAAAAGACAAGAGAACTTTCCGTAGAGAACAGGATGAGCGTCAGCAGGAGCTTGAAGCACAAGACAGAACTCTTAAAGTAACAGAATTCATCACAGTAGGTGAATTGGCAAGTTTGATGAATGTTTCTCCAACTGAAGTAATTTCTGCTTGTTTCTCATTAGGGGTAATGGTTACGATGAACCAAAGACTTGAAGCTGATACCTTATTATTAGTAGCAGATGAATTCGGTTATAAAATTGAATTCTCAGATGCTGATCTTGAAGATACAGATGCAGAAGATGAAGTAGATACTGAAGAAAGCTTATTGCAGAGAGCTCCTGTAGTTACTGTAATGGGACACGTTGACCACGGTAAGACTTCATTGTTGGACTACATTAGAAAAACAAACGTAATTGCCGGTGAATCCGGAGGGATTACTCAGCACATTGGTGCTTATAACGTGAAACTGGAAAACGGTCAGAGAATTACTTTCTTAGATACACCAGGTCACGAAGCCTTTACGGCGATGAGAGCAAGAGGTGCACAGATTACAGATATTGCCATTATCGTAATTGCTGCTGATGATGATGTGATGCCTCAAACAAAAGAAGCTATTGCCCACGCTCAGGCTGCAGGAGTACCAATGATTATTGCTATCAACAAAGTAGATAAGCCGAACGCAAACCCGGACAACATCCGTCAGCAGTTATCAGGATTAAATCCACCGGTTTTAGTAGAAGAATGGGGTGGAAATGTTCAGGCACAGGAGATTTCAGCTAAATTCGGTAATAACGTAGATGTATTGTTGGAAAAAGTTTTACTACAGGCTGAAATGCTTGAGTTGAAAGCAAATCCGGACCGTGCAGCAAACGGAGTTGTTATTGAAGCATCTTTAGATAAAGGTAGAGGTTATGTAGCAACAATGTTGGTACAGACCGGAACTTTAAGAGTAGGTGATTATGTAGTAGCAGGTAAAAATCACGGTAAAGTAAAAGCTTTGCTTGATGAAAGAGGAAAAAATCTAAAAGAAGCCGGGCCATCAATTCCTGCAACAATTTTAGGTTTGGACGGAGCGCCTACTGCAGGTGATAAATTCCGTGTATATGCTGACGAAAGTGAAGGTAAAGCTATTGCCAATAAAAGGGAACAACTACAAAGAGAATTATCCATCAGAACGAAGAAGCATACGACACTTGAAGAATTGGGTAGACGTATTGCTTTAGGAGAATTCAAAGAACTGAACATTATCCTTAAAGGGGACGTGGATGGTTCCGTAGAAGCTCTTTCTGATCAGTTACAAAGATTATCAACAGAAGAAATCAGTGTTAAAATTCTTCACTCAGGTGTTGGACAGATCACTGAATCTGATATCAACTTAGCGGCAGCATCAGATGCCATCATCATTGGATTCAATGTAAGAGCGGGTGCCAATGCAAAAGAACTTGCAGATCGTGAAGAAATTGAGATCAGAACTTACTCTGTAATCTATAAAGCAATCGATGAAGTAAAAGAAGCGATGGAGGGAATGCTTTCTCCGGAAATTCAGGAACAGGTAATTGGTAATGTTGAAATCCGTGAGGTATTCAAGATTTCTAAAGTAGGAACCATTGCAGGTTGTATGGTTCTTACCGGAAAAGTAACAAGACAATCTAAAGTACGTCTACTAAGAGATGGTATTGTTAAATTCGACGGTGAACTTGAAAGTTTGAAACGTTTCAAAGATGATGTTAAGGAAGTAACGAAAGGTTACGAATGTGGTCTGAATCTGAAAGGTTACAATGATATTGAAATCGGAGATATCCTTGAAGTTTACGAAGAAGTAGCAGTTAAGAAGAAACTGAAATAAATATATCCTAAATATGTGAAAACCACTTTTTTATAAAGTGGTTTTTTTATTTTTCCACCTCTATTAATTTATAATAGTTCTAAATAATTTTTCTTGAATTATTAATAATTTGTTAAAATGAATTTTATTAATGAAAAAAATATTTTTTATTGAATAAAAACTGTCTATTGTTATTGAATCCTATTTGATTTACGCAAATTTTAGATGAAACATTAAAAAAAACAAGCGTTTAAACGTTAGTTTAATTTGTGGATGTTAATATTTATTAACATATTTGCTCATTAAATATATTAAAATTTGTTAATATGAATGTTAAACTAAGTGTATTAACGGCTGGTGTCTTGTTTTTTTCAGGACAAGCTGTATTTGCTCAAACCGACACGACTAAAAATACCAAACAAATTGAGGAGGTAGTTGTTTTAGGGTATAGCAAAAAAAGTACCAAGGCTAAGTCTACTGCTGCATCAGTGACAATTGACTCTAAGGCTCTTGAGAATCGTCCGAATGTTTCGTTTATTAATTCTCTTCAAGGAAATGCTCCTGGTATCAGTATTAATTCAACTTCTGGATCACCAGGTTCTGGAAAGATTAATGTTATGGTGCGTGGTCTGTCTTCCATCAATGCATCGACAGATCCTCTTTACGTTATTGATGGATTAATTACTTCTGCATCCCAATTTAGAAACTTGAATCCAGAGGATATTGATAATATCAGTATTCTGAAGGATGCACAAGCTACTGCAATCTATGGTAACAGAGGGGCGAATGGTGTTGTTGTTATCAATACTAAAAATGCTAAATACAATAGTGGATTAAGAGTAACATATGACATGCTTACTTCATTCTCTGTATTACCTAAAACTAAATACAATATGTTAGGTGCAAAAGATTTATTGAATCTGGAACACCAATATGGAGTTGGAGATGGTGGAGATATGACTCAAGATGAAATTAATGCTTGGAAAACTGATACAGATTGGAATAAGCAATTCTTTCAGACAGCTATGTTACAACAACATACTTTAGGGATTACTGCCGGAGGGAAAAATATTAATAATTATACATCCTTAGGATACTTAAATACTGATGGAACATTCAGATCTACAGACTTCCAAAGATTTACTTTAAGAAATAACTTAACTGGTAAATCAGATAATGGAAAGCTGACTTTCGGAATGCAAATGGCTGTAGGATATTCTAAACGTCATCAGCTAGATCAGGAAACAAACGATAATATTTCTGCAAATATTATTCAAAACCCATTGTTCGGTTCTTTAAGAACACCAGGTTATTTAGAGCCATACCCATTCATTAATGGGCAGGATATGTTTAACCAGATCGGTGGAGCAGGAACAAATTACCCGGGTTGGGTTCTTGCAGATATTGTAAGAGGAGGAATTGTGAATTTATTCACTGAAACTTCAATACTAGCCAATGCGAATGTAAACTATAAAATTACAGATTGGTTATCTGTAGGAAACAGAACAGGTATGGATTTCAGAGAAAGTGACCGTACTTTTGCACGTAACCCTACAGGATATCTTTCCCTTGCAGCCAGAGCGTCAGGAGCTCAATACGGAGGTTTTGAACAGATGACAAATACAAAAGATTTGACATTTAACTCTGTATCTAATATTACTTTTGATAAAAAATTTGGTGAACATTCACTAACAGTTGCTGCTTATTTAGATTATCTGAAAGCTCATTATCTATTTAAGAGTAATACTCAGAATGGTTTAGATCCATTTAACTGGGCATTTGGTGCAGGAACTGGATATATTCCATTTAATCCGGCAACTCCATCTTTATATGTACCACAAGTATCTGCAGGTAAAATTAATGCAGGAACATTGGCTGTAATCGGAACATTAGAATATGATTATGCTGGTAAATATGGGGTAAGTGCAACAGTAAGAAGAGATGGATCTTATAGATTCCCTAAAGAAAACAGATGGGAAACATTCTGGTCAGTAGGAGGACGTTGGAATATTGAGAAAGAAAGCTTCCTTGAGGGGTCTACTGCTGTAAATATGTTAAAGCTTAGAGGATCTTACGGTACTACTGGTAACCAGAACTTAATACAACCAGCGAATAATGGTAACCCTTTATTTGTAGGTACAAACATTTATACTGACTTAATAGCTAGTAATACAGGATATATGAATTCTGTAGGATACAATGCTGTGATAGGTAACCCAAATGTTAAATGGGAAAAAGTAAGCCAGGCCAATATTGGAGTAGATTTTGGTTTGTTTAGAAATTTTGTAGAAGGTACTGTTGATGTTTATAGAAAAAAGACAGAAAGATTATTTAATTCGATCACATTATCTGCTGTTACAGGACAATATACAATCAATGGTAATAATGGAGAACTTGAAAATAAAGGTATTGAAGCTTCTTTAAGATTCAATATTCTGAAAAATCAGGACTACAGTGTTTCTATATTTGCAAACGGTGCTTACAATAAGAACAAGATTTTATCATTCGACGGAGCCGATCTTTCCGATGATAATGTAAATGCTGCAGGAGGTCCTATCGGACAATGGAATCTGTATCATTATGTAGGTGTTAACCCGGCTACTGGAGAGCAGCAATTTATTGGAAAAGATGGACAAGTGACAGAATCTCCTTCTCCAGATGATAAAGTATTGACAGGGAAATCTTATGTTCCTAAATTTACTGGAGGATTTGGTGTAAATGCTAATTACAAAGGATGGTTTGCTGATGTATTGTTTAGCTACCAAGCTGGAGGATGGATGTATGACAACGTTTATTCTTGGTTAATGGATCCTAGTTCATTAGGTACCGGAGCAAACTTTGCTGGGGATATCTTAAACTCTTGGACTCCTGATAATCCAAATACAAATATTCCGTCTATGACTGCAAATAATACAGGATTGGAAGGTTCTTCAGATAGATTCCTTTTCAAAACTGACTTTATTCGTCTGAAGAATATAACTTTTGGATATAACTTTAATAAAGATTTATTGAAAAATCTTCCTATTACAGGAATTAAAGTATTTGTTCAAGGTGAAAATTTAGCAACATTTACAAAGTGGAAAGGGTATGATCCTGAACCAATGTTTGCATATTCATTAGGTGTTTATCCAAATCCAAAAACGATTTCAGTAGGACTTAATGTGCAATTTTAATAATAAGTTGAAATGAAAAAATTAATTTTAAATATATCTATAATTGGTTCTGTTTTAGTTTCTTTAGGGACATTACAGAGCTGTAATGATGCAATTGAGACGAATTTGCAACCAGGAACTGTAGAGGACAATGGTGCTCCGTTTAAAACTACTGATGCCCTATACAATTATATGATGGGGAACGTATATGGGACATTAGAGCCTCAATATCCAATTCATGTTTCTGCAGTGCTTTCAGATGAAGTGAAACCAGGAGCGTCTAGTGGTGGGCAAGAATTTCAGTTACACCGTTACTTCTTAACTTCACAGGAGCCAAGAGTTGCAGAAATTTGGCAAAATAACTATGCTGTAATCAACCACGTTAACCGTTTGATTAGAGGTTCTGCTGGAATTACACCTGTTAGTACAGCAGACGCTACGAGATTAAAGCAAATTGTAGCTCAGGCAAGAGCGATGAGAGCGTATGCTTATCTGCAATTAGAGTCGCTATTTTCTACGAATATGACAGATCCTAATGCATTAGGGGTGATCTTGATTAAAGACGTACCTGAATTAAATACAAAATTACCAAGATCAAAAAATTCAGATATTTATGCATTTATTGAAGAAGATTTAACAGCAGCAAGAAGTGTTCTGACAGCTGAAGGAACTAATCAATATTTTATTGGTAAAAGTGCTGTTAATGCAATTTCTGCTAGATATTTCTTGTATAAAGGAGATTATGCAAAAGCTAAAACTTACGCACAAGCGGTAGTAGACGCAGCTGCCACTGGTGGTTTCCCATTAGCTAAAGCTACTCCTTTTACATTTGGACCTAATCCTGTAACTAGCTCTTACCACTCAGCAAACCCTACAGCGCAACCGAGAGATTATGTGGTTGATGGTCAGGAATTTCCTGCTACTATTACAATTACCGATGCAAATGGTAACCCACTTAATCAAGCTGTGGCAAATAACGGGAATGCATGGAGAAATTCATTTTACGGACAATTATCAACTAATGTAGGTACATCGTTCAATCCTTATCGTCAAATGTGGGTTGATCAGAATAGAGGAGAGTCTATCCTTTCTCTAGGACGTATTGCATTAGGTGGAAATGGGTTGCCTATTGGTGCTGTTTGGAATACGAATAGTTCTTCCCTTTCAGGTGCACCAATGTGGTTCTGGGGTCGTAACTTATATAACTTATTCCTAGAAGGCTACGGAGATGTAACAGGAGCAAATGTTGGTGCTAAAGGAGATATACGATTCCTTACTAATAGGGATCCTACTACTTCTCCTAATCCGAACTATGCAGCTTTATATCCTAATAACTTAGGTCAGACTAGATCTACCGATCGTTTAGTAGTTGATAAATATCCGGGTAAAGCAGGAACGAACACTAGAAATGATATTAAGCTTTTCAGACTTTCAGAAATGTACTTTATATTAGCTGAATGTGCAGTTAATGATGGTCAGCTTTCAACTGCTGCTAATTATATCAAAACTGTAAGAGACGCAAGAAACTTTAGAGGTACAACTACTGCTCCGACTTATGCTAGTGCACAAGCTGCATGGGCTGATGTCTTAAAAGAAAGACGTATAGAGCTTGCTCTTGAAGGGCATCGTTATATTGACCTTAAGCGTCTGGCGGTTAAAGCTGGTACAAAAATGGATAGAAACAATACAGATGATATTGTATTAACTTCTAATCTGGAGAACGGTGATTACAGATATACACTACCAGTGCCATTATCTGAGATTTCTGCAAATCCAAATGCTCAACAAAACCCTGGTTATTAATCATACAATAATCATATTATACAGAACCCCTGCTCAAAGCAGGGGTTTTTTATGTCCTTTTATTTCTTATTTTTGCTGTACAATAATGAATAATGAAGTACATCCTTTTCATACTCTTCTCTTTAGGTTTTGCAGCCAAGGCTCAGGTCGTGAATAAAGCAGAGACTAAACCTCAATCCCAAAAAGAAGACACTCTTGTGATAGATTCCGGGAAAAAAGATTCCCTGAAAATTTTCAAACCTACTATTAATGATTACCAGTATCAGACCCAGTTTTCTGAAAAGAAAGTTTTTGATACGGTAATGACCTTTGATAAAACCTATATCTTTTCACAGCAAAATAATAAAGACAATTTCGGAAGAATACAGCCTGCCAATATTGGATCAGGATTTAATCCCCTTGTATTCGAAGTCAATGCGGAGGAAAATCTTTCCCTGTTGCCATCCAATAAATCTTACATGATTATTGGAGCCAATGATGTGAAATACTATGATGTAAAAACACCTACTGCATCATTTATTTATCATAATGCAATGCGAAACGGGGCTGCTTTAAAGTCTACCTATACTCAGAATATCGGAAAAAGATTCAACTTTGCTCTTGAATATATGGGGCTTCGTTCGCAGGGACTTTACAGAAATTCCTTGTCAGCGAATAACAATACTTTATTTTCGGGACACTATGTTTCCAAAAGGGGGAATTATGAACTTTTTGCCCATTATCTTCATCAGAATGTAAATAATCAGGAAAGTGGAGGGATTACCGAAGATAATCTGTTTCAAAGTGGAGACAGCAATTATAGCAACAGACAAAATGCGCAGGTAAATCTCGCATCTTCAAGCTCCCAGTTTTCTTACAGAAGATACTACCTGAGTCATCAGTTTACGCCCTTTAATTCTGAGAAATTTCCTTTTAGTATAAGACATATTCTTTCTCATCAGGGAAACAAATATTACTATAACCAAACTGCTTTGGAGCCTTATTGGTATGATGATCCTGCTGAATTGGTGAACGGCTTTCCACTGACAACCAAAAAATACTCCGAGAATTTCAGTAATACCGTAAGCTTGATTTTTAATAATGAAAAATTCAAACTGGATGCCGGGGTACGTTATCAGATAATCAAATTCGGAATAAGAGATGTTGTTGCACTCAACAATGTACCTTTTCCGGGTGAGCTGAAAGAAAACAGAATCGGAGCTGTAGGAAACCTGCAGGTAAAACTTTGGGATAAAATTCAATTGAATTCATTCCTTGAGTTTTCAAACGGAAGTCAGTTTAAAAGTTATCTGAAGACAACCAATAATCTGAAGTTTGAGCCTATCAAAGATTATTTCGTGAATGCAAAGGTAAACTTCCAAAGTGCATATCCTTCATTCAATTATTTATTGAATACTTCTGTTTATAATAACTTCAATTATTATCTTGAAAATGCAAAAAACCAGTCTGTAATGGAAGTGGGAGGAAGCATTAATCTGAAATGGTTTAAAACTGAAATTTTTGCCAATTATTTCAGAATTGATAACTATACATACTTTGACAGCAATGGAAGCCCGAAACAAAGTGACAATTCAGTGAATATTTCTCAGATTGGAGGTGATGCTACATTCAGCTTCAACAAATTCCATCTGAATACAAGAGTGCATTTCCAGAATACCTTAACGAACAAAGATCTGCTTCCAATGCCAGGTTTCATCGGTAGAGCCAATTTCTTCTATCAGACCCAGGCTTTCAAAAAAGCAGCAGAAATTCAGGCAGGTGTTAAAGTATACTATTTCTCTAAGTTTGCATCAAGAGACTATTTCCCTGTTCTTAATGAATATATCCTTCCAAGAGCAGATTCATTTTCAATTGGAGGACAGCCTATTGCCGATATTTATATTAATATGAAAGTGAAAAAAATGTTCTTTTTCATAGAAGGACAGCAGATAGGAACTGTTATTTCCAATAACAAAGCATATGCATTTCCACATTATCCGGTGTATGATTTCAGATTGAATATCGGAATCGTGTGGTATTTGTTCAACTAAAAACGATACAGGTTGAAAACAATTAATAAAATATCATTTAACGATATAGAAAGTATTCCTCAGCTGGTAAAAGATTTTTTAAATCAGAAAATTGAGGGTTTTGAAAATAATACATTTTCCTTAGAACATTTCAGACAGCAGATTCATCTGAAGAAAGATTCTTTCACCTCTGAAAAAAGAAGCATTTTAGCTGATGTGTTTGAAGGACAATCAGAAAACTTTTCTCTTTCTTCAAAGCAGAGAGAAAATCTTGAGAATCTTAAACTGCCTAACACATTTACGATAACAACAGGACATCAGTTGAACCTGTTTTCAGGGCCTGTTTTCTTTGTGTACAAAATTCTTCAGACCATAAAGACATGTACCTATCTGAAGGAAAACTTCCCGGATTTTAATTTTGTTCCGGTGTATTGGATGGCTTCAGAGGATCATGACTTTGCGGAGATCAATCATTTTAAAACCGAAAATAACTATTACGAAACCAACGAAAAATCCGGAGGTCCGGTAGGGAGAATTGAAATCAGTGATACCTATTTTATTTCGGAATTTGAAAAAGAATTCAAAGATTCTGTTTTCGGTACAGAGCTGATCTTAATGATGAAGGAAGCTTATAAAGCTGGAAACACTTTAACGCAAGCTATTAAGATTCTTGTCAACCGTCTTTTCTCAGAATTCGGACTTTTGATTCTGGATGGAGATTCTAAAGAACTTAAAAACCTGATGAAGGAGATTTTTAAAGATGAACTTCTTCATTGCAGCTTACAGAAAACTTCTGAAGATAAAGTAAAGTTTCTTACAGAAAAATATGGAAAAGTTCAGGTAAACCCACGTGAAATAAATCTTTTCTACCTTTCTGAAACGAGAGACAGAATAGAATTTAACGGACAGAAGTATAGTATTGTAGATAAGCCTATCCAGTTTACAGAAGAAGAAATTCTTGCAGAATTGGAAAACCACCCTGAGAAATTCAGTCCGAATGCATTGATGCGCCCGGTATATCAGGAAAATGTACTTCCTAATTTAGCCTATATCGGTGGCAATGCTGAAATCATGTACTGGCTGGAATTGAAAGATTATTTCTCAAAAATTAATATCCCGTTCCCAATTCTGATTCCCAGAAACTCTATGCTTTTTCTGAAAGAAAAAACATTGGGAAAAATTGAGAAACTTGATCTTAAAATTGAAGATTTTTTTCAGAACTTCACCGTACTTACCAATCAGAAGATTTTGAAAGATAATCCGATTTTACAATTACTCGAAGAAAAAGAAGAATTATTGGTCAATAGTTTTTCTACACTGAAAGCTTCAGCAGAAACCACTGAAAAATCTTTCGGGAACATGGTGAAGGCGGAAGAAGTACGACAATTAAAATCATTTAAAAGAATGAAAAAACGTCTGCTTCATGCTGAAAAAATAAAACAAAATGAATTGCTGGAACGGCTTGAAAATCTGTTTTTAGATGTTCATCCCGCAAAAACATGGCAGGAGAGAGTCTATAACTTTAGTGTATTCTTTTCAGATTATGGCTATTCGTGGCTTGAAAATTGTTTGGAAGAAATGGTGGTTCAAGATTCAAAATTAATAATTGTTGCCATTTAATTTTAAAGAAGTATTTTTGTAAATTATAATTATCGAATATGATAAAGAGGTTTTTTATTCTATCCAGTTTATGTATGGTTTTGGGAGTTTCAGCCCAGAAATCACATACGGTTGTGCAAGGTGATAATCCTTACAATATTGCCAAAAAGTATGGAATGACTGTAGATGAATTGCTGAAGCTAAACCCAAAACATAAAGATGGCAAACTGGCGATCGGTGATGTTTTAACTATAAAATCAGATAAAGCTGCCACTCCGGTTGTAACAAAAGCAGTTCCGGTAGAAAAAGCAACTTCAACAACAAGTGCTTCTTCTTTGGGTAAAATTGTTTTACTGCCAAAACAAACGATCTATGGCATTACAAAACAATACAGAATTTCTGAAACTGATTTAAGAAAGCTGAATCCAGAACTGGATTCTCACATGAAAATCGGAGACGAAATTACCTTACCTCTTGCCAGCATTAAAAAATATGGTGGTGAGCAACAGGCTGTGACGGCAGAAAAACATACCGAACCCGCTGTAGAAAAAAACACAACTACGATGAACCCTACAACGGTTACCCCTGCTGTAGAAGGAGAGTCTTATGTGATTCAGGCGAAAGATAATTATTACAGAATTACAAAACAGTTTGGCATCAGCCAGCAGGACCTTTATGCCTTAAATCCGGGATTGGAAGAAAAAGGACTGAAACCTGGGGATACCATTAAAATAAAAAGAACAAATACAACTGCCAATACTGATGCCGTTGCAGAAACTACCAATCCAAAAGCAAAAATGGATTCCGGGAACGAAAAATCAACAGCTGCCTCCAATGTTGCAGTAGGTGATGATTATGTAACCTACACCGTTCAGCAGGGAGATACAGTATTCTCTATTGTTAATAAATTCGGTGTTTCTATTGATGAACTTATAGCACTGAATCCGGATCTTTCACACGGTCTGAAAACCGGAATGGTTCTAAAAATCAAAAAGCAGGATGCAGCATACGTGAAGAAAAACGGTGATGCTCTAAGTGTTATCTTAATGCTTCCTTTTGGGTACAGTACCAACGAAACCCAATACAGAGGAATGGCACTCGACTTTTTGACAGGAGCTAAACTGGCGATTGAAAGAAATGCAAGAGGAGGACAAAAGCTGGATATCAAAGTTGTAGATTCAGGAAATGAAGCTTCGTTCAAAAACTCTTTAACGCAGATCAATCCTGATAATACAGATCTTATTATCGGACCTTTCTTTAAGTCCAATGTCATTGATGTTCTTGATTTTACCAAAAATCAGAAAATTCCGGTTGTAGCACCATTTGCCAACTCTCCGGAACTCTATAACTACAGTAACCTTATTATCGTAGAAACAAACAATCAGACATATGCTGATAAGATTGTAGAAGAAGTAAAAGGAATTTATTCAGATCAGAAAATATATATAGTGGCAGATGCTAAAAAAGAAGATGCCAATTATATCAAAGCCGGCCTTGAAAAAGCGGTGAAAAACCCTAATATTATAATTGTTAATTCCCCGGCAGATATTCAGCCGGATCAGAATATGATGACAGGGCAGTCTGCACCGGTTATTGCTATTTTAGCAAATGATGATAATACTGCAGGAGATGCTTTTGCCAACAGAATGATTGCGATGTCCAAAGAAGTTCAGGGAATAAAAGCCTTCAGTATGTTCTATTCTCCTGTTTTTGAGAAGAAAGTGGATGAGCTGAGCCAGGCAAGTCTTGTATATCTGATGGATAGAAAGATTAACACCGACGGTAGCTTTGAGAAAGAAATTCTGGCAGCTTATAAAACTAAATACTGCAAAACTCCACCTAAATACGCGATCGTAGGTTTTGATGTGGTAAATGACATGTTAACCAGAGAAAATAAAAAAGGAGAAATCTTTAAACAAATGAATAAAGTTCAGACTCAGCTTGCTACCAAATTTGAGTTTGTAAAATCCAAAGCTAACGGTGCTTATGTAAATACCGGTTACAGAGTAATCAGGTTAGTACCTTAAATGATTTATAGCTATTTAAAAGAATATTGTTAACATTATAGTTATATTTGCATAATATTTAATTCAATACATGAAAGCACTTGTATTTCCAGGGCAGGGTTCTCAGTTCGTAGGAATGGGAAAAGAATTGTATGATTCTAGAAAAGATATTAAAGATCTGATGGAATCTGCCAATGAAATTTTAGGTTTCGACATTCTTTCCATTATGTTTAACGGTACGGATGCGGATCTTAAGAAAACAGAGGTTACCCAGCCTTCAATATTTATACATTCAGTAGCAGCATTAAAAGCCGTAAATGGTCTTGGTGCTGAAATGGTAGCAGGACACTCTTTAGGAGAGTTTTCAGCTTTAGTTGCCAATGGAGTTTTATCCTTTGATGACGGTTTGAAATTAGTTTCTGAAAGAGCAAAAGCGATGCAGGAAGCTTGTGATGCCAATCCAAGTTCTATGGCAGCTATCTTAGGATTAGACGATGCTAAGGTTGAAGAAATCTGTGCACAGATCAGCGGAATTGTTGTTCCTGCAAATTATAACTGCCCGGGGCAATTGGTTATCTCAGGAGAAACTCCTGCAGTAGAAGAAGCTTGCGCAAAACTGAAAGAAGCAGGAGCGAAGAGAGCATTATTATTACCCGTAAACGGAGCTTTCCACTCACCTTTAATGCAGCCTGCACAGGAAAGACTGGCCGCAGCTATTGAAAAAACAAAATTCAGAAAAGCAACTATTCCTGTATACCAGAATATCACGACAACAGCGGTAACCAATCCTGATGAGATCAAACAAAACCTGATCGCTCAGCTTACCGGTCCTGTAAAATGGACACAGTCTGTTCAGAATATGATTAAAGATGGTGCTTCTAATTTCGTAGAAGTAGGACCAGGAAAAACCCTTCAGGGATTGATCAAGAAAATTGACGGATCAGTAGAAGCTACTTCTGCAATCTAAACAAAAAATATGAACGCGATATTTTCACCGGGAAAGCTTATGCTTACTTCAGAATATTTCGCAATAGATGGAGCTCTTGTCTTAGCGGTACCTACCAGGCTGGGACAAGAGTTTTTCTTTGAAGAAAAAGAAGATGGAAAATCTCTTATTCTTTGGGAGGCCTATCATCAGAATACCCTATGGTTGAAGGCTGTCATTGATTATAAAACCTGGCAGATCTTAGAAACCAATATTCCATCAAGCGCTGAATTTATTACCAAAACATTACAAAATGTTCAGCAGCTTTCTAATAGTAAATTCAAAACCGACCTTACTTATCATTTAAAAACCAATCTTCAGTTTCCAGCAGACTATGGGCTTGGAAGCAGTTCTACCCTGATGAACAATCTTGCAGAATGGGCCGGAATAGATCCTTTTTACCTTAATACAATCAGTTTGGGTGGCAGCGGATACGATATCGCTGTGGCAAAAGAAAAATCTGCCATACTTTTTCAAAGTAAACCTGAGATAAAATATGAGAAAGTAGATTTTAATCCTTCTTTTAAAAATGAACTGATTTTTATTCATTTAAACCAGAAGCAGGATAGTAGAGAAGGAATCAATTTTTACAAGTCCAAAAAGAAGTCTCCGGAATTGGTTAATGAATTTTCAGATCTCACAAAAAAAATATTATTATGCAATGAATTGGAAAATTTTTCCGAATTAATGATGAGTCATGAGCATAAAATAGCCGATTTTCTTGAAATTCTCACAGTTAAGGAAAAATTATTCCCAGATTGCCCTTCATTTGTTAAAAGTTTAGGTGCATGGGGTGGAGATTTTGTAATGAGTGCCAAATTTGGGGACTATAAGAACTATTTTTGGGAGAAAGGTTTTCCCATTGTTTTGGAATGGGAAAATATAATTAGCTTGTAATCAGACGTTTGTAATCCTGTTTTTTTATTTGTCATTCTGACTTATATCAGTATATTTAAACCACCTTTAACAAATAATTAATATTATTTTTGTTGAAAGCAATAAAGAAATAGAAAATATAAGTAAAATGAAAAACACTAAAATCATCCAGGATTTAGAGAAATTAGGGATTAAAGGAAACTATGAAGTAGTGTATAATCCTTCTTACGAAGAATTATATCAGGCTGAAGTTTCTCCTGAAAATCAGGGGTTTGAGAAAGCTGAGCTTACAGAATCAGGCGCAGTATCAGTAAAAACAGGAATTTTCACAGGTCGTTCACCTAAAGACAGATATATTGTTCAGGATGATGTTACAAGAGATACAATTTTCTGGGATGGTAAAGTAAACTTACCTACAACAGCAGAAATTTTCGGTTCTTGTAAAGAACTAGTGATGAACCAGCTTTCTGAAGCTAAGAAGATTTATGTAGTAGATGCATTCTGTGGTACAAATGCAGATACAAGACTTAAAGTAAGATTTATTGTTGAAGTTGCATGGCAGGCACATTTTGTGACGAACATGTTTATCCGTCCTTCTCACTATGAACTGGAAAACTTTGGTGAGCCGGATTTCACAGTAATCAACGGATCAAAAACTACCAACCCGAACTGGGAAGCTCAGGGGTTACACTCTGAAAACTTTATCATGTTCAACCTTACTGAAAAACTACAGATCATCGGAGGTACCTGGTACGGAGGTGAGATGAAGAAAGGAATGTTTGCGATGATGAACTATTACCTTCCATTAAAAGGGATGGCTTCTATGCACTGTTCTGCCAACGTAGGAGAAAAAGGGGATGTTGCTTTATTCTTTGGTCTTTCAGGAACGGGTAAAACTACTTTATCGGCAGATCCTAAAAGATATCTTATCGGTGACGATGAGCACGGATGGGATAATAACGGAGTATTCAACTATGAAGGAGGATGCTACGCTAAAGTAATTGACTTATCAGAAGAAAAAGAACCGGATATTTTCAGAGCGATCAAAAGAGATGCACTTCTTGAAAACGTTGTTATTAACAATGGAGTAGCAGATTATACGGATGGATCTATCACAGAAAATACAAGAGTTTCTTATCCAATCTATCATATCAATAAAATTGTATTGCCTTCTAAAGCAGGTCATGCCAAGAAGATTGTTTATCTTTCAGCGGATGCATTCGGAGTACTTCCTCCGGTTTCTATCCTGAATGAAGATCAGGCTCAGTACCACTTCCTTTGTGGTTATACCTCAAAATTAGCCGGAACTGAAAGAGGAATTACAGAACCACAACCATCTTTCTCACCTGCATTTGGAGAAGCGTTCCTTACATTACACCCAACAATGTATTCTAAAACATTGATCGGAAAAATGCAGGAGCACGGAGCTAAAGCATATTTGGTGAACACAGGTTGGAATGGTACTGGAAAGAGAATTTCTCTTAAAGATACCAGAGCAATCATTGATGCCATCATTGACGGTTCTATTGACAATGCTCCTAAAACTCAGGTTCCGATCATGAACCTTGAAATTCCTACTGAATTGCCAAACGTTTCTACAGGTATTTTAGATCCTAGAGATACGTATGAGAACGCTTCAGAATGGGAAGAAAAAGCAAAAGATCTTGCTTCAAGATACATCAAGAACTTTGAACAGTACTGTGATACTGAAGAAGGTAAGAAATTAGTAGCTTCGGGACCTCAATTGCAGGAACAAACTATCTAATAGTTACCAATCAACATACAAAAAGCCTCATCATCGATGAGGCTTTTTTATTTTTTCCCTTAGAGGAATTATTGTATGATTCCCTGTTTACATTTACACAAAAAAATCTGTGAAATCGGTGTGATCTGCGGGAAAATATAAGTTAAAAATTACTTCAAGCTCAATAAAGCCAATCTATAACCATCCATTCCAAAACCAGATAAAACCGCATCTGTATTGGCTGCTGTCACAGATTTCTGTCGGAATTCTTCTCTTTTATAAATGTTACTGATATGTACTTCTACTTTTGGCTTTCGAATATTTTTCAAGCAATCAGCAATAGCGTAAGAATAATGAGTAAAAGCTCCCGGGTTAATTACTACGGCATCAAAATCATCCTCCTGAAGTCTGTTGATAAGTTCTCCCTCAATATTAGACTGATAATATGTTAATTCATGAGTCTGAAACTCGGATCTTAAATTTTCCAAATAGCTTTCCATAGAGACATTTCCATAGATTTCCGGTTCTCTTGTGCCCAACAGATTAAGGTTAGGGCCATTGATGATTAAAACTTTCATTCTATAAAATTAAAAAGTTTTTTTAATTAATTACATAAAAAATAAGTGATGCTGAATTTTTATTCCATTGAATTATTGATAATGATATTTATCATGTGTGAGAAAATGATAATAGTCGCAACTCCTTATTGTAATGGGTTTTATTAAAATTTTATGTTAATTATTAAAATATTATCATGAAAAATAAATAAGTCTACTTGTTTTGTAGACTAAAAGTTTTTAGCTTTGCAACCATATTTCGATCGGCTTATAAAGAAAGATGGAGGGAACTGACCCTGTGAAATCTTAACAACCTACCCGTGGGGCAAGGTGTTACGTTCAGCCTTTTAAGGAAAAATAAGCATTTGGTTTATCGTATTTATCGATGCCCTTTGCTGACTTTTTTGCAAAGGGCAAAATTTTAGTATATGATAAACAAAATTGATTATGATTAGTAAAAAATTATTTAGTACCCAAGTATGGATTCCTCCGGTTGCTGCTTTCTTTCTGGGAGTCACCAGTGTAAATGCACAGAATTCCAGACTGAAAAAAGATAGCCTTCATGAAAAGGAACTTGATGAAGTCGTAGTGGTAGCTTACGGAAAAGCTAAAAGAAATAGCTACACCGGTTCGGTTGCTACCATTTCCAGCGATAAAATCAATAACAGACCGGTCACCAATATTACCAAAGCATTGGAAGGGCAGGTTGCAGGGATTCAGACGACCAGTGCATCAGGGCAGCCAGGTGCCGTTTCTACCATTCGAATCAGGGGAATTGGTTCCATCAGTGCTTCCAGTGATCCTTTATATGTAGTAGACGGAATTCCTTTCGATGGAAATCTAAACTCCATCAGCCCAAGCGATATTGAATCCATCAGTGTTCTGAAAGATGCTACAGCAAGTGCTTTATATGGTTCAAGAGGAGCAAACGGGATCATCATCATTACTACAAAATCAGGTAAAAAAGGAGAAGCCAGAGTTAATTTTAATATCAGTCAGGGATTCTCCGGAAGAGCTGTAAAAGACTATGAACAGGTAAACACAGATCAGTACTTTCAATTATACTGGGAAGCATTAAGAAACGGATATCAGTCCGGGAAAGTTTCTTCCCAGCAGGCTGCACAAATGGCAACGGATAATCTTGTTTCTACCCTTGGAATCAATCCCTATGGAACAGCTTATCCAAAACCTGTAGGAACAGATGGAAAACTATTGCCTGGTGCTTCACCACTCTGGAATGACGACTGGAGAGATATTTTACAGAGAATGGCCTCAAGAAACCAGGTGGATCTTGATATCAGCGGAGGAAGTGATAAAAGTAATTACTTCTTTTCCCTTGGTTATCTGGACGACAAAGGTATGGCTATTGAGTCTGGTTTTAAGAGATATAATACAAGGCTTAAAATTAATTCCGAAGTAAAAAAATGGCTGAATGTTGGAGTCAACTTAAACTATACCAATAGTATTCAGCAGGCACCAACTTCTTCAGATTCCAAGGCGAGTAATATCATCAATGCCGCAAGGTTTATTCCTTCATTCTATCCTTATTATGAAAGAAATGCTGACGGAACTTATGTTTTGGATGCCGACGGAAATCCTATTTATGATTTTGGAAAATACAGGCCAACGAATGCGCTTCAAAACCAAAATGCTGCAGCAACTTTGCCATTAGATAAAAACGAAAATAAAGAAGATAACTTTTCAGGAAAAGGATTCATGGAATTCATTTTCTTGCCGGAGTTAAAATTCAAGACAAGCTTTTCTGTTGATTTGGTGAATTATAACGGACATTATTATTCAAATCCATTACTAGGACAAGGCGCGGAAATTGGAGGTTCGGTGACGAAGACCAATACCAGAACACTTTCCTATACGACCAGCAATATTCTGACGTACGATAAAAAGTTTGGAAAACACCATGTGAATGCATTGGCAGGGCATGAATTTTATAAATACGATTATCAGACCATTTCAGGAACAAGAAGCCAGTTTTCACTGCCTTATTATTATGAGCCGGATGCGGCTTCTTTACTAGGAAGTTTCAGCGGGAACAGTAATAAATTAAGCTTATTGAGTTTTCTGGGAAAAGTAGAGTATGATTATAACAATACTTACTTCTTATCTGCTTCAGGAAGGGCGGACAGCTCTTCTAGATTTGAAAAAGATAACAGGTGGGGAAGATTCTGGTCAGTAGGAGGTTCATGGAAAATTTCGAACGAGGAATTTATTAAAAACCTGAATGTTTTCAATCAATTGACATTGCGTGCCAGTTATGGAGGTCAGGGGAATGATAAATTACTTAGACCCAACGGACAACCGCTTTATTACGCGTATCAGGAACTATACAGATTTATCAGTCTTGGTGGAGAACCGGGAACAACCCTTGAAAAAACATCAACCAATAACGTGAAGTGGGAAACCAACCTTAATTTAAACGTAGGATTGGAATTCGCTGTTCTGAATAACAGGATTAAAGGTAATATTGAATATTTCAAAAGACAAAGCCAGGATCTTCTGTTTAACATGCCGGTGGCACCATCATTGGGAATCAGTGATTACCCTGCTAATATCGGAACGATTCAGAATACAGGATTTGAATTTTCATTATTTACAACACCGGTTAAGAATGATAATTTCCAATGGAATGTAGATGTGAACTTAAGTACTTTAAACAATAAAGTAACAAAATTACCTGGTGGTTCTCTTGTGGTAGGAACTAAGCTGTTAACGGTAGGAGGTTCTGTGTACGATTTCTTTATTCCGGAATGGGCTGGAGTAGACCCAAGCAATGGAAAGCCATTGTGGAAAACAGTTTCTACTGATGCCAGCGGAAACTCAGTGGAAGGAACGACTTCGGAATATTCAAAAGCGACAAAACTATTGCAAGGTTCTGCATTGCCTAAACTGACGGGAGGAATCAGTACGAGTATTACTTATAAGAATTTTGATTTTTCAGGATTATTGACATTCAAAATCGGAGGTAAAATTTTAGATACCGATTATACTTCCATCATGCATAACGGAAGTGCCGGAGGACGTGCATGGAGTTCTGAAATACTGAACAGATGGACACCGGATAATCCGTATACAGATGTTCCTGCATTAAGTACCACAACGAATAACTGGACATCAACCTCTTCAAGATTCCTTTACTCCGGAACGTATGCAAGACTTAAAAATGTAAGCTTAGGATATACACTTCCTGAGGATTATTTTGAGAAAATAGGACTGAAAAAATTCAGAATTTATATCCAGGCAGAAAACCTTCTGACCTTCTATAAACATAAAGGAATGGATCCTGAGCAGGCTTTGGACGGAACAACGTATTACAGATATCCTGCGATGAGAACGATCACTTTTGGTCTTCAGGCAACGCTTTAACCTTTTAAAATTGAAACAATGAAAAAATTAAAATATATATCGTTTGCACTCATTGGATTTTTGTCAGTGATAAGCTGTGAAAATGATTTGGATACCGCACCCACTGATCAGGCCAACAGCGTGGAGGTTTTTAAAACCGCAGAAAGTGCAGAAACAGTGGTGAATGGCACCTGGGCAAAATTTAATAATGACGGAACAACATATGCCAATATCGGTTATTCCACCGTTTTAAGAGCCAGTGATGCCATGGGAAGTGATGTAGCGGTATTGACGAATAAATATGGCTTTGCTTCTACCTATGCTTTCACAGAGATGGTGAACAGTACAGCAAGCCGTACGCTGTTTATCTGGACTATGTTGTATTCCACCATCAATAATATGAATAATGTGATTACAAGAATTGATGGAACGGAAGGCAGCCAGGAGAAAAAGGATCAGGTGAAAGGCCAGGCAAAAGCATTACGTGCTTTCTGTTATCTGAATCTGGCGAGCTTTTATCAGTTCAGCTACCTGAAAGACAAGTCTGTTTTGACGGCTCCCATTTACACTGAACCTTCCACAACAAGTACGGTAGGGAAGAAAAGAGCAAGTCTTGAAGAAATCTATACTTTGATTAAAAGTGATCTTACGGATGCTGATAACCTGTTGAAAAATTATACAAGAAATAATAAGGATAAGATCAACCGTTCTGTGGTGAACGGGCTTTTAGCAAGAACTTACCTGAATACAGGTGAATGGAGTAAAGCTTCAGCATCTGCGAAAATTGCAAGAGAAGGTTTCCCTTTGATGGCTCCGGAAAAATATAAGGATGGCTTCAATGATATCAACAATGCAGAATGGATCTGGGGACATGGACAGACTCAGGAGCAGTCGGATGCGAGTTATGCCTTCCACTATCTGGATGTATCATCATCAGGAAGTTATTATTACAGCTTTATGGCGGATCCTTATTTTAAAGACCTTTTTGATACCAATGACATCAGATACCAGTTGTTTTCATGGGACGGGCAGAAAGGAAGAGAAGGTTTGCTGAGGTATGCTAAGTTTAAATTTAAGCCAACTCTTATTGCAGACATTGTTTACATGAGAGCTGCAGAAATGTATCTGATCGAAGCTGAGGCCGAAGCCAGAAATGGAAATGTTCCTCAGGCAGTCGCAGTATTGAATCAGTTGAAATCTGCAAGAAATGCTAATATTTATTCTGGATCATTATCACAGAATGCGGTAGTAGATGCAGTTTTGATTGAAAGAAGAAAAGAATTATTCGGAGAAGGATTCTCTCTTTCAGATATCATCAGAACGCAGGGTACAGTAGTAAGAAAACCGTTTGTAGACGCAGAAGGAAAACCCATAAAAGTTCAGATAACCACACCGGACGGTACCGTGAAAACCGTAGATGGTAAAGGGCATTCTGTTCTTGATTTCCCGGATAAATCTGCTTTTACACCCAATAGTAATTATTATTTATTCAGTATTCCACAAAGAGAGTTTGAGAATAACCCGAATTTATAAGATATAGTCCATAATTAGATTGATTTTTTTTAAGCCACTGCCTTTGCGGTGGTTTTTTTATTAAAAAACCGTTGCTAAAAAAGCAACGGTTTTAGGGTTATTAAACCCATCACATTATATTAAATTAATATGATCCAACTACTATTATGTTACTGCATTTTAAAATCTAAATAATTACTATCAATTTTTCCACTAAAAAAAATATAATTTTTGAATCTGTCTTTTTGATTTTTAGTTAAATATTGGTAAATTGAGTTATTAATACATATTCGTAACCAAAATTGATATATTTTATTAGTTTCAATAGGGTAAGAATACGAACTTTTATATAGTTCACTGTAGTTATACTTTAAAGGATTAAAATATATTTCAAAAGAATACTCTTGTTTAGGGTTTAATAATATTAAGTTTGCTAATAAATATTGATTTATTTCTGCCCATTCTTTACTTACTTTATTAAGTTTATTATTTTTTATCCATTTGTGAAGTTTAGCACTTTTGCTTCTTTTGTATTTAGCAATTTCGGACTGATATTTTTTTAATGCCATTTTATTATTCGCTAGATGAGGGTAATTGATACCAGAGCCTTCTATATAAGTGTTTTCATTTCTAAATAATGGCAAAAAACCTAGATCAGGATAAGAATCAATTAGATTAAAGTCAGAACATGGTTCCTCACTCATATAATTTTTAAACCCAGTAATATCTAGTGGTAATATATATTTATGATTTGAATCATTAGATATTTTTATTAATAGTTTAAATCTTTTCTCATTGTTTATTTCGTAAGCAGTATTTTCAATAATATTTACATGCACTTTTATTTGAGAATTTAAAATATGAAATGTAAACATTAAAATAAAGAGCAATTTTTTTTTCATTATTAAGGATTTAAAATTGAATTATTTAATTTAATTATTGTAAACTTTATTTACTCCCGCTCTTCGAAGTCTCTTGACGTTGAAACATTATAAAGATATTGTTAAATAAAAGTATTTCATTTAGTGTGCAAAATTAAGATTTTGATTACTAATTGAGGGTTTAATGGCATTTTTGATACTCTTGTACATGGCTTTTCCTAAAGATGTTCCTCCATTAAAATATTTGTCGATTTCGCTCCCTATTTAACCATAAGCAAAATCGGGATCATAAAGAATATTCTGTTCTTAATTTACCGGATAAATCCGCTTTTCCCCAAAACAGTAACTATTATTTATTCAGCATTCCACAAAGAGAATTTGAGAATAACCCGAATTTATAGGATATAGTCCATAATTAGATTGATTTTTTTTAAGCCACTGCTTTTGCGGTAGTTTTTTTATTAAAAAACCGTTGCTTTTTTAGCAACGGTTTTGTTTTTTTTAATTATTTTTTACTATTTAAGAATTATTTATATTCTGAGCTTTTGTAATAATCATATTTTTTCCTAGAAATCTTAGAAGAGATGCGAGTTTAGATAGATCATAGTCTATCATCTCTCGTTTTCCATCTAAAATATTTTGCAAGAATTGCCAATCCTCAACTAAGCTCCCCATCGTCAATTCTATGGGATCCTTATATGGGTTGTATAATTCTTCATCTGTAATATTCCAATATAAGTCACTGTCAAAAGTAAAAGAAGTTGAATCATTTAATTTATCTAACTCATTAATTAAAGCCTCAATAAGTTTTTTAATGTCTGCTTTTTTTAATTCGGGTTTATTATTTTCCATTGGATTATTAAATAATTTGTTAATCTCCCGCTTTCCGAAAGCCCAGACTTTGAAAAAATATAAGATATTGTTTTTACATGTTCCGGATTTTGGGAAAGATTACATAAATATTATCTGTAATAAAATGTATAAACTTTATTTGGAAAACTAATGTAGACCGTGTCTTCAATTGGTTTTCCTTCAATTTTCTTGAGATAAATCTTCTCATGAGAAGAGGGAGGGATCTGTCCAAAAGTAGAAGATCGAATACTTGTAATAGTCATATTTTTACTTTTAAAAGAAATATATATAGAATAGTGGTTTTGTATATTGTAAAGAGTACTTAGACCTACTTCTACATAACTAACTTTACCATTTGCATCTATAATTTCATAATGTTTCTTATCTTTTTTTAAATTGTCAATTGATTGATAACTTTCAAAATTGGTGGCTACACAGCTTGTAATTGTGCATAATGTAAAGACAAAATATATATATTTAATCATGATTATAATTTCTATATCATTAGAGTATTTGTTATCAATTTTGAATTCTGCATTATACAAATTAATAAATAATGAAAGCCTGTAATTCGGTTTTTGAATTTTGAAATGAATTATCCCGCAATTTACAAAAAATCTCTACCTTTGTACCCATGAACATCTTAAGATGGATACTGGCAATTTATTTCATGGCACTCTCATTGATGCCATGTGCTGATGTGTCTCATCCGCAGAATTCCGGGAATAAAATAGTTTCCCTGAGTGTTCAGGAAAACCATTCAAAAGAAAAAGGAGATATCTGTTCTCCGCTGTGTGCATGCAGCTGTTGCCAGATAACAGTTTCAGCATTTAAAATGGATCCTTTATTGGAAATTCCAGAGCAGATTCCCGCTTACTTTTCAAAGAAGATCCTGTTCCACAAAAATGACTTTGCCTATCAGGTTTACGACCCAATCTGGCAACCTCCTAAAATTTAATTTTTATTGACTTTTAGAAAGCCTATGCTTTCTGATACTTAACAGTGCTTGAAACTTTGCAATACCATTGCAGAGGTTTTCAGGATATTTTTGCTGCAGTATTTTATACTGTGAGCATTTACTTTTCAATAAAAATTAAATATCAATCGTGTTAGATAAAATCATAAAATTCAGTATCAAAAACAAGGTGATCATTGGATTGATGACCCTGGTGCTGATCATCTGGGGAACATGGAGTGCCACCAGATTACCTATAGATGCTGTGCCGGATATTACCAACAATCAGGTGCAGATCATTACCGTATGTCCTACGCTGGCGGGACAAGAAGTAGAACAGTTGGTTACCTTTCCCATTGAACAGAGTATTGCCAATGTTCCCGATATTCAGGAGACAAGAAGTATTTCAAGATTTGGACTTTCTGTGATTACAGTAGTGTTCAAAGAAAATGTAGATGTTTACTTTGCAAGACAGCTCATTAATGAACAGCTGAAAAATGCAGTAGAAGAAATTCCCAAAGGTGTAGGAACTCCCGAGCTGGCTCCTGTAAGTACAGGTCTTGGAGAAGTCTATCAGTATATTCTTCACCCTAAAAAAGGAAGCGAAAAGAAATACAATGCTAAAGAACTCCGTACCATGCAGGACTGGATTGTTCGAAGACAGCTGAACGGCACACCCGGAGTTGCAGAGATCAATAGTTTTGGAGGAGAATTAAAACAATATGAAGTGGCTATTGATCCCAATCGCTTAAAGGCAATGGGAACAAGTATCACTGAAATATTTACAGCACTTGAAAAAAACAATCAGAATACAGGAGGAGCTTATATTGATAAAAAACCCAACGCCTATTTTATCCGTGGAATTGGCCTGGTGACTTCTTTGGAAGATATCAGAAATATTGCGGTTAAAAACGAAACAGGAAGCGTTCCGATCTTTATAAAAGATGTTGCCGATGTTCGTTTGGGAAGTGCCGTTCGTTACGGAGCGTTAACCTATGACGGGAAAGTAGATGCTGTAGGTGGAGTCGTGATGATGCTGAAAGGAGCCAACAGTAATGAAGTGGTAAGCAATATCAAAGCAAAAATTCCGACCATTCAGAAATCTCTTCCCGATGACGTTATCATTGAACCGTTTCTGGACAGAACAGACCTTGTAGACAGAGCCATCAATACCGTACAGAAAAACCTCATCGAAGGAGCTCTGATCGTTATTTTCGTTCTTGTGATTTTCCTGGGAAATCTGAGAGCCGGACTTATCGTTGCTTCGGCCATTCCACTTTCCTTATTGTTTGCATTAGGAATGATGAATGTTTTCGGAGTGAGTGCCAATCTGATGAGCCTTGGAGCAATAGACTTCGGATTGATTGTAGATGGTGCGGTGATTATTGTAGAAGCTACGTTGCACCATTTAGGCGTAAGAAAATCTACCCGTGCTTTGACACAGTCTGAAATGGATGAAGAAGTTTTCCTTTCTGCTTCAAAGATCAGAAGCAGTGCAGCCTTCGGAGAAATTATCATTCTTATCGTATATATCCCGATTCTTACCCTGGCAGGTGTAGAAGGAAAAATGTTTACCCCAATGGCAAAAACTGTAGGATTCGCGATCCTGGGAGCATTGATTCTGTCACTGACTTATATTCCGATGATGAGCGCCTTGTTTTTATCTAAGAAAATATCCCACAAAGAAACCTTCTCTGATAAAATGATGAACCGTCTTCAGAAGATATATCAGCCATTATTACAGAAAGCAATCAAGGTAAAATATATCATTGTTTCTGCGACAGCTGTAGTATTCCTTATCTCTGCTTTTATTTTTAAAAATATGGGTGGTGAATTTATTCCTCAGCTGCAGGAAGGAGATTTTGCCTTCCATTGTATTTTACCACAGGGAAGCTCTTTGAGTCAGAGTATAGAAACCTCCATGCAGGCCTCAAGAATTATCAAGCAGTTTGATGAGGTGAAAATGGTCGTTGGGAAAACCGGTTCCGCTGAGGTTCCTACAGATCCAATGCCACCTGAAGCAACTGATATGATCGTGGTATTGAAACCACAAAGCGAATGGAAAACCAAAAAATCCTACAACGAACTCGCGGATGAGATCAGTGAAAAACTGGAAACAATTCCTGGGGTATTCTTTGAGAAAAACCAGCCTATTCAGATGCGTTTTAATGAGCTGATGACAGGAATAAGGCAGGATGTTGCCGTAAAGATTTTCGGAGAAAACCTTGATTCTCTTGCAATATATGCAGATAAAGTTGGGAAAATTATTCAGACCGTAGATGGAGCGACAGCACCACAGATCGAAAGAGTAAGTGGTCTTCCGCAGATCAATGTTCAGTATGACAGAACGAGAATCGCCAATTATGGATTAAATATTGAAGATGTCAACAATGCTGTAAGCACGGCCTTTGCAGGAAAAGCTGCAGGACAGGTGTTTGAAAATGAAAGACGTTTTGATCTGGTTGTGCGCCTTGATAGTCTTCACAGAACAGATATTTCAGATGTGAATAATCTGATGATCACTTCTGCTACCGGAGCTCAGATTCCATTGTCACAGGTTGCTAATATCAGTTACAAACTTGGACCGGCACAGATCAGTCGTGAACAGGGAAAACGTAGAATCGTTATTGGCTTCAATGTGAAAGACCGTGATGTGGAAAGTGTAGTAAGAGACATTCAGGCAAAACTGGAGAAAGTAAAGCTGCCTTCAGGATACTACTTTACTTACGGAGGTCAGTTTGAAAACCTGCAGGAAGCAAGCCAACGTCTGATGATCGCTGTTCCGGTATCATTGCTTCTGATTTTTATGCTTCTGTATTTTACTTTCCGTTCATTCAAACAGGCTGCATTGATTTTTACTGCCATTCCTATGAGTGCCATTGGCGGTGTATTTGCGCTTTTAGTGAGAGATATGCCGTTCAGTATCAGTGCCGGAATTGGATTTATTGCCCTGTTTGGAGTAGCAGTTCTTAACGGAATTGTTTTGATCGGAACATTCAATCAATTAGAAAAAGAAGGCGAAACCGATATTCTGAAAAGAGTATTTGAAGGAACAAAAACCAGATTAAGACCTGTGCTGATGACGGCTACCGTAGCTTCATTAGGATTTTTACCAATGGCTATTTCCACCGGAGCCGGAGCTGAAGTACAGAAACCTTTGGCAACAGTAGTGATTGGGGGTTTGGTAACCGCAACATTCCTTACACTATTCGTTTTGCCGATGTTGTATATCATTTTTAACACAAAGATTTTGAAAAGAAAAAATAATAATACGGGTATAATTACTGCTGTTTTGGTTGTAGGATTCATGATGCTGGGACAAACTTTTAGTGCACAGTCCAGACCGATTTCTGTAGAACAGGCGGTAGAGCAGGCAGTGAACAATAATTTAACGCTGCAGTCAAAAGACTTAAGCATTAAATCCGCCGAAGCATTGAGGGCAACTGCAAAAGAGCTCCCGAAATTAAGTTTTGAAGCACAGCTTGGACAATACAATAGTCCGAAGTTTGACCAGTCGTTTGCCATCTCACAAAGCATTCCTTTTCCGACATTATTTAAAGCAAGAAAAGAATTAATCAATGAGAATATTAAAAGCAAGCAGATTGATAAGGAAATTACAACCAATGAACTGATAAAGCAGGTTCGTACCTATTATTATCAGATTGAATATCTTCAGTATAATAAAGCTCAGCTGACCAGTCTGGATAAATATTATGAAGAGTTTATCCGAATTGCAACCGTAAGATTCAAAGCAGGAGATATCAAGAAAATAGAAATCAGTACTGCAGAAACCCAGAAGGGGGAAATTGATCTGCTGCTCAGACAAAATGAAGTCTTTCTGAACAACGCCTACAAGAATTTAAAAACGCTGATGAATACGTCAGAAGATCTTGAAGTTCCGTTTAACAAAGATTATGCTCCTTTAAAAGCAGAAAATGTACTCGACAGTACTGTGGTTGCCAACAATCCTACGGTAAAAGCTTTTTACCAGGAAATGGAGATCGCCGAAAAAAATAAGAAAGTTGAAAAGTCTCTCGGACTGCCTGATTTTAGTTTAGGATATACCAACCAGTCTTTGATAGGTCTTCATACCATCAACGGACAGGAAAATTTTTATAATTCAGGAAAACGTTTTCAGTCGGCAACAGTAGGAGTAGCCATTCCATTAACATTTGGGGCTACGAAAGCAAGAATTCAGGCGTTAGAATATGAAAAGCAGGTCGCAGAAACCAATGCTAAAATGCAGCAGAAACAGCTTTCTGCTCAGTTGGAAAATGCTTTCAGCCAGTATCAGCAGGATTTACAGCAGTATGATTACTATACAAGCCAGGCATTGCCTAACGCAGAGAAAATTGTAAAAGCAGCTCAGCTAGGATATAAAACAGGAGAAATTTCCTATGTGGAATATCTTTTTGCCCTGCAGACTGCCACAAATATCCAGTTGAAATATCTGGAATCTATCCAGCAGGTGAACCAATCTGTAGTTACTATTAACTCCATCATAAACAAATAATATGAAACCGCTGTTTATAAAAATTTCTGCCAGATCAATGAAAATGAAGGCATACAGCATCAGACAAAATACATTTTTACTTATGAAACTCAAATATAATATCATCCCTCTCGCCCTGATCTCAATCTTACTAACAAGCTGTGGAAAAAAAGAAGCTTCGGAAGAAAAAGCTCCTGAAAAAACAGAACAGAAAGAACAGGCTCACGAAGAAGCTCCAGAAACAATAGCTTCCCTTACAGAAGAGCAGATGAAGTCTGTAGGAGTGGCTTTAGGAAATGTAGAAATGAAAGAGTTGACATCCACGATAAAAGCCAATGGTTTGCTGAGTGTACCCAACAGCAATAAAGCAACCATCACTTCCCTGTACGGAGGAATCATTAAAACCATCAATATACAGATAGGAAGTATCGTGAAAAAAGGACAGGTCATTGCAACGATTGCCAATCCGGAATACATCCAGCTTCAGGAAGATTATCTGACTACCAATAGCAGAATAACCTATGCAGAACAGGAATACAGAAGACAAAGAGAACTTTTTGATAATGATGCAGGTGCCAAGAAAAATCTTCAGAGTGCAGATGCTGAGCTTAAAACCTTAAGAACAAAAAGAGCATCTCTTTTGAAACAGCTTCAGATGATGGGAATAAGCCCGGGAAAAGTAAGCAATGGAAATATGAAATCAGGTTTGGTCATTACTGCACCTATCAGTGGAACAATCAGCAGTATTACCGCACAGATCGGAAGTTATGTGGATATTTCTTCTCCTGTTGCCACAGTGATTGATAACGGTTCTATTCATCTCGATCTTCAGGTATTTGAAAAAGATCTTCCTAAAATGAGAGTCGGGCAGATTGTTCATTTTAAACTGACCAACAATCCGGAAACCGAATATGACGCAAGAATTTACAGCATCGGATCTTCTTTTGAAAATGAAAGTAAAACTATCTCTATGCATTGCGAAGTGATCGGAAACAAATCCGGTTTGATTGACGGAATGAATATCACCGGAATTGTCAGCCTTGATAAAAGCACAACTCCTGCAGTGCCTACAGAAGCTATTGTAGAAGCAGACGGGAAATATTACGTGTTTATTCAGACTGATAAAAAGGTGGAAGAAGAACATGAAGAAAAAGGGAAACCTCATCCGAAAACCTTAAACTTTGAGAAAATAGAAGTGGTGAAAGGAACTTCCGATATGGGATACACTGCGATAACTCCCGTTGGAAATATTCCTGACAATGCAAAAATCGTAGTGAAAGGCGCATTTTTCGTGAATGCCAAACTGGTGAATTCAGGAGAGCACGAACATTAATGAAGGCAGCCGGAATCAGTAAAATGTCGATTTTAATCCTTAAATTAGAGCTGTTTACGGAGTTTTTATTGATGAAAGCGGCAGAAAAAAAGTAAAGATTATCTCACCGAATTTTTAATAAATGACCTGATTATGTTACTAAACAAAAAAATATCAGTCTGGTATTTCATCCGTGAAATAAAAACCCAAATTCTGTTCATCGGAATATTTGCTATCGCTATTGGTCTTTTGGACGAATTACCATGGTTTCGCAAGATCTCACTGCCTTTGAATATTCCTGCATTATTGGGTACAGCTGTATCATTGCTGCTGGCATTCCGTACTTCCCAGTCCTATGAAAGATGGTGGGAAGCAAGAACAGTTTGGGGCGCTATTGTCAATGATTCCAGAACTTTTGTGAGGCTGATCATTCAGTTTATGCCGGCAGGAGAAGACAAAGCAATAAAAGAATTTGCCGAAAGACAGATCATCTGGACCTATGCCCTTGGAGAATCATTGAGAAAACAGCCGTTTTCTGAAAAAGTTCAGCAGTATTTGGATCAACATCAGATCAAAGCAGCCAATATTCCCAACGCCATTCTGGATGAACACTCCAGACAGCTGAAAGAAATTGCGGCTTCAAAAGGTCTGACGGATTTTCAGCAGATGCAGCTGAATGATATCATCACGAGGCTCTGCGACAGTATGGGAAAATGTGAAAGACTTAAGAATACTGTTTTTCCACGTTCTTATAGTGTTTTAGTACATATCCTGATCTATGTTTTTGCGGCTATCCTTCCGTTTGGGCTTGACGATTCCCAGCTGTTGGTAGAAATTGCCATTACTTTCCTGGTTCCGGTGACATTCATTGCTATTGAAAAAACATCCATCATCATGCAGGATCCGTTTGAAAATGGACCTGTAGATACACCCATGACTTCTCTGGCACAGACCATCGAGATCAATATCAGACAGATGATCGGTGAGCAGAATGTTCCCCCTAAAAAAGAAAATACATCTTATTATGAAATGTAATTAAACCATACACAATATGGAAAGTAAACCAATACAAACCATTTCTGCAGGAAGCAGACATAAAAAGAACCTCCTGATTGTTCTTTGCCTCAGCGGAACCTATCTCATTGCTGAGGTAATAGGAGGAATAATTACCAATAGTCTTGCACTATTAGCGGATGCAGCCCATATGCTGACCGATGTGGTAGGATTATTGCTGGCATTTATTGCCATTAAAATAGGAGAAAGAAAAGCAGATCCTTCCAGAACATATGGTTATTATCGGACAGAAATATTAGCAGCTGTTATCAATGCAGTGGTGTTACTGGCCATTTCGATCTATGTTTTGTTTGAAGCTTATCAGCGTTTTCAGAATCCGCCCGAAGTACAAAGTAAATCAATGCTGATTGTAGCCGGAATCGGATTGATCGTCAATATTGTCGGAATGATGATTCTCAGAAAAGACTCAGAAGGCAGTCTCAATATGAAAGGTGCCTACTTTGAAGTTCTTTCAGACATGCTTACTTCTGTAGGAGTCATGATCGCAGGAGTAATTATGCTGACCACGGGCTGGTACTATGCTGATCCATTGATTTCAGCGGCAATAGGATTGCTGATCTTTCCAAGAACATGGAGACTGTTGAAAGAAGCCATTAATGTTTTGCTGGAAGGAACCCCTAAAGATGTAGATATTCATGCACTTCGCCAATCATTGGAGAATACTCCGGGAGTGAAAGATGTTCATGATCTGCATGTGTGGTCACTGACATCCAGTGTTAATGCGATGAGCGCACACGTTGTAAAAGAGAATGGGTATTCCCAGAATCAATTATTAAAAACATTGACAGATACAACGATGGCTGATTTTAAAATCAGTCATACCACTTTTCAGATCGAAGAAGAAGGCTATGAAGAAAATGAAGTCCATCTGTAACCATTTAAAATCGTACAATGAAAAAAGGTATCGAACACAAACTTATGGATAAAAATACCAAACCTACCAGTATGAGGATTTTGGTATATGATTTCTTAAGCTCTCAGGAAGCGGCTTTATCCCTTTCTGAAATAGAAAATCATTTTGAGAATGCTGACAGAATCACCCTCTACAGGACATTGAAAACCTTTGAAGAAAAAGGAATTGTTCACAGCATTCAGGAAAATACAACCACGAAATACAAACTATGCGAAGACGATTGTGATGAAAAGACACATAAAGACTGGCATCTTCATTTTTACTGTAAAATATGCAAGCAGACTACCTGCAAAGAAGATATTTCCTTCCCGGAAAACATCCAGACCAATTTCAGGATTGATGAAATAAGATTATTTGCCAAAGGAATCTGTGAAAACTGTCTTGAAAGTTTGCAATAGCATTGCATCAGTCTCATCTTTACATTTGTATAAAAATATTCAGTTATGGAAAAATGCTGTAGTACAACCCCGGAAAAACCTGATACAAAAGGACACAAACATAACCATGCAGAAGGAGACGGACATGACCATGACGGGCATGATCACTCTCACAACTCAGGAGATCAGACGGTCTTTCAGATGTTTCTGCCGGCCATTATATCCTTTATCATTTTATTGTTAGGAATTGCCTTTGACAACTATATAAAACCTGCTTGGTTTACAGGCTGGGTAAGTTTGGTATGGTTCCTTGCCGCGTATATTCCTGTGGGATTTCCTGTATTAAAAGATGCTTATAAAAGTATCATCAAAGGAGATGTGTTTTCAGAATTCTTTCTGATGAGTATCGCAACCATTGGTGCTTTTGCCATCGGAGAATATCCTGAGGGTGTAGCAGTAATGCTGTTTTATGCTGTAGGAGAAGTATTCCAGTCTATGGCGGTAACAAGAGCTAAGGGAAATATAAAAGCATTATTGGATCAGCGTCCCGATGAGGTAACGATTATGGAAAATAATCAGCCCAAGACCATGAAGGCCAAAGAAGCTAAAATTGGAGATGTCATCCAGCTGAAACCCGGTGAAAAACTGGCCCTGGATGGGGAATTGCTTTCAGATTCCGCTTCATTCAATACCGCAGCTTTAACGGGAGAAAGTAAACCCGATACCAAAAATAAAGGCGAAGTGGTTCTTGCCGGAATGATCAATATGAACAGTATTGCTCTGGTAAAAGTAAATACGGCTTATGAAGACAGTAAACTGAGCAAAATCCTGGAACTGGTTCAGAATGCTACGGCTCAAAAAGCCCCTACTGAATTATTCATCAGAAAATTTGCGAAAGTATACACGCCCATCGTTGTATTTCTTGCCATAGGAATCTGTTTGCTGCCTTACTTCTTTGTAAGCGATTATCAGTTCAGAGACTGGCTGTACAGAGCATTGATTTTCCTTGTGATTTCCTGTCCTTGTGCCCTTGTGATTTCAATCCCGTTAGGATATTTTGGAGGAATCGGTGCCGCTAGCCGAAACGGAATCTTGTTCAAAGGAAGTAACTTCCTGGACAGTATTGCAGAGATTCAAAATGTAGTGATGGATAAAACAGGAACCATGACAGAAGGGGTATTCAAAGTTCAGGAAGTAAGCATAAGCCCTGAATTTGACAAAGAAGAAATTCTTCAGATGGTTAATGCCCTTGAAAGCAAAAGTACTCATCCCGTTGCAACGGCTATTCACAATTTTGTAGGAGATATTAATCACAGCATTCCCTTGGAAAATGTAGAGGAAATTGCAGGCCATGGATTAAAATCAACGATCAAAGGAAAAGAACTTCTGGTAGGGAACTTTAAACTGATGGATAAGTTCAACATCCGTTATGATCTTAACCATGCTAATATTGTATATACGGTAATTGCGGTAGCTTATGATAAAAAATTTGCAGGCTATATAACCATTGCAGACAGCATCAAAGAAGATGCTAAAGAAACGGTAGACAATCTGCATAAAATGAATGTAAAAGCTACCATGCTGAGCGGTGATAAAAGTACCGTTGTGAAATATGTAGCACATCAGTTGGGTATCGACAATGCATTCGGAGATCTGTTGCCTGAAGACAAAGTAAACAAGGTTAAAGAAATCAAAGCCAGAAACCAGACGGTAGCTTTCGTAGGAGACGGAGTGAATGATGCTCCGGTAGTTGCTTTAAGCGATGTAGGAATTGCAATGGGAGGTTTGGGAAGTGATGCGACTATTGAAACGGCAGATGTAGTGATTCAGGATGATAAACCGAGTAAAATCCCGATGGCCATCAATATTGGAAAGCAAACGAAAAAGATCGTTTGGCAGAATATTGTGCTTGCCTTTGCCGTAAAAGCTGTTGTTCTCATCCTGGGAGCCGGTGGGCTGGCAACCATGTGGGAAGCTGTTTTTGCGGATGTAGGAGTAGCATTGCTGGCTATTTTAAATGCAGTGAGAATTCAGAGAATGAAATTTTAAGAAGCAAATAATAAACACAACTCAATTATATTCAATAAAAGCTCTGCTGGATTTCAGTAGGGCTTTTGTTTTTTTATATATTATGCTAATCATTCCGCAGATACTACAAATATGCAATATGCTATTTTTGTTAATCTAAGTAAAAGTGTGTTTAAATTAGAGTTTTTTCCCTATTGGCATGATCGTTCAGGAATTGGTAATTTCAATTAAAAGTCAATTGATAACACTTACTCATGTTTATAGGTTCTTATTTTCATACTTCATCCAATTTTACTCCAAAAAAATAATAGTTGAAAATTAATATATGTAAAATTTAATAATTTGTTAAATAATATTTCGAGAATATTTTATTGTAAAACAAAATGTTTGTTGAATTTTCAATCAAAATATATTTTTGATGATTATTATATTTAAATTGACGGGTAAAACAATCAAATATGAAAAATATTAAACTATCTGTTCTGGCTACCGCATTTGTAGCTTTTCCATCCTTACATTTATTTTCTCAGGATAATGAAAAACTAATCAGAGATTATATTTCACAAAATAAGATTAGAGAATATAAAAAAACAGATCTCACCAATTTTATTATTGATAATACAGATGTATCAAAATCATTAAATGGTGATTTGGTGAAGTTTCAGCAGGTTTATAATGGATTTCCGGTTTATAATTCTGTTGGGACAGCACTTATTCAAAATAATAAGATTGTTTATTACACAGATAATTTTGTGAAAAATTATACGCAGTCAACCTCTAATTTTGCAGGAATTAGTAAACCTATTATTCTTCAAAAAATAGCAGACGCAATTGGAAATCAGGAAATTCAAGCTTATCCTATTCTTGGTTTTTCAGATGCTGAACCCGAGAATGGTAATAATACAGCTAAACAAAGATTAGTATATGCAGAACATAATGGTGATTTAGTGCTGGCGTACGAATTCTCAATTAGGGAGCCAAAATCTTCCAATTTCTGGGATATTCTGGTTAATGCCCAAACTGGAGAAATTATAAGTAAGAAAAATTTGACTTTGTCCTGTAATTTCAATACAAATGCCTATCATCATGATATATCTCACCTTGGAAATTCAGAAGAAAATAGGAGTAGTGAAGTCCCGGATTTGAGAAATCAACAGCAGGTCTCTTCTTTTTTAGTTCCGGATAATGCTTCCTATAATATATTTCCGTTACCTACTGAAGCCCCTACATTTGGTTCAAGATCAATTGTTTCAAATCCTTGGATTTTAGCTTCTTCTCCGGAAGGATGGCATTCTGACGGCACCAATCACTACACTATTACCAGAGGTAATAATGTACATGCCTACGAAGATACCGCAAATGCAAATGCCCCGGGATTTTCTCCTGATGGTGGGGTTAACAGAAATTTTAATTTTCCTTATAGTACAAACGGAACTCCTGCAGCTAATCAAAGCGCTGCTATTACCAATTTATTCTATATGAATAATAAGGTGCATGACATATTTTACAAATTTGGTTTTACAGAATCTGCAAGAAATTTTCAACAAAATAATTTTGGCCTTGGAGGTGTTGGAAATGACTATGTAAAAGCTGAAGCTCAAGATGGAGGAGGAACAAATAATGCCAATTTCGCAACTCTTCCGGATGGGAACAGCGGAAGGATGCAGATGTACTTATGGTCAGCCCTTAACAGAATGTTTTTTTATAATGCACCCGATGTCGCTGTTCCACGACAACCGGCTGTTGCGACAGCACAGTTTGGCCCAGTCTTAAATGCAGCAGGAGTTACAGGAAATGTACAATTATCATCAGTTCTGGATGGATGCTCTGCTCTGCCAGCCGGCTCACTTACCGGGAAAATAGGATTATTAGAAAGAGGAACCTGTACTTTTGCGGTTAAAGTAAAAAATGCTCAAAATGCGGGCGCAATGGCAGCTATCATTTATAATACGCCAACATCTACTCCAACTAGCCAGATGGGGGGAACAGACGCTACTATTACAATTCCTTCTGTTTTAATTGATAATACTGAAGGAGAATATATTAAAAATTTGCTTTCTGCTTCAACGGTTGTAAATGTTACCTTAAAAAATGATCCTGCAACCGGAACAACCCCTGATGGAGATTTTGACAATGGCGTTATTACCCACGAATATGGACATGGAATTTCCACCAGACTGACGGGGGATGGATATTCCTGTTTAGACCCATCAGTCAATAAAGAGCAAATGGGAGAAGGATGGTCTGACTTCTTTGCCATTATGCTAACCAATAAAGTGGGAGATAATGCTTCTGTGCCGAGAGGAATGGGAACATATGTAATAGGACAACCTATTACAGGTGCGGGAATAAGACCTGCAAAATATTCACCGGATTTTGCTATAAACGATTATACATATGGAAATACTAATGGAATGGAATCAAGTTCCAATGGTAGTCCTGATGTTCATTCCATAGGTTTTGTCTGGGCAACCATGTTATGGGATCTGCATTGGAAATATGTTGAAAAATATGGTTATTCTTCAGATGTAACAGCTAATATGACCAATGGCAGTTCAAGAGTACTGCAAATAGTTACGGATGCATTAAAGCTTCAGGCTTGTAATCCTACATTTATTGACGGAAGAAATGCTATTTTGGCAGCAGATTTAGCTGCTACAGGAGGTTTGGATAAATGTATGATCTGGAATACATTTGCTAAAAGAGGGCTGGGAGTTAATGCTTCTGCGGGCAGTAAAACTGATATTAATGATCAGGTTGAGGATTTTACGGTTCCTGCAGAATGTGCACTTGCTGCAAACGATGTAAAGATTGCTAAAAATTCAATTTCAATTTATCCCAATCCTGCTAAAAATGAATTTTACATTAATTTCCCAAATAATATTTTAGGAAAAGTAAGTGTTGATATTTACGATATGTCTGGAAAATTAATTTTTTCGGAAGGAAAAATATCAACAAATGCTAAAAAATCAATTTCCACTGATCAATTAACAAATGGGGTGTATATGGTAAAAATAAAAGGGCTTGGAATTGATACGGTTTCCAAGCTTATCGTAGAAAAGTAAATGACTCACTCATCAATATTATCTCACTCCAGGTTTTTCCTGGAGTGATTTTTATTTTCTAAAAGTAATAAGAGATTGAATAGAAAAACGATTTTTTAGCAAAGATGTGTTAGCTTTGATCTTGGTTCAAAAATATAAAATTGGAGTACAGCTTTTTGAAAGATTGACACAAAACAGTGATGCTCATTATGTGGTGGTAAATAGTTGTGTTTAAAAAAAACTCTGCCAAAAATATCAGCAGAGTTTTTATTAACAAGATTAAATTGTATATAAAGAACTAAATTTTCAGATCTTAACCTACTCAAAGTTCGGGATAATATGATGATAGTAACAGCCACAGTTTTGTAAATTTTAAAGGTAACAGATAAAAACTTTCCAATGACATTCATCATAAATCATCCAGAAAACAGTTTTGAAGTAGTATATTTGTAACAGAGAACAAAATCGTTGAGGTTATTTATTTCCATATTCGTCATCTTTACCGTTGCATTACGTCCCGTTTTGCCATTGGTAAATTATGCGATGAACTATGATTATATTGTGAAAAACCTTTGTGAGAACAGAAATGTACCACAATCAACCTGTAAAGGAAAATGCTATGTGGAAAAAGAACTGGCCAAAACAGAAAAACAGTCCAATAGCTCCCAAACCATAAAGATTGCAGGCTTGGATGTTTTTATTGCTCATGATATCCTTTCCTTTTCCTCTCAACTGAACTCGGAATTGCTTACTGAAATTCCCGATTCAAGTTATTTTAATTCTCATTCTTCAGAATACTTTTCCAGGATATTCCATCCTCCATTGGCTTAATTTTTTTAAAAACTAAATTATTAGTTTAAAAAAAACGAAGTTTGCAAAGGCTTTCATTACAAGCCATTAAAGATACATGCTGCAATAAAAATCAACTATTGTAAACAATAAGAGATCCATCGGTTCTTCTTGAGGAATGCTGTGCTTTTTCAGACTTGTTTATTGTATCATAACTTTATTTAACATTATTAATTTCAATTTAACATTAAAATGAAATCTCCTATTATTTTGACTGCCCTGTTGTCAATATCATTACTATCGTGTGCCAAAGAAACTCCTCAGGTAAAGCATGCAAGCCATATGGACTCTTCGGGAAAGAAAATAGAAAATGTACAGGTAGTAAATGAAGAAGACCCTATCTGCCACATGAAAACGGCAGGATCTATTAACGATACAGCCGTATATAAAAATAAAACGTATGGTTTTTGCAGTGTATCCTGCAAACATGAATTCAAAAAAAGCCCTGAGAAATATGCCCAAAAATAAAAAGAACAATAATAAAAGTAAAGTGATTATACCCATCGCTTTATTTGCATTGCTTTTCCTTGGAATAGGGGTAGGAATGGGGTATTTTAAAAAGAATCTTTATACCGTCATGAAAGTTCCTGATTTTGAACTTACAGATCAGAACAGTAAAAAAATCACCAATAAGGATATGTTGGGAAAGGTATATCTTGTGGAATTTTTCTTTAGCAAATGCCCTACTATATGCCCGGTGATGAATACTAATATGAAGGCGATTCAGAACCAGATTAATGATCCGGACTTCGGGATTATCTCTATCAGTATCGATCCGGAAAATGATACTCCGGAAGCCTTGAAAGAACATGCTCAAAGAATAGGGGCAAAATCTCCGAACTGGCATTTCCTGACCGGTGATCGTGCCTATATTGGAAATCTTGCTAATCAATTTAATATCTACGTAGGTGATAAAGAAGATGAAGGAGAAAGCCTGAACCACAGCGGAATGATTGCGCTGGTAGATCAGGAAGGAAATATCCGATGCAGATACAATAAAGAAAACATGCCTATTCTGTATTATTCAGGATTGAATTACGAAGATCCGGAAGGTAAAACACCCATGCTGACAGGAAAATATCACCCGGACAGAGAAATCCTGATCGAGGATATTAAGAAATTATTGAAATAGAGAGGAGGGGAGCTGGATGCTAGGATCTGGAAGTTATTCCGGACGGTGAAGCTCTAGCAGTTTTTTGAGATGGCTATAAAAGCAAATAGAAGTTGAAGAAGTTAGGTTATGACATCAGTAACTTCCAGCTTCCATCACCCATCCTCCCGCTTAATAAGAAAACATTGTTCAACCATAAACAAAGAAATTATGAAGATTTTGAAAATAGCTGCTTTAAGTGCAGTTTTCGCAGCCCAATTTACACTGGCTCAGTTTAAGCAGACGCCTCTGCCATATGCTTATAATGCTCTGGAAGGAAATATTGATGCCCAAACGATGGAAATTCACTATTCAAAACATGGAGCGGCTTATGCCTCCAATTTGAATAAAGCCATTGCAGGAACTCCACAGGAAAAAGAAACTTTGTTTCAGATTCTTTCCAATGCTTCAAAACTGCCTGCTGCTGTAAGAAATAACGCAGGAGGACATTACAACCACGAATTGTTCTGGACGGTTCTTACGCCTCAGAAAAACACGCAGCCTTCAGCAAAATTAGCAAAGGCCATCACTGAAACTTTCGGAAGCATGGATGCTTTTAAAGAAAAGATGAGCAAAGCAGGAGCAGACCGTTTTGGTTCCGGATGGGCCTGGCTTTCTGTAGGAAAAGACGGGAAATTGTTTGTTTCCTCTACTCCTAACCAGGACAATCCTTTAATGGATGTAGTAGAAGAAAAGGGAACTCCTATCTTCGGAATTGATGTATGGGAGCATGCTTATTATTTGAAATATCAGAATAAAAGAGCAGATTATCTTACCGCGATCTGGAATGTGACCAACTGGAAAGAAATCAGCAGAAGATATGACGAAGCGATAAGCAAGAAATAATCTGATGAAAATATTGTACAGCATACTTTTTACCTTCTATATGGTGCTAAGACCTTTAGTACCTATGGTTGAGTATGCTGTAAATTATGATTATATTGTTAAAGTTCTCTGTATTAATAAATCCAGGCCGGAGATTCACTGTAACGGAAAATGTTACCTGAGTAAAGAACTGTCCAAAACCTATGATTCTGAATCTTCACCTTTTCAGAAACTCAAAAACTCAGGACAGAAAGTTCTGGATACCTATATTCTGCCGGAGACTACAGAGATCAACACTACTGGAAAAATTTCGTTTTTCAATTTCAATTTTACCTACGAAACAGCTTATTCTTTTCTGTTTCTTACCCATATTTTCAAACCACCGGTTTTTTAAGTTAAACGATCACTATTCAACCACAAAATTCACAAAAGCATAGATAAATAAAAAAGCTGAAGTGTTCTTATTGTGTATAAAACTTTTCACTTAATAAACTTAAGTGTAAGAACTTTTGTGTCTTTTGTGGTAAAAAAGCCATTCAAATTATAATTCAACTTAAAAAATCAACAATGAAAATTTATAAATTTTTATCACTATTCTTTATTGCCTTTACTTTATTCTCTTTTGTAGCCTGCGAAAGCAGCAGGGATGACGAAAATCCCCAGGATACTACCCCTGGGAAACTTCAGATCAAATTTGAAAACGGATTTAATAATGTAGGAGACATCGTTTTGAATCAGACGGTTCAGACCTCTTCCAACGGACAAAAGCATAACTTTTCTGCCTTAAAATATGTCATCAGTAATATTGCATTGATCGACGAAAACGGAAATGAGTTTAAATACAATGAAAACAACCCTGATAAAGGTGCTTTTATCGTAGATCAGGCAGATGCTGTAGCCGGAATTGTTTATCTTAATCTGGATGGCGTTCCGAAAAACAACTACAAAAAAATAAGATTCGGATTAGGTGTGAGTCAAAAAGCGTACTTGCTGGGACAGGACGGGCAGGCTGAATTCTGGACAAAAGCCAAGCAGAAGGGAATGTCATGGTCATGGGCAGCGGGTTATGTTTTTGTAAAACTGGAAGGGAAATACGGGAATGATACCCCTTCAAAAGAATTCATGAACCATACCGGCAATATGGGAAATGTTACTGCTAATCAGCAGCCTGATTTATACCGTGAAATCACATTGAATCTTCCGACAACGGCAAGGGTGACGGCAAAAATTCGTCCTTCTGTTCATATTCTGGCAGACCTGAACCAGTTTTTGAGCGGAGATAAAGCGCTTACTCTTACTACAGCTAATGACATGCTGATGGGCTCCAACCAACACCTGGTGGATGTTACCAACAATCTCACAAAAATGTTTAAAGTAGACCACGTTCACAATGATTAATTTCTTTTTAAAAACATTATTGGTTCTGTTTGTATTGGTATTAAGCTGTATTTCCTGTTCTGATGAGGTTATACAGCCACTGGAAAAAGATGAAGCCTATAACCTGAAGTTTCCCTCTTATTTTCCGGAAATGACTTTTGATAAATCGATCAATCCGGTAACTAAGAACGGCGTGGAGCTGGGAAGAAAATTATTCTATGAAGGCAGGCTTTCAAGGAATAATACCATTTCATGCGGTTTCTGCCATATCCAGGAAAATGCCTTTACCCATCACGGGCATACCGTAAGCCATGGGGTGGATGACAGAATAGGAATCAGAAATGCACCACCCATCCAGAATATGGCTTTTTTGAAAAGATATATGTGGGACGGAGTGATTCATAATCTGAATGAACAACCCATCAGCCCGATTACCGACGTCAATGAAATGGACAGTTCCATACCGGAAGCTATTTCGAAAATAAAAGATGATCAGAAGTATAAAAAACTATTCAGAGAAGCTTATGGAGATGAAACCATTACCGGAGAGAGAATTCTGAAAGCATTGTCGCAGTTTATGGCTTCTTTAATTTCTGCAGATTCAAAATACGACAGATTCAAACAGGGAAAAGAACCATTGACTTCAACAGAATCTCAAGGGATGGCTTTATTCGGACAGAAATGTGCTTCCTGTCATAGCGGAGAACTGTTTACGGATGAGAGTTTCAGAAATACGGGAATGTATTACAATACAGAATTCAAGGATGCAGGAAGATATAGAGTTTCCCTTAATCAGGTGGACTGGATGAAATTCCGTGTTCCCAGTTTAAGAAATGTAGAATACACCGCACCTTATATGCATGACGGAAGATTTTACACCTTAGAGGCAGTACTCAATTTCTATTCGGATCATGTGGTAGATAATGCCAATCTTGATCCACAGCTGAAACAGAACGGCCACATAGGAATTGCCATGAACAGTCAGGAAAGACAATCAATCATTGCGTTCCTGAAAACATTATCGGATAAAAGTTTTATATCCAATCCAAAATTTGCAGAATAATTTATAAAAACATGAAGAAGATTATAGTGATAGTAAGTTTGATCCTGTTGAGTCAGTATCAGGCGAAAACGATCAGAGACAGTGCATATAGTGCTCCGGAAACCTTTAGCAGATTCAATTTTGATGATGATTGTGATGCCTGTGGCTGTGCAGCAGGAAACGGATCTTCCGGGTTTGAATCTTTACTGAACCCGCAGTTTATCGGAATCAAATACTTTGCCCAGCATTATAAAGCGAAAGAGAACTTATTTGTAAAAGACCTTACCCAGGATCAGTATTTCAATACGCTTCAGCTGTGGGGGAAAATTCCACTGACTAAAAAGCTGAGTGTGTATGCGAGCCTTCCATTCCATTTTCATGAAAAGAAAACCCTCCAGGGTGATATCAGAATCAATGGAATAGGAGATCTGAACCTGATGGGAATTTACCAGCTGATGAGCTCTAAAGATAATTTCCATCACCTTAGCGGAGGTTTGGGCGTGAAAATTCCACTTGGGAAGTTTGATGAAAAAGGAGCATCCGGAGTGAATCCGAGTTTTCAGCTGGGAACCGGAAGCTGGGATTATCAGGCAGCTTTGAATTATAAATTTCAGAAAAATAAAGTAGCCGTATTGGTCAATACAGACTATACGATCAAAACAGAGAATAAAAAAAATTACCGTTTTGGAAACCAATGGAACTATGCTGCAACGGGTTTTTATCAGGTTGCAGGAAATGAAAAATCTATTTTTTCTGTAAAAACGGGAGTTCAGGGAGAAGTTTACGCTCAGAATAAACAATTTGATGAAGCCCTGCCCAATACTGCAGGAAGTGCTTTGTATGGAAAGCTGGGATTTGAAGCCTCTTATAAAAAGCTGAGCCTGGGAAGTGAAATCATGCTTCCCATGTACACTCATCTGGCGGGAGGAGATATTGAAGCTAAATCGAGATTCAGTGTTTTCCTGAATATTGGAATTTAAAGTGACACCCCAATAAATGATGTTAAAGCTCCTTCGGGAGCTTTAATTGTTTATGAATCATGATTTTAATTGGGGATTAGGAATAATTATTTATCTTTGCCGAAATTTGGTGAGCCCTAAAAAGCTCTTAAAAGGGAATCCGGTGAAAATCCGGAACAGACCCGCTGCTGTAAGCTCCGCACCAAAGTTTTTGAAGAATATATCCACTGTTTTTTAATGGGAAGGATTTCAAAAATGGAGTAAGTCAGAAGACCTGCCAGAAAATAATCGTTTGACGCTTTCGTGGAATAAAGCTTAGGACATCAATGATTCTGTGCAGTGACAGCTGTGCTTTGTCGTTGTATTCTTATACCCCATTAGCGTCTTCATTACCCTAAATGAGCTAATGGCGGCAAAACTAACTACTTCTGCAATTCATAAAGCTGTTTTCACAATATTGGTGATCACATCTCAACTTTTGTCTTCTCAAAACAGGAAAAAAGACAGCCTTCAGGAAGAGACTATTAAAGGAATCAATCTTTACAAAAAGAATTTTAAAGAAATCCTCCCGGCACAAATCCTACAGGGTGAGCAGTTGGAAAGACTGAACAGTCATTCCGTTGCAGATGCTTTACGATATTTTTCAGGTGTTCAGATTAAAGATTACGGCGGATTGGGTGGTTTGAAAACTATTAATATCCGAAGCATGGGAAGCCAGCATGTAGGGGTTTTCTATGATGGAATTCAATTAGGAAATGCCCAAAACGGGCTGGTGGATCTTGGACGATATTCTTTAGACGATCTGGAAGAAATATCATTGTACAACGGTCAGAAAAGTGAAATTTTTCAGCCGGCAAAAGACTTCGGCTCTTCGGGGTCTATCTATTTACAGCCAAAAACACCCGTATTTAAAGGAAATAGAAAAACCAATTTGGTTGTAAGAGCAAAAAGTGCATCCATTGACCTTTTTAATCCATCATTCCGATTGGAACAGAAAATTTCTGACAGGATTTCTGCCAGCTTCAGTGGAGAATTTATGCAGAGTGATGGAATTTACAGATTTCGTTATGCCAAGAAATATCCTGATGGACAACAGGCTTATGATACCATTGCCAAAAGACAGGATTCAGATATTCGGGCAAAACGTTTTGAAACTTCTCTCAACGGAACTTTAAATAACGGAAGCTGGAATATCCGTGGCTACGGTTATATTTCAAACCGTGGAATGCCGGCACCTATTGTGAATGGACGTTTCGGAGGAAGAGGAGCAAGGCTTTCCGATGAGAATTATTTTGTACAGGCCAATCTGAGAAAGAAACTGTTCCCGAAATTTGAAACACAGCTGAAAGCAAAATTCGCTTACGATTATACCCATTTTATGGACACGGTTCGTTCGCAGTCTATTATTTATACTGATAATACCTACATCCAAAGGGAGCTTTACCTTTCCTCTTCCAATATTTACTCAATCACACCCAATTGGGATGTCAGCCTGAGTGGTGATTTTCAGTACAATAATCTGGATGCCAATCTGGATAACTTTTCTTATCCTACCCGATACACTACATTGGTCGCATTGGCGACAACCTATCAGTGGAACAGATTCAAAATTCTGGGAAGCCTTTTAGGAACTTTTACATTTGAAGAAGTAAGAAAAAATAAAAGGCCGGGAGATGCCAGAGAGTGGACACCTGCCGTTTTTATGAGCTATCAGCCGGAAAAAATTCCGGAGCTTACCCTCAGAGCTTTCTATAAAAGGATTTTCAGACTTCCGACCTTCAATGATTTGTATTATACCAATATCGGAAATACCTACCTGAAACCGGAATTCACCAATCAATATGATATAGGATTTACCTATCAGAAGAATTATAACAACCGTTTCTTTAAAACATTTTATGCTAAAGTAGACGGTTACTACAATAAAGTACAGGATAAAATTGTAGCTGCTCCAAATGGAAGCATGTTCCGCTGGCTGATGATGAACCTTGGATTGGTTGAAATCATTGGAGCTGATGTTAATGTACAGACTGAAATGCAGCTTGGAAAAGTAACCCTCCGACCTTTGCTTTCTTATACATACCAAAGTGCAAGAGATATCAGTGATCCGGAAGACACTTTCTATCGCAATCAGATTCCTTATACCCCATGGCATAGTGGATCTTTCAGTCTGATGGCAGATTATAAAGACTGGAGTTTCAATTACAGTGCAATGTACGTAGGGGAAAGATATGATGTGAATCAGGATAACATTCAATACAATTATGTTCAGCCCTGGTATACGCACGATCTCTCTGTTCAGAAAAAATTCAATTGGGCGAATCATCAGTTTAAAGTAAGCCTTGAGATGAATAATATTTTCAATCAATACTATGATGTTGTCCTCAATTATCCGATGCCCGGAAGAAATTTTAAACTTATTCTAAACTTCACCCTATGAGAAAACTAAACTTTTATTTTTTATTTCTGGTATTAGCTTTTCTTACCTCTTGCCGTACCGATGAAATTATTGTCCGTCAGGAAGTGGTGGAAGGACTCCCTTCAGAAAATACAGCAATAAAAGGCTTTTATATGCTCAATGAAGGAAACATGGGAAGTAATAAATGTACCCTGGATTTTTTTGATTATACCAAAGGAACCTATTACCGGAATATTTACGCAGAAATTAATCCCAATGTGGTAAAAGAATTGGGTGATGTAGGAAATGATATCAAAGTGTACGGAAGCAAACTTTATATTGTTGTCAATGTTTCCAACAAAATTGAAGTGCTGGATGCTAAAACGGCCAAACGTATTACTTCGATTCCATTACAAAACTGCAGATATCTGGCTTTCAAAGGCGGGAAAGCTTATGCCAGCAGCTATGCAGGTCCTGTAGCCATTAACCCCAAAGCCCCAAAAGGAAAAGTCGTTGAAATTGATACCACTTCTCTTTCCATCCAGCGTGAAGTGGTGGTAGGATATCAGCCGGAAGAAATGGAAATTGTGGGTAATCAATTGTTTGTTGCCAACTCCGGAGGATATAAAGCTCCCGATTACGACAATACAGTTTCCGTCATCGATCTTAATACTTTTACAGAACTTAAAAAAATAAATGTTGCCATCAATCTTCACCATATTAAAAAAGATAATTACGGTGATCTCTATGTAACCTCAAGAGGAGATTATTATAATATTCCTTCCAGTTTGTATTTAATAGATGCAGCTACAGGAACTGTGAAGAAAAATTTCAATCTCTCTGTGAGCGAAATGACGATCGTGAATGATAAACTGTATTTCTATGGGAATGAATTCAATTACAATACCCACAGTTATAAAAAAACATTTGGAATCATTGATGTGAAAACAGAACAGATCATCGCCAACAGAATTTTTGATAAAGAATATGAAGATGCCATTAAAACCCCTTATGGAATTGCTGTAAACCCCATCACAGAAGATATCTACATGACAGATGCCAGAAATTATGTATCCATGGGATTTGTGTATTGCTTCGATAAAAACGGACACTTTAAATGGAAAACGGAAGGCGGAAATATCCCTGCCCACTTCGCTTTTTTATACAAATAACCAAACTTTAAGAAATGAACAGAAATAGCTTTACTTATTTGAAAATCGGATTTCTATCCTGCTTCCTTGTAGGAGTGATAGCCTGTAAACATGATGATGAAGATGAATTTACATTTAATGGCCTTGATGATTCCTATACCATTGAACGTTTAAAGGTTTTGAGTATTCCTACCAATGCTTCAGGATCGGTTACATGGAGTATTAATGATTCTATTATCTCTCAAAATTCAGAACTTGAATTCATCAGTCCTACTGCAGATGCGTATCCTTTGACTTTAAAGATTAACAATAAAGGAAACGAGCAGGTTTTTCATTCTAAAATCATTGTTACCAAAGAAAAAACACCTTATAGTAAATATATTTCCAAAGTATTGGAGTTCCGCCCTGCTGTAGGGCAGTTCATGAACGAAATTCCGGAATATTTACCTGGAAATACCACAGCGAATATGCTTCAAAAAGCCAACGAATCGTTGGTAGGAGGGAACTCTACCATGATCAGTCTTGGTGGCTATGGCGGATATGTAGTGTTCGGTTTTGATCACACCATTCCCAATCTGAATGGACGTGATTTTAAAGTACTGGGAAATGCATTCTTTGGAAATGATGCCGCAGATCAACGTTCAGGATCTTGTGAACCGGGAATTATTATGGTAGCCTACGACAGAAATAAAAATGGAAAACCAGATAATGACGAATGGTATGAAATTGCAGGCAGCGAGTATTTCAAAAATGCTACAGTTAAAGACTACAGCATCACCTATCATAAACCTAACGAAAATAAAGCACCTGTACCCGGAACTGAATTCTGGCAGACCGACGTGGAGTATATCAAATGGAATGACAATCTGGGAAATCAGGGGTTTAAAACAAAGAATACTTTTCACGCCCAGAGCTATTATCCTTTATGGTTTACAGATGCTTCTTACAGCTTTTCAGGAACCAGACTGGCAAATAATTTTTACGATCAGAACGGTGACGGGTCGTATTGGGTAGGAAAATCATATGAGTTCGGATATGCAGACAATGCTCCGAATAATGATGAAGCCTCTAATATTGATATTTCCTGGGCGGTAGACAGAAACGGAAAATATGTGAAACTTCCGGGAGTAGACTTTATGAAAATATATACAGGAGTCAATCAGGAAGCAGGATGGCTGGGAGAAGTTTCTACAGAAGTAGCGGGAGCTTACGATCTGCATTTTAAATAATAATTCAATAATACAATCTATTTAAATTAATAAAAAATGAAAAAGTTTTATCTTTTTATGATGCTTTTTCTGTTTGCATGCGTATCGAATGCACAGATAAAAGTTCAGGGTGTGCCCAGAAATGATATTTCAGGGATCAGCAAACTTAATACCACGACTATCAGTTTTTCTGATATTCAGTATTGGGTTGGATCAGGAACCAATCAGGCTGCTTTTGTAGTACAGTGGAACGACAGTAAAAACCCTGATGCCATGGTTTGGGGATTCAAATGGAACGGAAATGCTACCGGAGAAGACATGCTGAAAGCTATTGCTAAAGCAGATCACAGATTATATACATTGCTGTATCAGGGAACACAGTTTGGATCAGCTGTCGGAGGAATTGGTTTTGACCTTAACGGTCAGGGAACCAATGCACTGATCAAAAGCGGAAATACTACGTATCCGTTATATCCGGTAAATGGTTTTGTCAATACGACAGCTTATGATTTTGACAGCTACACGATTGTAGATGCAGCCAACGACCACTGGCAGTCCGGATGGACGGTTAACGGGTACTGGTCATATTGGGTAAAGAATCCTGCAGATGCTGATTTCGGATATTCCAATGTTGGAGCTTCTTCACGTGTATTGGAAAACGGTTCCTGGGATGTCTGGAATTTCAATGTAGGATTTAATGAAACACCTGTTTCTTCTACCATGACTCCGGTTTCTCCATATGTAGCTTCTACAAACTATACCAACGGATATTTTATGGTGAACGAAGAATGGTTTGGCCATACCAACGGTTCCGTAAACTTCATTGATAATAACGGACAGATCAATTACCGTGTGTACAGTAATGCCAATAATAATCAGGCTTTCGGTGCAACTACACAATACGGAACGATCTATGGTGATAAATTCTATTTCGTTTCAAAACAAGCTGCTGATGGAGGAGATACTCAATATACTCCTGGAGGTAGATTGGTCGTAGCCAATGCGCAGACCATGCAGAAACTTGCGGGTTTCAATACTATCGGAGGTGGTGATGGTAGATCATTTGTAGGAGTAAATGAACATAAAGGATATATCGGAACTTCCACTGGAATTGTTACTTTCAATATTGATAATTTACAGGTAGGTTCTCTAATTACCGGTACAGGTGGAAACGGGCAGATCGGAAATATGATCCGTACTTCACAATATGTTTTTGCTGTGAAGCAAGGAGTAGGAATTTTAGTAATTAATCCTAATACAGATACGATTGTGAGTACTGTTGCCGGAGGTTTCTATTCAGTTGCTCAGGCTAAAGACGGAAGTGTATGGGGAATTCAGGATCAGAAACTGATCAGTATCAATCCTACCACTTTTGCCACACAGATTTACAATATCCCAACTACAAAGTATATCGGAGACTGGGGAGCATGGAATGCTGGTAAATTTTCAGCAAGTGGTAAAGAGAATGCTTTATACTGGATCAATTCGATCAGCAGCTGGAGCTCAGGAACACAGATCGTAAGATTCGATGTAACAACGAAAACATTTAATGAAAACTTTGCTGCCATTCCTGGACAAACAGGTCAGTTTAAACAAATTCCGTACGGAGCAGCTCTTCGTGTAAACCCTATTACCGGTGAATTGGTTCTGAATACCACAGAAAGCGGATATGGAGCACACTACCAGAAAAACTGGATTCATACCTATGATATGACTGGTGCGCTTATCAATACGAAAACTCTGAACGACTACTATTGGTTCCCTTCGCTGACGGTATTTACCAATAATTCAGTTCCTGTTGTAAGTAACGTTTTACCTTCACAGGTTACTGCCGGAAACACAACAACGATTGATCTGAAATCAGTAGTTTCTGATGCTGATAATCTGGCTGTGTCAGTAGTAAAGTCAATCAAATCAAACAGCAATCCTACAATCGTTTCTGCTGTGATTAATGAGAATGATGAACTGGTTCTGACACCACTTGTTTCAGGTACATCTGATATTGTGATCAGCTTTAATTCAAACGGTAAATTAGTTGAAAAAATGCTTACAGTAAACAGTACTACATCAACTTTAGCTACCGCTGAGGTGAAGAAACTGGAATTCAGCATTTATCCGAATCCGGTAACTGATATTCTTACGATTAAAACTCAGGAGAAAATCCAGAATGTTTCTATTTATGATGCATCAGGAAGAATTGTGAATGCTCAGCTGAACAATGGACAGGTCAATGTAAGTGCACTTCCAAAAGGTATTTATATTTTAAAGGCTGTTACAGAAAAAGCAGTATACCAGCAAAAATTAATCAAAAACTAATACTATTGCAGATAGTAATCTTGTTAATAAAGCCTCTGGTCAATTTTGATCAGAGGTTTTTTTGATCATCAATATGATTTTATATGGGATATTCTAATCAATGGGCAAATAAAAACCCGGCAAGCTTGTAAAGCTTGCCGGGTTCAATGTGTTATGTATCTTTTTTATTTGATAATCACTTTTTTAGAGTATGTCTTTCCTTCTTTTGTCTGAAGTTTCATAATATATACTCCTTGCGGCTGTTTGGTTTCAAAAGAATTTGATGTCAGCTTGGAGCGGTATACTTCTTTTCCTGAAGTATTGGTAAGAGTTACCTCTGAACCTTCAGCAGAAACATTTTTATCTAGAGTAAACTGTCCATCCTTGCTGTGTGCCATGAAATTGATAAAAGGATCTTTGTATTGGTAAGCATAATATACTCTAAGCTCTCCGCCAATATTCAATAATCCTGAATTAACATTAATTTTGATACGGTCAAAAGGAATGTTCATCGTCATCTCAATTTCACCTTTGCTTGGATCTCCAGCTCCAAGGTTGATCAGCTTTGTGGCAAGACTTGTGTAATCGTTATTGGAAACATCTCCATTAAATGTTTCAATAGAGGCTCCGCCCAATACCTGAGCAGATAGTGGAGTTCCGTTGGAACCAATAGCAAGAACAAGTTTGTTGGTATTGTTTGCAATATTGGTAGTAGGGAAGATTAGTGTCTGCTCCGTTCTTGCAAGAAGACCCACTGAAACCTGCAACGTAGAATAGTCATTTTCATTGCTTCCAACAGCATTCTCAGGATTCAATACACCACAACCTAAACAAACTCCAAGAACCTGGCTGGTCTGGCTGCTTGCATAGGTTTTGACAATCTGAGCAAAAGACATTGTGCTGGTTAAAAATAAGGATGATGCCAGAATTGCAGCTTTTATCGTGCGTTGGCTAAGTAATAAATAAGTTTTCATATGTAGAAAAATTTTGGTTTTAGCTTTTTTGTAAATTTATAAATAAAATAATTATGTTGCCTATTTTATTTCATAATTATGTGAATTGTTAATAATTTATTGATATTTGCAATTAATAATTTGTTATTATTTAAAGCGAGGTCTGGTTTCTATCGGTTTGAAAATGAATGAAAAAAATACGGCAAGCTTGAGATGTCTGCCGTATTTATTTTATCAATGATTCAATTATTTGATTACAATTTTTCTGGAATAGGTCTTACCTTCTTTTGTTTGTACATTCATGATGTAAACGCCTTCCGGTTGTTTCGGCTCAAATGTATTTGATCTCAATGCAGAGCGGAATACTTCTTTTCCTGAAGTATTGAACAGAGTAACTTCCGATCCTTCTAGAGGAACATTTCCAGCAAGGGTAATTTGTCCGTTTTGACTGTGAGCCATAATGTTCATCAATGGATCCTGATAAGCATAGTAAATTCTGAAACCACCACCAAGACTGAGAACACCGCCGGTTAATCCGATTCTTATCCCATCATAAGGTTTTGCAGGTTTGAATTCTACTGTACCTCTGTTAGGAGTTGCGCCCAGTTTTAGTAGACTTACATCGATTGTTCTTCGATCGTCATTAGACATACCGCCATTCATCGTTTCAAGAGTTACTCCGCTCAGTAGCTGTACAGATAAAGGGATGTTGTCTGTTCCGATTCCTACTACCAGCCTCGTGTCTGATCTCAGATCCGGGAAAATCAACGTTTGCTGAATTCCTCCCAAAAGCACTGTTCCCAATACCATTGTGGAATAGTCATCTTCATTATCGCCTACAGCATTAAGGGGATTGTCTATACGGCATCCCAGGCAGGCTACTCCGAAGACCCCAGAGCTTTGTGCGTGTGCGTAAATTCTGTTTTGTGCTAATGACATGGTGCTGGCAGAAAATAAAAATAAAGCCATCAATCCGGCCTTGAGTGAGGATGGGCTTCCCGAAAATAAATTGAATTTCATGTTATATATTTTAGAATGAATAGTTTTATTCAAATTTAAGCATTAATGGATGAAGTATAAAATAATATTTCCATAAATGGTGATATTTTTAATGAAATTTAATATGACATTTCTGTTGGGGTGAAAATTGTACAAGAAGTCAGTTGGGTAGGCTATTGTATCTGAAGAAATTATCGCTTAGTTCCTTAGGGTAGGAATAATGAAACTATAGAAAGCTTAAACCTTGGGAAGAATTCCCCGAAATCTGTATATAGAAACGAAAAAAGGACTTTCGAAAAAGTCCTTTTGTAGCCCGTAGGGGAATCGAACCCCTCTTACCAGAATGAAAATCTGAGGTCCTAACCGATAGACGAACGGGCCCTCTATCTTCCATTACCAAAGTAATGTGTTAGTTTTTGTTTTTATAAGTATCAACTCTTATTGTAGCCCGTAGGGGAATCGAACCCCTCTTACCAGAATGAAAATCTGAGGTCCTAACCGATAGACGAACGGGCCGGTTAGATTTATTTTTAATATAGCTTTTTCTACTTTGATCTTTATAAAACCACCGTTGTTACAGTGGTCTTATAAGATGTAAGTAGCCCGTAGGGGAATCGAACCCCTCTTACCAGAATGAAAATCTGAGGTCCTAACCGATAGACGAACGGGCCAGCTATATTGTTACGCTAATTTATTAACGTGCTTTGTTAATTTGCTTTTCAAGTTAGCTGCTTTGTTTTTGTGGATAATATTTTTCTTAGCTAATTTATCCAATAAAGCGATAACTTTTGGCAATTGTTCTGTAGCAGCAGCTTTGTTCTCTTCATTTCTTAAAGCTTTTAAAGCTGTTCTAGCAGTCTTGTGGTAATATCTGTTACGAAGTCTTCTAGTTTCGTTTTGTCTGATTCTCTTTAGTGCTGATTTATGATTTGCCATATCGTTTAAATGTGAGTGCAAAACTATAAACTTTTTTTTAAACTACCAAATTTATTTTTAAAAATTTTAATTTTCTTCTGATAGGTACTTTCTCAGTTTATTTATTGCTTGTTCTATTTTTAAATTTTCTTGTTCTTTCTCTATTTTTTTGATCGTATTTCCCAGCATGATCAGTGCATTATTCCATTCTCCAGTGGTATTGGTGAAAGTAAGTCCGTCAATTGTTACTTCAAAAGCAACCCTTTCTCCAGTCCTGTAAAGCCTGAAACTGATTTTATCATCTCTGCCTGTAATCCCGCCTTCATTGATTTGTAAATCGTAACTTTTTGGGTTAGAGTGGATTTTCTTAAAAAGCAATTTCGCTTCTTGTATTTTTAAATCCGGCATGATATAAAATTTGATGGTCTGTAGAAAACTACAAACAATGATTTATCAATAATATTTTTCATCAGTGTTACCATATTGGTATAACCAACTATGGATAAATTTTTTGCAAATATAATGCTTTTGTGACATATAACATATAGGGATTGCTTTTTTCAAATAAAAGTCCCTACCTTTTCAGTATAATGATAGTAATTATCAGACTGTCAGTATCCTAAAATTCGGATATTATTTCATCTGTTATTCTATAATCACAAAATTTGAAAAGCTCTTCAAAGCTGTAGTGCTTAAAAATAATTTTTTAAAAGCAGAATACAGAAATGAGGTCCTCATAAAAAAACCTTTAACTTATCAGCTAAAGGTTTGTAAATTGTAGCCTATAGGGGAATCGAACCCCTGTTGCAAGAATGAAAATCTTGAGTCCTGACCACTAGACGAATAGGCCAAATTTTGAGGTCGCAAAAGTAAGAATTAACTTTGAGACTTCAAAATTATTTTTCTTGATTTATTTGTAGACTTTTTGTATCACGGTATTTTTGACACCTTTAGCTTCAAGTTCTTTTTGAAGTTTTACAGCATCTTCCAAGGTGTATACTTTTCCATACGTATAATAAAAGACTCCATTATCCTTGTTTCTTTCTACATCTTTTAAATTCTGTAGGATATAAGAATTGCCATTCAGCTTATCGCCTGCATATACTTCAATAGTATAATATCCCATGCTGATTCTCTGATTAGGCATAAATCCTACGGCAAATGCATTTCTGAAACCTGCATCTTTTGCTGTTTTAAGGTTAATATCTTTTACCGAAGCCATATTGGTTACAGCATAGTAATACTTGTACTGTCCGTTTTCTTTAAGCGTAAGAATATAGTTCAGACCTTTCAGGGCAGGGTCATTTTCGTTGTATTTCGTAGGAGAACTCATCAATAGAATTCTGAAATCATTTTTCAACGGAACTTCTGCCGGTTTTTCAGGTTCTGGCTTTCTTGTTGCAATAGAACCTCCGGATTTTCTGTCAACCGCTTTCTTATAATCAATAATAGCATTGTAGATACTTTCTGCAATTTCAGTCTGTCCTTTGTCTGATGCAATATAGTGGCTTTCCTCAGGGTGATTGATAAAACCGGTTTCTATCAGTACAGATGGCATGGCATTCATACGGAGAACGTGAAGGTTTTTCTGAAATACACCTCTTGAAGATCTTTTATCTTTATTTACAAAGTTATCTTCTACCAATCCTCCCAGAAGAAGACTTGATTCCAGGTATTTACTTTGCTGAAGTTTCAAAGCAATTAATGACTCCGGGGAATCCGGATTATAAGAACCAAAGATCTGCTTATCTTTTTCATCCAGGAAGATTACGTCATTTTCCCTTTTGGCGACTTCAAGGTTTTCGTTATTCTGGTTAGGTCCCTGTACATACGTTTCAGTTCCATAAGCTGTAGGTCTTTGAGAAGAATTACAGTGAATAGATACAAAAAGGTCTGCCTTGCTTCTGTTGGCAAGATTGGTTCTGTCGGATAAAGAAGGATACTCGTCTATTTTACGGGTATAGATAACTTTGAAGTCTCTGTTTTTCTCCAACATGGCCCCTACCTTTAATGTGATGGCAAGTGTAATGTCTTTTTCTGCAACTCTTCCGATATCAGAATACGTCCTGTTGGCTCCATGATCACTTCCTCCGTGTCCCGCATCCAGAACGATTGTAAACTTCTTTTGAGAGAAAATAAAGTTGCTGATAAGGATAAGGAGAAATGATAAAATTATTTTAAAATTTTGTTTGTACATCTTACAGTTATAAAAATTATATTAATTTTGGGCCTTAATTATATAGTATAAAATTGGCCAAAACCGTCTTCAAAAATATATTACAAATTTTAATTATCCTAATTTTTAACAATTTTTTAGCACAGAAAACTCCTGAAAAATTGCCTAAAAATGCGGTTAATGATACTATTTCCAAAAAGGATACCATAGTTGTAAAAAAAGAACCCTTAAATGATGTTCTTCGTACAAAAGCGGATGATCAGAGAAGAGATGTTCCGAAAAAAATGACTTTTCTGAACAAGAATGCTCAGGTAAAATATCAGGATATGCAGATTGATGCAGATTACATCTCTATTGATGATAATAAAAATCTGATCTATGCAAGAGGGAAACAAGACTCTTTAGGGAAAATTGTAGAACCTGTAATTACTACGCAGGCAGGGAAAAAATACGAAACCAACGAGTTCAGCTATAATACAAAAACGAAACAGGCCATTGCCTTCAATGCAAGAACAGAAGAAAGTGAAGGGGTAATTATAGCGCAGAAAACTAAAAAATACAATGATTCCGTATTCGCGATGAGAAAAGCGGATTACACAACGGATGATTATTTCATTAAGAAAAAAGATACAGCAGCGGATTATTTTATGAGAGCTTATAATATTAAGCTGATTAAAACCAAAACAAAATCCCAGATCGTTACAGGACCTATTCAGATGTTTATTGAGCAGGTGCCTACACCACTTTATCTTCCATTCGCTATTTTACCATTCTCAGATAAAAGAGCCGCAGGTATTCTGATTCCAAGTTTCGGGGAAAGAGAAGATGTTGGTTTTTTCCTGAATGGAATTGGATACTACCAACCTATTGGAGAGCATTTTGACCTTAAAGTTTTAGCTGATATTTACACAAAAGGAAGCTGGAATTTACGTCCTCAGGTGAATTACCAGAAAAAATACCGTTACTCCGGAAACTTTACGGCAGATATCGGTACAATGGTGAGAGGAATCAAAGGTCTGGACGATTATACTAAAAACAGTACCTACCGAATCAACTGGACGCATTCACAGGATTCTAAGGCCAATCCTTTCCTTACATTCAGTGCTTCTGTAGATATTGTAAGTACCAAATTCTATAACAACCCGCTGAACAACAACTACATTTTCAACCAGAATGTATTAAATACCCAGCAGAACTCTACGGTAACCCTTACCAAAAGATTCCTGAAACTGCCGATGACTATTACCGGAACAGCTTCCTATTCTCAGAACTTTGCCACAGGATTGGCAGATCTTCGTCTTCCGCAGATGAACGTGGCCATCAATCAGTTCTATTTGTTTAAATCAAGAACAGGAATCAGACAAGGACTTCTTGAAAATATTACAGTGAATACCGGTTTCAACCTTACCAATTTCGTGAATACTCAGGAGAACGAGTTATTTAAAAAAGAAATGTGGGATAAAATGCAGACAGGGCTTAAAAACAATATCGCATTGGCTACCAATACAACGCTGGCCAAATATTTTACTTTCAGTTTAAGTGCGAATATTGATAATGCTTTGACTACAAAAACGCTGAACAGGTATTATGATCCGGTAAAAAATGTTACGGTTGACGAGATCAATAAAAACTTTACAGGATATTCTACATTCTCCACTTCTGCCAGTCTTCAGACCACCCTTTTCGGAATGATGAAATTCAAAAAAGGATCTGCAGTGGAAGCGGTAAGACATATGATGACTCCAAGTGTGAGTTTTACTTATTCACCAGACTTTTCAAGTCCTAGCTTCGGATATTACAGAAACTATTATAATGCAACCGGAGCGCTGACGCCATATTCCATTTTTGAAAAAGGAATCATCGGAAGTCCTTCAAGTGGTATGCAGGGAGCTTTAGGTTTCAATATCGGGAACAATATCGAAATGAAAGTAAAGTCTAAGAGTGATTCCACGGGAGTGAAGAAAATCAAAATTTTTGAATCTTTAAACCTTGCAGGAAGCTATAACTTTGCTGCTAAAGATCACCCTTGGTCCGTGTTCTCCATCAACGGACAATCTTCATTTTTCAACAATAAGCTGACCGTAAATACCAGCCTTGCACTGGAACCTTATAAAATTGAGTTCTTACCAGGACAGGATACAGGAATCAGAACAGAGCAGTTCGGACACTTCAGTGTACAGGGTTTCAACGTTCAGTTATCTTATCCTTTAAGCAGCGAGATTTTTGGAGAAAAAACAGATTATGCTAAAAAGTACTCCTCGAAGGGAGAAGTCCGAAATGAAAATTACTATTTTGATGATGATCATTATGCGCACTTTGATCAGGCATGGACTTTAAATGTCAGTGCCAATTATGCTTACTCTAAAGGCTTGAGCAGGTTTGGTAATAAAATTGCATCCTTAGGTTTGGATGGAAGTATCAAATTAACTCCATACTGGAATATCAACGGAAGTACCCATTATGATATGGTGACCAAAGAATTGGCCTACACAAGGATTGGTTTTTCAAGAGATCAGCGGAGCTTTACGATCAATTTCAACTGGGTTCCATTCGGACAGTATAAAGTATACGACTTCTTTATCGGTATCAAAGCCAATATCTTAAGTGACGCCTTGAAGTACAAAGACAGAAGCTTTACCCAGCCTAATGCACCTTTCTAATATCAGATTGGCATTTGAGAATATAAATTTTATATTTGCAGGCAGAATAAATTCTAATGAAATCACTGTTGGCAGAATTCAAAGACCAACATATTGCAGATAGTGATCGCTTATGAACTTAGAAAAAAATTAAATATCCGCATATGAAACAAATAATCAACACAGTTAATGCACCCGCAGCTATCGGGCCTTATTCACAAGCTAATATGGCCAACGGAGTTTTGTATATCTCCGGGCAGATTCCTGTAGATCCTGCAACTGGTAAACTGGTAGAAGGTATTGAAAAAGAAACACATCAGGTAATGAAAAACCTTGAAGCGATTCTTACTGAAGCTGGCATGACTTTCAAAAATGTTGTAAAAGCGACCATCTTCCTTAAAAGTATGGATGATTTTGCTGTAATGAATGATATCTATGCATCTTACTTAGATTCAGAAAGCTATCCAGCCCGTGAAACAGTACAGGTTTCATGTTTGCCTAAAAATGTGGATATCGAAATTTCTATGATTGCACATCAGGATTAATGAACTTTATAAGAAATACAATTGCGGTTCTGATAGGTCTTGGTATTGCAGGGCTTATTATTACTCTTGGTATAAGGGCTTTTCCGCAATGGGTAACTTTTGAGGCTTTTGCTCCGTTTGAGCACTGGCAGCGGTTTCTTTTCAGCATGAAAGATGATAAGGCGTTTTTCGGCTTCCTTTTGTTTATTTCCGGATTAGGAACTACCATTGGAGGAGTTGCAACTGCCATTATCGTTAAATACGCTAAAGTAGCCTATGCTATTCTGATTGGCTTTATTATGCTTTTTATTGCCATGTTGGATGTTATTATTTTTCCTTATCATCCTACGTTTTATAAGATCTCCATTTTCCTTACGTTCTTTCCGTTTTCCTGGATCGGAGGTAAGATTGTTGAAGTGATCTACGAAAGAAATAAAAAGAAAAGTATTGCTGATAAAATGAACAAGTCTAAATAAACAATAAAAAAACGCTGCAGATCTTTGCAGCGTTTTTTGTTGATATGAAAAACTGATTTGTTTTCTGATTAAGGCATTTTGAAACCTTTGGTATAAATTCTTCCGTAGTCATCCACAAATTTCACCTGTACATTCCCCTGATATTTCTCAAGGATCTTTTCGACATCTTTCTGTGAATTCACCGGTTTACCATTTACCTCGATGATGATATAGTTGTCCACGATTCCGATTTTAGCCATTTCGCTGCCCTCAGATACGTTTTTAGCCACGACACCACTGTTCAGTCCATATTCTGTTTTGAAACGTTCTGTAAGAGGATCAAATTCAGCCCCGATTTTTTCAGTTACAGTAAGATCTGCTTTCGTTCTGGTAGAAGTACCTCCTTTCTGGTCTCTAAGGGTTACAGTAGTAGTACCTTCTTTACCATTTCTTGAATACGTTACCTGAACTTTATCACCAGGACGTTTGCTTCCGATAGACATAGAAAGATCCGCAAAATCTGTGATATCGTAGTTGTCTACTTTAGTAATTACATCTCCTTTTTTCAATCCTGCATCTTCAGCACCACTGTTTTCACCAAATCCTGTAACATAAATTCCGGAACCTACCTTCAGGTTAGTTTTGAACTGTTTGTTATAAGAAGATACCAATTGATCATTTGAAAGGTCTAAAGACTGAACGCCCAGGAATCCTCTCTGTACAATTCCGAATTTCTTGATATCCTCAACAATTTTTCTTGCTAAGTTAGAAGGCACTGCAAATCCATATCCCTGATAATAACCTGTAGTAGACTGAATCGCAGAGTTGATTCCGATAAGCTCTCCATTGGTGTTCACTAAAGCTCCTCCTGAGTTACCCGGGTTAATAGCAGCATCCGTCTGAATGAAACTTTCAATAGGATTAGTAGCTTTTCCCTGACTTCCCAAAATTCCGATACCTCTTCCTTTTGCAGAAACAATACCCGCTGTTACCGTAGAATTTAATCCCAATGGATTTCCTACTGCAAGTACCCACTGTCCTACATCAATATTGTCAGAATTTGCAAAATTCAGATAAGGAAGACCCTTTTCTTCAATTTTTAATAAAGAAATGTCCGTGTTAGGATCTGTTCCTACTAAAGTTGCAATATATGATTTCTTGTTGCTTAATACCACTTCCAGTTTATTAGCACCTGCTACCACGTGATTGTTGGAAATTATATAGCCGTCCGGAGAGATGATGACCCCCGAACCCATTCCTGATGGCATGTTGTCTGGAGTCTGCTGCTGCTTTTGTCTCTGCTGTCCTCTTCCTCCAAAAGGATCTCCGAAGAAAAAGTCAAACAAATCCTGCTCTGAAGCACGGCTTGATGTTCTGTTTTGGTAGTTTTTAATGGTCACTACAGCCGGAACAGTTGTTTTAGCTGCCTTTACAAAATCTTCACCTACCGCTCCCGTATTCATTCCTGCGAATGAGGTGTTGGGGGCTGCTGTTGTGAAATAAGATTGATCTCCATTGTTGGAGCCGTGTCCGAAATATTGTAAAGCTCCAACGGTAGTAGCTCCGGAAATGACTCCAACTACTGCAAATGGTAATAGTTTTTTTAAAGTACTCTTCATTGTATATCTTTCTTGTTTATTAATTAATTTTTCTTTTTATGTTTTTGAGTAAACAAATTTAATGTTAAATAAGTAAGCAATTAGTATGCTATGTTTCAATTTTAACTAAAATTTAACGGCTATTATATCATTTTATGCCTTATGTCATAATTGTTAATGCCACAGTTAACAAAACTTAAAAAAAAATTAAAGAAAATATGGCAGACTTATGATATAAAGTCGTGTGTTTTTCATCGTTGTCATGTCATTACTCACTGTTCGTGATTGTTGTCATAAATATACTTAATTCTAAAATTATTATCTTTGCAAAAATTTTATTCTCACTTAAAACGTTTATAGCATGCAACTGTATAACACCTTAAGCGCAGAAGAAAGAGCTCAGCTTATTGATGAAGCCGGTAAAGACCGTCTTACTTTGTCTTTCTATGCGTATGCCAAAATCGAAGACCCTAAAAAATTTCGCGACGAATTATTTATAGCCTGGAATGCATTGGATGCACTCGGCCGTATTTATGTTGCAACAGAAGGAATCAATGCTCAGATGAGTGTTCCTGCTGATCAGTTTGAGGCTTTTCGTGATACGCTGGAAGTATATGACTTCATGAAAGGAATCCGTTTGAATGTAGCGGTAGACCAGGACAATTACTCATTTTTAAAATTAACCATAAAAGTCAGAAATAAAATTGTTGCTGACGGTTTGAATGACGAGACTTTTGATGTGACCAATAAAGGAATTCACTTAAAAGCTCAGGAGTTCAATAATATGCTGGATGATCCCAATACCATTGTCGTAGATTTCAGAAATCACTACGAAAGTGAAGTGGGGCATTTTGAAGGAGCGATTACTCCGGATGTGGAAAACTTCAGAGAAAGTTTACCAATCATTAACGAACAGCTGCAGGATTTTAAAGAAGATAAAAACCTATTGATGTACTGTACCGGAGGAATCCGTTGTGAAAAAGCAAGTGCGTACTTCAAACACCAGGGTTTCAAAAATGTATATCAATTGGAAGGAGGTATCATTGAATATACACGTCAGATCAAAGAAGAAGGAATAGAAAGTAAGTTTATCGGTAAAAACTTTGTATTTGACCACCGTTTAGGGGAGAGAATTACAGATGATATTATTTCACAGTGCCACCAGTGTGGAAAACCTTGTGATAATCATACGAACTGCGCAAACGATGCGTGCCACCTTCTATTTATCCAATGTGACGAATGTAAAGCGGCAATGGAAAACTGCTGTTCTACAGAATGTCTGGACACCATCCATTTACCTTGGGATGAGCAGGTGAAATTAAGAAAGGGACTTCAGGTTGGAAATAAAGTATTCAGAAAAGGAAAATCTGATGCTTTGAAATTCAAAAACTCCGGAGACTTATCAGACAAACCTTTAGCAAAAGCTGAAACAAAAAATATCCGTCAGAAGATTGCTGTCAAAAAAGAATTGATTGGAAAAGCAGAACATTACTATTCCAAATCAAAAATTGCACAGTTTTTAATTGAAAATAAAGATCTGTCGGTAGGGGATAAAATAATAATTTCAGGTCCGACAACAGGAGAGCAGGAAGTTACTGTTACTGAAATCTATGCTAACGGAGGCCCTTGCGAAACAGCAAAACAAGGAGATCAGATTACTTTTGCATTACCATTCAGAGTTCGCTTATCTGATAAGCTGTACAGAATTGTGCAAAATTCATAATTCAGGGCTTTCAGTAAATTATTTCTGTTTTAATAACCTAGTAATTCCGGACTCAAAATGACAAAAAACGGAACAATAGAGTTGATGTCTCCTGCAGGAGATTTCATATCACTTCAGGCAGCTATAGATAATGGTGCAGACTCTGTCTATTTTGGAGTTGAGCAGCTCAATATGCGTGCCAGAGCCACAATGAACTTTACCATTGATGATCTGCCGGAAATTGCCGCAAGATGTGCTGAAAAAGGAGTAAGAACGTATCTTACCCTTAATACCATCATCTATGACCATGATCTCTCCATCGTCAGAACACTTCTTGATAAAGCGAAAGAGGCAGGTCTTACAGCAGTAATTGCAATGGATCAGGCTGTAATTTCTTATGCAAGGCAAATTGGTATGGAGGTGCATATTTCCACCCAGATTAATATAACCAATATTGAAACGGTAAAATTCTATGCTCTTTTTGCTGATACAATGGTAATGAGCCGTGAATTAAGTATCAGCCAGATCAAAAAAATCTGTACCCAGATTGAAAAAGATCAGGTAAAAGGACCTTCCGGTAATCTTGTTGAAGTGGAAATTTTCGGACATGGTGCCTTATGCATGGCAGTATCCGGGAAATGTTATCTGAGTCTTCATTCCCATAATTCTTCAGCAAACAGAGGTGCCTGCAAACAGAACTGCCGGAAAAAATATACTGTGATTGATCAGGAGTCAGGTTTTGAAATTGAACTTGACAACGAATATATGATGTCTCCCAAAGACCTTTGTACGATTGGTTTCCTGAATCAGATTGTGGATGCCGGAGTGAAAGTCTTGAAGGTAGAAGGAAGAGGAAGGGCTCCGGAATATGTAGCAACAGTTACAAAATGTTATAGGGAAGCAATCGACAGTATTGCCGAAGGAACATTTTCTCAGGAAAAAGTGGATAAGTGGATGAAACTTCTGGAGACCGTCTACAACAGAGGTTTCTGGAGTGGTTATTATCTTGGCCAGGAGCTGGGTGAGTGGTCTTCAAACTCAGGTTCCGGTGCAACACAAAAGAAAGTTTATATCGGAAAAGGACGACACTTCTATCCGAAAGCCAATATCGCAGAATTTGTGGTTGAAGCGTATGATATTTCTGTAGGAGACAATGTGCTTATACAGGGACCCACTACAGGATCACAGGAAATGGTCATCGAAAGCATGATGGTTGATGAGAAGGAAGGAGCGGACAAGGCAACAAAATCTGATATGATTACTTTTCCTACGAAGTTCCGCATACGCCCAAGTGACAAATTATATAAAATTGTGAAAGCGTAATGGTCATTGCTACACTTCAAAGAGATAAATGTATTGGGTGTAATTACTGTGTCGAATTCGCTCCGGAATATTTTAGAATGTCCAAAAAAGATGGTAAATCAGTATTGCTTAAGACCATTGATAAAAAAGGCTTCTACACGTTAAAAACACCAGACCAGGAAGCGTTTGAATATTTGGAGAGAGCCGCCAACGCCTGTCCTGTGAAAATTATTTCTGTAAGAATCACTTAATCATTATGCTGAAAGCTGAGCTTAGAAAAAAATATACCCAAAAAAGGAAAGCCTTGTCTTCAGATGAGGCTTTTCTGTTATCTGAGAAGATTTTTGAAAATTTCATTCAATATTTTAAGCCAAAAGAATCAGAAAAAGTACATATTTTTATCCCGATTCCGGCAAGAATGGAAATTGATACCCGGATCTTCATTCAATATTTTTTAGCGCAGAACATCCGTGTTTATGTACCTAAAATTGTTGCTGATAAGCTGATTAATATTGAAATTTTTGAAGATACTGTTTTTGAAACCAACAATTGGGGGATTTCGGAACCTGTTTCCAATGATGATTCCGGAGAAAATTATTTTCATTATGTGATTACGCCTTTATTGTACTGTGACAAAAAAGGGAATAGAGTAGGATACGGTAAAGGTTTTTATGACGGATTGTTTCAAAGTATTTCTCCTGAGACAAAAAAAATCGGAGTCAATTATTTTGACCCCGATGAATATGTGGATGATGTCTGGGAAAATGATATTCCATTAGACTATTTGGTTACTCCTACTGAGGTGCTGTCTTTTTTAAGCGGTTTGGAATAAAAATCCAGAAAGTAGAATTTAAATTCTTTTTTAAGCTTGGACGTAGAAAGCAGGATGTATTGTGCGTTCTTTTCAAAGCTTCCCAAAGATTTATTTTTACTGTCAAAGTACTCCACATCGAACTTGGCGTAGTCCAGCGTATCTTTTTTATAAAACTCTTTATACACATTCAGGTTGCTTACTTTAGCTGTTTTTGCTTTCATGCTGTCCAGCTCTTTTAGCAATGTTTTAAATGTCAGAGAATCCGGTTTGTGGAAATAACTTTCCATTTGTGAATAAATCACGGTATCTATTTCTGTATTTCTGTTTCCGCTAAGGTATAGGGTAGACAGATCAAGAAGTTCCTGAACTTTTTGTTTGGTAATGGAATTAATCGCCTGCATACTATCCATCTGTACAGCAGGATAGCTTTTTTCGTTGGTGCTGTTTCGTAGTTTATCGAGGTCGCTTACCTCTGAGGTTTTATTGTTACAGGCAATAAATAAAGTCAGAAGCACGGTGAAAATTAAAAAATTACTTATTCTTTTCATCTGTGGTAGCAATTTTAAATTTGATGGATACAATTTTACCTTTGATATCCTTTTTCATTTCTATTACATTCAGGTTTTTCAGAGAGGTTGTAGGAGTCGTTACCAGCGTGATATACTTCTGCTTATCCAGCCTTTCAATACCATAAGTATCATTATCATATACCTGATAGATCACTGCATTGTTGCTGATCAGGTTTTCAAGCTGATTTCTTTTTTGCTTGATAAGAGCCACCTGCTCATCAGGATTTCCTCCTTTGATGTCTTTTATAGAGAAATAATAGACCGCCATCTTATAATCATCCGGCTTTAGTTCTATTTTCTCTTCTTCAGGAGCATTTTCAAGGTTTCTGTTAACTTCCAGCGGTTCGTAGAAAGGAGCGCTGATTCTCATTTTTAAATTTTTATCCTTGGTCGAATAATAGAAACACTCGCCCGGCTTTATTTTATACATCAATGGAGATTCATTTTCTTTCACTACCATTATTTCTAAGGTATTGATCACAGAAACTCCTCTGTCTTTGTCGATGAAACAATATTTGTAAGTTTTTGAAAAAAGAACATCTTTAAATCCTAATAGACCGGTAATCGTAATTAAAACTGAAGTAACAAGTGCCCAGGCATTCTTTTTGAAGAAATTTTTCTTAGGATGAACAGCTGGAATTTCAATTTCGTTGGTTGCTGTTTTATTTTGTGTAATTGTCTGGTTTTCAGTGTTCGATTTTTGTAAATCAGTATTTTCTTGAGCTCTGGTATCAACTTTTTTAGGTTGAAATTCAATTTTTGGAAGTTCAGGAGCTTCAGAAACTGTTTTTTCAAGTTCGTCCAGATCTTCGTCATCAAAATTTTCATTTTCCTGGAGTAATTCACCAGCAAAAAGATGTTGTTTCTTGAAATCGTACCATGAGTCATAACCTGCATAAATACTCAATAAATTGAGCATATCTATTCTTGGTAATTTAGTAACCGGTGAAGTTTTAAAGTAGGTGTAAAATGACTTTTCACTGATGTTTCCTTTCGCCTTTTTTCGAAGGTCTTCCTGAAAATATATAATATCTATACCCTTCCACTTGGATATGTCATCCTGCGAAGGGGTATATTCTTTTAAGTATTGACCCTGAACATCCTTTTTTAGCTGCTCAAAGTGTAATAGATCTAAATCTGTCAATTTTTCAAAAAATAATTAAATTGTTGATTATCAGCTATGTTTTTTTGTAAAACTATTTTACAAAGGTATTACAATTATTTTTCATAGACAAATTTTCTAACTGCTCTACCTTTGTCTTGTTCAAATAACAGAACAGAAGAAAATTTTATAAAACAATATTAACAAAATTAAATTTAATTTATTATGAAAAAGTCATTATTCGTAGCTGCTATCGCTGCAATCTCTCTAGTTGCTTGTAAAAAAACTGAAGCTACTGCTACTGAAGGTACAACTGATTCTGCTGCTGCTACTGTAGCTGATTCTGCTGCTGTAGTTTCTGATTCAGCTGCTAAAGTTGTTGATTCTGCTGCAACTACTGCTGTAGAAGCTACTAAAGATGCTGCTGCTGCTACTACTGCTGCTGGTGCTGAAGTTGCTAAAGATGCTGCTAAAGGTGCTGCTGACGCTGCTAAAGGTGCTGCTGATGCTGCTAAAGGAGCTGCTGATGCTGCTAAAGATGCTGCTAAGAAATAATTCTAGCATACGCTTAACAATAAAAGAACCGTTTCACCCAGTGAAACGGTTTTTTTATGCTTAGTCATTGGAGCCGAAGGCGAAGCAATCACTTTTATATCAAAATCAGATCGGGAATAGATTATCCCTTCTTCTGTTTCAAAGATTCATAGCAGGTAATAGCTACTGCATTACTCAGGTTCAAAGAATCAATACTTCCAGCCATAGGAATTAACGTGTTTTTTCCTTTTCCAATCCAGAAATCACTCAATCCGGAATGTTCCGTCCCGAATAATACTGCAGAACGCTGTCTGAAATCTCTCTTATAAAGGTCTTCAGCACTTTCATCCATAAGTGTAGTGTAAATATTGAAACTGTTTTTTTGCAGAAATTCCAAGGTTTCTTCATTCTCAGCCTGATAGACTTCCATTCCGAAAAGGCAGCCAACACTGGATCTGATGACATTGGGATTATAGAAATCGGTTTTTCCGTCTGCAACAATCAGTGCATCGACTCCAAAAGCTTCACAGCTTCTTAAAATAGCACCAAGATTTCCTGGCTTTTCTACGCCTTCAACAATAATTACCGTAGAATCTTCTTTAGGAACAAAGGTCGAAAGTGGAGTTTCTTTTGCCTGGTAGATGCCGATAATTCCTTCAGAACTTCCTCTGTAAGCAATTTTTTCATAGACTTTTTCACTTACATAATGGATTTTCCCATCAGGAAGAGTTCCTTTGAAGATATTTTCAGAGATAAAGAACTCCAGCGGCTCAAAATCATACTGCATGGCTCTTTCATTTTCCTGCTGGCCCTCTACCACAAAAACTTTTGATTTTTTACGAAACCTGTTGTCAGTAAGGAGCTTAGTGACGTTTTTTATTTTATCGTTTTGAAAACTTTCTATCAACATGCTGCAAAATTATGCAAAATTTATGATTGAACTTCTCTGGTTTTGATAAAAAGACTTTTCCATGTAACCTCAAATGGAGTTTTGTTTTTCCTTTTATAATAGATGACCGTTAAGATCAGGACGATAATGGATAGAAGTTTATAGAGATTTCCATAGAGGTTTCCGGAAACATTTTCCGATACATTAAAGATTTCCCAGTACAGATTCATAAAAAAATGAAGGAAAATTGCGGTCCATAAGTTGTATTCCGATTCAAAATACGCCCAGGCGAAGAATATTGATCCTAAAAATGTAATGGCAAATATCTCAACAAGTTCCGTTATATTTTGACTTTGGTAGATATGTACCTGTGCAAATAATAGTGAACCCAATAAGGCAGATGATAAAAATCCAAGCCGTGTAAATCTGTATAGTATTCCAATAAGAAAAGCTCTGAAAATAAATTCTTCAAAAAATGCTGATGAAAGAGTATTGATAAACAAGGATTCAAAATTTATTTTTGAGATTGGTTTAAAATGAATCAGGTATCCAATGAGCATAGGAGTAGTTCCGGTAAGTGCTAACACAAATCCTTTGATAATGGGTTTGTTTAATGAGAACAGATCAAGGATCTGTTTTTGGGGTAACAGAATTTTTAAGGTGACTATCAATGGAATTAATGTTACCGAATAAGCAATTATATGGGCTATTGCTTTACTGTGAAACAAATCTTTTGAGAAAGTCTGTATGGTTTTAAAAAAGAGAAAATCAAAGAAATAATAGGTTGTAAATCCTAGAATAAAGATGAAAAAGAAGCGGATGTTTTTACTCATAACTGTTAATTTTGAGCAAAAATGTAGCTTTAAATCAATGCTTTCAACTTAATGTTATGAATGACAAAGAATAGTGACGAATGACAAAATTTATAGATTTTGCTGCTGTAACTGAGGAATAATTGAAGGAATAAAACTTCTTGAAACAGGAATTTCAAAATCAATTTCCGGAAGAATTAATTTATAACCCTGAGCATTTCCTTTGATTTTCTTTACCCTTCCAAGGTTGACAATATAAGAACGGTGGCATTTTTTGACAGAACCAGTTTCGATTTGTTGTAAAACATTGGCTAAACTTATTCTGATCAATGCTTTTTGTAAGCTGTTGTTCTCTAAAAAGTAAAATGTACAATAATTTTCCATAGACTGAACGAATAGAAAATCGTTCTCATTGATTATAAGTTCTGTATTTTGTGCCGTTATTTTTAACAGATTTTGTCGTTGTTCAGAAGCCGAAACGGGAAGATGTTGAGAAATATCGCGGGCTTTCTTTTCATGAATATTCTTTAAATAGATGTACCGTGATAAAATATAGATGATTGAAATAGGAATTCCGACAGCCAAAGTATACAGGAACATATAAAAGTAATTGACTATATCCAGCTTTACATGGCTCAAGAATAATGAATTGTAAAAGTAGGATAAAACAGAACCCAGAAATAGGATGAGAGTTATTTTTAGGAGTTCAGAACCAATATTCCAGTTGCTGAAACGGGAAGTTGTAAGATTGGCCATTAAAAATGCCATTCCAAAAATAATGCAATAGGGAAAAAGTAATACAAATTTATAGGGATGCTGAAAATTTTCTGTACCAAAAGGCTGAAAAATAATCAGAAACAAATAGACAGCAATTCCTGCTCCCAGTGAAGAAACGAAAATTTCTTTGAAAGATTCAGACTTTGGGTATGGATATGCAGCAAATGAAAACATAAAACCTGGGATTTAGCTTTCTGATGGTTCAATAAAATTGCCATTGTCAATAAGACTTTGAGGGAGGTCTTTTTTATTTTTAATTCCAAGTGACTTCAATTTCTGCGTCTGGATCACCAGGTTGTCATTTCCGGTATGAAGCTGTTTGTAAGCATCATTGAATACATTTTTCGCCTGATCCAGATTTCGTCCTACTTTTTCCAGGTTTTCTACAAAACCTACGAATTTGTCATAGAGTCTGGCTCCGCGATCAGCAATTTCAATAGAATTCCGGTTTTGATATTCACGCTTCCAAAGATCGGCAATCAGCTTAAGAGAAGTGATCAGATTACTTGGATTCAACAACAGGATTCTTCTTTCGTAAGCATAGTTCCAAAGATTCTGGTCTGCCTGCATTGCTGCAATATAAGCCGGTTCACTCGGAATAAACATCATCACAAAATCCAATGATTTTCCATAATCGTCATATGCTTTTTGACTGAGTTGATTAATATGATTTTTTATTGAACCAAGATGCTGGCTTAATTTTATAGCGTAAACATCAGCATCGGTTTCATCTACCAATTCTGTGAAAGCGGTCAGAGATACTTTTGAATCAATAATAACATTCCTTTCGTCAGGGTATTTTACAACGGCATCAGGACGCATTTTCTTTCCGGAGAATTCTGAGAATAAAGCTTTATTATCTTCATCGCGTAATTCATGCTCAAGGAAATATTCTCTTCCTTTTACCAGTCCGGATTTTTCAAGAATGCTTTCCAGAATCATCTCGCCCCAGTTCCCCTGGGTTTTGCTTTCTCCTTTCAGGGCACGGGTCAGTTTTTTGGCATCTTCGGAAATCTGCTGGTTCAGTTCCGCCAGTTCTTTTACTTTTTCCGCAAGGGAGAAACGTTCTTTATTTTCCTTTTCATAGGCTTCGTTGACTTTATTTTTTAAATCCGCGATTTTCTCCTGAAAAGGTTCAAGGATATTTTTTAAGTTATTTTGATTTAAGGCAGTAAACTTTTCAGTTTTTTCTTCTAAAATTTTATTGGCAAGGTTTTCAAACTGAAGTTTAGAATCTTCCTGAATCTTGACAATTTCTTCTTTCTGGGTGTCAAGAGATTGCTGAAGACCTTCATTTTTAGCCGAAAGCTCAGAATTTTTAGCAAAAAGAGTCTGTTTTTCAAGAATGTGAGTGTCTATCTGAGAAGTCTGTCTCTGATTGATTTGTTTTAATTCCTGAAACTGAAGGTTTAACGATGAATATTCGGCAGATATTTTAGAAAATTCATTTTTCAGGTCATCCAGCAGGTCCTGCTGCAGCATATTGGCTTCTTTTTCTTTACTGATATTCTGATGAAGCTCCTGAATTTTAAGGTTTGAATTTTCAAGATCAGATTGATTTTTAATAGATAAGGTGTTCAGTGCATCATAAGAACTTCTTGAGACCATTGATGATTTCAAGGCAAAATATAATATAACAGCGCCAAGTATACCACCGGCAATCAATCCAATAATTAAATATATCATCTCCATCTTCCAAAATTATGAAAAAAGGTCGGAAGCTGGAAGCGGGATGTCGGAAGTTCCTTTTGGACAGATAAGAACTGACTACTTTTTTAAAGGTAAATAAAATGGAAACTATTGCTTTATAAAATTCTATGATTTCTCTCTTCCAGCCCCCATCTTCCTTTCTGAATTAGAATACCTATATTTATGGGAAATTTCAGAGACTTATGAATATTTTGTTGGTAGAAGATGATCAAAGAATCAGCAATTTTCTGATTAAAGGCCTTTCTGAGGCTGGCTATAATACGACCCTTGCAGATTCCGGTGAAAAGGCGCGTGAGCTTATTCATATCTATGATTTTGATATTATTTTAATGGATATCATGCTTCCCGGATTAGACGGAATGCAGCTTACCCAGATTATCAGATTTAAAGGAAACTATACCCCGATTTTGGTTTTAAGTGCCCTGAACAGTCCTGATGATAAAATCAAAATGCTGGATATGGGCGCTGATGATTATTTATCCAAACCCTTCCATTTTGAAGAACTGATTTCAAGGATTAAAGCCTTAACCAGAAGAAATAAAATGAGCTACCAAAAGGAGGATCAATATTTATCATGTGGAAATATCGTCATTGATACGGATCTTCATAAAGTAACTCAGAATGACAAGGAAATAGAATTTTCCCCTACGGAATACAAATTGTTTACTTTCCTGATGGAGAATAAAAATAAAGTATTGAGCAGAACCCAGATTTTACATAAAGTATGGGGAATTGATTTCGATAATACAACGAATGTAGTGGATGTTTATATTTCCTATGTCCGTAATAAGATTGATGAGACCGAACAGAAAATTATTCATACAGTAAAAGGAACCGGATATTTGATCAAAGACTGAAAATGACGCTCAGAAACAGATTTACCCTTATTTCAAGCCTGTCATTCGGCATTGTTTCTATCATCACATCTGCGGTGATATTTTTTGCCTACTATGACAGTACCAAGATTTTTTATTTTGAAAAACTGAGAAATACGGCTCTTATCTCTGCTATTTATTATCTCGAAAAAGACGAACTCCCGAAAGACCGACATGCCCAGATCAAAAAAGAATACAATCATCTGATTCAGAATAACAGGGTAGCGGTTTATAATCAGAATAATGAAGTTACTTTTGGACATAACCTGAATGATAAGAATATAAAACTTTCCCATTTGCAGTCTGTACGAAGCAATAAAGGAATACAGTTTATGTCTGATAATCAATTCTACTACGGGATTTTTTATCCGGATAATCAGGGAGATTTTGTTGTTTTTGTGAAATCTTCCAACGATTCTTTCCAGTCGCAGATCCTGAGATTGGCTATTATCATGCTTTCGGTGCTTGTAATTGGACTGCTTGCCATCTATTTTCTGAGCAGATATCTTTCCAAGGTGGTTTATAAACCTATTTCCAATGTGGTAGAACGGATCAATAAAGTGGAGTATAATAACATTTCTACGGCAATTATTACTTCCACCAATACCAATGATGAAATTGAAGATCTCATTAAATCTTATAATAAACTGTTGGGCAGAATTTCCGAAAATGTGCTTTTACAGCAGAACTTCATCAATTATGTTTCCCATGAATTTAAAACACCCTTAGCTGCAATTTCCGGAAATCTGGAAGTGTTTGCCCAAAAAGACCGTACGCCGCAAGAATATAGAGAAGTAGCAAAAGAGTCATTGGAAAACGTGTATGAGATTGAAAATATTCTGAACAACCTTTTACTGATGTCCGGAATGACAAAGCTGGAATCTTCTCACAAACCCATGAGAGTAGATGAGCTGATCTGGAAGATTTATGAAAAACTGGAGCCCAAAGCAAAGGAAAGCCATTCATCCATTAAAATACAGCTTCAGGTAACAAAACCTGCTTTGCTGGAATTTCCGGGAAACGAAACACTTCTCTATCTGGCGTTATATAATATTGTAGAAAATGCCATCAAATATTCCTATGACAAACCTATAGTGATTATATTATCAGAAAAATACAACCAGTTGTATATTGAGGTCAGAGATGAAGGAAGAGGAATCCCGGCAGATGATCTTGTGAAAATATCTGAAACTTTCTACAGAGGAAAAAACGTAGATACTGTGAAAGGAAGTGGAATTGGCTTGTCTCTTTCAAAAAGTATCTTTGATCATCATCATATTGTAATGAAAATTGATTCTACAGTCAATGTGGGAACCAATGTCCTTCTTGAATTTCCTGTTCATTCCTGATTTTTTTCTCGCAGATTTTGCTGATTGAGCAGATTCATAATCTTAGATTAATTTAAAATCTTATTAAGAACATATTCATAATAACGAAATCTGCGTTATCTGCAAAATCTGCGCGAGAGTAAAAATATTCAATCGGAGCGGGTTTTAACCCGCTTACAAAATACAATCAAAATCCTTCGGCTTTAGCCAAAACATACCAATTCAAACACAATTCCCAGGAATAAAAAAAGTTCTAATCAAACTCTAATGTTGAACTAACCGAATTTTAATTTTCTTTACAATTCCCTCTAATATTAGACAAATAGCTTTGTGGTCTTAAAATAAGAGACTTTGAAAAAGCTATTTTTTACACTATTTTATATTCATTGTTTCAGTTTCTTTTCCGCACAGATTTCAGATACCCTGAAAATTGGAAGGAAGGAAGCTGAAACTATTTTTCTGGCTAAAAACCTTGACCTGATTGCTCAGAAGCTGGAAATTTCACAAGCTGAAGCAAGGGCAGTACAGGCGAAATACTGGCCTAATCCTACATTAAGCATCAGTGAAGTCAATCTATGGAGAACTTATGACATAGAAGAGCAGCCTGCCCTTATCGGAAACTGGGGAAAGAATACCCAGATTTCTGCGGAAATAGAACAGGTAATTCAGACTGCGGGTAAAAGACGAAAAAATATTGAACTCCAGAAAATAGAAGTGGAAGGAGAGAAGTATGAACTGCAGGAAGTTCTGCGTGAACTTAAAAAGACCCTCAGAAATACCATTACTGAAATTCTTTATAATCAGGAACAGCAGAAAATTTATCTGGGACAGATTGCTTCCATTGAAAAATTAACAGAATCCTATAATAATCAATTAAACCTCGGGAATATCAGTAAAGCTGAATATGTCCGCTTAAAAGCCCAGGAGATTGAATTCAAAAAGAAACTGGTTTCATTGAAGCAGGAAATCGAAGAGCAGCAGGTAGAACTGAAAGCTTTATTAATGCTGCCTTCTCAAACACATCTGGAGATTTCAGATTCATTTGTCATGCCCGAAAAACAACTATCAGAACTGGAAGTGAACCAATGGATAGACAAGGCAAAAGAAAACCGCCCTGATATCATGATCTCGAAAAATAAAGAGAAACATGCTGCCAAAAACCTGGAAATTCAAAATGCAATGAAAACTCCTGACGTTGTGGTTTCCATAGGGTACGACCGCGGAGGAAATATTATGAAAGACTTTATAGGATTAGGAGTTTCTATGGATCTGCCCATTTTCGACCGTAACAAAGGAAATATCCAGGAAGCTAAGCTCGAAATTGAGAAAAGTAAACTGGAGACCCGCAAAAACATGCTGAAATCCGAGAACGAAATTGTCTCTGTTTTCAGAAATTATATCAGAACACAACAGGTTTCAGAAGAGATTGATGATGATTATGAATCTACACTGGACGGTCTGCTGGTAAGCCATGAGAAGAATTTCAGACTAAGAAATATCAGCATGCTGGAGTACATGGATTTTCTGGATACCTACATCGGAAATAAAATGATCATACTGGACACTAAAAAAGAATTGAATCAATACTACGAAAACCTGCAGTATGTTGTAGGACAAGATTTATAAGATATGAACAAAAATATTACTAAATACACTGCTGCAGCTTATCTGTCTGCCCTCATCATTTTTACAGGCTGTGCCGGAAAACAGGAAAATAAGGAAGCCGAAAAAGGCTACTGCATCAGCAAAGAACTCAAAAAAGATATTAAACTGGCCAAAGCAGAAATGCTTCCCATAGAAGAAAGTATCACCCTTACAGGAGAAGTGGAAAGCAATTCTGATAAAACAGTTCCTTTTGTAAGCCTTGTAGACGGAGTGGTGATAGATACTTACTTCTCACTGGGTGATTATGTGAAAAAAGGACAAACGCTGGCAAGTGTAAAAAGTACAGCTGTGAATGAAATGCAGGATGATACTCAAACTTTACAGGCTCAGCTGGCAGTGGCGAAAAGAAAGCTGTCTTCCGTAGAAGCCATGTATAAAGATGATATTGCCTCTCAGAAAGATTTGCAGGAAGCGCGTTCTGAAGTAGCCATACTGCAATCCAATATTTCCAAGACACAGAAAAATATGCAGCTGTATTCCGCAGGAGGAAATACCATTCAGATAAAAGCTCCGGCAGACGGATACGTTATTTCAAAAAATATTTCCAAAGGAATGCCTGTTACTGCAGGAGGAGATCAGCTGTTTACGATTTCCAATCTGGATAAAGTATGGGTAATGGCCAATGTGTATGCTACCAATATGAGACACGTGTATGTAGATCAGCCGGTAGTGGTGAAAACACTTGCTTATCCTGATGACAGCTTTTCAGGAAAAATCAATAATATTTCTCAGGTTTTTAATGAAAATGAAAGAGTACTGAAGGCTAAAATCATTATGGATAATAACGGAATGAAGCTAAGGCCGGGAATGTCTGCAGATGTTGTATTGCCAGTGAATTCACAAAATAAAAGCGCCCTGGCTATTCCTGCGAAATCTTTAATCTTTGATAACAACCAAGGCTATGTAGTGGTGTATAAAAAAGACTGTGAACTGGAGATCAGACCCGTAACAGAGATTGCTTCCAACAGCCAGTATATTTATGTAGAAGGCAATTTAAAACCAGGTGAAAATATCATTGCTTCCAACGGACTATTGATTTATGAAAACCTGAAAAACCAATTAAATAATTCCACGAAGTAATGCGAAAATTTGTACAGAATATAGTTTCCTTCTCGTTAAAAAACTCACTGATTGTTCTTTTGGGAACTTTTCTTTTGCTGGCCGGAGGAATCTATTCCTATATGCATACGCCCATTGAAGCATTTCCGGATGTTACCAATACAAGGGTAAGAGTGATTACCCAGTGGCCGGGAAGAAGTGCTGAAGAAATAGAAAAATTCGTCACTTTACCCATTTCCAAGGAAATGAATGCCATTCCGAATAAAACATCGGTGCGTTCCATTTCCTTATTTGGATTGTCTGTGGTGACGGTTATTTTTGATGATCATGTGAATGATTTTTATGCCCAGCAATATGCTTCCAATAAACTCGGAAATGTAGAACTTCCAGTCGGAGCAGAATATAGTATTGAGCCTCCTTCGGGAGCTACCGGTGAAATTTACAGATATATTATTAAAAGTAAACTTCCCATCAAAGAAGTAACCGCTATTCAGGATTGGGTAGTGGAAAGAGAATTGCTTGCCGTTCCCGGAGTGGCGGATGTGGTGAGCTTTGGTGGAGAAGAGAAGACCTATGAAATAAAAATTAATCCTACGGAATTACATAATTACGACCTTTCCCCCCTGGATGTGTATGAAGCGGTTTCGAAGAGTAATATCAATGTAGGAGGTGATGTAGTGGCAAAAGGTGATCAGGCTTATGTAGTGCGGGGGATCGGTCTTTTGGAGAAAAAAGAAGATATTGAGAATATTCAGATCGAGGTCAAAGGTTCTACGCCTATTCTGGTGAAACACGTAGCGGAAGTAAAAGTTTCTGCAAAACCTAGATTGGGGCAGGTAGGATACAACAAAGAAAATGATGTTGTAGAAGGAATTGTGATCATGCTTCGAGGTGAAAACCCTAGTGAAGTCATTGCAAGACTGAAAGACAGAATAGAAGAATTAAATGGTGGAGAGCTTCCCGGTGACGTTCAGATTGTTCCGATTATCGACCGTACAGAGCTTGTGAACACAACGGTTCATACCGTTTCCAAAAACCTTATTGAAGGAGTTATTCTGGTTTCCATCATTGTATTTATTTTCCTTTACAACTGGAGAACCACTTTTATTGTAGCATCAGTGATTCCTCTGGCTTTCCTGTTTGCTATTATTATGTTGAAAATTCAGGGTCTGCCGGCCAACCTGATTTCCATGGGAGCGCTGGACTTTGGATTGCTTCTGGAAGGAACACTGGTTATTGTCGAACACGTCTTTGTCGCCCTTGAACTTAAAGCAAAAAAGATTGGACTGCGGAGATTCAATAAAATTTCAAAACTGGGAATCATCAAGAAAAGCGCAGGAAGCGTAGCAAGCTATATTTTCTTTGCCCTGTTGATTCTGATTGTTGCCCTGATGCCGATTTTCTCTTTCCAGAAAGTAGAAGGTAAAATGTTCTCACCATTAGCTTTTACACTAGGGTATGCATTATTGGGTTCATTGATTTTAAGTTTGACTTACGTTCCGGCAATGTGTAAGCTGCTGTTGACTAAAAATATTGAAGAGAAAGAAAACTTTATTTCAAGATTCTTCAGAGTTAATATTTATAGGATCTATGAATTCAGTGACCGTCACAAAAAAGGATTCATCATTGGTTTCGTTGCCTTGCTTGTTGTTTGTGGATGTAGATTTTCCAATTACGGATCCGAATTCTTACCCAAACTGAATGAAGGTGCTATCTACGTAAGAGCCACTCTTCCCAACAGTGTCAACCTGGATGAATCTGTACGATTAACTAAAGAGATGAAGGAGATTCTCATGAAATACGACGAAGTGAAATTTGTGATGACCCAGACAGGCCGTCCCAATGACGGAACCGATCCCACCGGATTCTTTAATATCGAATTTAATATTCAGCTGAAACCGGAAAATGAATGGAAGAAAAAAATATCCAAAGAAGAGCTCCTTGAAGAAATGAGAGTTTCCCTTGAAAGATTTCCAGGTATCAATTTTGGATTCAGCCAGCCGATTCAGGATAATGTGGAAGAATATGTAGCAGGAGTAAAAGCTCCGCTGGTCATTAAAATTTTTGGGAATGATCTTTTCGAACTTGAAAATTATGCCAATAAAGTAGCCAACTCTATCAGAACCGTTCCGGGAATATCGGATGTGAATGTTTTTAAAAATATAGGACTTCCGGAGTTGAGAATACAGCTTCACGATTCCAAAATGGCAAAATATGGTGTTTCCACAGCAGATGCCCAGGCAGTCATCGAAATGACGATCGGAGGGCAGGCTGCCACCAAATTTTACGAAGAAGAAAGAATGTTTGACGTAATGCTTAGGTTCGAAAAAGATTACAGAGATACGCCGGAAAAGATGGGAAACATTCTCATTCCGACTCAGGATAATAAAAAGGTTCCATTGAAAGAAATTGCAACCATTGATTATCATACCGGTCCGTCATTTATTTACCGTGAAGGAAACAGCAGATATATCGGAGTTGGATTTAATATTGAAGGACGTGATTTAGGAAGCACCATCAAAGAAGCAAAAGCCAAGGTAGATAAGGAAGTAAAGCTTCCGAAGAACCATAAAATGACCTGGGCCGGAGAGTTTGAAAGTAAAGAAAGAGCCGCAAAACAACTGGCTATGGTGGTACCGATTTCTTTAGTTCTTATTCTGATGCTGTTGTATTTCAACTTCGGAAACATCAAAGACACGCTGATTTCTTCCATTACATTGGCATTTGCGTTTATCGGAGGATTCTTATCCCTTTGGTTTACGGGAACCATCTTTGGAATTTCAGCAGGAATTGGTTTCATTATCCTTTTCGGAGTGGCCACCATTGATGGTATCGTTCTGATCGGAGTGATGAAGGAAAATCTGCAAAACAGGATGTCACTTAAAGAATCCATAGCCCAGGGAGTGAAAAGCAGAATCCGTCCTGTGGTAATGATTGCCCTGATGGGATCCATGGGGCTTCTTCCGGCAGCCATGTCAAACGGAATGGGTTCGGAAATTCAGAAACCTTTAGCCATTATGATTGTTGGCGGGCTGATCGTCTGTATGCTGCTGTCATTTACAATACTACCTATCATTTTCCATTATGCTTACCGTAAAAAGCATAAGGAAGCAATATAGTTTTTTTCATTTTGTTCATTATGAGGCCGGGATCCGTGAGGAAGATCCCGGCCTTTTTGTTATGAGTTTTTTGTAGCTTCTAAAATCTCAATATTTTTTACCACATCATTACTTTCGCAATTTTTAAGTTCTTTTAAAAGAGCAGGAGTGAGTATTTTCGGATTCAGAATTTGGGTGGCAACTTTAGCGGCTGCGTAATCAACAATACCAATCACGGATTCTTTTAAAAAATTCGGTGTATTGGAGGCAATGACTGCCGTTGCCCAGGAAGTGTCTCTTGCCTTGGAGATGGCAAAATCAAGTACAGCATTATCTTTTCCGTTAGAAAGTTTGTCAACAAGATTTACAGGATAACAGATTTTGTTTAAAGAATCCTGTACGTTCTGATTAATGGAAGCAATGACATTATTAATGTTCTCAAAATCTTTTTTTAGAGGATTTATTTTCCTGTAAGGCATAATAGAAGCGGCAGCTACGCCCAGGTCAAGATTGATGTGTGCATTCATCCCAAGGAATATATGCTGTAATATCAAAAGATTCTTGTTTTTGGTGGCTTCAAAAGCGGTATACCAGGAATTGGTGCATCTTTCTCCTTTGCTATAGCTTTCCCATGCCTGAAGATATCTTTGTGCGAAAGCAATATCAAGCAATGTCATTCTGGGATTATCTTCAAATCTTTTCTGCTGAATTCCTTTCAGAACCTGTGCGGTCATGATTCGGTAAGTACAGGCAAAATATCCAGCGGGACTCTTGTTTTCCTTACACCAGATAATAATTTCATCCAGTTTTTTCAGAACTTCCTCAATGGTTTTCATGATGGTTTTGTTTACTTGAAGATACTAAAAAAGAGGCTGTCTCAAAATTGTCATTCTGAACGAAATGTAATGTAGTGAAGAATCTCATGTAGTTGTTTATCAATAAAATTGTTCCTTCGTCAGAAATCGAAGATTCGACGTAGTCAATGACAAAAGCCAATTGTTTGACTTTTGAGACAGCCTCTTTATGTATTGTTCATTCTGATTATGGGGTGATGGTTATCGGATCAGTGATGATAATCGGATCAGGAAAAGGTTCAAGAATAAGTGGCTTGCACATCGCTGCCGGTTGGCAGGTTCCTCCCATGCATATAAAGTTAGTCATTGTGGTAGTGCCGTCAGGACATCTGATCATGCCTTCGCCATGGCATCCTCCGGGACATTCTGCCGGATACAGGGTTCCTCCGAATACATCTTTCAGCTCCGTTCTCGAAAGTTTTGTAATGTTTAATTTTTTCATGAGTTCAATTTTTAATTATGGTATTGGTTTGTTGTAACCCGCTCACAATTAATAGAGTGAGGTGAGTTGTTAATAAGCTAAAATAATTAAATTAATTCATTGGCAAAAGAAATAAGGTTTAAATTTTAAATTTTTTATATGTGTAATCAGTTGAAATGAAATAGGTTGTGTTTTAAATGATATACTTATTTCTATGTAAAGAGATATAAGTTGTTGTAGTTTTCTATTGTTAATTGTTTATTAATTCCCTTATTCATGATTTATGTCATTCTGGTTTTGAATGCAAAGAATTAAGTTTGTGCACTTAAAATAAAAATATGAAAAAACTAAGTTTCTTTTTTACCAGTATTGTTTTGCTGTTTTTAACATCCTGCTCTACTGAAGAATTTGAAAATTCTAACCAAAATGAAAACTCAAAAAAAAGCTCAGGGAGAAATTTTGCTAAATTTGCTGGTGATGGCGCTTATGACATCTTAGGATACGGTTATAACGCAACAGGAGAATATGCAAATTCAAACTCCTCAGGATATCAGGTAATTGATCTTGAAAAGTTCAAAAATGAACAGGCAGGAAGATTGATTAGTGATAATGTATTTTCTCAGGAATATCTTGAAGAATATGGAGAAAATGCAGAAGCGTATTCAAAAATGGTTTCCACAAAGGTAGGAGCAACAGCAGGATTCTCTTTATTCAAAAAGCTTATTTCGGTTACTTTTAGCTCTTCAGTGAGTAACACGACAACCAATAAATTTGATGCTAAATATATTTATGGAAGCTATAATCTTTTAATTAAACAAAGAAGATTCAGATTTAATGCAACTCCTGTTTTATTATCAGATTATTTGACTCCGGAGTTTATGAGTGATCTACAGACCAATAGCCCTGCGCAGATTGTAAACGATTATGGAACCCATGTTGCCGTAGATATTTATACAGGTGCTAAGATGGATGTTATGTTTCAGTCTGAAACAACCAATCAAAGCCGTGAAAAAGCAGCCAGAGTGGGAGTTAAAGTAGGGGTGAAAAGTATTTTTGATGCCAATGTTGATAACGACATAGATACTTCAGAATCCAATAAAAACTTTTCCAGAAAATTATCCTTTAAAACCAGAGGAGGAGATCCATCGAAGAGTTTGGTAGGAGAATTGAACCTTGATCAGACGAATCCTAAAATTAATATTTCAAGCTGGCAGAACAGCTCAACACCCACTAATGCGGTATTGGTAGAATTTGGAAGCAATGGTTTGATCCCTCTTTATGAATTTATTAAAGATCCTGTGAAGCAAGCTCAACTGAAAGCTTATATCAATCAATATTTAATTGATAATCAGGTGAGGTTAGATTATACCAATACGGCTAATCTTGTGAATGGTAATTTTGTTAGAAATCCTGCGACCAACCAGATCTTTTTTATGTTTGAAAACAAATTGAGATATATTCAAAGTCCCATGACCCTTTACGGATTATTTAATATTACCAGTGGTGAAATCGCTACAGTGAGCCCAAGTAATTTGTCAACGGTGGAACGCGGAGCAGATTTAACTCCTGATAATGATCTTAAACAGGATAATTATACCAATAAGATCTATATGAGAGAAGGTAATACTTTAAGATATATTCCCAATATTGGTATTTATAATAAATATAGATTTAATAATAATGCAGTTAAAAAAATAAATGGTACCAATGGTTATACAATAGGTAGCGATATTTTTTAATTTAAAATTAGAACTGTAAAAAGAGACTGTCACCAAAGGCAGTCTCTTTTTATTTCTCAAATGTTTGCGGATAATTATTTGAATGCAGACGGAATATTTTATGTGTTTATTCCATGAAAGAAGTTAATTCTTTTCCTGCTTTATTTAAGGATTTTCTTTCGAGATTTCATCATGATGCTTAAGATACAATGGCAACGCTGCAGAACCGTACCAAGGGAAAATTTCATAGCTGAATACACCGGCCTGAACTGCAGGATCTGTTTTTACCCATTGTTCAGCTTCTTCTTTAGATTTGGTATTGAAAATAAACATACCGCGGTAGTTTTCCTTATTCTTTTCAAGGAAAGGGCCGGCAACAACAATTTTGCCTTCATTTGCCAGCTTGCCGATATTGGCCATGTGCCCTTTCATGAGTTCGCCCATTTTGGCTTTATCTTCAATTTTAGTAGTGCCTGATGTCAGCATAACAATCGTATAGGGTTTCATCCCATATTTGTCCGCTCCTAAAGAAGTTGCCAGTTCCTGGTTATATTTAGGCTTTTCTGCTTTCTTTTCCTGAGAAAAGGAAAATGCTGATAGGAGAAGACCTGCAAGTAGTAAAGTTCTTGATTTCATCTTGTTTTATTTTGATAAATATAATAAATCCTTACAGATTTCTGAAAACTGAATTTTTAAGTGGTGATATGAAACAAAAAAACCTCGATGATTTCGAGGTTTATATGTAATTGTTCTGATGAGGTCATTAATCTTTTATTCTTAAAAATTCTTTCGCCAGTTCGATCATCTTTGGATCACCGGTATATTTACCGTGCTCATCGGAAAGTTTTACTGTAGGAATCCACTCTTTATTGGGAGCCTGTACGCCAATAAGTTTCATGACGATATTCATGGGCTTTAATCCCACATCATTCGTAAGGTTGGTGCCGATTCCGAATGAGATACCAATTTTTCCTCTGCAATAATTAGTGATTTCCTCTACTTTTTCCAGATTTAAAGCATCCGAAAAAATAATATATTTAAACATAGGATTGATGCCATTTCTTTGATAGTGGGCAATGGTTTTATCTGCAAATTCCAGAGCATCACCACTATCATGACGAACGCCATCAAAAAGCTTAGCAAATTTTTTGTCAAACTGCTGGAAGAAAACATCGGTAGTATAAGTGTCAGACAAGGCTACTCCAAGATCACCTCTGTAAACATCTACCCAGTGTTCCAGTGCCAACTCATTGGCCATCTTGAATCCATATTCAGCTGCGTGGAACATAAACCATTCATGAGCATGCGTTCCGATGGGTTTTACTCCATATTTCATAGCAAAATGAACGTTGGAACTTCCGATAAAAGTAGAGTCTTTTTTCTGGGTTAAAGCTTCCATCACCAGATTTTGTACCTTATAAGAGTGTCTTCTTCTGGTTCCGAATTCTGCAAATGTTACTCCAAGTCTGCCCAATGAATCTGCTTTTTCTATCGTTTTACTCATTACCACCTCGTTGGAATCTCTTTCCATGTGGTTCATTTCGTAATGGAGTTCGCTGATGAGTGCCAGCAGTGGAACTTCCCAAAGAATGGTTCTGTACCAAAGCCCTTCCACAATGACGGAAAGGTCTCCTCCTTCCTGGTGGATTTTTACTTCAGACGGATCATAATGATAACCTTCCAAAAAATCAAGATAGGGAAGATCTATATAAGGACATATTCTTGCCATGAACTTTTTTTCATCTTTTGTAAGTTTAAGCTCGGCCATTTTATTGACCGCTTCTCTTAAAGCAGCGTCAAACCCTTCCGGAAAGTGGTGTTTTCCCCTGTTGATAAATTCGTATTTTACAATAGAACTCGGGAATAGTTTTACCACAGCATTCTGCATGGTTATTTTATAGAAATCATTATCAAGGATAGAGTTTAATCTGACGTCGTTCATAATATGTGTAATTTTAACGCAAATATAGAAATAAAAAATAAAATCGCCTAAATGTAAGGCGATTTTTTTGAAATATTTCCATGCTTTTGACGGAGTTATTTTCCAAGATAAGAATTGTACATCCAAACTTCTTTTTCCTGCTCGGTAATATAGTCGCTCATTTGCGAATTTGTACCTTCATCTCCCGCTTGATCTGTAATATCTAAAAGTTCTCTCTGCAGATCAATTACCACTTTGAATGAACTTAGAATCTGTTCCACACTTTTAGTGCCGTCAGTTACTTCTTTACTTTCTTTAATGGTTGCCACCTTTAGGTAATCTGAATAATTATGTGCAGGAGTAGCTCCTAACGTAAGGATTCTTTCTGCAATTTCGTCAATCTTTAATACAAGGCTGTTGTATAATTCTTCAAACTTTGGGTGAAGCGTGAAGAACTGATCACCTTTAATGTTCCAGTGAGAACCTCTTGTGTTCTGGTAGAATACAGAATAGTTGGCTAACAGTACATTTAATTTTTCTGAAATGTTCTTACAGTCGGCTTCTTTAAGACCGATAATACTCGCGTTTTTCATATGTATATATTTATTTTTAAAATGAGATACAATCATCACTTCAGTTCAGTAGAGTATGAAACTTTTTTATGATGACTGATGTGTTTATCATTTGTATATCCCAAATTTACGAAATATCGTGCCGAACTCGCTTGATTATTAATAGATCATAACTATTAGAAAGTTTCTAATTATAGTTTGGTTGTATCAGATAAAAACCACAAATCCCTTTATAATTGAAATTGTATTAAATAATAAATTTCATAATTATTTAATATTCATTTTTTAAGCGGTAAGCTCTATTTCTTTTTATCACTTTCCCTCATGTATATTATGGTTCTGCGATGATACTTATGAAAAGCGTTTGATTTGAGATGTAAGTATTTGATTTTAATTTTTATATAAGTGTTTGCAGATTAAAAAAATATTACTATTTTTGCACCCTAAAATAAAAAGCAATTAAATGCCTACTATTCAACAATTAGTAAGAAAAGGAAGAGCCACGCTTGCCAAGAAGAGCAAATCGGCTGCCCTTGATTCTTGTCCACAAAGACGTGGTGTATGTACGAGAGTATATACAACTACACCGAAGAAACCTAACTCTGCACTTAGAAAAGTAGCAAGGGTAAGACTTTCTAACGGTAAAGAAGTTAATGCCTATATCCCGGGCGAAGGACACAATCTTCAGGAGCACTCGATAGTATTGGTTAGAGGCGGAAGGGTGAAAGACCTACCGGGAGTACGTTACCACATCGTAAGAGGTGCATTAGACACCGCTGGTGTAAATGGAAGAACTCAGAGAAGATCTAAGTACGGAGCTAAGAGACCTAAACCAGGACAAGCAGCTGCTGCTCCTGCAAAAGGAAAGAAAAAATAATCATTAAATAAGGTACAAAAGCAATGAGAAAGACAAAAGCGAAAAAAAGACCGTTGTTACCAGATCCGAAATTTAATGATCAATTGGTAACGAGATTCGTAAACAACTTAATGCTTGACGGTAAGAAGTCAATCGCATTCAAAATTTTCTATGATGCATTGGATATCGTAGAAACTAAAAAAGGAGATAACGAAAAAACTGCACTTGAAATCTGGAAAGATGCACTTACAAATGTAATGCCTCACGTAGAAGTACGTTCTAGAAGAGTAGGTGGAGCTAACTTCCAAATCCCTATGCCAATCAGAGCTGATAGAAAAATTTCTATGGCAATGAAATGGTTAATCAAGTATTCTAAAGCTAGAAATGATAAGTCTATGGCTTTGAAATTAGCTAACGAAGTTGTAGCTGCTTCAAGAGAAGAAGGTGCTGCTTTCAAAAAGAAATCTGATACTCACAAAATGGCGGAAGCTAACAAGGCTTTCTCACACTTCAAATTCTAATCTGAAATGGGAAGAGATCTTAAATTTACAAGAAATATTGGTATCGCTGCTCACATTGATGCAGGTAAAACTACCACTACAGAAAGGATTTTATTCTATACAGGGGTAAACCACAAAATTGGAGAGGTTCACGATGGTGCTTCTACAATGGACTGGATGGAGCAGGAAGCAGAAAGAGGTATTACTATTACTTCTGCTGCAACTACTTGTTCTTGGAACTTTCCAACAGATCAAGGAAAACCTGTTGCTGATACTAAGCCTTACCACTTCAACATTATCGATACACCGGGACACGTTGACTTCACTGTAGAGGTAAACAGATCTTTAAGAGTATTAGATGGATTGGTATTCTTATTCTCTGCAGTAGATGGAGTAGAGCCTCAGTCTGAAACAAACTGGAGACTTGCTGACAACTACAAAGTTGCAAGAATGGGATTCGTAAACAAAATGGACAGACAAGGTGCTGACTTCCTTAACGTGGTAAACCAGGTTAAAGAAATGTTAGGATCTAACGCAGTTCCAATCGTTTTACCAATCGGTGCTGAAGAAGATTTCAAAGGAGTTGTTGACTTAATTAAAAACAGAGCGATCATCTGGGATGAAGCAGGACAAGGAGCTACTTTCGAAGTAGTGCCAATTCCTGAAGATATGAAAGATGAAGTTCTTGAATATAGAGAGAAACTAGTAGAAGCTGTTTCTGAATATGACGAAACTTTGATGGAGAAATTCTTCGAAGATCCGGATTCAATTACAGAAGAAGAAATCAATGCTGCATTGAGAGCTGCTACTATCGATTTATCTATTATCCCAATGACTTGTGGTTCTTCATTCAAGAATAAAGGAGTACAGTTTATGTTGGATGCGGTATGTAAATACCTTCCTTCTCCATTGGATAAAGATGATATCAAAGGTACTGATCCAAGAACAGACGCTGAGATCACAAGAAAGCCATCTGTAGATGAGCCTTTCTCTGCTCTAGCATTTAAGATTGCTACTGACCCGTTCGTGGGAAGATTAGCATTCTTCAGAGCATATTCTGGAAGACTGGATGCTGGTTCTTATATCTTGAACACTCGTTCAGGAGATAAAGAAAGAATCTCTAGAATCTATCAGATGCACGCTAACAAGCAAAATCCAGTAGAATATATTGAAGCTGGTGATATTGGTGCAGCGGTAGGATTCAAGTCTATCAAAACTGGTGATACGATGTGTGACGAGAAAAACCCGATCATTCTTGAATCTATGGTTTTCCCTGATCCGGTAATTGGTATCGCTGTTGAGCCTAAAACTAAAGCTGACCAGGATAAAATGGGTAACGCTTTAGCTAAATTGGCAGAAGAAGATCCTACGTTTACTGTTAGAACTGACGAAGCTTCTGGACAAACGATTATCTCTGGTATGGGTGAGCTTCACTTAGATATCATTGTTGACCGTATGAAGAGAGAGTTCAAAGTTGAAGTAAACCAGGGACAACCTCAGGTAGAGTACAAAGAAAACTTAACAAAAGTTGCTCAACACAGAGAAGTTTACAAAAAACAATCTGGTGGTAAAGGTAAATTTGCTGACATTGTATTTGAACTAGGACCTGCAGACGAAGGTAAAGTTGGTTTAGAATTCATCAATGAGATCAAAGGTGGTAACGTTCCTAGAGAATTTGTTCCTGCAATTGAAAAAGGATTTAAAGCTGCAATGAAGAACGGTCCTTTGGCTGGTTTCGAAGTTGAAGGTATTAAAGTTACTCTTAAAGATGGATCTTTCCACGCGGTGGATTCTGATGCTCTTTCATTTGAAATGGCTGCTAAATTAGGATTTAAAGAAGCGGGACGTGCTGCTAAGCCAGTAATCATGGAGCCTATTATGAAACTGGAAGTTGTAACTCCGGAAGAATATATGGGTAACATCATTGGTGACCTTAACAAGAGAAGAGGTACTATCAGTGGTCAGGAAGAGAAAAATGGAGCTGTTGTAATCAAAGGTTCTGTTCCACTTTCTGAAATGTTTGGATATGTAACTACTCTAAGAACACTTTCATCAGGAAGAGCTACTTCTTCTATGGAATTAGAGAAGTACCAGGCTACTCCACAAAACGTTGCTGAAGAAATCATAGCTAAAGCAAAAGGTTAATTTTTAAATTAAAGAAATGTCACAAAGAATCAGAATAAAACTAAAATCTTACGATTACAACTTGGTAGACAAGTCTGCTGAGAAAATCGTAAAAACGGTAAAGGCTACTGGTGCTGTTGTAAACGGTCCAATTCCATTACCAACGAACAAGAGAATCTTCACAGTGTTGAGATCTCCGCACGTAAACAAGAAAGCAAGAGAGCAGTTCCAATTATCAGCTCACAAGAGACTAATGGATATCTACTCTTCTTCTTCTAAGACTGTTGATGCTCTAATGAAATTAGAACTTCCTTCAGGTGTAGACGTTGAAATTAAAGTGTGATAAATGCATACTTTGCAATGATTATACAATCCGTTCCTTTTAAGGGACGGATTTTTTTATGCACCAAATCTAACACACCAACACAAGAGTGATGGTGTGTATATCACTAAACCGGCTTTTTTTTGCATTGTAATTTCTGTAATCATAAAAGGCCTCGAATCAATAGCCTTTAATGATGCTACGGATCTGTTTGGAGATTGTAATGGGCTGTAGGATATGATTAATGATCTGATATTACTGGTTGTTTCCAGGGTGACATATGTCACACTTATTAATTTATTTAGAATTAATAAAAATAATAATTTTGCTAAAAATTATCAGATGAATAAAGTAGTATCCTTTTCTCTGCTATTATTGGGTGGGGTTCTTGCCAATGCGCAGAAAGTAAATGATTCAGTAAAACACAAGAAAATTGAAGAAGTAGAACTGTTTGGTGAGAAAAAGAAACAACCGCAAGGTCTTGATGCCATTACAAGATTGCCTTTGAAAACCAGAGATCAGATTCAGAGTATTTCAATAATCTCCCATAAAGCCATTGAGGAATTAGGAGCACTTACAGTCACTGATGTTGCCAAAAACGTTCCTGGGGTAACTTTGTTTTCAAGCTACGGCGGAGGAAACGAAAGTATGTCCATCCGGGGATATCGTGGAGTTCCGGTATTAAAAAACGGGGTTCAGCTGGATTCAGATTTCCGTACTGCAGGGATGATTACAGATATGCAGGGCGTAGAAAGTATTCAGGTGATTAAAGGATCTGCTGCAATTGGTCAGGGAATCGGAAATGGTTTGGGATCTGCAGGAGGAGTTATCAATGTTGTAACAAAAAGACCTCAGTTTGTTGATCAGACGAATGTAGGATTCCGTTACGGAAGCTGGGATTTTTACAGACCTACAGTAGATTTCCAGAGAGTATTGGATTCTCAGGGAAAAGTAGCCGTAAGATTCAACGGAGCGTACCAGAATAATAATTCATTCAGAAGCCATGTGCAGGGCGAAAGAATTTATGTAAACCCATCTGTAGCTTTCCGTCCGGATGATAAAACATTAATCAATGTGGAAATGGATTATCTTCATGATAAAAGAACACCGGACAGAGGAACCATCAACCTTGCTCCTGGAACTGTTGAAGCATTATATCACATGCCAAAAGGAAAATTTCTAGGATATACATCTGATTATTCAAAAACAGAAACTTTCAACTTTGCTACGACAATCGTTCGTAACCTTACCGATAAATTAAAAGTAAGAGCAGCTTTCGTTAATTCCGTAAGCAATACGGATTCTGAAGCTTCTTCAGTTTCATTACCGGCTGGTGAAACAAACTATAATATCAGACAGCGTACCATAGGAAAATCACAAGGAGAAGATATCAATAAAGTACTACAGCTGGACTTCATCGGAGAGCAGATAAAGACAGGATTTATCAACCATACCTTCCAGGTCGGTTTCGATTGGAGAGAAACAGAAACTTCATCCACAACTTACGAAGCTTATAAAAATTCAATTGCACCCGGGAATTTAATTACGGCACGTGCTACAAAAATTGGTAATACAACTTACACTGCCAATCCACTGGATATTTTTGATGTAGTGAACGGGAGTATTCCCAATCAACTTCCTGTAAACGTTATTTATAAAAACCTGGGAAGGTCAAACGCTGTTTTAACTCCAAGTATCGGGGCTATGGCTCAGGATGTCATGACGATCGGGAAATATGTAAAAGCCCATTTAGGACTTCGTTACAGCAGATTAAATGGCTCAGCCAATGAATCTGTAGATACGTGGAATCCTAATTTCGGATTGATCGTTTCTCCACTTCCAAATGTGAATGTATTTGGATCATATACAACAACAACTTCTTTAAGATCTTCTAACAACTTCCTGTTAGACGGGGGAAGAGTAGGACCGTCCATGACTAAACAGTGGGAAGCAGGAATTAAATCAGATTGGTTCAATGAGCGCTTAAGATTTAACGTTACTGTATTTGATATTAAAACAGACCACCTTTCATTCACTATTCTTGACGAAAATTATAACCCTGTTGTGATCGACAAACAAACAATGTATGGTCTTGCAGGAAATCTTAGAAGAAAAGGAGTTGAAGTAGAATTGATCGGAAGAATTCTACCCAACCTTCAGGTAATGTCAGGATGGGCTTATCTCGATGCGCAATATCAGGACAGCCCTGCTTACATGAACGGATCTGCACCTATGAATGCACCTAAACATACTGCAAACGGATGGTTGAATTATAAATTCAATAAAGGTACTTTATCAGGACTTGATGTAGGTGCAGGAATTTATTATGTTGGAAAAAGACCGGTTGATGAATGGACTCAGAAAACATTTACAGCGGGCCACCTGAACAGTGTGAAGCCTGGAGATAAACCTTTCGATATGCCGGAATATACAACAGTAGATGCTCAGGTCGGTTATTCTCTGAAAAATGGAATGGGATTAAGAGTATTCTTCAATAATATTTTTGACAGCGTAGGATACAGTTCTTATTTCAGAGGAGGATACATTGATCAGATTCAGCCAAGAAACTTTGCCGTGCAAGTAAATTACAAATTCTAACCCCAAAAAAATAGTATGAAAATTATCAGAACAGTATCCTTAGTATTCATTGCCATTGCTGGTTTAACTTCATGTTCCGAAGAACATTTATCCGAAGAAGAACTGAAAACAGCAAGAGAAAATATAGAAAGACATTACACAAATCCCAGAAGTATATATTCCTGGGGTAATATTTCTCCCTGGAAAGATCATTGGAATAATATCTCTTATCCAAAAACTTTTTCACCTGGACATGTAGGAAGGAGCATCATAGCAGAAGAAAAGCTAAATGTTGAAAACCGTTTTTCAGGAAAAATCAAATAACATACTATCAAACATTCATATCAATTTTAATTTAAAAACATTAGGACAATACTTTGTCTTAATGTTTTTTTGTTAGTATTTACTATTTATTATTCGCGATTCCCGTTAATTTTATACATTTAATCCATCATATAAAATGACGACCATGGGAAAAAAGAACCATAGCTTTTTTGAGAAATTTTCAAACTGGGCTGTAAAATTTACAGGAAGTCCATATGCCTTTATAGGAGCTTTTCTTATCGTAGTAGTATGGGCGGTTTCCGGACCTTTTTTTGACTATTCCGAAACCTGGCAGCTGGTAATCAATACCGGAACAACAATCATTACTTTTCTGATGGTATTCCTTATTCAGAAAGCTCAGAATAAAGACTCGAAAGCCATACAGATTAAGCTCAATGAAATTATTGCCGCTCATGAAAAAGCAAGCAACCGTATTGTGGATATTGAAGATCTTACAGAAGCGGAACTGGATCAGCTTCACATCTATTATGAAAAGCTGGGCGAACTTGCCAAAAAAGATGCGGATATCCATATGTCGCATTCTATTGATGCAGCACAAAGAAATCATGACTACAAATTCGAGTTTTTTAAAAGAAAACATGAAGAGTGGATACAGAAAAAAGAACAAAAAAGGATTGATTAATAATATTTTATAATATTTTAAATATTGTTATTTTTTTTATAACACACTATAGGCATTATAGGTAATTTGCTGTTTTTTCTTATTTTTTTATTTGATTTTTAGCGTTTTTTTTGTTAAATATCTAGATTTATTGAAAAAAAACATGAAAAAAAAATTATTTTGCTTGCCGGTATTTCTATTAGCAATATCAGCAAATGCCCAATGGAGCAGAGGGGTGCCTCAACAAAAAATAATAAAGAAAAGTGAGCATTCTGTTTATTATCAGCTTGATATTGATCAAATAAGAACACAGCTGCTAAGAGCTCCTAAAATAGGTGAAGGTTCTCCCATCACGATTAATATTCCCACTCTTGAAGGAAAAATAGAGAAATTTGCAGTTAACAGTTTCCCGGTAATGGATGAGACGTTGGCTAACAAATATCAGCTGGGATCCTACGTTGGAACCGGAGTAGACGACCCAACCAAATACATCAGGTTCAGTGTTGCCCCCAATGATTTTCAGTCCATGATCATTGGTGCCGACGGCCAATATGAGTTTATAGAGCCGGCAACATCTGATAAGTCCTTTTATTCCGTACATGGAAAAACTAATAAAAACGGGTATGCATTTACATGTTCTACAAAGGAAAATAAGGAATCTGTTGCCAATCTTCAAAAGTTGAAAAATGCAGGTATTACTGCAAGATCTAATAATAAAACTTTTCACACCTTAAGGCTGGCTATGTCAGTGACCGGTGAATACACTACCTATTTCGGAGGAGTTGCTGGCGCACTTACTCAGATTAATGCTACTTTGTCAAGAGTAAATGGTGTGTTTGAACAAGAATTTAATGTACATGTCAATGCAATAAATGCTCCTGGCCTGATCTTTACCAATTCTGCTAATGATCCCTACAGTGATTCCGACCAGATGTGTAAATGGAATTATGAACTGATGAATACATTGCATGGAGGAGCTTATGGTGTTACTGATAATGATTTTGATATAGGACACTTGTTCGGTGCTACAGGTGGTGGCGGAAATGCAGGTTGTATTGGCTGTATCGGAAGTAATGATACATCTACAACTGATGATCCTGATTGTAATAATTTACCACATCCAGATAACTACAAAGGAAGTGGATATACCTCTCCAGGAATTGATTATTACGCGAGTGGAACATGGAATAGCAACAGTACAGCTCAATTACCACCAAGTGGAGACGCCTTTGATATTGATTTTGTAACCCATGAAATGGGACATCAGTTGGGAGATAACCATACCTATAGTTATAATGAAAATATAGGAGCTACTACCTATATGGAACCGGGATCAGGATCTACGATTATGGGCTATGCAGGAATTACAGGTGACAATACAGACGTTCAGAAACATTCTGATGCCTATTTTCATAGTGTAAGCATTGACCAGGTGCAGGATAATCTTGCTGCAGTAACTGCTGATGTGGAAACACCTATCACCAATAATCCACCAGTTGTAGCAGCAATGAATACAACCTATACCATTCCTAAATCTACAGCATTTGTACTGACAGCATCAGCAACAGATCCGGATGGAGATGCCCTGACTTATTGCTGGGAACAGGTAAATTCCAGTTTATTAGCTAATGGTATTGGTAAATCAGCGGGTACAGGTGATAGCGCTTCAGCTATAGGTGGTACATCATCTGGAGCTAATTTCAGATCCTGGGCACCTACAACAAGTCCTACCAGATATTTCCCTAAGCTGGCAACCGTATTGGGAGGAGCTGTAAAAAATACAACGGATTTTGAAGCTGCAAGTAAAGTAGCTAGAACTACAAACTTCCGCGTGACGGTGAGAGATAATAAGCCGGGTGGACAGGCTCAGACTGCTTATGCTACTCAGACTGTAGTTGTAGGATCTGCAGCCGCGTTTACTGTAAATACAACATCATTAACACCCAATGCCAATTCTGCAATTGCATGGACTGTTTCAGGAACCACTGCTTCTCCATATAATGTAGCTAATGTAAAAATTGATTATACAGAAGATGCCGGAGTTACCTGGAATGACCTTGCTGCATCAGTTCCAAACACTGGATCAGCGAATGTTTTTATCCCGGCATCTTTAGCAGGAAAAACCATTTACCTGAGAGTTTCTGCCATTGGAAACGTTTTCTATGCTGTGAAGAAGGCTACAGTATCCGGATTATTGGCAGTGGCTGAAGCCGGAAATGTGAAATCTGTTAAAATCTATCCAAATCCTGCAGAAGATGTACTGAACGTCACGAATATTTCTTCAGGTGCTTCTTATGAAATTTTCAGTGCTCCTGGACAGGTGATTGCAAAGGGAACGATAGAAGATGGAAAAATTAATGTAAGAACTCTTGTGAAAGGAGTCTACTTTATTACCATCAATAATAAGGAAGAGAAAAGCACAACCAAATTTGTGAAAAAGTAACCCCGTAAAAAACCTATAAAAAAAACCTCTGAGTCATCAGAGGTTTTTTTATGGGTTGTATTATCTCATAAAATAGTTGAAATAACTACAGCTTCCCATTAAGTTCTTCGTTGTTTCAGTATCAGAATACTGAGCTTTTAACTGAGCGAAATAGGTTCTGTATTTCTGGTTTTTAAGATTATCCATTTCCTTTTGTCTGGCATCTTCTTTTTCAGACCATTTAGGATCAGAATAATCAAAGTCTTTTGGAGCTTTCGCTTCATATTGGTAATACTTACCTTGTTCAGCACTTGCCATCTGGAATAAGATTCTTGCTTTTTCCTCTTTGTTATTGGAAAGCTTAAGTGCTTTTTGATAATAATTGATTGACAGGTCAAAATTATCAGGTTCAATATAAGACGTATCAAGGAAGTTTTTATAATAATACTTGTATGGATTTTTTCTGTCCGTATTCCAGAAATCGTATTTCCCGCCATTACTATTGTCGATATCCATAACAAACAATTCGCGGTAGTATCCTAAAATAGAAGTATTGTACAATAAGTTTCCGATAAGCTGATTGGCTTTTGCTGCTTTTTCACCTGTGCCGTTTCCAATCTTTTTCAATTGAATCAATGCGTCAGCAAGTTGAAGCTTATCCATGCTTGTTGTAATGAAAGGGAAATCAGTGTAGTTTTCTGCTTTCATACTTTCACTATCCGGGCTTCCGAAACTTTCCCAAACATTATGCCCGAAGACAAGGTTTGAAATATTTTTAAATCCGTTGTACTCTGCAGGAGCATATTGTTTTGGAGTGATGGTCTGGCCATTCTTTTCTGTCCATTCATAATTTTGTCTTGGAATCCCAGCAAAGCTTTTGGCTTTTTCATAATAAGATTTCGCCTTTTCAAAATCGGCAAGTCTCATGGCTCGGTCTCCATAAATCGTATTGAAGAAGGCATCAATATTACCTACACTGTCCATGTTTTTGGCGATGATCTGCTGTTCAAACCGTGTTTTATTTGGCTTTCTGTAAAATTCTTCTACGCTTTTTACCAGACTGGAGTTCGGGTTGTACTGCAGATCTGAAAGTTTATTGTTCATCAGGAATGATTTTCCGTCCTCTCCCTGAAGAAAATAACGGTTAGCAATAACGTCTTTAAGGAAATCTGCAGTAGAAGGTACTTCACCATAATAATCAAAATTATCTGTAGTGGCAGTATCTTTCTCTACTTTTTTCTCTACAAAGTATTCTGCATACTCTTTCATCAGATGGTCTTCATAGTCTGCATCAATTTTCGGCTGGGAAACAATATCATTAAGAACTTTCATTCTTTTGATTTCCTCCAGATATTCCGGATTGGTCGTTTTGATGTCATTCAGAATTTCAGAACTTTGTTTATAGTCTTTCTTTAAAAACTTAAGATAAGCATCTGCAATCTGCCAGTATTCATCCTTAGACTTTTCTTTTGTTTTGTCTGTGAATTTTTCCAGGTCATTAAGGAAGTCCTGTGTCTTCTCATCGTAATAATACCCTGTTCTGTTATAGAATGGAATTCTGTCCGGATTGCTGAACAACTCATCATCACTTTGGTCTGCTTTAGCATTGTCACCTTTTTTGTCAGATTTGGAACCTCCGAAAAGATTTTTAAAGAACCTTACAATTTTCTGCCAGAAAGAAAGCTTTTCTTCCTTTACCTCAGTTTTGGCTTGATCTGTTGATTTATCTTTTGAAGTGTTATCTTTAGAATTTTCTTTTGCTTCTGCTTTTTGAGCATCGGAAGTGTAATAGTAGGTAGGCAGATAGCTTCTTTCAAGTTCATTGATACTTCTGGCAGCCATTACCTTCAGAATCTCAGAATCAGGATTGATTTCATACATCTTTTCCATCATCGGAATAGGATTGTTGAAGTCTTCGTAGCCTAGCAGGAAATACGCCATATTCTTTTCCTCATTCGTGTTGGCTCTTTTCATGATATTGCTGAAAGAGGCCGTGTCTGAAAGCTTCATAGAAACAAATGCAGATTCCTTACGGTCTTTGCTGTTCATGAATACCTGAAAAAAGTTCCAGTTGGCATCACTGTTCATTTCCAGTCCTCTTTGAGCTCCTGCCAATTGGTCCAGAGACATGAAGTAGACCGTTCCTTTCAGTTTGATGGGAGCAACATATGTTTTGAAAGCCTGCACAGCAGAATCGTAATTTCTTGTATAATGATTCAAGCGTACCAGCTGATATCCGTAACGTTGTTTGATTTCAGGATTTCTCGCTGCATTGTATAAAGAGGTTAAAGCTGAGATCGTTTTATGGTAATCAAGAGCAGTAGCATTTTTTCTGTTGGCATCCCTGTCGTAATAGAATGAGTTTTCACTTTCTATATAATTGATGCTCATATAAGGCTCAAGATATTTGGCTTCAATCAAATAATCAATACCTTCTTTGTATTTTTGATAAAATCCGGTACCTAGTTTCTGCAAAAGAGGGTTGGTTGGATTTCCGTTCTTTAAAGCATTCAGGTCGTTCATACTGATCTTGTACACCAGATTCTGGGTTTCAGAATAGCTCAGCTGATTGTTGAAGAACTTTTTCCAGGTTTCCACATTGTCATCAGGAATCAATGCCGAGTTATATCCTCCATAAAATCTGCTTGAATAATTGTGCAGAAAAGGAAGATAAGCCTTGTCCTTGATGATGGTTTGCGTAAAAAGGTTGAAGTAATCATAATCAGGATCTGACCACGCGCACGCGTCAGATTGGGTATAGAAAAGTGATACAACCGCAAGTGAAAGAATATACTTTTTCATAGGGTGTGCAGTGTTTTTTTAGTTTTAATATTGTATGATGTAGTGTTCTGGCAAGTGTGCCTCTATCTCCAGGAGATTAAAATTTTCGGTCTAAGACAAATTTACTATCTAATTGATAATAAATAATATTAAAATGTGGGATTTTTTTCTGTAAAAACGCAATGACATCGTTAAGCTGTTCTTCGGTGATTTCTTCTACCTTTATTTTGAAACCTTTGTTTAAATAACTTCCAAAGTAGAATCCGTCTTTCATGACTTCAGCTTCGTGATCTGAAATTTTTTTGAAATCGGAGTTTTCGAGATCTCTTTTCGATAAGGCATTAATAAGTTTATGTTTTCCTAAATGATTGGTAACAATTCCCCACGAATAAATAGGAAGTGCCACTTCAACATTCTTGATAGGATAGTCTTCCATTTTTGAAAGGTAGCTTTTCAGAATATTCACATCCAGAATAGAATTCTTATCAGACTTTTCCAAAGGCGATGAAGTAGAGTAGCACATCAGATATACCTTTTCCACAGGAGGAATTCCGGTCTGCTTTTTATCTTTCACCTGATGAAGGCGAAGTGTACAGGTAATTTCTTTTCCTGAAATTTTTTTGAGTTCTTTCAGAAATTTAAAATAATCATTTCTTGTTCCGGCTGTCCAGTCACAGTCGATTTGAATTTCATGATTGGTTTTGAGGTGATATTCTTCTGCTTTCTTTTGAATTAAAAGATGAATGCTTTCTGCCAGAAATCTGATCTCTTCTGATGAGATACCCAACAAGGTCTGATTGGTAATGAAAACCGTAGGAACAACCTGTTTGTCTGTCTGAAAACTTGCGTCTTTAGTGATTACAGCAACGGGTTGAAATTTCCCGTTCACTTTATCTACATCAAAGAATCTGGTGTACAAATAAGGAACCGCAGCTTTATCTAATGCTTTCTTTTCTGCATTGTCAAGCTTCAGTTTGGTTTTCCAGTAATAGAAAGTGTAAGGATGATTCTCTTTCCTGTTGCATGATACAGTAAGAAAGATAAGAAGTAGAAATAAAATTTTTAAATGTCTCATTGGTGTAAATCACCCTTCAAAATTAAAGATATTTTGGCAGAATATAAACCGTAAAATCCCTGTGATTAAAGGTAAGAAGCAAAAAAATATCGTATTTACGTATTATGACTTGTTTAAATGCAGTAGATGGTATAACTATTCCCCTCCTCCGGAGGGGCGGTAAATTTATAATTTGACGGGGTGGTTTCCCAACAACAAGAAAACCACCCCTGATGGAATGGCTTTCTCTATATATTATTGTACTACTTAAAAAATTCGCTTTCGCAGGTGCAGGTTTCTTTATTGAGGCTCTCACTGGCTGAGCAGCAGCCTTCAAGATTTTTAACGTTACCTTTTTCATCGGTAAGGTAGATTTTATCCTTATCGAATTTCACGAAAAACGTTTCTTCAAATTTTTTAAAAACTACTTTCATTACCTTATTGGGTGCGTATTTACCAACATTGATTTCTTCTGTGGTTTCTTCTCCGCTGGCCTGATTCACCTGGACGTATCCAAAATGTACATCACCATTATTTTTAAGATCCAGATAATAATGAGGAGTTCCTGTGCCACTATATCCTTTCATGATATCAAAAGCTCTGTATCCAATAAAAGGAAGCTCTGTCTGCTGTGCCCACGTAAAAATGCTGATGCACAGAATTATTACACTGAAAAACTTTTTCATAGATTATTTTTTTCAAAAGTAAAGATATTTAAGCAAAACAGCTACCGTAAAAAAACGGTTATTATACTTTAGAATAAATGTTGAATTAAATATAGTAATCTCGTGATCACAACATCATGATAAAGCCACCCCAAAAGGAGTGGCTTCTCTATAATTGAGTTAAAATCAGATTAAAAAACAGTTGCTGCAAGCTGAATCCTTGCAAACTTATTCGATGGGTTCCACATCGCCATCATGGATACCGGAAGGCTGTAATGATCAGTAATCTTAACAACCTTTCCAGCCTTTACCCCTACATTTACGATGTCAAAGCTGTTTTGGCCATTGCCATATAAAAAGGTTTTGTCGTTGAGAGCGAATCCTGCTCCTACGAATGCATCGAGATTGACTTTCTGTCCTTTGATGACAGGATAGCTTGCCTGTACATAGGTAGAATATCTGTTCTTTTTATAACTTCCATCAGCTTCCAGAATTACTTCTCCTGCATTGGCTCCTCCATACAGCATGATATCAGCCTCAATATTGATCGGGAATGATGGCCCGAAAGTATAGTTGGTTCTTAAATCAATAATATGGGCAGTTCTTCTCTGTGAGTAACTAAAGATGTCATCTGCAGCTACTGCAGTATTGATGTTTCTGGAGTTATAAAGATCCCATAGTCCGATATAAAAACGTCCGTCAGAATATTGAATATAATAATTGATCTCTTTATAATGGGTGTTGTCTTTATCATCTGCCAGTGCAGATGCTCCCCAGATTCCTACCTTCCATTTCTTCTCCGCATCCAGGGCATATGACAGATTTCCCATTACAACAGGTTTATCGGTGATGATAAGGCCTCTCCACAAGTGATTATTCTGAATATTGGCTGTAAAATCAAGTCTGCCTTCTCTGGATTCCTTGTTTTCACCACTTTCCTGCGAAAATAACCTTCCTGTGCCCAAAACAAGAAAGAAGATTCCTTTTAAGATTTTTTTCATCGTGTGTTTTATTTTAAGAATCCATATAATACTGCTGCGATAATGGCTCCTGTAACCGGACCTACTACAGGAATCCACGCATAGCTCCAGTCACTGCTCCCTTTTACAGGTAAAATTGCGTGCATAATTCTTGGTGCAAGATCTCTTGCCGGGTTAATGGCATAGCCCGTAGTTCCTCCCAGGGATAAACCAATTGCCCATACTACAAACGTAACAGGAATGGCTCCAATAGAACCCAATCCTACTTTGGCTGTTGGATCTGCGTGCAAAGAAATACTTGGATCTGCAAAGTAGAAAACACAGAATACCAGTACAAAAGTTCCGATGATCTCACTGATAAGATTGGAAGATGTTTTTCTGATAGCCGGGCCTGTACTGAAACATGCCAGTTTTGCTCCTTCATCTTCCGTAATGGCAAAATGATCTTTATGAAACAGCCATACTAAAAATGCACCCAGCATTCCTCCGATCATTTGCGCTGCAATATAAGAGGGAACCAGGTCCCACGAAAACTTTCCTGCAGTCGCAAGACCAATGGTTACAGCCGGATTCAGATGGGCCCCACTTATTGGCCCTGCAACGGTTACTCCCACAAATACGGCCAATGCCCATGCGGTAGTAATAACAATCCATCCGGAATTATTTCCTTTCGTATCTTTTAAGACAACATTGGCTACAACACCGTTGCCTAACAATATAAGAAGCATCGTTCCGATTACTTCTGCAATAAATGGGGTCATATAAGTTTTTTTTGATGAGTGAGTTAATCTTCTATCCAGCTTTGAGCGCTTTTTACAGCTTTCTTCCAGAAATGGGTCATTTTATCCACCTGTTCTCTGTTTAATTGAGGGTGGAAATCTTTATCTACAATCCATTGTTCCTGGATTTCGTCTATACTTTTCCAGTATCCTACTGCAAGTCCTGCAAGGTAGGCGGCTCCAAGAGCTGTAGTTTCCAGTGTTTTCGGTCTTGTGATTTTAAATCCGAAAAGGTCAGATTGTATTTGCATCAGAAGGTCACTGGCAGAAGCACCACCGTCTACTCTTAATTCAAGACTTGCTCTTCCGGAATCGGCTTCCATTGCTTTTACAATATCATAAACCTGAAATGCAATTCCTTCCAGGGTTGCTCTTGCGATATGGGCATCGGTCGTTCCGCGGGTAATTCCTACAATAGTTCCACGGGCATACTGATCCCAGTAAGGAGCACCAAGGCCAGTTAATGCAGGAACAAAATAAACGCCTCCATTATCTTCTACTGAAGCGGCCAGTTCATTCACCTGATCAGAAGAATGAATAAGCTTAAGACCATCTCTTAGCCATTGGATGGCGGCACCTCCTACGAATACACTTCCTTCGAGAGCGTAGTTGACTTCTCCATTGATTTTCCAGGCTACTGTTGTTAGAAGATTGTTTTTAGAAGAAACAGCTTCTGTTCCTGTATTCATTAGCAAGAAGCATCCTGTTCCGTAAGTGTTTTTTACCATTCCCGGAGTGGTGCACATCTGTCCGAATAAAGCAGCCTGCTGGTCGCCGGCAATACCCGCAATTGGAATTTTGGTAGAGAATAGAGTAGTAGCGGTCTCTCCGTATATCTCACTGCTTTGTTTTACTTCAGGAAGAATGTTTTTAGGAATGTCGAACAATTCTAATAAATCATTATCCCATTCTAAAGTATGAATATTAAGAAGCATTGTTCTGCTGGCGTTGGAAACATCAGTGATAAACATTTTTCCACGAGTCAGTTTCCATACAAGCCATGTATCAACAGTTCCGAAACATAATTTTCCTTCTTCAGCTTTCTGTCTTGCTCCTTCTACGTTATCAAGAATCCATTTTAGCTTAGTGGCTGAAAAGTAAGCATCCAGAACCAATCCTGTTTTTTCTTTGATCTTTTCTGCATGTCCTTGTTCTTTCAGTTCGTCGCAGTATTTTGAAGTTCTTCGGTCCTGCCATACAATAGCATTGTAGATAGGTTCGCCGGTTTCCTTATCCCAAACAATGGTAGTTTCACGTTGGTTGGTAATTCCGATAGCGGCAACTTCCAATCCGGAGATTCCTGCTTTTGCTATAATTTCTGCTGCTACGGAGATCTGCGAAGACCAGATTTCGTTTGGATCGTGCTCTACCCAGCCTGGGGTAGGAAATATTTGTCTGAAATCTTTTTGAGATACATATTCTATTTCTCCACTATGGTTGAAGAGAATCGCTCTGGAGGAAGTTGTTCCCTGATCTAGAGCGAGGATAAGCTTTTCATTCATGTATATAGTGCTAATTTAGGTTGATAACTTTAGGGGAGTAAGGTGTTAATAAATACCCTCTTGCCAATTCAATGAATTCATTTTCCTGCTGCTGCGCCCATTCTTCAGAATATCCTTTCTCTTCAGCAATGATTCTTGCTACGTTATGAGCACTGTCTATAGCTGCTCTGGCATCCAGGAACAGTAGACGTACTCTTCTTGCCAGAATATCTTCAATGGTTTCTGCCATTTCGGCTCTTACAGCCCATACTACTTCTGCTACGGTGAAAGGGTGATCCGGATGGATTTTCTGAGCGTAACGCGGATTGCTTTGTTGTAATGCTTTGATAGCAGGAATATCAGATCCATACACGTAGAGATGGTTGGTTCGGTCTACCTGTTCCGGTTTTATATTTCCATGAATAGAAAGATGCTCCGTTTTAGATGGGTTATTTCCCAGCCTGTGAACTTTCATTGCTTCGTCTACGGTGTCTTCTGCCATTTTACGGTAGGTAGTCCATTTTCCTCCGATAATAGAAACTAATCCGGTTTCTGAAGTAATAACTTTATGGCTTCGGGAAACTTCTTTGGTACTTTTGCTTCCGTCTTTAGGAGCTGCAAGCGGACGAAGACCCGCGAAAACAGATTTTACATCTTCACGCGTTGGCTTTTTAGCCAAATATTGTCTTGCTGTATTTAAAACAAAGCTGATTTCTTCTTCCAGTGCACGAGGCTCAAAGCTTTCGTCCTTCAAAAGAGTATCGGTAGTTCCTACCAAGGCTCTGTCATGCCATGGCACAACAAATAAAACCCTGCCGTCCGATGTTTTCGGAATCATGATGGCATCATCGCTTTTCAGGAAGGATTTATCCAGTACCAGGTGAATTCCCTGACTTGGTACTACCAGTTTACCATGCTTAGGGTTGTTCATATTAAGAATATCATTTGTAAATACACCGGTGGCGTTGATCACTACTTTACCGTGTATCTGATATTGCTGTTTAGAAAACTGGTCTTCTGCAACGACGCCTATTACTTTATCAGAAGCATCTTTCAAAAGGTTGATTACTTTCACATAGTTAACAGCACTTCCCCCTTTCTCAATGATCGTTTGGGTAAGGTTGATCGCAAGTCTGGCATCGTCAAACTGTCCGTCCTGGTAAACAACACCACTCATTAAATGATTTTGTTCAATAGTAGGAAGCTTTTCCACTGTTTTCGCTTTGCTGATGTATTTCGTTTTACCCAGGCTTAGTTTTCCCGCAAGGAAATCATAAACAGATAAACCTATCTTATAGTAGATTCCTCCCCACCATGTGTAGTTGGGGATAATGAAAGACTGATTTTTTACGATATGAGCTGCGTTCTTTGCTAAGAGTCCTCTTTCCTTTAATGCTTCTTTTACCAATCCGACATCTCCCTGAGCGAGATATCTAACTCCGCCGTGTACCAATTTGGTACTTCTGCTGGATGTTGCTTTTGCGAAGTCATGAGATTCAAGCAATAAAGTTTTGAATCCCCTGCTTACCGCATCTAATGCTGAACCTAAACCACTGGCTCCTCCTCCTATGACAATAAAGTCCCATTCTTTTACATTGGTTAACTTACTGAGTTCTTCGTTTCGTTTCATAAATGTTTCGTTTATGTTTCGTTTTCAAATATATAAATTAAAAATGAAAGCAAAAAGAAAATAAATGAAATTTTAGGATGTCGAAAAAAAACGGTAATTTTGATGAAACGAATAAAATGGAAAAGCTATTACCAAGGCAGGATGCAATACTTAAAGAGCTGGATGAGAAAGGACATGTGCTTGTTCAGGATCTGTGTGAAAGGCTCAATGTTTCTTCAGTTACGATCCGAAAGGATCTGAACTATCTCGAAAGCCTGGGGCTTCTTTTCAGAAATCATGGAGGAGCAAGCAAGCAGGTAAGGTATGCTTATGAAAAAAATGTAGGGGAGAAAGAAAGCATCAATGTGGAGGCGAAACAGGTGATTGCCAAAGCAGCATTGTCATTGATTCAGGAAAACGACTGTATTATACTGGCATCCGGGACAACAATGCATTACCTTGCCAGAATGCTGGTGAATTTTGGGCCGCTTACGGTATTGACATCTTCTTTACGGGTGGCAATTGAACTTTGTAATAATCCTAACATTAATATTATACAATTGGGAGGCGAGGTACGAAAAAGCTCTACTTCTATAGTGGGTTCTATTTCTGAAGGAATTCTAAAACAGTTTTCTTGCAATAAACTTTTTCTGGGCGTAGATGGAATTGATCCTGAGTTCGGAATCAGTACTTCCAATGCTGCAGAAGCTCATCTGAATCAGATTATGATGGAATGTGCAGATCAGACGGTGATTCTTGCGGATTCTTCCAAACTAAATAAGAAAGGATTCGGAAAGATTGCAGCCTTGGATCAGGTGGATTATCTTATTACGGATAGTGGCATTTGTGCTGAGGACAGGGCCGGGCTGGAAGAAGTGGGAGTGAAGGTAATGGCTCAGTAAGGTCTTCATCTTAATTTCTTTTTAAAAATCAAAATAAATCTTTGGGAAATTGGTTCTGAATTTTTTCAAAATTATCTAATTGATTAAAAATCAAAATATTTTAGTCGAAATATTTGTCAGTTACAAAATTATTCATAAATTTGCACACTCATTTTAGGGGCGTAGTATGCCTATATCAAAAGTAGAAATTACTTCAGACTTCCGAAAAATGGTGATAAATAAAGGATAAATTTTATTATAATATAAACAATGTCAGGTATTATTGGTAAAAAAATCGGTATGACATCTTTGTTTAACGAAGAAGGGAAAAACATTCCTTGTACAGTTATTCAAGCTGGTCCATGCTCGGTTTTACAGGTCAGAACCTTAGAAAACGACGGTTATACAGCTGTTCAGTTAGGTTTCGATGACAAGAGTGAGAAGAACGTTGGTAAAGCGTTAGCTGGCCATTTTAAAAAGGCTGGTTCTGCTCCTAAAGCTAAATTAGTAGAATTCCACAACGGATTCGCTGAAGTGAAAGTAGGAGAAGAAGTAAAAGTTGATTTATTCGCTGAAGGTGAATATGTTGACGTAACAGGAACTTCAAAAGGTAAAGGCTTCCAGGGTGTTGTTAAGAGACACGGATTTGGAGGTGTAATGCAGGCAACTCATGGTCAGCACAACAGACTTAGAGCTCCAGGTTCTATCGGTGCTGGTTCAGACCCTTCAAGAGTATTCAAAGGGATGAGAATGGCTGGAAGAATGGGAGGTAAGCAGGTAACTGTTCAAAACCTTCAAGTGTTAAAAGTTGATCAAGAACAAAATCTTTTAGTAGTAAAAGGTGCTGTTCCGGGAGCTAAAAATTCTTATGTAATTATCAGAAAATGGAACTAGTAGTATTAAATACATCAGGAAAGGAGACCGGAAGAAAAGTAACTCTAGACGAAACAGTATTCGGAATTGAGCCAAATCAGCACGCGGTTTACTTAGAAGTTAAACAGTATCTTGCTGCTCAAAGACAAGGTACTCATAAAGCAAAAGAAAGAAGCGAAATTACTGCTTCTACTAAAAAGCTTAAGAAGCAAAAAGGATCAGGATCTGCTAGATACGGAGATATCAAATCTCCAGTATTCAGAGGTGGAGGTAGAGTATTCGGACCAAAACCAAGAGATTACAGATTCAAACTGAACAAAGCTCTTAAGAGATTGGCTAAAAAATCTGTTTTATCTCAAAAAATGAGAGACAACAGCATTAAAGTTTTAGAAGATGTGAGCTTTGACGCTCCTAAGACTAAAGATTTCATCAATGTATTAAATGCATTGGAACTTAACGGTAAAAAATCTTTATTCGTTCTTCCTGAAGCTAACAAGAATGTGTATTTATCTTCAAGAAACTTACCTAAAACTAAAGTAATGAACTTCAACGAGATCAGTTCTTACGATTTAGTAAACGCTGGTGAGATCATTTTCTTCGAAGGTGCAGTTGAAAAATTCCAGGAAAATTTAAAGAAATAAATCATGTCAGTTATTATTAAACCAGTTATTTCAGAAAAGGCTAATTACCTTACAGATTTAAGAGGTTCTTATTCTTTCTTAGTGAATCCTAAGGCGAATAAAATCGAGATCAAAAAAGCTGTTGAAGCAGCTTACGGTGTAAAAGTAGCAGACGTTAACACAATGATTTATGCTCCGAAGGTTTCTTCAAAGTACACTAAAAAAGGTCTTCAAGTAGGAAAGACAAATAAATTGAAAAAAGCGGTAATCAAACTTGCTGAAGGTGAGGTTATCGATATTTTTGCTGTAAATTAATTATTAATTATAAATAATAGTAATGTCTGTTAGAAAATTAAAACCTATCACCCCGGGACAGAGATTCAGAATTGTAAACAATTTTGAGGAAATTACTACCAACAAACCAGAGAAATCTCTAACAGTTGGTATTAAAAAGTCAGGTGGACGTAACCAAACAGGTAAAATGACCATGCGTTACACCGGAGGTGGACACAAAAAGAAATACAGAATTATTGACTTCAAAAGAAACAAAGCAAACGTTGAAGCCACTGTAAAATCTGTAGAATACGATCCAAACAGAACTGCATTTATCGCTTTATTAGAGTACGCAGACGGAGAGAAGAGATATATCATCGCTCCAAACGGTATCAAAGTTGATCAGAAAGTAGTATCAGGAGAAAGCGTTGAACCAAACGTAGGTAACGCAATGAAATTGAAAAACATTCCATTGGGTACTGTAATCTCTTGTGTTGAAATGAAGCCTGGACAAGGTGCAATTTTAGCAAGAAGTGCTGGTTCTTCAGCTCAATTAACTTCCAGAGATGGTAAATATGCAATCATCAAGTTGCCTTCAGGAGAATCAAGAATGATCCTTACTGAATGTATGGCAATGATTGGTTCTGTTTCCAACTCAGATCACCAATTAACTGTATCAGGTAAGGCTGGTAGAAGCAGATGGTTAGGTAGAAGACCAAGAACAAGAGCGGTTGTAATGAACCCAGTAGATCACCCAATGGGTGGTGGTGAAGGACGTTCTTCAGGAGGTCACCCAAGATCTAGAAACGGTAAACCAGCTAAAGGTTACAAAACTAGAAAGAAAAACAAAGTGTCTAACCGTTACATCGTATCTAAAAGAAAATAATTATGGCAAGATCACTTAAGAAAGGACCGTTCATTCATCATACTTTAGATAAGAAGGTTCAGGCAAATATAGAGTCTGGTAAGAAGACAGTTATCAAAACTTGGTCTAGAGCATCTATGATCTCTCCGGACTTCGTAGGACAAACTATTGCTGTACACAACGGGAAATCTTTTATCCCGGTTTACGTTACAGAAAACATGGTTGGTCACAAGTTAGGCGAATTTTCTCCAACAAGATCTTTCAGAGGTCATGGTGGTAACAAAAACAAAGGAAGCAGATAATCATGGGATCAAGAAAACAAGATAGTTCAATCGCAAGAAAAGAAGCTAACAAAGACGTTGTAAAAGCTTCATTAAATAATTGCCCGTCTTCTCCAAGAAAAATGAGATTAGTTGCTGATATCATTAGAGGAGAGCAGGTAGACAAAGCACTTTATATCCTAAAATATTCTAAGAAGGATGCTTCTAACAAGTTAGAGAAATTACTTCTTTCTGCTATGGCTAACTGGCAAGTGAAAAACGAAGGTGCTGACATCGAGGAAGCAAACCTTATCGTTAAAGAAATATTTGTGGATAGTGCAAGACAATTGAAGAGACTAAGACCAGCTCCGCAAGGTAGAGGGTATAGAATCAGAAAAAGATCTAACCACGTTACATTAATCTTAGGTAACAAAGAAAATTAATCAAGGTATGGGACAGAAGACAAATCCAATTGGTAACAGATTAGGTATCATCAGAGGATGGGATTCTAACTGGTTTGGTGGAAACGATTATGGAGACAGAATCGCTGAAGACTACAAAATCAGAAGATACCTTGAAGCTAGATTATCTAAAGGTGGTATTTCAAAAATTTATATTGAAAGAACTTTAAAATTAGTTACAGTAACTATTACTACTGCTAGACCGGGACTTATCATCGGTAAAGGAGGTCAGGAAGTTGATAAATTGAAAGAAGAGTTGAAGAAACTTACAGGTAAGGATATTCAAATCAACATTTTCGAAATCAAAAGACCTGAATTAGATGCTGTACTAGTTGCTGATAGTATTTCTAAGCAAATTGAAAACAGAATTTCTTACAGAAGAGCTGTTAAAATGGCAATGGCAAGTACTATGAGAATGGGTGCTGAAGGTATCAAAGTTCAGATTTCTGGTAGATTAAACGGAGCTGAAATGGCAAGATCAGAATCTTTCAAAGAAGGAAGAATTCCATTGTCAACTTTCAGAGCTGATATCGATTACCACTGGGCAGAAGCTCACACTACTTACGGTAGACTAGGAGTTAAAGTTTGGATCATGAAAGGTGAAGTTTACGGTAAAAGAGAACTTTCTCCACTAGTGGGACAACAGAAAAAAGGAGGTCAGTCAGACAGAGGAAACAGAGGAGGAGACAGAGACAACAGAAGACCTAGAAAAAACAACAACAATAACAATAATAATTAAAATTTTAGATTAGAAATTTTGAATTTTAAATTACCGTTACTTTTTTAAAATTAAAAAAAATCTAAAATCTAAAATCTAAAATCTAAAATTTAGAAATTATGTTACAACCAAAAAGAACCAAATTCCGTAGAGTTCACAAGATGAAGATGAAGGGGAATGCCCAAAGAGGTAGTCAACTTGCATACGGAACTTTTGGGATCAAAGCAACGGAAGGAGCTTGGATCACTGCAAGACAGATTGAAGCAGCTCGTATCGCTGCGACAAGATATATGAAGAGAGAAGGTCAACTATGGATCAAAATCTTCCCGGATAAGCCAATTACTAAGAAACCAGCGGAAGTACGTATGGGTAAAGGTAAGGGTGCTGTTGAATACTGGGTAGCTGTAGTAAAACCAGGTAAAATTATGTTCGAAGTTGGAGGTGTACCTTACGATATCGCTAAGGAAGCTCTTAGACTTGCTGCACAAAAATTACCAGTAGTTACTAAATTCATCGTTGCTAACGATTTTGTTAAACCTCTATAATCTTTGAATACAATGAAAAATGCTGATATTAAAAATTTAAGCGCGGGTGATATTCAAGCTCAATTAACTGAAGCAAAAGCTCAATATTCTAAATTGAAATTGGCTCATGCAATCAGCCCAATTGAAAACCCGATTCAAATCAGAGATTTGAGAAAAACAATCGCAAGACTAAACACTGAGTTAACTAACAAACAATAATTTCATTTTACAATGGATAGAAATTTAAGAAAAGAAAGAATCGGAGTGGTTTCCAGCAATAAAATGGAAAAAACTATTGTTGTTAGTGAAACTACAAGAGTAAAGCACCCGATGTACGGTAAATTCGTTTTGAAAACGAAAAAATATACTGCACACGACGAGAACAACGAATGCACAGAAGGTGATACAGTTTTGATCCAGGAAACTAGACCTTTGAGCAAGAGCAAGAGATGGAGATTAGTAAGAATCATTGAAAAAGCTAAGTAATAATGTTACAAACAGAATCAAGATTAAAAGTTGCTGATAACACAGGTGCTAAAGAAGTACTAGTTATCAGAGTTCTGGGAGGAACCAGAAGAAGATATGCTTCAGTTGGTGATAAAATCGTTGTTACGATCAAGGATTCTACGCCATCTGGAAACGCAAAAAAAGGTCAGGTATCTAAAGCTGTAGTAGTAAGAACTAAAAAAGCAGTAAGAAGAAAAGATGGTTCATACATCAAATTCGACGACAATGCTTGTGTATTACTAAACGCAGCGGGAGAAATGAGAGGAACGCGTGTTTTCGGACCAGTTGCTCGTGAGTTGAGAGACAAAGAATATATGAAAATCATTTCATTAGCTCCTGAAGTACTTTAATTTTAAAAATTTTTAAAAGAAATGTCAAAGTTAAAAATAAAAAGAGGAGATAACGTAATCATTACTACTGGTAAGAAAGATATCAAAGGTAAGACTGGTGAAGTTATTGAAGTGATCAAGAAAGAAGGTAGAGACCCAAGAGTAATCGTTGCAGGACTTAACATCGTTAAAAAACACGTTAAGCCTTCAGCTTCTAATCCTCAAGGAGGAATTACTGAGAAGGAAGCTTCTATTCATATCTCAAACGTAGCTTTAGTTGGTAAAGACGGAAAAGCTATCAAAATCGGTTACAAAATCGAAGGAGATAAGAAAGTAAGAATTAACAAAAAAACGGGTGAAACTTTATAATTTGAATTAACATGGAATATATAGCAAGACCCAAAAAAGCATATAAAGAGACAATTGTTCCTGCAATGATGGAAGAATTCGGGTATAAGTCAGTAATGCAAGTACCTAAATTAGAGAAAATCGTTGTATCACAAGGTTTAGGTGATGCTACTGCAGACAAAAAAATCATTGATTATGCTGTAGAAGAGCTTACAAATATCACAGGTCAAAAAGCTGTTGGTACAATCTCTAAGAAAGACGAAGCTGCTTTCAAATTGAGAAAAGGTATGCCAGTAGGTGCAAAGGTTACCCTAAGAGGAAACCAGATGTATGAATTCTTAGACAGACTTACTGCTTCTGCTTTGCCTCGTATCAGAGATTTCTCTGGAATCAAAGCTGATGGTTTCGATGGTAGAGGTAACTACAACTTAGGTATTACTGAGCAGATTATCTTCCCTGAAATCGTAATTGACAAAGTGAAAAAAATCCAGGGGATGGACATCACTTTCGTTACTACTGCGAAAACAGATAAAGAAGCTAAAGCATTATTAACTCACTTCGGTTTACCATTTAAAAAGAACTAAGAAATGGCTAAAGAATCAATGAAAGCGCGTGAGCGCAAAAGAGAAGCACTAGTTGCTAAATACGCTGCTAAAAGACAAGCTCTTAAAGAAGCTGGTGATTACGAAGGACTTCAAAAATTGCCTAAAAATGCTTCTCCTGTAAGATTACACAACAGATGTAAACTAACAGGTAGACCAAGAGGATACATGAGAACGTTCGGTATTTCCAGAGTAACTTTCAGAGAAATGGCAAACAACGGTCTTATCCCAGGTGTAAGAAAAGCTAGTTGGTAATTATTACTAATTAAAAAATCGGAACAATTAAGTTGTTCAGATACTAAAGATAAAAATATCAGACCGAAGATTTCTGAAGTCTGATATTTTACTCTTCAAGTCTTTGCAAAACTGATTGTTCTTTAACCAATAATTTATAAAAGAAAAATGGTAACAGATCCAATTTCAGATTTCCTAACTAGAGTAAGGAACGCACAAAGCGCAGGCCACAAAGTGGTGGAAATTCCTGCATCGAAAATCAAAAAGGAGATTACTAAGATCCTATTTGATCAAGGGTATATCTTAAACTACAAGTTTGAAGATAACGCTGTTCAAGGAGTGATCAAAATCGCTTTAAAGTATGATAAGCAAACTAACAAACCGGCTATCAAGTCTATCCAAAGAGCTTCTAGACCAGGTTTGAGACAGTACAAAGGTTCAGCTGAGCTTCCAAGAGTACTAAACGGTTTGGGTATTTCTATCATCTCTACTTCTAAAGGAGTAATGACTGACAAGAAAGCTAGAGAAGAGAAAGTAGGCGGTGAAGTAATCTGCTATGTTTATTAATTTTTAATCAGAGGAAAATGTCAAGAATTGGTAAAGCAATTATAACAATTCCAGCAGGAGTTACAATCACTGAAAACAACGGTGTAGTAACTGTAAAAGGAGCTAAAGGAGAACTTTCTCAGGAGCTTACTGCAGGAATTACTATAGAACAAAAAGATGGTGAACTTAACGTAAACAGACCATCTGATTCTAAACAACACAAAGCGCTTCACGGTTTATACAGAGCGTTAATCAACAACATGATTGTTGGTGTAAGTGCAGGTTTCGAAAAGAAACTTGAACTAGTAGGGGTAGGATATAGAGCTTCACACGCAGGTCAAAAACTTGAGTTGGCTTTAGGATTCTCTCACGGTATCGTATTAGAACTTCCAAGTGAAGTAAAAGTTGATACATTGACTGAAAAAGGTAAAAACCCAATTATTACTTTAACGTCTCACGACAACCAACTTCTAGGAATGGTAGCTGCAAAGATCCGTTCTTTCAGAAAACCTGAACCATACAAAGGAAAAGGTGTAAGATTCGTAGGAGAAATTGTTAGACGTAAAGCTGGTAAATCTGCTTAATAAATTATAAGTATTATGGCATTAAGTAAATTAGAAAAAAGAATAAGAATCAAAAGAAGAGTAAGAGGGAAAATCTCTGGATCTTCTGAATTGCCAAGATTATCTGTATACAAAAGTAATAAGGAAATTTACGCTCAGTTAATCGACGATAAAAATGGTAAAACTTTAGCATCAGCTTCTTCAAGAGAGAAAGGTGTAGACGCTAAAGGTACTAAGACTGAAGTTTCTGCTGCTGTTGGTAAAGCTATCGCTGCTAAAGCTATCGCTGCAGGAATCGAAAGTATTGTATTTGACAGAAACGGATTCGTATACCACGGTAGAGTAAAAGCTCTGGCTGATGGTGCAAGAGAAGGTGGACTTAAATTCTAATCATTAAATTTCGGAAAATATGTTAGGACTAGATAATATAGAAAGAGTAAAACCGGGAGGATTAGAATTAAAAGATCGTCTCGTAGCTGTTAACAGAGTAACAAAAGTAACCAAAGGAGGTAGAGCTTTCGGATTTTCTGCTATTGTTGTAGTAGGTAACGAAGAAGGTGTTATCGGTTTCGGTTTAGGAAAATCTAAAGAGGTTGCTTCTGCAATTGCTAAAGCAGTTGAAGACGCTAAGAAAAACCTTGTGAAAGTTCCTGTAATGAACCATACTATCCCTCACCAAACTACTGCTAGATACGGTGGTGCAGATATCTTCTTAAGACCTGCTTCTCACGGTACAGGATTGATCGCCGGAGGTGCGGTAAGAGCGGTATTGGAATCTGCTGGTATTCACGATATCCTTTCAAAATCTAAAGGATCTTCTAACCCTCACAACGTGGTGAAAGCTACTTTCAAAGCGTTATTAGACATCAGAAGACCTGAAGAAATCGCTAGAATGAGAGGGATTTCTCTAAGTAAAGTGTTTAACGGTTAATAATTAAAGCAATGGCAACAATTAAAGTAAAGCAAGTAAGAAGCGCTATTGGTAGAACAAAAACCCAAAAGAGAACGCTTGAAGCATTAGGATTAAAAAAACTTCACCAAGTTGTAGAACATGAAGCTACTCCTTCCATCTTAGGAATGATCGCTGCTGTAGGACACTTACTTGAAGTTCAAAAATAATTTTATAAAAGAGAAATTAAAATGAATTTAAATAACATAAAACCTGCTGCAGGATCTACTTTCAACTCAAAGAGAATTGGTAGAGGTCAAGGTAGTGGAAAAGGAGGTACTTCAACAAAAGGACACAAAGGTCAGAAAGCTAGAGCTGGTTATTCTCAAAAAATCGGTTTCGAAGGTGGACAGATGCCTTTACAAAGAAGATTACCTAAATTCGGATTCAAAAACGTAAACAGAAAAGAGTTTAGAGGAGTTAACCTTGATACTATCCAAACTTTAATCGAGAACAAATCCATCACTGGAGAAATCACGAAAGAAGTTCTAATAGCAAACGGGATAATTTCTAAAAACGAATTAGTGAAAATTATGGGTAGAGGAGAATTGAAATCTGCGGTTTCAATCTCTGCTGACAAATTCACTAAATCTGCTGAAGAGCTTATTGCTAAAGCAGGTGGAAAAGCAATTACCTTATAATACTTACTAATGAAAGAATTTATACAAACACTTAAAAATATTTGGAGTCTTAAAGAACTTAGAGATAAAATTCTCTTTACTTTAGGTATTATCCTTGTGTATAGATTCGCATCTTATATCTCGCTTCCTGCAATTAACCTTGCAGAGGTGGGAGATCTCTTAGAGCATTATAAAAATCAAGGCGGTAACAAGCAAGGAGCAGGTCTCCTTGGCTTGCTTTCGTCGTTTACGGGGGGAGCTTTCAGCCACGCTTCCGTAATGGCGTTAGGAATCATGCCTTATATTTCTGCTTCTATTATTGTTCAGTTGATGGGGATGGCTATTCCTTATCTTCAGAAGCTTCAGAAAGATGGAGAGTCAGGTAGAAATACATTGAACCAAATTACAAGATGGTTAACGATTGGAGTTTGTCTGGTACAGGCGCCTTCTTACTTAACTTCTATTACTCAATTATTCTTACCATATGCTCAGTTCCAGTCTGCATACTATGTAGAGCCAAATTCAATCATGTTCTGGTTACCAAGTATTGTTATTTTGGTTGCCGGTTCAGTATTTGCAATGTGGCTAGGTGAAAAGATTACCGATAAAGGAATCGGAAATGGTATCTCTATCCTTATTATGGTGGGGATCCTTTCAAGATTGCCTGAGGCATTCGTACAGGAGATGGCCGTGCAGAACGGAAAAGGAGGAATGGGATCTATCATGATCCTTATTGAAGTATTATTCTGGATGGTGGTTGTTCTTTTAGCAGTGATCTTATCAGTTGCTGTTAGAAAAATCCCAATTCAGTATGTAAGCAGAGCTCAAGCAAGAGGAGGTGTAAACAGAAATCTTATGCAGGGAGCAAGACAATGGATTCCATTGAAAGTAAATGCTGCTGGTGTAATGCCGATTATCTTTGCTCAGGCATTGATGTTCGTACCAGGATTATTAACAAAATTCGATGAGTCTAATACTTTTCTTGCAGGTTTCAAGAATGTTTTTAGCTGGCAGTACAACGTATTGTTTGCGCTATTAATTATTATCTTCTCATTTTTCTATACTGCGATTACAATTCCGGTAAACCAGATGGCTGATGATTTGAAGAGAAATGGAGGTTTAGTACCAAAAGTAAGACCAGGAAAAGAGACCGCTGATTATTTAGATGATATTTTATCAAAAATTACCTTGCCAGGTGCAATATTTTTGTCTATCTTTGCAATCCTTCCGGCAATTGTGCATGGAACCTTTGTTCAGACAGATGCGTTTGCCCTATTTTTTGGGGGAACGTCCCTATTAATTATGGTGGGTGTAATTTTAGATACAGTTCAACAGATTAATACATATCTGCTGAACCATCATTATGATGGCTTAATGCAGTCTAAATTATCAAGAACGACTGGATATTAATTTATGGCAAAACAAAAACATATTGAACAAGACGGCGTTATAACGGAAGCACTTTCGAACGCTCAGTTCCGTGTAGAACTAGAAAATGGGCATATTCTTATCGCTCATATTTCTGGTAAAATGAGAATGCATTATATTAAACTTTTACCTGGTGATAAGGTAAAACTAGAAATGTCTCCTTATGATTTATCAAAAGGGAGAATCACATTTAGATATTAAACAAACGCCAAATGGAATCTTCGGATCTCCATTTGGCTCTTGTTAAAAAATAAATACTATCAAAATGAAAGTAAGAGCATCAATTAAAAAAAGAAGCGCTGATTGCAAAATCGTACGCAGAAAAGGTGTACTGTTCGTAATCAACAAGAAGAACCCAAAATTTAAACAAAGACAAGGTTAATTAAATTATGGCGAGAATTGCAGGTATTGATTTACCAAAAAACAAAAGAGGAGTTATCGGTTTAACTTACATTTATGGTGTTGGAAGAAGTACTTCTTCTGAAATCCTTAAAGCTGCCGGTATCAGCGAAGACAAAAAAGTCAACGAATGGAATGACGATGAATTGGCTGCCATCAGAACTTATATCTTAGAAAACGTAAAAGTTGAAGGAGAATTAAGATCTGAAGTGCAATTGAACATCAAGAGATTGATGGACATAGGATGCCAACGAGGAATACGTCACAGACTTGGATTACCTTTAAGAGGCCAGAGAACGAAAAACAACTCTAGAACCAGAAAAGGAAAGAGAAAAACTGTTGCTAACAAGAAAAAAGCTAGTAAATAATCGTTAGGAATTATGGCAAAACAAACTAAAGTAGTTAAGAAGAGAAAAGTAAAAGTTGAAGCTATTGGAGAAGCGCATATTCAGGCTTCTTTCAATAACATCATCATTTCTTTAACAAATAAAAACGGAGAGGTTATCTCTTGGGCTTCTGCCGGTAAAATGGGTTTCAGAGGTTCTAAAAAGAATACTCCATTTGCTGCTCAGATGGCAGCTGAAAATTGCTCTGCTGTAGCTCACGAAGCTGGTTTAAGAAGAGTAAAGGTGTTTGTGAAAGGTCCAGGTGCAGGTAGAGAATCTGCTATCAGATCTATTCACAATTCAGGAATTGAAGTTAGCGAAATCGTTGATGTGACTCCAATGCCACACAACGGATGTAGACCACCAAAAAGAAGAAGAGTTTAATTTTTAGAATTTACCCATTATGGCAAGATATATTGGACCTAAAACTAAGATTGCTAGAAAGTTTGGTGCTGCAATCTACGGAGATGACAAAAACTTCGAAAAGAGAAAAAACCAACCGCCAGGACAACACGGTCCTAACAAAAGAAGAGGTGCTAAAAAATCAGAATATGCAGTTCAGTTAGCTGAAAAACAAAAAGCTAAATATACTTACGGTATTTTAGAAAGACAGTTTGCTAACTTATTTGACAAGGCACACAGAAGTAAAGGTGTAACAGGGGAAGTTCTATTACAACTTTGTGAATCAAGATTGGATAACGTAGTGTTCAGATTAGGTTTTGCTAAAACAAGATCTGGAGCGAGACAATTAGTTTCTCACAGACACATCACTGTGAACGGAGAGATTCTTAATATCCCTTCTTACTTGGTAAAAGCTGGTGATGTAATCGCTGTAAGAGAAAAGTCTAAGTCTCTTGAAGTTGTTACCAATGCATTGGCTTCTAAGTCAAACTATGAGTGGTTACAATTCAACGATGAGAAGAAAGAAGGTACCTTCATTTCTGCTCCTGAAAGAATCCAGATTCCGGAGGACATTAAGGAGAACCTTATCGTCGAACTTTACTCTAAATAATTTTTTAATCAAATTTTTGCTCAACCCAATAATATGGCAATTTTACAATTCATAAAACCCGATAAAGTAATTTTACTTAACTCTGATGAATTTAAAGGTCAATTTGAATTCAGACCTTTAGAACCAGGTTTCGGGCTTACAATCGGTAATGCTTTGAGAAGAGTGTTGCTTTCTTCTCTGGAAGGATACGCTATTTCATCTATCAAAATAGAAGGTGTAGAGCACGAATTTTCAACTATTCCAGGAGTAATCGAAGACGTTACCGAAATTATTCTTAACCTTAAGCAGGTAAGATTAAAAGCTGCAGCAGAAGGCCAGGCTAACGAGCAGGTTGTTGCTAAAGTTTCAGGTCAAACGGTTATTACTGCTGGTGATTTAGGAAAGTCTATCAATGGATTTGAGGTTCTGAACCCGGATCTAGTGATCTGCAACCTAAACAGTGATGTAACTTTCGAAATTACTTTCAATATTGAAAAAGGAAGAGGGTATGTTCCTTCTGAACAAAATAAGTCAAACAATGCTCCTGTAGGAACTATTGCTATCGACTCTATTTTCACGCCGATCAAGAAAGTACAATACAGCATTGAAAATTATCGTGTAGAGCAAAAAACAGACTACGAAAAACTTGTATTAGATATAGAAACTGACGGGTCTATCAGCCCTCAGAATGCTTTAACTGAAGCTTCTAAGATATTAATTTATCACTTCATGTTATTCTCTGATGAGAGAATCACGCTTGAAACTGAAGCTGTAAAAGCATCTATCCAGTACGATGAAGAAACTCTTCACACAAGACAACTTCTTAAGTCTAAATTAGCAGATATGGATCTTTCTGTAAGAGCCCTTAACTGTCTGAAAGCGGCTGAAGTAGAAACTCTTGGAGAACTGGTTTCTTACAGTAAGTCTGATTTGATGAAATTCAGAAATTTTGGTAAAAAATCTTTGACAGAACTAGAAGAATTAGTGCATTCAAAAGGTCTTAACTTCGGTTTCGACGTTGCAAAATATAAGTTAGACGCTGATAAATAATTAATAATGAGACACGGTAAAAAATTCAATCACTTAGGAAGAACAGCTTCTCACAGAAGTGCTTTACTTTCTAATATGGCTTGTTCTCTAATTGAGCATAAAAGAATCAACACTACTGTAGCTAAAGCTAAAGCTTTAAGAGTATATGTTGAGCCTCTATTAACAAAAGCAAAAGAAGATACTACACACAACAGAAGAGTAGTATTCTCTTACCTTCAAAATAAATTTGCGGTTGCTGAATTATTCAGAACTGTAGCTCCTAAAATCGCTGAAAGAAACGGTGGTTATACAAGAATCATCAAGACAGGATTCAGACCAGGTGATGCTGCTGATACTGCTCTTATCGAACTAGTAGATTTCAACGAGCTTTACAACCCTAATGCTGAAGAGAAAAAAGCTACAAGAAGAAGCAGAAGATCAACTGCTACTACTAAAAAAGCGGAAGCAGTAGTTGCTGATGCTCCTGTAGTAGAAGAAAAAGTAGAAGAAGCTAAAGCTGATACTACTGAAGAAAAAACTGAAGAATAATATTCATTCAGATATATAAAAAAAACCATCCGGATTCCGGATGGTTTTTTTGTTTAGTGTTCTTTACATAAAATGTCCCTCAGTAATGAAGGACAATTTTTATTTAGATTTTAGTTCTTTTCAGCTCAATAATATTATTACCCTGTTCAAGGTGAAGGCTGTCTCCTTTTACCCTTGCAGTCATATCATCTTTCTTGTAAATCGTTTCATCACCTTTGGTTTCCGATTTAGGTAATGTAAATGTTTTCTTATTGCTGGTAATGGCTACTGTATTTTCTTTCGGATCATTTTTAAATACTACTTTTACCAATGTGCCGTCGGTAGCTTTGTAAACAAAATCGGTTTTCTCAATTTTCTTTCCGTTGATATCTACTGTTGAAGAACTTTGTGTTACCGAATCTAGCTTTCCATTATGGTCTGTCACTACAGTTTCTGAACTGTCTGTTTTGATAATGCTTTTGTTTCCGCTTTCACTTTTTTTACAGCTGACTACAGCTAGTGCCAATACAGCGCTTAGTGCTAAAAGACTTTTTTTCATGATTATATTATTTGATATTCAATATGATTTTATAATTTGATTTTACAAAAATCATGCCTTACAATATGAGAAAATTTAATGGTTATTCATGCATATTTCTTTTGTTTTTCTCTCTGAATACTTGGCTTGGGAAAAAGAAAATTTTGAAATTAAAGAGAGGCAGTTTTTCCAATCAAAAAATTCTGAGAGACGTTGGAATATTACAGCAGGTCATCAGCGGGCACTTTATATTGCTGGAATAGGATTGGAAAGAAAAAAACAGATTGATCTTTTAAGAAAATCAAATTCCATAGTGAAGTAAGCAGGCTGATCAGCAAATTCTCAATCATATTATGAAATAATTGTTAATTTAAGGTGATTTATTGTGTCTTATTTGTTTTTGTTTTTAATTTATTGTGAAATATTTATACGTATATGGTTTTTGGAAACAAAAATTGATTAAATTTAATAAAACTAAAAAACTGAACCATCACCTCAAACTCAAACATTCATATTACACAAAAGTGTAATTGATTTGAAACTGTTTTCTGTTGAAATTTGCTTCAAACAAACAAAGTCATGAGCATTTCCATAGCCATAGTAGAAGATGAGAAAAACTACAACAATGCGTTGAAGAAGGTCATCGATTATCAGAAGGATATGAAAGTGATTGCTCAGTTCTTTGATGGTAATGATGCCATAACAAATCTACCCGATATTTCTCCTGATGTTGTGATGATGGATATTCAATTACAGGATATGCTAGGAATCGAAATCATTGAAAAATTACGGAAAGAAATGCCCAATACACAGTTTATCATGTGTACCAGTTTTGATGATGATGAAAAGATTTTTAATTCGCTAAAAGCTGGTGCTATGGGATATCTGGTAAAAGGTGAAAGTATGGATAAAATTCTTTCTTCCATACGGGATGTATACAGTGGCGGTGCACCCATGAGTTTTTCTATTGCAAGGAAAGTACTCAGCCATTTTGAAAAAAAACTTCCGGAAATCAGAGGCTTCGATGAACTGACAGAACGCGAAAAGGAAATCCTTGAACTTCTTTCGCAGGGACTCCTTTACAAAGAAATTGCGGATAAAAAATTCATTAGTATCGATACTGTTAAAAAACACGTCGGAAATATCTACAGAAAACTCCACGTCAACAATAAAGTGGAAGCAGTTAATAAATTTAATCAATCAAAAAACTAAAAAAATGGAAAAAGAACTTTACGATTTTAAATGTGCCCTGGAAGCAACCATCGTTGCTATGCAGAAAGCAGGAACAATTAGAGATTTCTATGAAATGACCGAGTTTACTGAACAGGAACAATGGATAAAGGATTATATTGTAAAAAATGGTGTGAAATTTTTTGTCACGCATCCTATTGGTGATGAAGAATTTCGGGTAAACAGTGGCGTATTCCAGCAACGGGTTCCCAACCTTGCACAGGAGTTATATGTCGACTTCCGTTTATTTGAAACCCTTGTCAGAGACCGTTTAAATGAAGGTTATACATTGATGAAAATCTCTTTCAGAGAAATTACAGACAGTAACATAAGTGAATATTCCAGAATACTGGGCGAAGAGAATCAAATGTTCTTAAAAAGTAAAAAAGAATATTTATATGCAACGCTTTCCTTCCACGTTGAAACGGAGACAGAGGCTAAACCCGCCAAACATTATTTTATATTTAATTTGGATACTTATTATGAGATTAATGTTAATTCATTTGGGGACTTCAATAGAACTCGCGTAGGCCAAATTCTTATCAATGCATCAAGCGATGCATATGTCGCCGAATGTATACGTTATGATTTGATTCTCGTAAAACAATACATCGATAGAATACACATGTATTTGGAGGGCTGTCTTAGAAAAAATGTTGTTAGACTTGATTTTATACCATGCATTGGAAGGAAAAAGACTATGACTTTTGCGACTGGAAAAGAGTCACTATATCTTGCAACCATGCCTTCAGATAATAATAAACAATTGCTCAGTGCAGATTTTCCATATTATGATCAGGGAAGCCTAGAGCCATAAAATGCTTATTACAGCCTACTATATTATTTCTTTTATGGTATTGATAAAAGGAATCATAGTTTTGAGAGGAAGCAAATTGTCCTCTCAAGACTATTTTTTGTTGTATTTAATCGTCAATTTTACTGTAGATTTTTTTTCAGAAATTAATCTTATTTCAACGAAATCAATTCAGTATAATTATCTGAATCTTTTCAATAGCTTTTATTTTATCATCTTTTATTTCAGGTACATTAAAAATAAGAAGATAGCGGTTGTAGTATCCATAATAGTTGTAATAGCTATACTCCTGAATATTGAGCTTTTTTATGTTGATAAGTATAATCTGAATATTGCGATTACCTATTGCGTCATCAATATACTCCAGGTATTGTACTGGTGCAGTTATAAATTAAACAATATCAGTAAATCGAAAATTACGGAAGATCCTGTCTTTTGGATTTCAACTTCAATACTTTTATGGAGCTGTTTTTTTCTTTTCAGAATTACTCCTATGTATCTGCTGGATGAAATTGATAAACCATTTCTCAAATTGTTGAAACAGATATTGAATATAATCAATATCGTATGCTGTGGCTTATTCTTTATTGCTTTACACAAATATAAATTGATGGATAGAAAATGAAGTCTTTACCTTCAGAAATAAAACTTATTTTTTTAATAGCATTACTCCTGGTTGTGCTTTTAGTTGCTTTTACTATTTTCATTGTACTAATGTACAACCGGAAACAGCTTTTATACCTTAAAGAACAACAACTCAAAGAATCCGAACATCAAAACCAGCTTCTTCAGAAAGAACTCGAGAAACAAAAAGTGCTGGAACAGGAACGGGAGCGTATTTCACACGATATGCATGATGATCTGGGAGCAGGAATTTCTGCATTGAAACTTCAGGCAGAATTTCTGAAACAGAAGGCTGGAGACGATGATCTGCAAAGTGATATCGATGAACTTTTGAAAACCTCCGAAGAAATGAACATCTCCATGAGAGAAATGCTCTGGAGCCTGAATTCAGGAAATGACACCTTAGGAAGCTTTATCGAGTATGCTATCCTTTATACCGGAAACTTTTTGAAGAAAACAAGAATAATGGTGTATTCAGAATGTGAAGATATCATCGTAGAAACGCCTATCTCCACAGAAATGAGACGTAATCTTTTTCTCTGCTTAAAAGAAGCTGTCAATAACGTGTACAAACACAGTCAGGCAAATACGGTGAAACTTTCCTTCTCGCAGGAAGACAATAATTTCTCTATGAAAATCTCTGATAACGGAAACGGAATCCCCGATGGGCAGAAAGAAGGTAACGGCCTTAGAAATATGAAACGAAGAATGAACGAGTTATCCGGCGAATATACAATTATACCCGAAACTCCGGGAACCTGTCTGGTGTTTAAAATAGCCCTATAAATAAATTACCCTTTTGTGTAATTGACTGGTCCTTTTTTTAGAAGGAAATTTGATATATAAAATTAAAAGCCATGAAAACTCTTATTAACGACAGTATTGGAGATTTGGAAGCTGCTTTGAAAAACAACACGGATCTTCAGGAGAAGTTCAAAACCAATCCGATAGAGGCTATTAAAAATGTAGAAATAAAAAACCCGAAAGACACAGACTATTGGATCTACAGAATTATTGTACTTATGCTCGGGTTGGCAGTTATTACCATTATAGCAGGGCTTATTCTCATTGCTTACTGGAATGATGGTGCCGCTAAAGATAATCAGCTGGTCACTATTTTTGCGACCATTTCTTCAGGTGCAATAGGAGCCTTAGCCGGACTTTTATCGCCTACACCGAGAAAATAATAAAAAACTTAAAAAACGAAATGTCATGAAAGCTAAAAAAAATCAAACAGAAAAAATTTTAAAAGCCCAAAATCATCTATTAAACTATAAAATTTTGGAAATGCAGATGATAAATAGTTCATTATTGGATGTTCTTGGGGGAGATAGTAGATATGTTGCTGGGAAGAACCTGGAATTACCAGATGATAATTCAGAAGTTACAGTGTCAATATATTTTGGAGGAGAAAATCAATTTGGTTCGGCAAGACTTAAAGTTTTAAGAACTAATAAACCTTCAATATATATTGAAACATCGGAAGATGATATTGTAATTGGTACGTGTAAAGAATTGATTGGAAACGCTTTTGTTATAGGTGCCGAAATTACAGATTCAAATAGAGATCCCGAAAATAATAATACTATTCTAAAAATAAAAATAAAACAGAATAACAAGATAATTTATCAAGATAGCCACACTATAGATGTAGGTAATGAAGGAGCTACAGCTACTTTTACATATAATATTACATTTTATTAACTTCAAATAAGGATCATGAAAACAATACAATTACTAATATGTTGGATATGCATGTTGTGTTCTCATCTTTATTTTAGCCAAGAAAAGGATGAGATAGATTTAGATTTATTGCGTGCGCAAGCGTCGCCTGCTGCAAATTTATTGGGTATTGCAAATTCCGATATTGAAAAACCTACTGATTTAAAAAGCGTAATGGTTTCTTTGAGGGAAGGAACCGGTAATTTTTCCGGTTTACCAACATCTTTTGCAATGGATATCGCTCCCTTTAAGTTAAATGGGAAATATCAAAATTTAATTGATAGCGCTAGCTTTAGTGAAAAATTTAAACAGAGTTTTATTATATCTCTAGGTTTTAGAGGCATCGAAAAAGATGATGAGCTAAATATTGAAGATAAATCCAGGTTAGGTTTTGGAGCTAAGTTTTCTTTACTAAGAGGAAGGTTTGATGAAAACACGAGAAAAATTTTAGGAGAGGTCTATCAATATCATATTGCACGCCAGAAGAGAATAGATCTTATAGAAAATGATAAACTAATAATAGAATATCACACTTCTAAAATGGAACTGTTAAAAAAGAAAAAGGCTTTAAAAAATACAACAAGTAAAGAATATTTAGAACTTCAGGAAGCGATAGAAAGACTAGATCATCTTGAATTGCAGCGTATTGATTTATTAACGAGAGAACACAATTTAGGACTTGCTGAATTGGATGATAAGATAAGAAAAGATGTTCAAGAAATTAAACTAGAGCGTTATGGGCCTTTTTTGGATATGTCAATGGGAACAGTTTTAGATTTCAGAAGTAATAAATTTAATAATTCACAAATAAGTAAAGTCGGAGTCTGGCTGACCGGGGGGTACAATTGGGAGAAGCATCCATCAACATTTATTTTTATGGCTAGATATCTGTACAATCCAGATTCATCTTTAGCAAACCCATCACTGAAAAAAGAAAATTTACACACTTTAGATTTTGGATCACGACTGGTATTCAAAATATTTGAAGAAAAATTTCTTTTAAGTGGAGAATGTATTTATAGAAGTATACTTAATAAATCAGATTTTGAAGCTTCCTGGAAGTACCTTCTTAATTTTGAATATGAATTGACAAAAAACCAAAGATTAACATTCTCCTTCGGTAAGGATTTTAATGGAGATTATGAGAAGAAAGGGAATCTTATTGTAGCATTAAACCTATTAGTTGGGCTAGGTAAAATAAAACTATAAATAAAGAGGTAAGCTACAACAAAAACTAATATTAAATAATTTTTTTAAGCTCCAGCATTTTATAGTGTCTGGAGTTTTTTCGTAAGATTGTTTTACCATTTTAAAAACCTGGTTCTTCACAAAGAATTTGTCGTATTATCATAATATAAATTAACTAAAATTTAACTCGGATTTATCTCAAAAAAATCCCGTGAAATACCCCTGAAAGTTAAATTTTGATTAAATTTGTCTAAACTAAAAAAAATAAAAAATGAGTGCAATTTCTTACATAGAAGCAAGACAGATTTTAGATTCCAGAGGAAATCCTACCATTGAAGTAGATGTATTTACAGAAAGCGGGGCAATGGGCCGTGCAGCTGTACCTTCAGGAGCATCTACAGGAGAACACGAAGCGGTAGAATTACGTGATGGTGGTTCAGAATATCAGGGGAAAGGAGTTCTGAAAGCTGTTGAAAATGTAAAAGAAGTAATTGCAGAGAATTTAGTGGGACAACCGGTTTTCGAACAAAACTATATCGATCAGATTATGATTGATCTTGACGGAACGTCTAACAAAGGTAATCTTGGTGCTAATGCTATTCTTGGTGTTTCTCTAGCGGTAGCCAGAGCTGCTGCTGCTGAATTGGGAATGCCTCTTTATAAATATGTTGGTGGAGTAAATGCCAATACACTTCCGGTTCCAATGATGAATGTAATCAACGGTGGATCTCACTCAGATGCGCCTATCGCATTCCAGGAATTTATGATCATGCCGGTAAAAGCAGATTCTTTCTCTCACGCTTTGAGAAAAGGAACTGAAATTTTCCACAACCTAAAATCCATCCTTAAAGGTAGAGGTCTTTCTACAGCAGTAGGAGACGAAGGAGGTTTTGCTCCTACTTTCAACGGAACAGAAGATGCTTTGGATACATTACTTCAGGCGATCGAAAAAGCTGGATACAAGCCTGGTGACGACATCATGCTGGCATTAGACTGTGCTGCTTCAGAATTCTACAAAGACGGAACTTACGATTACAGAAAATTCGAAGGAGACAAAGGTGCTCACAGATCAAGAGAAGAGCAGGTTTCTTACCTTGCAGAACTGGCTGCTAAATATCCGATCATCTCTATCGAAGACGGTATGCAGGAAGATGACTGGGAAGGATGGAAAATGCTTACAGATAAAATCGGTGACAGAGTACAGCTGGTAGGGGACGATTTATTCGTAACAAACGTAGACAGATTATCAAGAGGAGTAAAAGAAGGTATTGCCAACTCAATCCTTGTAAAAGTAAACCAGATCGGTTCTCTCTCTGAAACAATGGCTGCTGTACAAATGGCTCAGAATAACAAATTCACTTCAGTAATGTCTCACAGATCAGGAGAAACTGAAGATTCTACAATTGCTGATTTAGCGGTAGCAATGAACTGTGGACAGATCAAAACAGGTTCAGCATCAAGATCAGACAGAATGGCAAAATACAACCAGTTATTGAGAATTGAAGAAGCTTTAGGTGAAACTGCAATTTTCCCAGGGTTGGAAGCTTTTAAAATCAAAAGATAATTAATCGAATTTATAAATAACGGCAAGCGAAATTTTTAGTTTGCCGTATTTTATGGAAAGTGGTATATTTAAAAAAAATAAATAAATAATGTCAGACAACAAAGTAATATTGAATTACGACGGTAATTCATATGAATATCCAATCGTGGATAGTACTATCGGAGACAGAGGGATTGATATTTCAAAATTAAGAGACCAGACAGGTTTGATCACTCTGGATTTAGGTTACAAAAATACAGGAGCTACCATTAGCGACATCACTTACTTAGACGGAGATAAAGGAGAATTATTCTACAGAGGTTATCCAATCGAACAGATTGCTGAGAAATCTAACTTCACTGAAGTAATGTATCTTTTATTACATGGAGAATTACCTACTCAGGATCAGTTTACTTCATTCGACAACAACATTAAAAAATATAACTTCATCGCAGACGAAATGAAAAAGATCATTGATGTTTTTCCTCGTTCTGCTCACCCTATGGGAGTTTTATCTTCTATGACTTCTGCTTTGACAGCTTTCAACCCGAAAGCAGTGAACGTAAACTCTAAAGAAGAAATGGATCATGCTGCTGAGCTTATGATCGCTAAGTTCTCTCACCTTTGTGCCTGGACTTACAGAAAAACTCAAGGTTTACCATTAAACCACGGTGATAACAACCTGAACTACGTAGAGAACTTCTACAAAATGGCATTCAGATTACCAAACGCTGATTTCGAAATCGATCCGGTAGTAGTAAATGCTCTAGATAAATTATTAATCCTTCACGCAGACCACGAACAAAACTGTTCTACTTCTACAGTAAGAATGGTAGGTTCTGCTCACACAGGTCTTTTCGCTTCTATCTCTGCCGGAGTATCTGCACTTTGGGGACCACTTCACGGTGGTGCTAATCAGGCTGTAATCGAAATGCTTGAATTGATTGAAAAAGATGGAGGTGACGTATCTAAATATGTTGCTAAAGCTAAAGATAAAGGGGATAGCTTCCGTCTAATGGGATTCGGACACAGAGTGTACAAAAACTTCGACCCAAGAGCGAAAATCATCAAGAAAGCTGCTGATGATATCCTTAAAGCATTAGGGATTCAGGATAAAGCTCTTGACATTGCAATGCAGTTAGAAAGAGTAGCGCTGGAAGACGAGTACTTCGTAGAAAGAAAACTATATCCAAACGTAGACTTCTACTCAGGTATCATCTACAGAGCATTAGGAATTCCTACAGAAATGTTTACTGTAATGTTTGCATTAGGAAGACTTCCGGGATGGATTTCTCAGTGGAAAGAAATGAGACTGAAAGGAGACCCGATCGGAAGACCAAGACAGGTTTACCAAGGTGCTCAGGAAAGAAATTACATCGATATCGCAAGCAGATAATATTTGCTTATACCATAAAAGAATCCCAAAGCTTGCTTTGGGATTCTTTATTTATCATAGAATAAGAAAACCCGCTTAAAAAAGCAGGTTTTCATTTTTATTAAGGACATACACATCTGTCGCAAGTCCAGATATAACAGTTTCCTGCATCATCCCATTCGCAGCATCTTCTGCCAGTTGAAATCGGAGCGCCTCCCATTACAGATTTTTGTTGATCTCTTCCCAATTTTTGTGCGTTTTTCAGCACCGGATTGTTCTTGTTCATAACTTTGATTTTTGGTGTTAATAGTTAAGTTTTATGATCTATAATTTCGCGAAAATTATATCACTAATATAGGAAATTAAATAATATAATTATCTGTTTTTTTGTTCTTATGTAGATGGAAAATAGTAAGTTGTAGATGTTTTTGGGACTATTCACTGCAGTTGGCCGGCCAGACAAGGAAATTTTGTTGAAGGGTGCTGATTTTAGAAATCAAATTTCACACATAAAATAATCGAAAAGTTTTACAGGTAGAGACCTTTACTTATATTTGTAGTATTGCATAAATCTTTATGAGACTAAATATTAAAAACGAAACGGGTAGGCTGAAGTCAGTAGTTCTAGGCCAGCCTAATTCATTGGGACCAGTTCCCACACTAGAGGAAAGTTATGACGCCAAGTCATATTACTCAATCGAACACAACATTTATCCTAAAGAAGAGGATATTATCAATGAAATGAATGCTTTTGAAGCAGTTTTAAAAAAGTATGGTGTTGAAGTTCTGCGTCCTAGTATCATCCAGGACTACAATCAGGTTTTTTCAAGAGATGTAGCCTTTGTCATTGATGATAAGATGATCATTTCCAATGTGATTGCAGACAGAGCAGATGAGCAGGAAGCCTACAAAAGTGTTTTTGAAAAAGTAGCATGGAGAAAGATCATTAATCTTCCCGAAACAGCACACATTGAAGGAGGTGATGTAATCGTATGGAATGACTTTATTTTCATCGGAACCTGTTTCAGTGAAGATTACAGAAACTATAAAACGGCAAGAACCAATGAGTATGCCATTGAAATCCTGAAAGAATATTTTCCCAAGAAAAGAATTATCGACCTGGAACTGAAGAAAAACGATAAAGTTCCGTTTGAAGGGATTCTTCATCTGGATTGTACATTTAATCCTGTAGGAGAAGACAAGTGTATCATTTATAAGAACGGATTTGTAGATGAAAGCGATTACCGCTTAATCATTGATATTTTCGGAGAAGAAAACTGCTTCCACATCAATGATGAAGAAATGTTTGAAATGTTCCCGAATATTTTCTCTATTTCTCCTGATGTAGTGGTTTCAGACAAAGCATTCACCAGAATGAATGACCATTTAAGAAACGAGTGGGGAATGACGGTAGAAGAAATCCCTTACAGAGAAATCTCCAAAATGGGAGGCTTGCTGAGATGCTCTACAATGCCGCTTGTAAGAGAATAATGGAGTGGGAGAGTTTTAGGGTTTGAGATTGAGAGAGTTTTAGAGTCTGAGCGTTAGAGTGTTGGTGAGTTTGAATATTTTTTTAATTTTAAAAAAATATTTGGGTATGTCGACAATTAAATTTCATCAGGACTTAAAAGTTTATCAACAATCATTTGAAACAGCTCAGTTGATTTATGAACTCTCAAAATCCTTTTCAAAAGAAGAACTTTACTCACTTACAGATCAGATAAGAAGATCATCAAGATCTGTAACGGCAAATATTAGTGAGGCTTGGGGGAAAAGAAAATATGAAAAATCCTTCATCGCTAAGCTTACAGATTCGGAGGGAGAAGCGAGAGAAACCCAAACATGGCTTCAGTTTGCCTTTGCCTGCCATTAGATGAATGAAGAGCAATATAATAATTTGCACAACAAGTATAACCAAATAATAGGGATGTTAGTTAACATGATGAGCCAGTCAGAAAAGTGGTGTTCATTTTCTTCGGTGAATAAAGAAGATAATAATTTGTAAAACGCTGTTCAGACTCTCAAACTCTTATACGCTAATACCCTCAAACTTATAAAAATGCAAACAACAGATACCGTATTAATGATAGAACCGATTGCATTCGGTTACAACGCTGAAACAGCGAAAAATAATTATTTCCAGGTAGAACAGACAGGTTCTGATATCCAGTCAAAAGCGTTGGCTGAATTCAATACTTTTGTTGGAAAACTGAGAGAAAAAGGAATCAATGTGATTACTATAAAAGATACCTTAGACCCACACACACCGGATTCTATCTTCCCAAACAACTGGGTAAGTTTCCATAAAGATGGGAAGGTGGTTTTATATCCAATGTTCGCCTCCAACAGAAGAGTAGAAAGAAGAGAGGATATTATTGAAAGCATCCGGAATCAGGGATTCGAGGTAGCTGAGATTGATGATTGGTCCTTTTCAGAAACTCAGGGGCATTTTCTGGAAGGAACGGGAAGTATGATTTTTGATCATGATAACAAAATTGCTTACGGTTCTGTTTCTTTGAGACTGGATGAAAAACTGTTCAGAGAATTCTGTACCAAATACGGATTTACTCCCGTTGTTTTCCATTCTTTCCAAACAGTAGGAACAGAAAGACTTCCTATCTACCATACCAATGTAATGATGTGTGTAGCAGATCAATTTGTTGTAATCTGCCTTGACTGTATCGATGATGAGCTGGAAAGAGAAAAAGTAGTGGAAACGATTAAAGGCTCAGGAAAAGAAATCATCGAAATTTCTGAAGAGCAGATGCAGCAGTTTGCAGGAAATATGCTTCAGGTTCAGAATAACGATGGTGAAAAATTCCTGGTAATGAGCCAGACAGCCTATCAGTCTTTATCTTCAGAACAGGTAGCCGCTATTGAAAAATACTGCGAAATTATCTATTCAGATCTGAATACTATTGAAGTAAATGGTGGAGGAAGCGCAAGATGTATGCTTGCTGAGATTTTTCTTCCAAAAAAATAATATATTTACGAAAAAATTAATTGAACCCATTATCAAGTAAAGGTTTACATATTCTTCTGACTTTGGAAACAGAGTCAGAAGATTTGTTATTAGACAGCAAAGGTTTTCTGGCGTTTACAGAAGAAATTCTGAAAACCAAAGAGGTAGAAATTGTAGGAGTAACCAATCATATTTTTGAAAATGAGAGTTTTACTTCCGCAGTCATCCTGAAAGAGTCTCACCTTTGTATCCACACGTGGCCGGAGTTTAAACAGCTTACTTTTGATGTTTTTCTTTGCAATTATTCGCAGGATAATACCACTAAAGTAGAGCAGATTGCAGATGAAGTGGTTCAGTATTTTCAAGCTAATACCATTCAGAAACACAAAATTTACAGATAAAAAATGCACTACGTCTGCCCAGCATGCGAATCAGAAAATACATTAGATCTCACTTTTCCTATTGAGGAATATGTTTGTAAAACCTGCTCTCATCTCATTGATGTTGCAGGAAATAAAAAGATTAAACATTTGAAAATACCGACAGAAAACGTTGTGTTGGACGTCGAACAGAAAGGAAAAATTGAAGGTGTAGAATATACGGTCGTTGCGATTACCATCAAAAAATACGGAAACAGTATTTTCTGGCGGGAATATTCTTTAAAAGACAGCAAAGGAAATGACGCTTTCCTGAGCGAGAGTGACGGGCATTGGGTTTTCCTGATTTCTATACATCCTGATGATTTTAAAGGCAAAGATTCGAAATTACCCACCTATGCCGGACGAACGTATCGCTGGTATGAAAACACTCCATGCACTATTGATGCGGCTGCCGGTTTTTTTGATGAACACCTGGATTTCAGCATTGCGACCTACAAAGAATATGTCAATGGAACCCGTATGATCTCTCAGGAGAAGACCGCTAAGAAAAGCCAGTATTTTTATGGAGTTCACATTTCAAAATATGACGTTAAAAGAGCTTTTAAAATAGCTCACATGCCGTATTATACAGGGGTTGGAATTGTTCAGCCTTATTATTTTGATATGAAACAGGCTGTAAACATTTTTTGTGTGGGCGCATTAATGATATGTCTGCTTCAGCTGTATGTGTACATCTCAAGAACAAACGAAACTGTTTTTGCGGAGACCATCAATTTTGCTGATGTAAAAGACAAAGAAATGGTCAGCAAAAGTTTTACCCTTTCAGGTGGTTCTGCACCATTAAAAGTGAATGCATTTTCCGGTGTTGATAATTCCTGGGCTAATGTTCAGCTAAGCCTTGTCAATGAAAATACCAATGAAATTGTCTATACCTCGAAAGATATCGAACAATATCATGGGTACGAAGATGGGGAAAGCTGGTCAGAAGGAAGTCAGTCTGAAGAATTTAATCTTTGTGGAGTAAGTTCTGGGCAATATCACTTTCTTATTTCAGCAGAAAAAGAAGGATCTTTATTGCCTGCGTTTTCTGGTCTTCAGTCACCGGATTCAAGGGTATTAATCTCCAGGGATAAATCAGGAACAGTACAGGTAACCGATATCTATAAAGGACAGCCTATCACTTTCATAGACGGAAAGACTTTAGAAAAAGATACGACAGAACTAGGTAAACTGGTGAAAGCTTCCTTTGGAACTTCAAAAATAGACTCTCTTATCAATGCTGAAGGGCTAAGACTTACAACAGATCCTATTTCAAATAATACCTATATACAGCTCAAAGCAACCTGGCTTCCTGTTTCATTCTGGAACTTCGGATTCATTTTATTCCTAATGATTATTCTGTTTGTAGCGATGCTTATGGGTAAACATGCCTTTGACGTGAGGAAATGGAAGAATAGCTCAAATACCCCTTATACTGCATCATAATGATTAATATTATAAACTATATAAAGCAAAACTGGAAACTCTGCCTGATTGGAGGATTTTTCATGACCTGGTTTGTATACCTTACTTACCGGGGAAATCAGATGTGCGATTGTGCCAAAACGGAAACATACCGCGACGGAACTACAAGAAGCCATTCCAGAGTAGGATTCTACAGATACTATCACAAATAAAAATATAAAAACTATGGACAACATCAATTTCTTACCCATATTGAACTCGGTTCTTTACTCATTCTTAGGAATCGCAATTCTGCTTGTATGCTATTTCATTATTGAAAAGCTTACCCCGGAGAAAACATGGCATGAGATCGCTCAGAACAAAAACATAGCACTGGCTATTGTTTTCGGAGCATTTATCATCGGAATTTCAATGATCATAAGCGCGGCAATTCATGGATAAGAAGAGGATTCCTCTTGAGCTGCTTTTATTGTTTTCAGTATTTGTCATTGCTACATGTGGATTGATTTATGAGCTGGTGGCCGGAGCTCTGGCGAGCTATCTTTTAGGAGACTCTGTAAAGCAGTTTTCTTTCATTATCGGGGTATATCTTTTTTCAATGGGCGTAGGTTCCTATCTTGCGAAATTCATCAAAGGAAATCTTATTGATAAATTCATTGAGATCGAAATCCTGGTAGGAATCGTAGGAGGAATCAGCTCTGTAGTGCTGTTTATTTTATTTAATACCCTCGCACATTTTGAAAGCGTTTTATATCTTTTTGTCTTTTTCACGGGATGTCTTGTCGGAGTAGAAATTCCGCTTCTGATGAACATTCTGAAAGACAGAGTTCAGTTTAAAGATTTAGTTTCAAATGTCTTTGCATTCGATTATATCGGAGCTTTATTAGCATCGATTCTTTTTCCATTAGTTTTGATTCCAAAGCTTGGGATTGTAAAGACACCTTTATTTTTCGGATTGATCAATATCTCTATTGCGATATTTCTATGCTATTACCTTACGAAGGAATTATCAAAACCTTTATCTCTCAAAGTAAAATCTATAGCAGCATTTGCATTCTTGCTGGGACTTTTCTTTTTCTCAGATACGATTCTGTCTTATTCTGAAGAAAAATTGTACGGTGAAAATGTAGTCTATACCAAAAGTTCACCCTATCAAAGAATCGTTTTAACGAGGAATACACACGAGTTTCGTTTATATCTGAATAACAACTTACAGTTTTCTTCCACTGATGAATACCGTTATCATGAAGCTTTAGTACATCCGGCGATGTCTATGGCAAAAAATATTGATAACGTTCTGATTTTGGGAGGAGGTGATGGCTTTGCAGCCAGAGAGGTATTGAAATACAAAGACGTTAAAAAAGTAACCCTTGTGGATCTTGACGGGGAAATGACTCAGTTTTTCAAGACGAATGAAACCATGCGCAGGCTGAATCAAAATTCTTTTTCCAATCCAAAAGTAGAGATCATCAATAAAGACGCGTACATCTGGGTAAAAGACAGCAAAAAGAAATTTGACGTTATCATCATAGACTTTCCGGATCCGTCCAATTACAGCTTAGGAAAACTTTATTCCCTGCAGTTTTATAAAGAACTGGAGAAGCTGACAACGCTTGATACGAAAATTGTGGTTCAGACCACCTCTCCGTATTTTGCTCCGAAATCTTTCTGGTGTATTGAGAAAACAATCAATCAGATTTTTCCTTTCACAGCGGCATATCATACCTATGTTCCGTCTTTTGGAGAATGGGGATTTTCGATGGCTTCATTTGAGCCCATCAACAACAGAGTCTACAGAAAGCTTCCCGGCTTAAAATATTATGATTATAACTTTTCACAGATGTCTTATTTTAATAAAGATATGAAAGTGAAAGACATAGAAGTTAACCGTCTGGACAACCAGATATTAGTTCGTTATTTCGATGAAGAGTGGGGGAAAGTACAGTAGAAAGGATTTTCTTACAACTATATTTTTAGGTAGCCTTATGCTTCCCTTTTTGCAGTATTGCGGAAAGAAAGTAAAAGCTTTGCTGTTGAAAATTACCGGGACAAACCATGTTCTTGGTCACAAGTTATGGGCAAAAGATTTTCCACAGTTTTCAGAAGTTATCCACACAAAATATCTTATCGTGGGTGGTGGGATTTCCGGACTTTCGGCATGTAGATTTTTTAACCAGAATAATGAACAGGATTATCTTCTCCTTGAAATGGAAAACCATCTGGGAGGAAACTCTTCCAACGGACAGAATTCATTTTCAAAATTTCCTTTGGGAGCCCATTATTTGCCTTTACCCAATAAGGAAAACGTAGAAATAATAGATTTCCTGAAAGAATGTAAAATCTATCTCGGAACAGAACAAAGCGGAGAACCCATTCTTGATGAATACCAAATGACTTTTCCACAGCAGGAAAGACTTTTCTATAAAAACTCCTGGCAAAATGATATTGTGCCTCAAAGAGGAATTTCAGCAGAAACACAACAGGAGCTTAGCCGTTTTTTTAAGCTGATGGATGATTTTCGCGTAAAGAAAGATCCACAGGGGAAATACTGGTTTGCCATTCCCGTACATGATTCCAGCAGAGAAAATGACGTGGTGAAACTTGAAAAAATCATTTTTAAAGATTGGCTTAAGGAAAATAACTACCAGTCGGAAGAACTTCTCTGGTTGCTGGATTATTCCTGCAGAGACGATTTCGGATTAGGAATTGACTATGTTTCAGCTTGGGCAGGTATTCATTATTTTGCCGGAAGAAAAAATAACTGGAGTACGAAATATAAAGATCAGGTATTCACCTGGCCGGAAGGAAATGCAAGGTTGGCTAAACATTTTTCAAAATATACAGAGGAAAAACACATGCCCGAAAATCTTGTTTTTGATGTAAAAATCAATGATAAAGTTGAGGTATTGAGTTTTGATAATGCCCAAAAGAAAACAAAAAAGATCATTGCCGAAAAAGTATTGTTTGCAACCCCACAATTTGTAAATGAAAGAATTCTTAATCAAAAAAGAGCATCATCATTTCATTATGTGCCGTGGCTTTTAACAACGATCACGTTAAAGAATGAATTTGGTGGAGATGAAGAACTGGCCTGGGATAATGTAATCTATGGGACTTCAGGATTAGGTTATATCTTTGATCAACATCAGAATCTGAACCAGATCATAGGTGAAAAAGTAATTACCCATTACAAGAGCTTTTCAACGGCAGACTGCAAAAAAGCGAGGAAAAAACTATATGCTATGAAAGAATCTGAACTGAAAGATTTAGTTTTGGATGATTTGAAGAAAGCCCATCCATTGATAGAAGATTTCATCCTGGAAATGCAGTTTCATAAAATAGGACATGCGATGATTGCTCCCGTTCCCAATCAGATTTTTGGTGAAGAAACCCAAAAAGTAAAAGAGTCCATAGAAGGAAAAATTTTCTTCGCTCATTCTGATCTTTCGGGAATCTCTATTTTTGAAGAAGCCTTTTATCAGGGAAGCCGGACTGCAGGACAAATGATACAATAATACAATGAAACAGCCGTGGATACATAATGCAAAAACAGACTGGTGGTTTATTTTATCACCACCTTTTGTTGTATTGCTGATTATATTTATTTTTCAGAAACAGATTCAGGGGCTGGAAAATCACTATTCCTTTTACACATGGCTTTTCCTGATCGTTTTTGTGGATGTGGCTCACGTTTATTCTACGCTGTTCAAAACGTATTTCGTAAAGGGAGAAATACAGAAAAATAGATGGCTTTATCTCGGAATTCCTGCGGTAAGCTGGATTTTAGGGATTATTCTTTTTCAGTTGGGGAGTCTGACATTCTGGTCGGCACTGGCACTGGTTGCCGTTTTTCATTTTATACGCCAGCAGTATGGCTTTATGAGAATCTATGCCCGCTTTGAACCGAATAACTGGAGCAAAAAAATAGATGAGGTTGCCGTTTATTCCGCAACTATTTTTCCCATGTTGTACTGGTTTAAAACTCCCCGTGCCTTCACATGGTTCGTCAACAACGAGTTTGACTGGCTTCAGAATCTTCCGGATTATGTTCCTTTAATTACCGTTATTTATTTTGCCATTCTGATTATTTGGATTATTAAAACTGTTGTTGAAGCCTTTAAAACAAAAAAAATTAACATTCCGAAAACAGCACTGATCACCGGAACTTTTCTTTCCTGGTATTTCGGGATTGTTTACTTCAATAATGATCTTCTGTTTACTTTTCTGAATGTGGTTTCTCATGGTATTCCTTATATAGCGTTGATTTATATCCGGGAAATACAGCAAAAAGAAAATCATCAGCTGAGCTGGATGCATATTTTTAAATCTTTTTCAGGAATATTTCTCTTTGTCGGCGTCATTTTATTGTTCGCTTTTCTGGAAGAATTTTTATGGGAAACTCTGGTCTGGAATGAACATTTTTCCTTGAATTTGATGATCTCTGAAAATCTGTTTCAGTTCCTTGTTCCGTTGTTAGTTGTTCCTCAGCTTACCCATTATCTTCTGGATGGCTTTATTTGGAGAAAACCCAAAAAAGTTGCCTAACTTTGTCTCAATCTTTAAAATCTAAAAATGAGACAATATTTTCTGTCACTGGCAATCTTTCTCGGAATGATTGTAGGTGCTCAGCAGAAAACATTCTGCAATCCCATCAATATCGATTATGGGTATACTCCGTTTGAAGTTTTTTCAAAACAAGGGAAACACCGTGCTACAGCAGATCCGGTGATTGTTAATTTTAAAAATAAACTGTTTCTTTTTTCTACCAACCAGGAAGGATACTGGTATAGTGATGATATGCTGGACTGGAAGTTTGTGAAAAGAAAGTTTTTAAGAGATAATAAATACATTCATGACCTTAATGCTCCGGCGGTATGGGCAATGAAAGACACTCTATATGTATATGGTTCTACCTGGGAACAGGATTTTCCAATCTGGAAAAGTACAAACCCCACCAAAGATGACTGGAAAATTGCAGTGGATACTTTAAAAGTAGGAGCGTGGGATCCGGCATTTCATTATGATGAAGATAAAAATAAACTGTATCTCTACTGGGGCTCAAGTAATGAATGGCCATTGCTGGGAACAGAAGTAAAAGTGAAAAATCTTCAGTCTGAAGGTTTCGTTAAGCCCATTATTAAACTAAAACCTGAAGATCACGGATGGGAACGCTTCGGGGAATACAATGACAATGTTTTTCTTCAACCTTTTGTAGAAGGAGCGTGGATGACGAAACACAACGGAAAATATTATATGCAGTATGGTGCTCCGGCAACAGAATTCAGCGGATATTCCGATGGAGTATATGTCAGCAAAAATCCGTTGGAAGGGTTCGAATATCAACAGCATAATCCATTCTCTTATAAACCGGGAGGCTTTGCCAGAGGAGCGGGACACGGAGCTACATTTGAAGACAATTACAAAAACTGGTGGCACATCTCCACCATTTTTATCTCTACCAAAAATAATTTTGAAAGAAGGCTGGGAATCTGGCCTGCTGGGTTTGATAAAGACGATGTGATGTATTGTAACACAGCTTATGGGGATTATCCTACTTACCTTCCGCAGTATGCACAAGGGAAAGATTTTACAAAAGGTCTTTTTGCCGGATGGATGCTGCTGAATTATAATAAACCGGTTCAGGTTTCATCTACTTTGGGAGGGTATCAGCCTAATTATGCTGTAGATGAAGATATCAAAACGTACTGGAGTGCCAAAACCGGAAATTCCGGGGAATGGTTTCAGACAGATTTAGGGGAGGTTTCCACGATCAATGCCATTCAGATCAATTACGCAGATCAGGATGCTGAGTTTATGGGGAAAACTTTTGGAAAAATGCATCAGTATAAAATCTATGGTTCTAATGATGGAAAGAAATGGAATGTAATTGTGGATAAAAGCAAGAATACAAAGGACGTACCTCACGACTATGTGGAACTTGAACAACCTGCAAAAGCCCGTTTCCTTAAAATGGAAAATCTGAAAATGCCAACAGGAAAATTTGCATTAAGCGGCTTCAGAGTATTCGGAAAAGGAGCAGGAAAACAGCCTGCTAAAGTGGAAGGGTTTGTACCTTTAAGAGCCGATCCGAAAAAGTACGGTGAAAGAAGAAGTATCTGGATGAAATGGCAGCAGAATCCTGAAGCGGATGGCTATGTAATCTATTTCGGAAAGACTCCTGATAAATTGTACGGAAGCATTATGGTCTACGGAAAGAATGAATATTTCTTTACAGGGGCAGACAGAACAGATGCCTATTACTTCCAGATTGAAGCTTTCAATGCCAATGGTGTTTCTGAAAGAACAGCCGTTGCAAAATCTGAATAAAATTCAATTTTAAAATAAAAAATAACACGTTTTGGAGAATCGGAACGTGTTATTTTTTGCCAATATTTTTAATTAAGGTTTCAATTTTATCAATAAGAAATACATCATTTGGATGTTTATCCCAATCCAGATGTCCTCCATTGAATTGATAAGATTCATGCATAACATGGCTGGCAGTCAATGCTGAATCAAGTCTTTTTTCCTGTGTAGACGGAATTACACGATCTGAATTTCCATAGTACGACAAAGTAGGAGGGGAATCGCTTTTTATCCATTTCACAGGACTGGCAAAACCTATCTTTGATATTCCGGTTTTAGTTATTCCCGGATCCACAAGTCTGCTTTCCACAAAAGAATATTCCTGATAATTTTTAAAACCCGGGTCCGCAAGATCTGCAGGACCTACAATATTAATGACAGCTTTTACTTTTTTATCTGTATCAAACTTGTAGGCATACAGCATCGATAAATGGGCTCCGGCGCTGTTGCCTAATAAAATCACATTGGGATGGTAGCCTAGTTTATTTTTTAATAATTCAGTTACTTTTTTAATATCATCAGTTTGGTTTGGAAGTCCAAATTGAGTAGCTGAAGCTAGTCTGTAGTTCATATTAACGAAAATATGATCTGGAAATTTCTGCATCATAGAGAGTGTGAAAAAGGTGAGCTGCGATTTATCTCCAGCCCTCCAGCCTCCACCATGAATTACAATAAAAACATCCTTTTCTTTATCCGTTTTTTTATGTGGAATATAGAGATCCATAATCTGCTTTGGATTGTTTCCATAGTGAATATTTTCCTCCTTATCAAAATGGATATCATGGCCAAGCTTTATCTTTTTTTCTTTGCAACCTGTCCATATAAAAAGGAAACTGAGGGATATCAAAATAATTTTTATATCTTTTTTCATAATGATTAAATATAAAAAATCCGCTGAAAAGAATCAGCGGATACCGTAAGAATAATTAAATATGAAGAAAGATAATTCTCTATCTTGTTCTGCTTTTGATGGCATCTGATGCCCCTTCGATGTCTCTTACCTTTTTCACTTTCTGGTTTCCGAAATTGTAGGTAAGGCTTACGATTAAACTTCTGTTGTAACGGTTTTGGTGGATGTAATTATAATTTCCGTTCTCCTGAAAGTCTTCAATTTTAACAATATTGGTATTCAGTACATCATTGACATTCACTGCAAACGTCCAGTCGTTCCACATTTTCTTAAGGCTAAGGTCTAAACTCATCAGGTTTTTCAATGAACCAAGCTCAATCTGCTGTTTGTCTACGAAGAAATAATTAAGTCCGAAGAACCATGTTTTCTTTTTATCAAGACGAATGGTGTTGTTGGTTTGGATCAGAAGACTGGTAGAATTGGTTTTATTGGTGTAGGTAATAAAGTTTCCATTAGGCCCTTTTTGATCTTTGAAGCGGTCTCCGGTCGTAGGATCAGTATCAAGACTTCCATTGTTAATATTATGCTGCACTCCGATATTGAAGTTGGTTGTCCAGTACTGTTTGAAAAACGACTTCTGAATACCTACCATGGCCGACATTTCCTGTTTATTTCCAAAATTGGTTCTGATGTATCTCAATGCCGGGTTATCACCAATTTTACCATCCGGCGATACCGGATATCCCTGAAGCGGAACCTGGGTGATCACATCATGAATGTAAGAGTGGTTTAAAATCAGGAAATACGAATTTTTGAACATATAAGTAAGCTCCTGATTATAAGTAGAAGATGCTTTTACAAACGGGTCATTCTGAGTATAATTATCATCTGTAAGAATATTCCTTACCGGATTAAGTTCCCAGAAACTGGGTCTTCTCATTCTGCTTGAAAAGGAATAGGAAATATTGTTTTTATCATTAATTGCATAATTCAGGCTTAGGTAGGGAAGAAGGTTTTTGTAATTTCTCTCAATTCTTCTAAGGGCTTCTGTGGGAGCATTGTCAGAAGTTCCAAGACTGTTGGTGATCTCGTATCGGGCCCCAACTTTTCCTGAAAGTTTGTCGGAAATCTTTTTCTCAACGGTAAGATACATTCCGTAGATGTTTTCATCATAGATAAAATGGTTGGGTTTTGAATCCGGTGCTGTTACAGGATTAAAAGAGTAAGTGATGTTTTTAGAATCGTTATCTGTTTTTGTTTTGTTATAATTTCCACCGATGGAAACGGTAAGATCATTTTTAAACTTTTGATTATAATCCACCATTCCGGAGAAGTTATTAATGATCTGTGGAAGGTCCTGAATAACTTGTTTTGTTCTTGCTCCCACAACTCTGTCAATATCTGAAGCAAAGGTTTGGTTATCTGTGAACTGAAATCTTCTGTAGTTAAGATAAGCAGCATTTACATTCAGTTTACTGCCTAAAGAATCTGTTTTTAATTCATAATTTAAATTCACAGAATTGTTATAAGATCTTGTATTCTCTCTGTTTTTAGACCACGTATATTCCGTTTTCGTTTTTTTTATGGTATTGAATAAATCTACCGTTGAATTATAACTTTTATTGGCCCATGTATTCCATGATAACGCAAGATTGCTTTTGTCGTTCAGCTGATAATCAATATTCAGATAACCTCCTATATTTTTATTCGGATCGTCAATATCTCCAGTAGATTCGTTGGAAGTTGTTGAAGTTCCATTTCTTAATGTATATGTTTGTGCCTCTATATTTTCACCACCGCTAAGACTGGCACTTACTCCCAGCTTGTTTTTTCTGTAGTTGGCCGAGAAACTCGCCTGGCTTCCATTGTATTTGTTGGTAGTGTTAGACATTCTCATGTTTCCGTTGAGACCGTCACTCATTTTCTTCTTTAAAACGATATTGATGATTCCATCAGAAGATTCTACCTGGTACTCGCTGCCGGGAACAGTAATCACTTCAATTTTCTGGATATTTTCCGCCGGAGTATTTTTCAGAAACTGAGCCAGAGACTCAGAATCCATATTGCTTTTTCTTCCGTTGATATAGATCAGTGCATTATTCTTTCCTGCGATTTTCAATGTTTTATCATCTGTGGAAGATAATAATGGGGTCTGCTTCAGAAGATCAAAAGTGGTGTTTCCTTTGGCAACTGGTGATGCTGCGACATCGTATACAAAACGGTCGCTTTGCTTTTTGAAAACCTGCTTGGTGATGGTAACACCTTCTATGTTTTTTGTTTTTGCCGTATCAGATTTCTTCTCTTGTGCAAATGCACAGGTACCGAATACAATAGCCATTGACAAAATTATACGTTTCATGTTGTTTTTATTTAAGAGTGGATTTAGTGAAATAAGTGGTTATAGATTAGGTTCTTGATTTTACAGCATCGTTAGCTGATTTCATTTCCCTTGCTTTTTTCAGTTTCTGATTCCCGAAGTTATAGGTAACCCCGATGCTCATGAGTCTTGGATAGTTGAAGTTGGCGATATTATTGTATTTTCCATTTGGCTGTACTCCTTTAATGCTGTAGAAACTTTGATTAAATAAGTCGCTCACCTCTGCTACGATAGTCCAGTCTCCTGCAATTTTTTTCAGACTGAAATCAAAGCTTTGTCTTGCTCCTATCATCCCTCCTTCCATGGCAGTCTGGCTGGCAAAGAAGTAATTCACTCCCAGGAACCAGTCTTTTTTAGAGGACAGTCTGATCACATTATTGATGGTTGCAGACATATTGTAATTTTTAACATCAATGATATAAGGATCTACTACTTCCGTTTCTCCCGGAGCAGGCATGGAAGTAGGATCTTCAAATACTCCGCCTTTGTAGGTAACATATCCTAAATTGACAGAATAGTTGGTTGTCCATATATCTTTGAACCAGGATTTGTTCATTCCAAGAGTAAGAGCAATTTCTCTGTTTTTACCATAATTGGTTCTGATGTACCTCAGGAATCTGGTAGTTTCCATAATTGGATTTCCTTTGATATCCTTGATGATTTTCCCCTCAGCATCTTTTTTAGGAGCTGTTACCGTTCCCTGCAATGGAATCAGGTCTGAAGCTGCTGCATCTTCCACCATATTAAAACTAAGATTGGCATAGAATGCATTTTTGTACATATAATTTAACTCCTGATTATAGTACTTGGAAGCCAGTATAAATGGATTGTTCTGTGTATAATTGGTTGGAGTAAAATAAGTTCTTGAAGGATTCAGTTCCCAGAATCTCGGTCTTCTGATTCTGCTGGAAAAAGTATAGCTCAGATTATGGTCGGAATTGATGGCGTAATTTAAATTCAGGTAAGGCAGAAGGTTGTTGTAATTTCTTTCAAATCCTGTTTTATCTACAATATCACCTGTACTTCTTGTCATTTCGTAGCGGGCACCTATTTTTCCGGATATTTTCTCAGTCAGTTTTCTTTCATAGTTCAGGTAAATTCCAAGAATATTTTCTTTATAAATGAAGTGATTGGTTTGGTTGGGATCGATGATAAATTCTCCCTTTATTAGTTTATCCTGTCTGGTGTCGTTATCTGTATTGGTATGATTGTAACTGATTCCCATTAACCAGGTGGCTCCTTTAGCTGTCTTTTTCAGATAATCGATATTGGCAGCGTAATTATTAATGATTTGTGGTACCGCCTGATGCAATGCTGAATATTTATTGATGGTATCATTCGTTAAAGGAAAACTTTCATTGAAACTTACTTTATCTCTGTTGAACCATAGGTAAGAAACGTTGGATGTAAGCTTACTTCCCAGAGAATCTGTTTTCATCTCATAATTCAAATTGAAAGAATGATTTCTGGTTTGTGCATCCTCGTTATTCACTGTTCTGTTGTTTAAGACTCCGTTTTGCCAGTTGGTAATATCCAGTACAGAATTGAAACTTTTATTGTATCTCATGTTGTAGGAGAATCCAAGGCTGTGCTTTTTATTAATCTCATAATCAACATTGAAACCGCCTCCAAAATTTTTGTTAGGATCATCATTAAACCCAAAGGATTCATTTCTGAAAGTAGGATCTCCGTTGGACAGCGTATACCTTTGTCTGTCTGTCCAGCTTCCCGTTCTGAAATTGGAATTACCAGACCACTTTCCCTGTCTGAAGTTAAAAGAAGCTCCTGCATTAGGGTTATTGTAATATGCCTGTTCGTTTTGCATTTTCAACGTTCCGTTGTAGCCGTTGTTTTTGCTTTTTTTCATCACAATATTAATCACCCCTTCTTTAGATTCAACCTGAAATTCACTTCCGGGAACTGTAATGACTTCTATTTTCTGGATATCCTCAGAGGGAGTAGACTTCAGCATTTCAATCAATGCCTCGGAATCCATATTGGTTTTTTTATTGTTGATGTAAATGATTGCATCATTTTTTCCCAAAATCTTCAGCGTTTTTCCGTCAATGCTGGAAATCATCGGTGTTTGTTTCAAAAGAGTGAAGGTATTGGTTCCTTTAGCAATAGATGAAGAAGCTACATCATATACCAAACGGTCACCTTGCTTTTTGAAAACCTGCTTCTTGAGAGTCACTGCATCAATAGCATTTACTTTCATACTGTCTTTTTTCTGCTGGGCAGTGACAAGTCCACTGAAAAATAGTGCTGCAATAAGAATTTGAGTCTTCATGATTATTCTTTTTTAATTAATAGCTTGTATGGTTTGTTATTTAACATTACAAAGATATATAATAAATTTAGTATTATGCAATACAAAGTACTTAAAAATATTTTTAAATCATTATAATCAGTTGATTATCAATTAATAAAAATTTACATTAAAATATTGATTGCTTGACCTTTCTGTATAATAAGACAAATAAATGATGTTAAATGTTACATCAATGAAAGAAATTATGAAAGATTTTTTTTAAAATATATAATGATTACTGAAATTTATTCCCATACTTCACGAGTTATGCTTCACAAAAAACCACAGGTGAAACAGGATGCATAATAACTGTAAAAATAAAAAGGACCGAAAAGGTCCTTTTATTATATTGTTTATTCTCTGTCGAATCGGGCGAGCTTTTTATCTACCCAAACTGTTGCAAAAGGGAAGAATGCCGATAATAGGGCAAAAACAAAATCTTCATCATCCCAGTTATAAATTTTTCTGGCAGGAAGGCATAACAAAAGATAAAGCGTAAAAAATAATCCGTGTAAACTACCAATAACGCTGATGAAGATAATCGAATATAAATTTTCATCATACCGGATCCAGATCATCGCAACACCATACAACAAAAGACATGAAATGGCCTCCGCAAGACAAATCTGCTTAAACCATCTGATGATTTTTTCCTGAGAATATTTTGAGAATATTTTTTCGATGAAGTCCATTTCTAAAGATTGAGGTGAGAATTAAAAGGTAAGAGTCTTTCTCCCGCTTTTGGTTAATCTCTCATTTCTGATGTACAAAATTACTTATAAAAATTGCTACCATCCAAATATTCAAAAACTTCTGGTGGCAGCATAGGTCTTACATTTTTACTATCCCTTATCATATTACGGATTTCCGTAGCTGAAAGTTCTATTACCGGAGCTTTGATCATGGAGATATTTTCATGCTGTAAATACTCAGAATCTTTTTTCTCACCTTCAAATACTCTGGGATACACAATAATATGATGATTTTTGATCAGTATATCAGAGTTTTTCCATTTGTGAAGGCTTTTCAGGTTATCCTCTCCCATGATGAGACTGAAAGAATAAGCAGGGTATTTTTCATGAAGATACGTTAAGGTATCAATAGTATAACTTGGTTTCGGAAGAGAGAACTCCACATTGGAAGCTCTCATATTGGGATAATTCTTTACTGCCAGCTGTACCATATCCAGCCTGTTATGATCATTCAGTAAAGATTTTTTGTCTTTAAAAGGATTTTGCGGACTTACTACAAACCAAAGTTCATCCATATCAGAATTTTCAAGAATATAATTAGCCAGAATAAGATGCCCGATATGAATAGGATTGAATGATCCGAAAAATAAACCGATTTTTTTCATTTTTTGTTAGGTAATAGGTAGCGGATGGCAGGTAGCAGTAGTTTAAATATCAATATTTTGATCAGAACTTCAAATTAGTTCAGGCTTTTATTACCTGCAACCTAAATCCTGCAACCTCACTTACTCTCTGAATTTTACATCCTTGATATTAAGATAATGGGTGACATTGCCTTTCCAGTGATTTTCTTCCAGGGTAAAAGCAAGATCAAAGTTTTTATTTTTAAAATCGTCAACAAACTGTCCCAGTTTGAATCCGACACATTCAATATTTCGTCCTGTAGATTCCTGTTTGATATAAAACTTCAGGTGATTATTATCTTTTCCCATTGTTTTTACATATCCGGAAAGCTTCTGATCCGTTAAGGTAAAAATAGGTTTCATATTATGAGGTCCAAATGGAGCCAGCTTTCTGTGGAAATTGATAAACTCTCTGTTGATCTCATCTACTTTAATCTCCGTATCAATCGTAATAGAAGGTTCCTTTTGATGATCCTTGATTTTTTCAGAAACTATTCTTTCAAATTTTTCTTTGAATGCTGCAAACTTCTCTTTCTCCATTGAAAGTCCCGCAGCAGCATGATGCCCCCCGAATTTTAGAAAATATTCGGAACACAAATCAAGAGCTTCATGGACATCAAAGTCAGAAACAGATCTTGCGGAAGCTACCATTTCCCCATTATTACCATCGGTAAAAACAAGGGTAGGTTTGTAATAGGTTTCAATAAGCCTTGAGGCAACAATACCGATTACACCTTTATTCCATTCCGGATGATAAACAATTGTAGTATGCTTGGTTTCCTGCTGGGATTCTATAATCTGATTGAGGGCCGAAAGAGTGGAATTCATATCCAGTTCACGCCTTTCATCGTTGAGGTTCATAATATCATTTACAATCTGATTGGCATGTTTCAGATTATCAGAAACCATTAGCTCCACAGCTGCTTTGCCATGAGAAATTCTTCCGGCAGCATTGATCTTAGGAGCGATTTCAAAAACAATATTGGAAATTTCAAAATGAGAAAGCTTATCCTCAGGAATCAATAATCTTAAACCAAGATTTCTGGTCTTTCTGAGGGTTTTTAATCCCATTTTAGCCAGAACTCTGTTTTCTCCTGTCATAGAAACGATATCAGCAGCAATGGAAATTGCCAGAAGGTCTGTCAGTTCAAATAATTCTGCTTCCGGTAATTTGTAAATGGTATTAAGTCCCTGGCAGAGTTTAAAACCAACGCCACATCCGGAAAGTTCTTTGAAAGGATATCGGCAGTCGCTTCTTTTAGGATCAAGCACAGCCGCCGCATTAGGAATCTCTTCCCCCGGAAGGTGATGGTCACAGATAATAAAGTCTATCCCAAGATTGCTGGCATAGTTGATCATATCCAGAGCTTTAATTCCACAGTCCAGAGCAATGATTAATGAAAAACCATTTTCTTTGGCAAAATCAATTCCTTCTGTGGAAATTCCATATCCTTCAGAATTCCTGTCCGGAATATAATAATCCAGATATTTTTTCTCAACAATTTTGCTGAGATACAGGTACATCAGGGCAACTGCTGTAGTTCCGTCCACATCATAGTCACCATATACCAATATTTTTTCTCCATTTTCAATGGCGGTGGCAATACGCTCTACAGCTTTTTGCATGTCTGCCATTAAAAAAGGATTGTGTATATCGTTAAGGTTCGGTTTGAAGAATTCTCTGGCCTTTTGATAATTGTCAATTCCCCTTAGAACGAGGATTTTAGATTCAAAAGTACCAAAACCAAGTGACGAACTTAGTCTGTCAACAACTTCCTCATCGGGTTCGGGCTTGTAAATCCATTTTTGACTCATTTCACAAAAATAAGGAAAAAAGTTCTAAAAGCGTCTTTAAAAATCAGCAAATTAGATTTTAAAATGGGTGTTACAATCCTTGGCAAAATTTATACTTGCTTGTTAAATTGATCAGATTAATTATTTTTTTATCCATTTTAAAAATGATTTCTACAGGAAAATTATCCTCAGTCAGACTATATTTCTCGGGTCTTTTTCATGATTGTTTTATTGGAGATAAGGGTATATATTTTCGATAATTAAAAAAATAATATTCAAAAAAGATATGGTAGAATTTTTAACTCAATAATTGTTAAAAATGGCTATCTTCGTGCTCCAAATTTTAAATGACTATGAAAAAAATTATGATAAGCCTTATGCTATTAGGGGCTATGTATTCGATTAATGCGCAGAAAATTAACCTCGGAAAAGCTGCCGGAATGGTTTCAAATGGTGCAAAAGCCTTAACATTTACCAACGAAGATGCTATTAAATTATCCAAAGAATCAGTAGAATGGATGGATAAAAACAATCCTGTAGCGGGACCTAAAGACCCTTACACTGTGAGACTGAATAAACTGTTCGGAAAGCATAAATCTCAGGATGGACTGAACTTAAATTATAAAGTTTATAAAGTAAAAGATATTAATGCCTTTGCCTGTGCAGACGGAAGTGTACGTGTCTTCTCTTCATTAATGGATATTATGACGGATAATGAATTACTTGCTGTAATCGGTCATGAAATCGGACACGTAAAGAATCAGGATACCAAAGATGCTATGAAATCAGCCTATCTGAAGGCAGCTGCATTAGATGCTGCTTCCTCAGCTTCGTCAGATGTAGCCGCACTAAATGAAAGTCAGGTAGGGAAGATGGCGAATGCGTTTTTAGATGCTTCGCACAGCAAAAAGCAGGAATCTGAAGCAGATACTTATTCATATGACTTCATGAAAGCCAATAAGTATGATGTGGTAGGAGCGTATACAGCTTTTAAAAAGTTAGCCTTACTTTCGCAGGGAAGCACACAGACTAATTTTGAAAAGATGTTCAACTCTCACCCTGATAGCAATAAAAGAGCGGAAGCGATTAAAAAAAGAGCTGAAAAAGACGGTTTGTGGAAAGACCCCGGAACCGTTTCTTTACCTGCATCCAAATTAACAAAGTAGGTTTTAATTAACTATTTAAAATAATACAACTGTTTTAAAAGTCAAAATTTTCTGAGCTGTTGTTTGATCATTTCAAGCATCACGTAATCTTAGAATAGGCTTTTAAGACAGTTTTATTTTTTCTTACCTGTTGATTGCAAAAATTGAAATTTTCATTGCTGCCTTATAAGCCTGCAATATGATCTGAGGTGGATCAGGATATCCATTTTCCTTATTTTCTTTCAATATTTCCAATATAAATGGGCTTTTCAACAAAGCGATTTTGAGCTTTTAGACAAAACGAGATCGTGATGGGCTATGTAATTTTGCTTTATCGGGAATACAGGATAAAGTAAAAATATTTTTTGAATAAACTCCCGGCAAAAAATTAAATAAATTAAAACTAGTTCAAAATGGATTTACAATTAAAAGGAAAAAAGGCTCTCGTTACCGGCTCAAGCTCAGGTTTAGGCGAAGCTATTGCAAAATTACTGGCAGACGAAGGGGCTGCTGTGATTATTCATGGCAGAGACAAGGATCGCGCAGAAAAAGTTATGCATTCTATATTGAAGAAAGGAGGCAGCGCCGAAATTGCTGTAGGTGACCTTTCAACGGATGATGGTGCAGATCAGGTTGCATCTGCGGCTTTGAAGTCCGGGAAGATTGATATCCTCATTAATAATGCAGGCACTACCTCTCACAAATCATGGGGGAAGCTAGTGCTGAGGATTGGCTGGACATTTATAATACTAATGTAGTTTCATATGTCCGGATGATTCAACGCATTGTTCCTCAGATGAAAAAATTAGGTTGGGGAAGGGTGATACATATTGGTGGAGGACTTGGTATACAGCCTATTAAAGAGCAGCCTCATTATAATGCTACTTTGGCGGCCCGCCACAATATGTCTGTTTCTCTTGCCAGATCAGTTAAAGATACGGGAATTACCTCTAATGTAGTTTCACCAGGAGCAATCATGAATCCAATGGTTGAAGAGTGGCTAAAAAATGCTGCACCGAAGTTTAATTGGGGTACTGATCCGAAGGAAATTAAATACAAAGCTGTACAGGAGCTCATTCCTAATGATACGGGCAGATTCGGTGAACCTGAAGAAATTGCAGGAGCTGTGGCCTATCTTTGTAGTCCTTTTGCTGATTATATCAGTGGTTCTGTACTTAGGGTTGATGGCGGTACAATCCGTTGCTTGTAAAAACAACAGATATGATTATAAAAAAGGCTGTCCTGAAAGACAGCCTTTGATTTTTATCTGATATTCTTGAATGATTAAGAATACATTTTTTCTCTCAATTCTTTTACTTTTTTATCAGCAAGGTACTCGTCATAGGTCATTTCTCTGTCGATGATTCCGGTAGGAGTCAGCTCAATGATTCTGTTACAGACTGTTGAAAGCATTTCGTGGTCATGAGATGCCAGTAAAAGGTTTCCTTTGAAGTTAGATAAAGAGTTGTTCAAGGTTGTGATACTCTCAAGGTCTAAGTGGTTGGTAGGTTCATCCAATAAAAGAACATTGGCTTTTTGAAGCATCATTCTACTGAACATACATCTCATTTTTTCACCTCCTGAAAGTACTTTACAAGATTTCAAAGCTTCATCTCCTGAGAATAACATTCTTCCTAAGAATCCTCTTACGAATTCTTCATGGCGCTCTTCGTCATTCTTTGTAAACTGTCTCAACCAGTCAACTAAGCTTAAGTCTTCCTGGAAGAAGTTGGTGTTGTCTAAAGGCATGTGAGACTGGTTTGTTGTCACTCCCCATGCAACTGTTCCTTTATCAGCTTCTACATTTCCAGCCAGAATTTCGAAGAATTCGGTAATAGCTAAAGAGTTTTTGGAAAGGACAGCTACTTTATCTCCTTTTTTAAGATTTAAATCAACATTAGAGAATAATAATTCTCCGTCTTTTGTTTTCTCAAGACCTTTTACATCAAGGATCTGATCTCCAGCTTCTCTTTCCATTTCGAAAATAATAGCAGGATATCTTCTTGAAGAAGGCTTAATATCATCAATATTTAATTTGTCGATCATTTTCTTTCTTGCAGTTGCCTGTTTTGCCTTAGCAACGTTAGAACTGAATCTAGCAATGAAGTCCTGAAGTTCTTTTTTCTTCTCTTCAGCTTTTTTGTTGGCCTGAGCTCTTTGTCTAGTTGCCAATTGAGATGCCTGATACCAGAAAGAGTAGTTACCCGTGTACAGGTTAAGCTTAGAATAATCAAGGTCACCGATGTGTGTACAAACCGTATCAAGGAAGTGACGGTCGTGAGATACAACAATTACTGTGTTTTCATAATCAGCAAGGAAGTCTTCCAGCCATGAGATAGTGTCAATGTCAAGGTCGTTGGTAGGCTCATCCAGAATCAAAACATCAGGGTTTCCGAAAAGTGCCTGAGCCAAAAGAACTTTTACTTTGTCTTTGTTCTCAAGTTCACTCATCAGCTGCCAGTGCATATCATCTGTGATTCCTACGTTAGAAAGCATGGTCTGAGCATCAGATTCTGCAGTCCATCCACCCATTTCGTCATAAATTACACCCAATTCTCCGGCTTTGATACCGTCTTCGTCAGAGAAATCTTCTTTTGCGTATAACGCATCCATTTCCTCTTTTATCTCAAATAATTTCTTATTACCTCTTAAAACAGCTTCAAGAACTGTAAACTGATCGTAAGCAAAGTGATCCTGCTCCAAAACTGACATTCTCTTCCCTGGTTCCAGAGATACATGCCCTGTTGTAGGATCCTGCTTTCCTGTTAGTATTTTCAGGAATGTAGACTTTCCCGCACCGTTTGCTCCGATGATCCCGTAGCAGTTTCCTTTGGTAAACATAATATTTACCTCGTCAAAAAGAACTCTTTTCCCGAATTGTAAAGATAAGTTAGATACTGTTAACATATAGTTTTGTAAATTTGGCGCAAAAATACGAAAAGAATTTGGGTATTTTGTAATAATATAATAGTCAAGTTTTTAAATGTATGGTATTTTTTATATATTTCATTAACGAAATTTTAAAATGATGAAGATTGAGAAAACAGTTAGCATATTAAATAAAAGAGCCCGTTTTGAATATGAAATTCTGGAAGAATACGAAGCCGGAATGGTTTTGACGGGTACGGAAATAAAATCTTTACGTTCATCCAAAGCATCCATTACAGAATCCTTCTGTCAGTTTATTGATGGGGAATTGTACATCATCAACATGATGATTGATGAGTATAAATTGGGAACTTTTTACAACCACAAAACAAAAAGGGAACGGAAATTGCTCTTGCACAAAAAAGAATTACAAAAACTTGAAAAAAAGTTAAAGGATGCCGGGAACACCATAATACCTTTAAAATTATATATCACTGACCGAGGGAAAGCAAAGGTGCTGATAGCGCTTGGTAGAGGGAAAAAACTTTTCGATAAAAGAGAGGCGATAAAAGATAGAGAAAATAAACGGAACCTCGACAGAATATTAAAGAAAAGTTAAAAATCATTTGAAAAACTTTGTATATAAAGAAAAATTATATTTATTTTGCATTATCAATTATTTAATCATTTAATTCTATGAAAAATCTAAAATTAGGAATTTCAGCATTGGCGCTTACTGTTGCCTCTACTGTTTTCGCACAGACTACCAACAATCCGTGGTTAATCGGAGTTGGTGCTCATGCTGAAAACCACGTAGCAGCAAGAGGTAACTTCAGTAATACGTTCTCTGCTAACAATTTGACAAAAAGTATGTTCAATGTGAACAACTTTTCTATTACACCTCCACTATCTAAGTTAACAGTTGCTAGAAACGTTGGTAAAGGTTTAGTAATTGACTGGCAAACTTCTGTTGGAAATGTTGAAAACAAAAGATTCAACATGGGGAAAGAATTTTTCCTAATGACAGGTCTTGGTTTCCAGGCTCACGCTGCAGGTCTTTTATGGAACGAAGAATCTTGGTTTGATCCATATTTAAGAGTTGGTGCTAACTACTTAAGACATGACTATACAGCTCTTACTTTCCCTAGAACATCTGTTGATGCTAACGGTAACGCAATCGAAACTGTAACAAACGGTAAGGATGGTAACGAAAACGGTAAAGCTAACCACTTTACTGTAGCTACAGGTGCTGGTGCTAACTTCTGGGTAACTAAGAACTTCGGTCTTGGTATTCAGGGAGATTATGTATCAACTCCAGGTGATAAATCTACTGTTGCTAACTTCTGGCAAGCTTCTGCTTCCATCTTATTCAGATTCGGAAACAGAGACAGAGATAAGGATGGTATCCTAGATAAAGATGACCTTTGTCCAGATACTCCAGGTTTACCAGAATTCCAAGGATGTCCTGATACTGACGGTGACGGAGTTCCAGATAAAGACGATCAATGTCCAGAAGTGGCAGGTCCAGTTGAAAACAACGGATGCCCTTGGCCAGATACTGACGGTGATGGTGTAATCGACAAAGATGACGCTTGTCCTACAGTAGCAGGTCCTGCTGAAAACAACGGTTGTCCTTGGCCAGATACAGACGGTGACGGTATCTTAGATAAAGATGATGCTTGTCCTACTGTTCCAGGTCTTCCAGAATACAACGGATGTCCTAAGCCAAAAGATGTAATCGCTAAAGAAGCTACAGGAGCTCTTAAAGATATCTTATTTGATTTCAATAAAGCTACTATCAGACCTGAATCTAGTGCTAAATTAGATCAAGCGGCTACAATCATTAAGCAATCTAACGATGGTACATTCTTAGTAACTGGTCACACAGATAAGAAAGGTGCTGATGCTTACAACTTGAAACTTTCTAGACAAAGAGCTGCTTCAGTAGTAGGTGCTCTAGAATCTAGAGGAGTTAATGCTAACCAGTTAAAATCTGTAGGAGTTGGAGAAAGAGACGCTACTGTTTCTGAAAAAGCTTCTGATGCAGAAAGAATGGTTGACAGAAAAGTAGTTGTTGAAGCTGTAAACGGTGCTGCTTGGGATGCACTTAAGAAATCTGATCTAGAAGTTGTAGAGAAGAAGACTGTAGTGAAGAAAGCTAAAAAAGCTCCAGCTAAGAAAAAAGCTGCTGCTAAAAAGAAAAAATAATTAATTTTTCTAAATAATGAATACCTCCAATTTGATTGGAGGTATTTTTTTTTTGTGGACTTTTGAGTAATTTTGTTGGAAATTTAAAAATTAAAATGGGAAGAGCATTTGAATATAGAAAAGCTTCTAAAATGGCCAGATGGGATAAGATGGCCAAAACATTCTCTAAAATTGGAAAAGATATTGCTTTAGCAGTGAAAGCTGGTGGAACAGATCCTGAATCCAATCCTGCATTGAGAAGATGTATCCAAAACGCAAAAGGTGCCAATATGCCTAAGGATAATGTTGAAAGAGCAATTAAAAAGGCAAGTGGTGCGGATGCAGAAAACTATGAAGAAATCACTTATGAAGGTTATGGGCAAGGCGGTGTTGCTTTTTTTGTGGAATGTACTACAAACAATACAACAAGAACGGTAGCTAACGTAAGAGCTGTTTTCAATAAGTTTGACGGTAACCTTGGTAAAAATGGTGAACTGGCATTTATCTTCGACAGAAAAGGAATTTTCACCATAGATTTAGCCCAGATCAAAATGGATTGGGATGATTTCGAAATGGAAATGATTGACGGAGGAGCAGAAGATGTAGAAAAGGATGAAGAAGAAGTAATGATTACAACTGCTTTTGAAGATTTCGGTTCTTTATCTCACAAATTAGATGCGCTCGGAATTGAAGCAAAAAGTGCAGAACTTCAGAGAATTCCAAACAATACAAAAGAAGTAAACGCAGAACAGTTCAAAGCGAACATGAAAATGCTTGAGCGTTTCGAAGAAGATGATGACGTGCAAAACGTTTACCACAACATGGAAATCACAGAAGAGCTGATGAACTCTTTATAAAAAATAATATAGCATTCATATACAGTTAATTTTCAATTAGTTTCTTTGTATAAAACTATGAAAAGAAACGTTGAATTAGTTGTTATATCGGATGTTCATTTGGGAACTTATGGATGTAAGGCTAAAGAATTGTTGAGATATCTCAATTCTATCCAACCTAAAACGTTAGTTTTAAACGGTGATATTATTGATATCTGGCAGTTTAAAAAGTCTTACTTCCCTAAACCTCATTTGAAGGTAATCAGAAAGATACTTTCACTGGCTACCAAAAACACAGATGTCTATTACATTACAGGCAATCACGATGAAATGTTCCGCAAGTTCACCGATTTTGAACTGGGAAATCTTAAAGTCTGCAATAAAATCTGTCTGAACATTGATCAGAAAAAAACCTGGATATTTCACGGTGATGTTTTCGATGCATCCGTCCAGCATTCCAAATGGATCGCCAAACTCGGCGGAAAAGGTTACGACCTCCTTATTATTATCAATAATGTTGTAAATTGGTTCTTAGAAAAAATGGGTAAAGAAAAATATTCGTTTTCCAAAAAGATCAAAAACAATGTGAAAAAAGCAGTAAAATATATCGGGGATTTTGAATTGACAGCTTCTGAGCTGGCCATTGATAACCAATATGATTATGTGGTATGTGGGCATATTCACCAGCCACAGATCCGTGAGGTTGTTAATAAAAAAGGATCCTGTACTTACCTGAATTCCGGTGACTGGATAGAAAATCTTTCTGCTTTGGAATATCATGATAAACAATGGAAGATCTTTTATTACGATGAGCATAAGCATTTGCTGAAAGATGATGAAGCAGAAGAAATCCCGGAAATGGATAATTCTGCTCTTTTAAAAATTGTAACCAACTTTTCCTAAATGAAGATTTTGTATGCATTCCAGGGTACTGGAAACGGGCATGTTGCCAGAGCACAGGAAATTATTCTTCTTCTCAAAAAGCATGCATCTGTGGATACCTTAATAAGCGGTCATCAATCGCAATTGAAGGCTGATTTTGACATTAACTTTCAATACAGAGGCATTTCCCTTCTTTATAATAAAACAGGAGGCCTGTCTTACCGAAAAACATTCACCGAAAATAAATTCTTTGAAGCAGCTAAAACCATCAGAGAATTGGAGCTGTCACAGTATGATTTAATTATTAACGATTATGAACCTCTGACAGGCTGGGCTTCGAAACTTAAAAAGCTTCCGTTGATAGAACTCAGCCACCAGGCTTCCATGAGTTTTCCTGAAACACCCAAACCAAAGGAAAAAGATTTTCTTGGAGAAATGATTTTGAAATATTACGTTCCCAGTGAAAGGAAAATCGGGTTTCATTTTGAAAATTATCATCCACAGATCAAAAAACCGGTGATCAGGAGAAAGATCAGAAATCTGAATCCTTATCAACAGGGGTATTATCTTGTTTACCTGCCTAGTTTTGCAGATGAGAATATCATCAAGGTTTTAAGAAAAATTCCTGTGGAGTGGAAAGTGTTTTCAAAATACAGCAAAGTACAGGTGAAAGTAAAAAATGTGGAAGTATTTCCCATTGATGAAAGCCAGTATCTGAAATACTTTGAAGGCTGTGACGGAATTTTGTGCAATGCAGGTTTTGAAACTCCGGCAGAAGCACTATTTATGGATAAGAAACTATTTGTGATACCTATTCACAATCAATATGAGCAGGAATGCAATGCATGTGCTCTGGATAAAATGGGAATTCCCAATTCCAAGGTTTTAAATCTTCAGGAAATAATGGAATGGGTAGCATCAGATCATCATCTCAGAGTAGATTATCCGGATGATATTGAAGATATCCTGGTAAACGAGGTATTAATTCTTTAAAAAGATATCGTCCACATCACTCATTCTCATCATCACAGACCTTGCATAGGAACAGTGCGGATATACTTTCCAGTTATTTTCTCTGGCAAATCTGATGGCTTCTTCCACTAAAAACTTTCCCATTCCTCTGCCTTCAAATTCGGGATGTACCAATACAAAAGAAATAATAAATTTATGGTCTTCAGGGAAAATAGTGTAGGTAAGCCTTCCGACTTCTTTTATTTCGTTATTTAAAGTGAGAACTCCACCGTTCCCGGATTTATTGTTTTCAAATTTCATTGCAGTAAAAATTTGTTATTATTGTTTTTCCAATATTTTTATACGCTTTGTAAGTTCCTGAATTTCTTTTTTCAGAAGGTTAATATATTCCTGCTGATTTTGAAAAAGAAATTCAGGAATGTTATAAAAGTAATTGTTACTAGCGGAATAATTACCAGAAATATTGTCGTAATTATTCACATGATGAATATTAGCTGGATCATCCTCTTTTATATCCTCTACAGAAGTATTCAGAACTTTTGCCATACGCTCCCATTCTTCATCTGAAATCTTAATTTCACCCTTTTCTCTTCTATGGTATTGTGATTGCGTCATATGCAGTATTTTGGCTATACTTTCCTGTGTGTATTCTTTGTCCTTTCGGGCTTTGATAAGTTTGTTTTTGATCATCTTTGTGTTTTTATGTTGATACAAATATAGTATTTTACGGATTAGATAAATATAAAAACAGTCATACCTATATCTTTTTTAATAATTCATGAGGGGGTGGTTTTATTACAGAAAAAAATATTATTTAATAATTATAATTAGTATTTATGTGGTGAAATCACATAAAATTCACATAAAAATCATAGATTTATTTCATTCTTGTTTGATATATTTGGAATGGTAAAAACACACAAAAACAATTTTAAAAAAATTATTATGAGAAAAATTAAATTACAAAAGGTGCATTTGCATGATGCAAAACCATTATTCAGAACAGAATTGAAAAACGTTTTTGGAGGTAATACTCCGACATCTCCTCAATACAATGACGGAAGCAGTTACATGTGCTGTAACCGTAATGGTTGTAGTGCATGTGTAAATAATGCTATACCAGCATGTGTTGAAGGAGCCTGGCCAGTTCCATGTTAATTTGATAAATATGGAAAGGGGTTAATGACCTGATTTCCCCCTTTCCTTTATATATTTCAAATCAATGAAAAATATTCTATTTTTTCTTCTTATCATAATAAATATTAATGCTCAAAAGAAGAGATTTATATATGACTATCAATATGTTTCCGATTCTACAAAACACTCAGAAGTAAAATCTGAAACCATGTATCTGGATATTGGGTCAAAAGGGTCTGTCTATTATAGCAGTAGTGCTTATGTGAATGATTCAACTATGATTGCTGATGCAAAACTGGGAAAAATGACTATGCCTGCTGAAGGAAAAATTAATGAGCGTGTATGCAAAAATTACCCTGATTATAAAACTTTTCTTTGTACGAAATTCTATATAGAAAAATATAAGGTTTTAGACGAAAGGCAGCAAAATTGGAAAATACATAAAGAGAAGGATAAAATAAGCGGTTTTAATGTCCAAAAGGCCAGTCTGGAATTTGCGGGAAGAAAATGGATAGCTTGGTTTAGCACAGAAATCCCAATTCAAGATGGACCTTATAAATTTCATGGATTACCTGGTTTAATATTGAAAATTGAAGATGAGACGAAAAGCCATTGTTTTGTATTGAAGGGCATGAGGTCGTTATCTAACAATACGGTTTATCCTAATATTGATCAATCAAAAAAAGAAATAGAGATTAATCAAAGGAAATATGGGACGTTATTTAAAGAATACAGACAAGATCCTGTAAAAGATTTAAAACAGTTATTTAATGAAGGAAAAATGGTGAGTTATACTGACAGATCCGGAAATATAGTTACTCCTTCACAAATAATTAAAAATTTAGAATCTGAGCGTAAGAGGATGATTTTAAAGGACAATAATATTATAGAGCTTGACTTATTACAATAATTTTCTTTCAGTTACAGATAAGATAATTCAATCAGATTTTATTTTGAAGAAACAGTAACAGTTGGAACTTAATATAATCCGACGGGGTTAGACGGTCGTTAAATACACAAAAATGATATTTCTTTCGGCGCAACCAGATGACACATACTTTATATGGCAGCTGGAAATACAACTGAGAAACTTTCGTTCCTTAGGAATTTTAAAAGAAAAAATTCATATTGTGATTGGTTACCATCCAATAGTAGGATTGAAGTCTGATTTTAAGGTGTTCATTCATAATAATAAGGATTTTGCTCTTTTTTTTCTTTACCCCGATACAAGGAAAAGGAAGAAATACCTTTCTTCCATAAGACCTCATTTGCTGAAAAAGCATTGGAAACAATTTCCATTTCTGGAAAATCATTATATTTTTTATCATGACTCTGATATTTTGTTAAGCAGGATTCCAGTTGTTGATACTAATGCTATGAATTATGTTTCCGATACACGCTCTTACCTGAACTGTCAATATATTACCTCAAGAGCCGATACTGATCTTCTGTATAAAATGGCTGAGTTGGTAGGAATTACGGTAGAGACAGTCTTTAAAAATGATGATCATATGGGTGGAGCCCAATATCTTTTACATGATATGTCGTCTGAATTCTGGGATAAAGTAGAGGAAGATTCTGAAAATATTTTTAATTTACTTACTCAGTATAATACAAAAGAAAAGCAAAAAAAAATAAATCTTCCAGATTATCTGCCAAAAGAAATCCATGCATGGTATGCTGATATGTGGTCTGTACTCTGGAATCTATGGTTTTTTAATAAAGAAGTCCGGATACATGAAGAAATGAATTTTTCATGGCCCACTTATCCTATTGAATATTGGAAGATCAATCCAATTCTCCATTATGCTGGTGAACATGAAGATAAAAAACAATTTTTTTATAAGAGGGACTATGTACATTATCCTCCATGGTATGATGAAAATTTAGATTTTATTCCTGATACAAACTGTAGTTTCCCAATTATAGAACTTATAAAAAAAAGAAGAGAAGAATGTGATGCTCAAAGACTGGAATTAAGGAATATTACATTGTATTTTAAGGAAGATACTGGAAAGAAATATTATGATAAATATTTTGTCACCAGAGAAAATAAGAACATCATTGAAATCTTCAATTCTGTAATAATTCCTGAAAGTTTAGTAAAAGAGATAGATACTCTATTAAAAGATGAAAGCTATACAGAAATACAATTTACTAAAGTGTATATGGTAGATGAGCTCTTTACAGAAGCCTTTAAAAGAGTATTGGATACTATGATTTTAGAATTAAATAGGGGGAAATTTTCCTTACATCATACAGACTGGATTATAAAAGTTAAAGAAAGTTACAATATAACCCCTCTTAGAATTACTAAAGAAATCTACCTTTTACAATGAATGTTGGCTTGATCAATGGCTTATCAGGAGAAGCTCTACGACTATTTTTAAGTGAGAATGACACTTGTCATAAAAAAGGTCTGGCTTTGTTGGATTTTATTGCTGAAAAAATATTTTCTTGTAAAGATTATAGTTTTGAAAATGGGATTACGGGATTCGGCTGGCTAATCGCTTTTTTGCATCAAAAAAAATACTTGAACATTAACAGCGATGAAATTTTAGAAGATGTGGATGATCAGATTTACAAAATAACACTTGCTGATCTTGGACAAGATGAACCAAGTATTGATAAAATATTGGGTTTAGTCAACTATTTTTTGATGAGATATAGGAATGACAATTTGGGTGAAAATTATTATAGGAAATTTGCTCATTCGGAATGCCTAAATTTACTCTTCAATTATCTTATAAATTATATTGAAAATTGTATTCGTGATACAAATATTACACCGTATGATTTTAACTGTTGCTGTAAAATTTTACTGAAGCTAGGATATAGCATCGAGTATTTAAGCTTTAAAAATGTAAATGATCAGTTAATTGAATTCCATATTTATTTTATTCTTTTTTATGAGGCAAAAAGAATAACATCAAAAGACTTTGAAAACGAAATATATACAGAAGGATTGCTTTATCTTCTTATGTCTGCTAAACAAAAAAAGTATGAAATTCTCGAGCAAAGACTTCTTTATATAGGCAAAAAAGCGGGGGAATTATTCCTGCAGCATTTTATATACAAAATATATTCTAAGCGAAAATGTGATTATTCTTTATTAAAGGATGAAAGATTATTGTTTATACTCACTAATTATATAGAGGAAGAAATACAATTATTTAAACATTAACTATGGTAAATATTTATTGTTGGGTAGTTACTAATTATCTTTCCCCGTGTAATAGTTATAATCTTTGATAATAACATTGATAAACTGCCTTTCCGTCATTTTAGTGGGATCTATTTCCAGCTTCAGAATACTTTTGATTTTTTCGGATAGTTTACTGATGATCTGTCGGTCATCCACTTTCAGAGCTTTGGTATAATTATCTTTGATGATTCTCATATCATTATCACTCAAAGCAATCACCTGCGGAAAAGAAGGAACATAATTCTCATGGATATTCTCCAGGATTGTATGAGAAATATTAATGTTATTTTTTAGGGAGATCACAGCCGTTCCGGAAGCAATGTCGCCTAAACGCTGGTTGTTTTTAGAAACAATCATAGAAATAAGCCCGACTACTCCGGCAAATGAAACATCTACAATTCTGAAAACCCAGCGGATCATATAATCTGCGAAGCTGGCCTGGTAACCATCTATTTTCACCACTTTTATTTTCATCAGTTTCTTACCGGGAGTCTGCCCTTCCATTAAGCTTTCCAATACAAGAGGATAAATATAAATAGGAAAGGTAAGGACAAGGTAGACAGCCCGTATCGACCAACCGTCAAGACCATTCAGAAGATATCCCAAATCGAAAATATTAAAGAACAGATACAGGATAATGACTACGTAAGCAATCCTGATCAAAAGATCAATAATGAAGGCAAGCATTCTTTCTCCTACACCTGCAATATTAAAATTAATATTTACATTTTGTGAGGTATTTATCGCAATTTGAGACATATTTTTTATTATTTTAGCCTTAACAATTATGAGAGAAGTTTATTTCATTAAACAAAATAAAGAAAAATGGTTGGGAATAGAACAGGTTATTCAAGGGAAAATTAAAAAAAATCCTGATGACCTGTCTTCGTTGTATATAAATCTCATCAACGATCTTTCTTTTGCCCAGACTTATTACCCCAAAAGTAATACTACCGTTTATCTGAACCATTTATCTGCCCAGATTTTTCAGAAAATTTATAAAACCAAAAGGGTAGAGGAAAACAGATTGGTTTACTTTTTCAAAACAGAAGTTCCGTTGTTGATGTATCAGTACCGGAGATATCTGATGTATGCCTTTCTCTTTTTTATTTTATTTACTTCAATAGGAGTACTTTCGGCCATTTATGATAAGAACTTTGTGAATATTATTCTCGGAGAAGGATATGTGAATGAAACTATCGAAAATATTAAAAATAATAATGCGGTAGGTGTTTATCAGAGTGGAAGTACCTGGGGAAGCACCATCGGAATTATTTTTAATAATATCCAGGTAGGAGCAAAATTATATATTTACGGTATTGCCGGAGGAGTGGGAACATTGTTTGCATTGCTTTCCAATAGTGTAATGTTGGGAGCCTTTCAATATTTCTTCTATGATTACGGAGCATTGAAAGACAGCGCCAGAGGAATATGGCTTCACGGAGTTTTTGAAATTTTTGCCATGGTGGTAGAAGCCATGTGTGGATTGATTCTGGGAGCTTCTATCTTATTTCCGAGAACGTTTTCAAGATTTAATTCGTTTAAAAAAGGATTTAAAGATTCATTTAAAATATTTTTAAGTACTGTTCCTTTCACCATTTGTGCCGGGATTATAGAAGGATATGTCACCAGACACGCATTGAAGATGCCTTTACTATTGAACCTAATCATCATTTTTGGCTCACTGGCAATTATTGGATACTACTATTTTGTATATCCGTCTGTTGTTTACAAAAAAACTAATAAACACATCAATGATACAATTTTATAAAAAAAGAGACTTCGGAACTTTTATCAGTGATAGTTTCAATTTTTTCAAATTATACGGAAAGAATTATTTTAAAAACTATATTTTGATCAACGGCTTGCTTTTGATCTTAATGGTTACAGTTGTTATTTTCGGCTATAAAGAACTTTTTTCACAGATATTCGGATCCAATTTGGGAGGAGAAACCTATTATTTTGAGCAGTATTTTTCTGAAAACTCAGGGATGCTGATTACAGTGGGATTATTAACTTTCCTGCTTTTCATGGTTCTGATGATTGTCAATTATCTGTATCCTGTTTTTTACTTAAAAAGAATTGCACAAGGTGCAGAAAAAATAAAGACTGATGAAATTCTGGGAGACTTTAAAAACAATGCCGGAAGAATTGGGAAACTATGTCTGGGAATGATCTTTATCGTTACCCCGGCCATTTTATTTGTAGTGGGCTTTTCTTATATCCTGGTTCTTATCATTATCGGATTCTTCCTTATCCTGCTTCTTTATCCTACGATATTTAATTTTACAACATTTCTGATGTATGATTATTTTAATTCGGACAGAGGTTTCTGGGGAAGTTTGAGCTATGCTTTGCGTTCTCAGTTTTCTTACCCGAATGGAAGTGAAAAATCGCCGTTCTGGAAATATTGGGGATCTGCATTTGTGATGTTTATTATTATGTATATGATAACATCCATATTCACATTGATCCCCATGATGTTTTTTTACGGATCGCTTCTTACGTCTACACCGGATGGAAATTTTGAGCAGAATCCTTTTACCGGAGCTGCAGGAATTGTATTTTTTGTATTCTATGGATTTTCTATGCTGCTTTCTTTTTTCCTTTCCAATCTGATGTATGTAAATGCGGGGTTGATGTATTATGACAGCAGAACAGATCTCCACCAGAGAGTAGAATTGGCAGAAATAGACACGATTGGAATCAATGAATAAAATTCTTTTTTTCATACTGCTTTTTTTCTCTCTTGGGCTGGTTAAAGCTCAGGAAGATAATCCTGCTTCTGATGATCTGGTAGATTCATTGTATACCACCGGACATTACAGGAATATGCTGCGTGCGGATTCTGTGCTGATGAAATACCCGGTATCGGAGAATGAGGTTTATCCCAAAACATTTAAAGAAAATATTCCGTCAAGATATAAAGGAAATGAATTTGATTATTCCGTATCAAAGCCGAGAGAATCTTTTTTTCAGAAGCTGATGCGAAAAATCAATCAGATTATACAGAGTATTTTTGGGGAAACAGCATTCACTAAATCGGCAGAGCTGACCACGATCCTTATTCGTCTGTTTGCGATTATTCTTGTAGGCTTTCTGCTTTATTTCATCATTAAATACATCATGGGGAAGGATGGAAACTTTATTTTTGGCAGGAAGAATAAAAAACTGGATCTTAATGTGCAGGAGCTCCATGAGAATATCCACGAAATCAATTTCCCTGATAGTATCGCGAAATTTGAACTTGCAGGAGATTACCGCTCTGCAGTTCGCTACCAATTCCTGTTTGTTCTTAAAAAACTAAGTGACAAAAAACTGATCAACTGGAATCCGGAAAAGACCAACAAGGATTATGCTGCAGAACTTAAGGCTCCTCATCTGAAAAATGAATTTTATAATCTTTCTTATATCTTTGATTATGTCTGGTACGGTGAATTTAATATTGAAGAAGAGAGCTATCAGAAATTTAAAAACCAGTATCAGGCCTTTAAACCATAACAAATAGTAACCATGAATAAAACTTTCAAAACATATGCTGTAATTTTCGTCATTGTGATGATTATTCTGGCGTTGCTTGAAGTTAACAAAAAAGAAACGACAGACTGGCGGAAGAATTTTGATATCAACGAAAAGTCTCCGTTTGGATTATTTGTTTTTAATAATGAAGCGAAAGATCTTTTTAAAAATAACCTGAAGAAAATTGAGCAGGTTCCTTACGAATATTACAGCCAGCACAAAAAAGGAGCTCACAATATTGTAGTCATTGAAAATAACCTTGACGGTGAGTCGTGGAAAAAAATCCTGTCTCAGGTATCTGAAGGTTCAGACGCATTTCTGATGGTAACCCGTATGCCTAAAGAAATTTCAGACAGTATCGGATATTACGATTCTGAAATTTCTTTTGAAGAAGAAAATGTCCTGAAACTTACCGATAAAAAATTTCAGAATGATTTTCTTAAATTAGATAAATTTCCATCGGGTAGACGTTTTTCATTCATTAAGCCTAAAGTGGAAGTACTGGGGAAAACCGTTGAGAAAAAGAATACAGATCAGGCCAATTTTATTAAAGTAAAGTTTGGGAAAGGATACATCTATGCTCATACAGAACCGCTTTTCCTGACCAATTATTATCTTCTGAAACCCGGCAATGTAAAATATGCACAGGATGTGTTTTCATATCTTCAGGATAGGGAAACCCTTTGGTTTGTCTCAAATAAAAGCTCTGAATCACGCTTTTTCATGAGATTTATATTGTCAAATCCACCTTTAAAATATGCATGGTGGGTATTTTTAGGAGGACTTATTCTTTTTATCTTCTTTAATGCAAAAAGGAAACAGAGAATCGTCCCTGTAGAAGAACCATTAAGAAATACTTCCCTGGATTTTGTGAAAAGCATTGGAAATCTGTATCTTCAGGAAGGCGATTTTCATGACATGATGGCCAAGAAGGCTCAGTACTTTCTGAACAAAGTGAGAATGGATCTGTTGATAGATACTCAGAATGTAGATGAAGAGTTTGCAAAAAAATTACATCTGAAAACTGGTAAACCCGTAGAAATGATTGACGAAGCAATAGCACTTATCAAAAAAGCTCAGGATCCTTACGCCAGTGTAATGAAGGAAGATCTTACAAGGATCAATAAGCTCCTTGATGAAATACTTAAATAATATAACAATAGAATAACCTAACCATATAACAGTTTTTCAATGCTAAAATGTCTGTTCGTTAGAATAAATGTAATTGTAGATAGTCATTGTTAAACTAGCAAATTAAAATTATTATGGAAAACTTTGATAACCCGAATATAGAAAACCAAAACGCTATCAATCTTAATAAACAGGAAGAGCAGTTTCAGTCGAGAATTGATATGATTGAACTTCGTGCGAGTTTAGAGAAAGTAAAATCTGAGATCGGAAAAGTAATTGTAGGACAGGAGAAGATGATTGAACATCTTTTGGCTGCATTACTTTCAAACGGACACGTACTTATTGAAGGCGTTCCGGGAGTAGCGAAAACAATCACGGCAAAATTATTAGCCAAAACCATTGACGTAGGGTTTAGCAGAATTCAGTTTACTCCGGACCTGATGCCTTCTGATATTTTGGGGACTTCCGTATTTAATGTGAAAAATTCAGAATTTGAATTCAAAAAAGGTCCTATCTTCTCCAACTTCATACTGATTGATGAGATCAACAGATCGCCTGCCAAAACGCAGTCTGCATTATTTGAAGTGATGGAAGAAAGACAGATCACAATGGATGGTATACGTTATACGATGGAAGAACCTTTCCTTGTTATTGCTACCCAAAACCCAATTGAACATGAAGGAACATACAGACTTCCTGAAGCACAACTGGACCGTTTTCTATTCAAAATCAATGTAGGATATCCTAACCTTGAGCAGGAAATTGCGATCATTAAAAATCAACACGAAAGCAAAAAAGAAGATAAAACAGAAGGAATTAACCGTGTGATCAGTGCAGAACAGTTGAAAAACTATCAGCATCTGGTAAAAGAAATCATTGTGGAAGCCCAATTGATGGAATACATTGCAAAGATTATCATCAATACCAGAGAAAACCAATTCTTATATCTGGGAGCATCTCCAAGAGCTTCCCTGGCTCTTCTTACCGCTTCAAAAGCATTTGCTGCCATAAGAGGGAGAGATTTTGTAACTCCTGAAGATATTAAAGAAGCAAGTTATGCTGTTTTAAGACATAGAGTCATTGTATCTCCCGAAAGAGAAATGGAAGGTCTTACTGCAGATGAAATTATCCGTCAGATTTTAGAAGGAATAGAGATTCCAAGGTAGGTAGTAGATAATAGGCGGCAGGTAGCAGTTGATAGTAAGTGAAACTGACAAAATCATTATATATGCCAAATTTTAAAGAGCTTTTAGTTTGGCAGAAATCAATTGATTTTGTTACTGAAATGTATAGAATTACAGAAACTTTTCCTAAAGCCGAAATCTACGGATTAGTATCACAAATCAGAAGAGCAGCTGTTTCTATCCCTTCCAATATTGCTGAGGGAAACTCGAGACGAAGTAAACCTGATTACCTACAATTTTTAAAAATAGCAAGAGGCAGTTGTGCAGAGGTAGAAACACAATTAATCATTTCAAAAAATCTCGGTTTTTTAAATGAGGATGGTTATTTGAAACTCAATGACAGTATTATAGAAATATCCAAAATGTTGAACGGACTTATTAATTCCTTACAATAATAATGAATGTAAAAAAGCTAATAAACGACCACCTAAAACCTTTCATCTGCAACCTGCCACCTAACCAATGAAAAACTTATACATCAATACACGTTTCTTTTTTACACTCATCGGAGTGGGGATTCTGTATGTCCTTGCATTTTTCTTTCCGGTGCTGATGTGGGTTGCCCATATTGCACTCCTGATTTGCTTTCTGGCGGCAATGGTAGATTTTCTGTTGCTTTTCAACCAAAAGAATGCATTGCAGGTTCAAAGAATTCTGCCAGAAAAACTGTCCAACGGAGATGAGAATTTTGTAAAAATTGACATCAAGAATAATTACAGCTTTACCATAGCCACTAAAATTATTGATGAAATTCCGTTTCAGTTTCAAAAAAGAGATTTTCTGATTGAAAAACAGATCGCTTCAGGAGCAAATACATTTTTTCAATACTCATTGGAACCTAAAGAAAGAGGAGAATATCATTTCGGAGGTCTGAATGTGTATGCATCATCACCATTGGGATTCATCTCAAAAAGATTTATTTTCCAGAAAGATGCTATGCTTCCTTCTTATCCATCCTTTATTCATCTCAGAAAATATGAGCTGATGGCTATTCAGAGTGAATTTTTATTAGGCGGAATCAAGAAAGTCAGAAAGCTGGGACATACTATGGAATTTGAGCAGATCAAAGAATATGTTCCCGGAGATGATATCAGAACAATCAACTGGAAAGCTACTTCAAAGACGAACCGTTTGATGGTAAATCAATTTCAGGATGAAAAATCACAGCGTATTTTTATGCTGATTGATAAAGGACGAACCATGAAAATGCCTTTCAACGGATTGAGCTTACTGGATTATTCTATCAATGCTACAATGGCGCTCTCCCATATTATTTTGAGAAAAGGAGACAGAGCCGGAATGATGACATTTTCCAAGAAGGCAGAAAATAAAATTGCTGCTGATAACAAATCCGGACAGCTGAAGAAAATCTCTGAAGCTCTTTATAATATCAAAACAGATTTCTTCGAAAGTGATTTCAACAGATTGTATCAGGATGTAAAATATTCCATCAACCAAAGAAGTTTAATTCTGCTTTTTACCAATTTTGAAACTCTTGACGGATTGAACCGACAGTTGAAATATCTTCGTGGAATTGCTAAAAATCACTTGTTGGTAGTAGTATTCTTCAAAAATTCAGAACTGCAGACACTGATCAACAAAAATCCTGAAAATATGCAGGAAATTTATGATGAAATTATTGCTGAAAAATTTGAATTTGAAAAGAAACTGATCATCCAGGAACTTCGTAAATACGGAATCTATACCGTCTATACACTTCCTGAAAATTTGAATATCGATGTTATCAATAAATATCTGGAGATAAAAGCGAGAGGAATTTTATAACTTTGTAGAAGCAATAAGCAATAAATAATGAAAATTACACTTAACAGAATAAACGACGATTTTTTATTTGAATGTACCAACGCTCAGGGAAATTCTATTCTTTTGGATAACACTTCCCAGCCGGGAGCAAAAGGAGTTTCTCCAATGGAAAGCGTATTGATGGCTGTGGCCGGCTGCAGCGGAATTGATGTGGTGTCTATTCTGAAGAAGCAACGTCAGGAAATTAAAAGCTTTCAGGCAGAAGTAGAAGGAGAAAGAGTGCAGGTAGAAGATGCAAAACCTTTTAAATCAATTAATGTTAAGTTCCTTTTGGAAGGAGAAATTGATCCTAAAAAAGCATTAAAGGCTGCAGAACTTTCTTTTGAAAAATACTGCTCTGTATCAAAAACGTTAGAACCGAATGTAGAAATCGGATACGAAGTGTATGTGAACGGAGAAAAAATTTAATCTCTTACGTAAAATAGCAAAAGCCGGATGTTTCATCCGGCTTTTATATTACTCATTACCAATTACTCATTGCTTATTAAAAGGTGAGTCTTGGTTTTATCAGTTTCGCCACAGTAGCTGTCCATCCCGTTTGGTGGGAAGCACCCACACCACGGCCATTATCTCCATGGAAATATTCAAAAAACGTAATATAATCTCTGAAGTGTTCATCATAATTGAACTTTGGATTACCTCCGTTGAAAGCTCTTTGTCCATGTTCATCCTTTAAAAATAGAGAGCAGAGTCTTTTACTTATATTTTGAGCCACTTCATCAAGATTTCTTTTATCACCACTTCCTGTGGGAAGTTCTACTTTCAGACTATTTCCATAATAATAATGGAAGCGCTGCAGACTTTCAACAATCAGAAAATTGATAGGAAACCAGATAGGCCCACGCCAGTTGCTGTTTCCGCCAAACATACGGCTGTCACTTTCTGCAGGTGTATAGTAGACCATATTTTCAGACCCATGTACAGAGAAAACAAAAGGATTTTCCTCATATACCTTAGACATAGCACGGATTCCGTAAGAACTCAGAAACTCATTTTCATCAAGCATTCTGGTCAGAACCTTTGTCAATCTGTTTTTGCGGAGGATACTCATCAGGTGTTTTCGGCCTTGTCCTTCCTCGTCCCAGTGAGAAACAAGTTTGGTCAGTTCCGGTTTGTTTTTTAAGATCCATTCCATTCGGGTTCTGAAATTCGGCATCTTTTCCAGTAGGCGGTGGTCTACAATTTCAACAGCAAACAAAGGAATCAAACCGACAATACTTCTTAATTTTAAAGAAACACTGTCTCCGTTTCCAAGCTGCAATACATCATAAAAGAATCCATCTTCTTCATTCCAAAGCCCTTTCGTTCCTTCACCCAGGTTTTCCATAGCTTCAGCGATATAAAGATAATGTTCAAAAAACTTGATCGCCATATCCTCATATACCTGATAATATTGGGCAAGCTCCATGGCAATACGCATCATATTCAGTGCATACATCGCCATCCAGCTTGTGCCGTCTGCCTGTTCAAGGTGCTGGCCATCCTTTAATTCCATATTCCGGTCAAAAGCTCCGATATTATCGAGACCAAGGAAACCACCACCAAAGATATTTTTCCCGTTTTTATCCTTTCGGTTCACCCACCAGGTGAAATTAAGAAGCAGTTTCTGGAATACTTTTTCCAAGAATAATAAATCCGGCTTTCCATTGGTTTTTTCATCAATTTTAAAAACACGGAAGCATGACCAGGCGTGTACTGGCGGATTCACATCACTCATATTCCATTCATAGGCTGGAAGCTGTCCGTTAGGATGCATATACCATTCCTTCGTAAGGAGCAAAAGTTGTCCCTTGGCAAATTCCGCATCGATGATGGAAAAAGGAACACAGTGAAATGCCAGATCCCATGTGGCATACCAAGGATATTCCCATTTATCGGGCATTGAAATGATATCCTTGTTGTGGAGATGATTCCATTCCGTATTTCTTACATATTCGTTGAAATTTCTTGGGGCTTCAAAGTTGGGATCACCTTTCAGCCATTTCCCGATATTGTAGTGATAAAACTGCTTATTCCATAGAAGCCCTGCAAAAGCCTGTCTCTGAACATTTCTTTCATCTTCATTCACGGTGTCGTTCTGAATTTCTTTATAAAACTCTTCAGCTTCAGCCTCTCTCGTATTGAATATTTCATCAAACTTTTCAAAAGGTTCATCAGCTTGATCCGGACATAACCTGAACTCAAAAACTTTAGATTCTCCGGCTCCGATAAACTCATCAATCAGAAAAGAAGCTTTTGTACCCTTTTTTTCAGGATTTACCGTATTCGTCTGATGGATAATAAAATTATTGATTCCATCTTTGAAATAAGTATTTTCAGCTGCAGGAGCTCCGTAAAGCTTAGAATTATTGGTTTCATTATCACAAAATACGCTTTGCGCATTGGTATTTCGGGAATAGAGTTTCTTGATTGAAATACTGTCGTGTTCAATGTTGATACTTCCGTCATGAGAAGCATTGACTTCTGCTTTATAGGTATTGTATCCCCATTTCCAGTTGTTTCTGAACCATACAGTAGGCGCTACCATAATAGGTGCTTCATGCTGACTTCGGTTGCATACCGTGACTCTGGCAAGAATATCATTGTGATCTGCTTTGCAGTATTCTATGAAAATATCAAAATATTCATCATTATCGAAAATTCCGGTATCGAAAATTTCATATTCCGGTTCCTTTTTACTGCGTTTCCCGTTTTCTGCAACAAGCTCATCGTAAGGAAATTCATTGATCGGATATTTATACACCATTTTCATATAACTATGGGTAGGTGTATTATCCAGATAATAAAAGATTTCTTTGATGTCTTCCCCATGATTCCCCTGAGGATTGCTCAATCCAAAGAATCTTTCTTTTACCATTTTATCTTTCTTGTTCCAGAACGAAAAAGCAAAACATAAAAGCTGCTTTACATCAGAAATTCCGGCAATACCTTCTTCACCCCAGCGGTAGGCATAGCTTTCTGCATTATTATGATTGGTAAAATTCCAGGCATTCCCGTTCGGGCTATAATCTTCGCGTACATTTCCCCACTGCCGGTTGCTTACATAAGGTCCCCAGTTTTTCCATTTGATATCTTGTAATCTATCTTTTTCGGCGGTCATATCTCATCACTTTTCCATACGAAGTTAGTTTTTTTGAGAAGTAATTCCAATTTTTTTCATCTGAATAATTATTAATATACTCTTGAAATACTTGTGTTTAAGGGCTTTTTGAAATATTAAAATAATTTTTTTTTGAAATTAAAAGAAAAGAACTACCTTTGCACCATTCGTTCATTCAAATATTGAAAATGTTATCAAGAAAGGTTGAGGGATTAGACCCTATGAAACCTTAGCAACCCTTTGCGCAAGCAAAGAAGGTGCTACGTTCTACCAAAGTATTTTGGACAGATAACTTACTGAAGTTCTTTTCAGCCATTTCCTGTGGCATTTTCAATTGTATTAAAATTTAATAGAATTGAAAACAGAACTAAACTATATTAATCTTACGTATCAAACTTATTCCCAAAAGGAATACCATATCTCATTAAGCTATCAGCTTTTTGGGAAAGATCTGTTTACAGCCCCAATCATTTTAATCAATCATGCTCTTACCGGAAATTCAAATGTATCCGGAGAAAAAGGCTGGTGGAAACAATTGGTGGGAGAAAATCAGATTGTTGATACCGATCAATATACCGTTCTGTGTTTCAACATACCAGGAAACGGATACGACGATTTTTTAATTGAAGACTATGAAGACTTCACACCTTCAGATATCGCAGGGATATTTCTGAAAGGACTTGAAGCATTACATATTAAAAATTTATATGCCATTATCGGAGGCTCTCTGGGAGGAGGGATTGCCTGGGAAATGCTTGCCAAGCAGCCAGATCTCGCAGAAATATTTATTCCCATAGCCTGTGATTACAGAACACACGACTGGCTTCATGCACAATGTCTGGTTCAGAAATTTTTATTGAATGATAAAGAAGAACCATTACAGAAAGCGAGAATTCATGCCATGTTGTGTTACAGAACTCCGCAGTCGCTCAATGACAGATTTCAAAACCAATATAATCAGGACAAACAACGCCTGGAATCAGAAGACTGGTTGGTTTATCATGGTAACGCACTAAACGAAAGGTTTAGTTTAAAGAGTTACAAGCTGATGAACCATCTCCTGATGAATATCAACGTTGCTGAAGAAGCACTGGAGAACATACAGGCACGAATGCACATGATCTCCGTAGATACAGACTTATTCTTCCCGGCTTCCGAAATCCGGATGTGTTTTGAAAACTTAAAAGAGAAAAATAAGGATGTTTCTTATCACGAGATCCAATCTATACACGGGCATGATGCCTTCCTAATGGAATATCAACAATTAAATAATATCATTAAAAACATTTTATAGAAGTAATGAAAAATGCTAACGAAATAAAATTTTTGAAGAACAGATCAATCGTCAAATTTGAAGGAGAAGATTTCCTGGGAGAAATCGGGATTGACGGACGAATTTTTAAAGCGCTCACTTTGGCGCGTATCAGTGTAGGCGTAATTTCTCAACAGGCCATAGAAAACGGAATTTCTATTCTGGTTCATGAAAATGATGCAGAAAAAGCAGTGGCTTGTCTTATTGATGAATTTGAGGCAGAAAGAAAATCTGGAAAAGTTTCCCAGATTTATAGTATCAATAATGTTTCTGTGATTGGTTTTGTAGCAGAAGATTTCAATAAAGTCTTTGCAGAACTGGCAAGAAACAATGTTTTTCCATTGCTTTTAAACCAGGTGGCAGGAGAAAACAGAGTGAACATCGTTGTGACTTCTTCACAGGATGAAAAAACAAGAAACATCATAGAATCCGAAATTTTCAAAAAGCCGAAGACCGTTCATCTGGCCATCATTGGCCACGGAAACGTCGGAAAGACATTGATACAACAGGTTTTAGAATCGGCAGAAGAAATAAAAAAACGTAAAAAAATAGACCTTAAAGTAGTTGCAGTAGCTAACTCTAAGAAAATTGCCTTCAACAAAAAAGGATTTGATGCGAATTGGGGTGATGAGGTTTTGACAGCAGAACATCCATCGAACGTTGAAGAATTGATCAACTTCTCTAATGAAAATCAACTGGAAAATCTGATCGTTGTGGATAACACCGCAAGTAAGGATTTTGTGAAAAACTATCACGCTTTGGCAGAGAACGGATTCGATTTGGTGTCTTCCAACAAGATCTTCAATACCCTTCCGATCGAAGAATACAGAAAACTAAGATATACGTTGAGTAAAAACAACAGACGTTATCTGTATGAAACCAACGTGGGTGCAGGATTGCCGTTAATTGATACGATTAAATTATTACACCTTTCAGGAGAAAATATCACAAGAATCAAAGGCGTATTCTCAGGAACATTGAGCTATGTGTTCAATAATTTTTCTTTGAGAGACGATAAATTTTCAACCATTATCAACGAAGCTCTGGAAAAAGGCTACACAGAACCGGATCCGAGAGAAGACTTATCAGGAAATGATGTAGCAAGAAAATTATTGATCCTGGCGCGGGAACTAGACTTAATCAACGAATTCGGAGATATCAATATTCAAAATCTTGTTCCAGAAAGCCTTCTTGAAGTTTCAAAATCAGAATTCCTTTCAAGATTGGAAGAGCTGGACGAAGAATATCAGAAAATAAAAGAAAATCAGGAACCCGGACATGTATTGAGATATGTAGGTGATCTGCACGGAGACTTACAGAAAGATAAAGGTGAACTGGATGTAAAACTGGTTTCTGTTCCTGCCACATCCGCATTAGGACAGCTGAAAGGCTCAGACTCGATCTTTGAAATCTATACAGAAAGCTATGGTGAAAATCCAATTGTGATTATGGGAGCCGGAGCTGGTGCAAAGGTAACCGCAAGAGGAGTATTCGGAGATATTTTAAGAGTAAGTGAAACTAAATAATAATGTAACAATCTACCAATCTGGCAGTGTAACCATTATTGCATATTGCAATTGTCATTCTGAGCATAGCGAAGAATCTAATGGTTACCCTGCTGAATGGACAATTAAAACTATATGGAAAATTTTGAAACATCAGCAATAAGAACCCAGACGGAAAGATCTCAGTTTGATGAGCATTCCACACCGTTATATCTTACCTCCAGCTTTATATTTCAGGATGCGGAAGATATGAGAGCAAGCTTTGCAGAAGAAAAACCTAAAAATCTTTACAGCCGTTTCTCTAATCCAAACGTAACCGAATTTACAGATAAAATCGCTAAAATGGAAGGTGCAGAAGCAGGATATGCCTTTGCAACAGGAATGGCAGCCATCTATTCTACATTTGCCACATTACTGAATGCCGGAGATCATATCGTAAGCTGCCAGTCAGTATTTGGATCTACCCATACTTTGTTTACCAAATATTTCCCGAAATGGAATATTGAAACCTCTTATTTCAAAGCAGAAGACGCAGCGAATGTGGAGCAATATATTAAACCCAATACAAAGATCTTATATCTTGAAACGCCTACCAATCCCGCTATTGAAATTCTGGATCTTGAGTTTTTCGGGCAGATTGCTAAAAAACATAATCTTATCTTTATTGTAGACAACTGTTTTGCAACCCCTTATCTTCAGCAGCCTATCAAATACGGTGCAGATATTGTGGTACACTCAGCAACGAAACTGATTGACGGACAGGGAAGAGTTTTAGGGGGAATAGCAGTAGGAAAGGAAGACCTGATTAGAGAAATTTATCTTTTCGCAAGAAATACAGGACCAGCATTATCTCCTTTTAATGCATGGGTATTATCAAAGAGCCTTGAAACATTGGCAATCCGTGTGGAAAAGCACTGTGAGAATGCATTGAAGGTAGCTGAGTTTTTAGAGGGTCATCCTAATGTAGAATTGGTAAAATATCCATTCCTGAAATCTCACCCAAGTTATGAAGTAGCCAAAAAGCAAATGAAACTTGGAGGAAATATCGTAGCCTTTGAAATAAAAGGCGGAATAGAAGGTGGAAGAAACTTTTTAGACAAGATACAAATGTGTTCATTGTCCGCCAACTTAGGTGATACAAGAACGATCGTTACCCATCCGGCATCTACAACGCATTCCAAATTATCAGACGAAGAAAGAAATGAAGTAGGTATTACGGCAGGACTGGTACGTTGTTCAGTAGGATTGGAAAATGTGGATGATATCATTGCAGATTTAAAACAAGCTCTGGATTAATCCAAATAGCCACTGGTTTTAGCCAAAATAGATTAAAATGAAAAATTCAGAACAATTATATAAAGCTTTATCCGAAAGAATTTTAATTCTCGACGGAGCGATGGGAACCATGCTTCAGAGATATAAATTCGAAGAAGAAGATTACCGTGGAGAGCGTTTCAAAGACTGGGAACATCCGGTAAAAGGAAACAATGACCTGCTTTCTCTGACACAGCCTCAGGCGATTGAAGAAGTTCACAAGAAATATCTGGAAGCCGGAGCTGATATCATTGAAACCAATACCTTTTCAGGAACTACCATTGCGATGGCAGATTATCACATGGAAGATCTGGTATACGACCTGAACTTTGAGTCAGCAAAAATTGCCAGAAAAGCCTGTGACGAGTATACTGCGAAAAATCCGGACAAACCAAGATTCGTAGCGGGATCTATCGGACCTACAAACAGAACAGCTAGTTTAAGCCCTGATGTTAATGATCCAGGATACAGAGCCATCACTTTTGAAGAATTGAGAGTCGCTTACAAACAGCAGTGTGAAGCTTTGCTGGATGGAGGTTCAGATATCCTTCTGGTAGAAACCATTTTTGATACCCTGAATGCAAAAGCAGCTTTGTTTGCCATTGACGAACTGCAGGATGAGAGAGGAATAAAAATTCCAATCATGGTTTCAGGAACCATTACCGATGCTTCAGGAAGAACATTGAGCGGACAGACCGCAGAAGCTTTTTTGATCTCAGTTTCCCACCTGAACTTATTAAGTGTAGGTTTCAATTGTGCATTGGGAGCGGATCAGCTGACTCCTTATCTTGAAACACTGGCTCATAATTCAGAATTCTATGTTTCAGCATATCCGAATGCCGGTTTACCGAATGCTTTTGGAAAATATGACGAAACTCCGGAAGATATGGCGAGACAGATCAAAGAATATGTTGAGAAGGGATTAATCAATATTATCGGAGGATGTTGTGGAACAACGCCTGAGCATATTAAAGCAATTGCTGATCTGGTTGAAAAATATGAGCCAAGGAAATTGAAGAAATTTGTGTGATTTGATAGATTTTTTTAATTAAAATCAAAGATGAAGGCTGAAATATTAATGTTAACTTTAAGTGAACCACAAAGTTATAATATGGAAAAGCCAATTTACTTAAAAGATTCCGAGGATGTCAGATTATTTAATGAGCTGAGAAAGAAAGTGAACCAGAGAGTAGAAAACATTTCTGAAAACAGAGATATCTACATTCAGATTAAAGCGGTACTACTTCCACTGATCTATATAGGCTTATATATTCTGGCTGTTCTGAATGCCGAAAAGCATTGGATCTATATTATGAGTTTTGTTTTAATGGGAATTTCTCTGGTTTTGATTTATTTGAACTTAATCCACGAAGCAGCCCATAACAACATTTATAAAAGTAAAAGACTGAACGGGCTGGTTCTTCACATTTTTGATTTTATAGGCGCCAATTCCTATATCTGGAAAAAAAGACATATCGCAAGCCATCACGCCTATCCGAACGTAGATGGATGGGACACGGATATCGAACAGAGCGGGCTGCTTTTAATCGTACCGTGGATCAAAGCGAAAGGAGTACAGAAGTATCAGGATAAGTTTTTCTTTTTAGTCTATCCGTTGTATTTGTTCAACTGGATGTTTATAAGAGACTTCCGTGACTTCTTTGATAAGGAAAGGGTGATTTTAAAAACCCAGGGAAAGATACCCACCATTGAAAAAGTAAAAATGATAAGCTATAAACTGTTCTATTTCTTTTATCAGATTGTGGTTCCTGTAATGTTCTTTAAAGTATCAATAGGATTGGCTTTAGGAGCGTGGTTTTTACAGGTGATATCAGCAAGTATTTTTGCATTGTTTGTTTTACTGCCTTTGCATCCGCTTCCTGATAATGCCTTTCCAAAATTAAATAAAGAAAAAGGTCTTCCATTCAGCTGGCTTCGTCATCAGTTTGAGGTGACCAATGATTTAAAAGAAAATAACTGGTTAGTAAGAAATGTGTTGGGAAACTTCAATTTTCATGTGGCCCATCATCTTTTTCCCAATTACAGTTATATGTATTACAATGAAATAACAGAAGAAATAGAGGAATTTGCTAGAGAACATGATTTAGCATACAAAAGATTTCCACTGATTACAGCTTTAAGTAAGCATAGGGATTTATTGAAGCAGAATGCCAATAATGCCTACTATATTTTAGAAGAATAAAATGAAGTATTTAAGATTATCAGGCCTTGAGCCTCTTATCATAACCCCGGAGAGTAATTTCATCAACGTTGGTGAAAGGACCAATGTTGCCGGTTCCAAAAAGTTTTTAAGACTGATCAAAGAGGAGAAATTCTCTGAAGCCTTGGATATTGCCCGCCATCAGGTAGAAGGAGGTGCCCAGATCCTGGATGTCAACTTTGATGATGGTTTGATCGATGGAAAAGCATCGATGATCAAATTCCTGAACTTAATTGCGTCAGAACCGGATATCGCAAGAATTCCGATCATGGTAGACTCTTCCAAATGGGAAATCCTTGAAGCAGGTCTCCAGGTAGCTCAGGGGAAATGTGTAGTGAATTCTATTAGCTTAAAAGAAGGTGAAGCAGAATTTATCAAACATGCCAAAGCCATTAAAAGATATGGTGCTGCAGTGATTGTCATGGCATTTGATGAAGTAGGGCAGGCTGACAGTTTTGAACGAAGAATTGAAATTTCAAAACGTTCCTATGATATTTTGGTGAACCAGATTGGTTTCCCTGCAGAAGATATCATTTTCGACTTAAATATCTTTCCGGTGGCAACCGGAATGGATGAGCACAGAAGAAATGCCATCGATTTTATTGAAGCTACACGCTGGGTAAGACAAAACCTTCCATACGCATCCGTGAGTGGAGGAGTGAGTAATGTTTCATTCTCTTTCCGTGGAAATGATACGGTGAGAGAAGCCATGCACTCTGTATTCCTTTACCATGCGATTCAGGCAGGAATGAACATCGGTATCGTGAATCCGGCCATGCTTGAGGTTTACGACGAGATTAATAAAGAATTACTGGAGCTTGTAGAAGATGTCATTCTGGATAAAAGAGAAGATGCTACAGAAAGACTTCTCGACTATTCCGAAAAGCATAAATCAGTTAAGAAAGAAAAAACTGAAGACTTAGAATGGAGAAACAATCCTTTACAGGAAAGAATTACCCATGCTTTGGTAAAAGGAATAGACCGTTTTATTGAAGAAGATGTAGAAGAAGCAAGACAATTGGCAGAAAGACCACTTCATGTTATCGAAGTTAATCTGATGACCGGAATGGGAGTGGTAGGAGATTTATTCGGAAGCGGTAAAATGTTTCTTCCCCAGGTAGTAAAATCCGCAAGGGTAATGAAAAAAGCAGTAGCTTATTTACAGCCTTTCATTGAAGAAGAAAAAGACGGAACAAAACCTGCTAACGGAAAAATCTTAATGGCAACGGTAAAAGGAGACGTACATGATATCGGTAAAAATATTGTGAGTGTTGTCCTTGGTTGTAACAACTATGAAATTGTTGACCTTGGTGTAATGGTTCCGGCTGAAAAGATTATCCAGACAGCTATTGAAGAAAAAGTAGATGTTATTGGTTTAAGCGGACTGATTACCCCAAGTTTGGATGAAATGGTCTATATCGCTTCAGAATTAGAAAGACAGAATTTAGATTTTCCATTATTAATCGGTGGTGCTACAACTTCAAAGGCACACACTGCAGTGAAAATCGATTTAAAATATAAAAATGCAGTCGTTCACGTAAATGATGCCTCAAGAGCTGTAAATGTTGTGAGTTCATTATTAGGCGACCGAAATAAAGAATATGTTTCGGATTTAAAGAATGACTATTCTGATTTCAGAGAAAAATTCCTGAACAGACAAGTGGATAAAGATTATGTCTCCATTGAAGAAGCAAGAGAAAACAATTTTAAAATTGATTGGGAAAACGAAGATATTTTCACTCCGAATACTGTAGGAATAAAAGTAATCGAGAATCAGGATTTAAGAGAACTTCTTCCTTTTATCGACTGGTCTCCGTTTTTCAGAAGCTGGGATCTTCACGGGAAATATCCGAATATCTTAGAAGATGAGGTTGTAGGAGTTCAGGCAAAAGAACTATTCAAAGATGCTCAGGTCATTTTGAATAGAATTCTGGATGAGAAACTGTTGACCGCAAAAGCCATTTTCGGAATCTTTAAAGCCAATTCCAATGAATCTGATGATATCTTGATTTTTGATGAAAATAATAATGAGCAGGCGAAGTTTTTAACCCTTAGACAGCAGGCTCAGAGATCAAAAGGAAAAGACTATCTCGCACTAAGCGACTTCATTGCTCCTCAAAGCTCTGGAAAAACCGATTATGTGGGAGCATTCTGCGTAACCACCGGATTTGGAACCGATGAACTGTCTGCAGAATACGAAAAAGCCAATGATGATTACAATTCCATCATGGTAAAAGCTCTGGCAGACCGTTTTGCAGAAGCTTATGCCGAATTCTTACATAAAAAAGTCAGAACGGAATACTGGGGATACGCGAATCAGGAAAACTTAAGCAATGAAGAATTGATCGCCGAAAAATACAAAGGAATCCGTCCCGCTCCAGGTTATCCGGCTTGCCCTGATCATTTGGAAAAGAAAACCATCTGGGATCTTTTAAAAGTAGAAGAAAATACAGGTGTTTTCCTTACAGAAAGCCTTGCCATGTTCCCAACAGCATCTGTTTCCGGATATTATTTCGGAAGCCCCCATGCCAAATATTTCGGATTAGGAAAAATTACAGAAGACCAGCTTGAAGATTATGCAGCAAGAAGAAGTTGTAGCATCCAGGAAGCGAGAAAATGGTTGTCGCCAAATTTAGCAGATTAAAATTAACATGAAGATAACAGAACACATTAAAAATGCAAATGGAAAAACTTTATTCTCCTTAGAAGTTGTTCCGCCACAGAAAGGAATCGGGATTGAAGATCTTTATACCAATATAGATCCGTTGATGGAGTTCAAACCACCTTTCATAGATGTTACCACCTCCAGAGAAGAATATATTTATTTAGACAAAGGAAATGGTTTGATGGAACGTCGTATTACAAGAATGCGCCCGGGAACACTGGGAATTTGCGCTGCTATTCAGCATAAATATAATGTAGATACAGTACCACACCTTCTTTGCGGAGGTTTTACAAAAGAAGAAACAGAATATCTGTTGGTAGACTGTATGTACCTTGGGATAGATAATGTAATGGCTTTAAGAGGAGATGCCATGAAAGGGCATCAGTACTTTGAACCCACTCAGGGAGGCCACGCAAGTGCGATGGATCTTGTGGGACAGATTAATAATCTGGGAAGAGGAAAATATCTTCATAACGAAGAACAGGTTTGTGATGAACTGAACAAATTCTGCATCGGAGTAGCAGGATATCCTGAAAAGCATATGGAAGCCCCTTCCATGAACTATGATCTGAAGTGGCTGAAACAAAAAGTAGATGCCGGAGCAGATTATATCGTAACCCAAATGTTTTTTGACAATAAAAAGTATATTGAATTCGTTCAGAAAGCAAGAGAAATGGGAATCACGGTTCCTATTATTCCGGGAATCAAACCTATTGCAACAAAGAAACACTTAAAAATCCTGCCTCAGGTATTCAAAATAGATCTTCCTGAAGAACTGATCAATGAGGTAGAAAATGCAAAAAATAATGAAGCCGTAAAGCAGATCGGAATAGAGTGGTCCATCGCTCAATGCAAAGAACTACTGGATTTTGGAGTTCCTGTTCTGCACTTCTACTCAATGGGAAAGAGTGATAATATTAAAAAAGTAGCCGGTGAGCTATTCTAATAAAAGTACCAAAATGAAGGAACCCCTGTGAATTTGCACAGGGGTTTATTTTTATTGATTTAAGAATTTAACCAGTTTAATAAGGTCTTCTTCTTTATTTATTTTGATATTATTAGATTTCGCAAACTTTTCGATCTCATCTTTTTTTGCTGGAAAAGCTTCAGTTATATCTTTTATTTTTTTTGGCTTTTTGATGTAACCTGATTCTGTTTTAATATAATATACCGGGTCTAATGTTTTAAAAGATGCCGGTCTATCGGTAGCATAAGAGTTTGCTGCAGGAACCGCATCAATAAATTTTGTTTTTATTTTTTTATATAATCCCGTTTTATCTTTAACTAATTCAAAAAAATATCCACTTAAATCATCTTGTGTGTCTAAGCGAACTAAAGTCATTTTAGGAGAGAATATTTCAATTCTTGAGAATTTTTCTTCCTTAGGAAGAGCTAAAGTCGTCCCATTTTTTTGAAACTCTATTTCATCGTTAAATGTATTATATCTAACAGGTGCTTTTTCATAATCATTAGCAACTTGGGCAATATTAAAGCTTTTACTTAAATAAGGTGAACCAATAATTTCATCATAATTTAAAGCTCTTCCGGCACCTTCTGATTTAATTTTAAAGAAAACCTCCCGTGTTCCCCCTCCTGAAGTCAATCCAATTGTGTTTGCTTGGCTAAACAGAAAGGATGACATCCCCAATAATGTAATTAATGTAATCTTTTTCATGAGTTATTGATATGTTTTTAATTAAGTTACCAAAAGTACAAATATTATTGTATCTGCCGACAAAAAATAATTTATAAAACAGAATGTTTTTCAAATTCCTTACTTCTGTCGAACAAATATCTATAGGTAGCCAGCTTCCGGGTAACCGTTGTTTCCAGAACTTCTGCAATCTTGATCATTTTCGGATTAAAATCACCAATCCACTGCAGCTCCGTAACCGTAAAATCCGTATATTTTCTCAAATGCTGGGTTCCTTCCCAGATCATATACCCGTCAATGCCTTTCTTCTGCCATTCGGGGACAACCCCAAATACAAGCCCAACCATTTTTTCATTCTTTTTAAAACGCTTTAAAAACAAAAATTTGAGCTTTTCAAAAATCCCGAATTTCCCATTCAGGTATTTGAACCACTGGTTGAGGTCCGGCATATTGATCCACATCGCAATAGGGGTCTCATTTTCATATACAAACCATGAAATATTCTCATTAATAATAGGTTTCATGGTGTTGAACATTTTCAGAACTTTTGCTTCTTCCAGATGCTTTCCTTCTCCATGAGAAGCCCATGCTTTATTATACACTTCTGTAAAGTCCCTGGCAAACTTGGGAAGATTATTCTTTTTCATAGGTTGGGCTGAGATTGCAGGATTTCTTCTGTTCTTTTCATGGGCAATGGTAAAGATCCTGGAAACCTCTGCAAAAACAGGTCTGGTAAAACATAGCTGCTCAAAATAAATCTGAAAGCCATATTTTTCAAAAAGATCTTTGTAATAAGGGAAGTTATAATTCATCCCAAACAAAGGTTCAGCAAAACCCTCAATCAAAAGACCCCAGAATTTATCCCGTTCCCCAAAATTAATAGGACCGTCCATTGCCTCCATTCCTTTCTCCTGAAGCCACTTTTTACAATGGTCAAAAATAAAATTGGCCGTTTCCTGATCATTGATACAGTCAAAAAAGCCAATTCCTCCAGTTGGTTGCTTTTGCTCATAACAACCGTTCACAAAAACAGCTATTTTCCCAACGGTGTTGCCATTCTTTTTAAACAGAAACCTTTTACATTCTCCATTTTTAAAGAATTTATTCTTGGCAGGATCAAAAATCTCCTCAATATGTTTATCTAAAGGACGGATATAATTTTTGTCGTGTTCATAAAGGCGGGCCGGGAATTCCAGAAATTCCCTTTTATGGAGTTGGTTTTGTACTTCTTCGACAATAATCATATGTTTTTTTATCAGAAATGGCTATAAAAGATAATGTTTTTCATCTCATTTGAAATAGACAAAAAGATATTATCCGTATTTTTGCTGCAAATTAAATAAAAATGGTTGATTTTACTGATAACGACGATGATATTTTCACTGGAAAAGAACATACGCCTATAAGGGAAGATGCTTTTGATAAATCGCCACAGGAAAAAATTGAAAAAATTACTGAGCTTTTTGGCGAGATTATGGAAACGCTGGGAATGGATATGACAGATGATTCTCTGAAAGACTCTCCAAGACGTGTTGCCAAAATGTATGTGAACGAGATCTTCGGAGGACTTCTTCCTGAAAATAAACCAGGAATCTCCACGTTCTCCAACAAATACAAGTACCGTCAGATGTTGGTAGAGAAGGATATCACCGTATATTCTTTCTGCGAACACCACTTTCTACCCATCATAGGAAGAGCGCATGTTGCTTATATTTCCAATGGGGAAGTAATCGGCCTTTCAAAAATTAACAGAATTGTAGATTACTACGCGAAAAGGCCACAGGTTCAGGAAAGACTTACCATGCAGATTGTAGATGCTTTGAAAGAAGCTTTGGGAACGAAAGATGTGGCATGTATCATTGATGCAAAACACCTTTGTGTAAACTGCAGAGGAATAAAAGATACGGCAAGTTCTACCATTACTGCAGAATTGAGTGGTATTTTCAGAACAAACCCTATTACAAGACAGGAATTCTTACATTACGTAGGAAGCCATGCAAAACTGGATTAATAAACAATGAACTACCAGATTCTTAGAAATATTATCGATGCCGAGCTTCAGAGATTTAAAAATATCACCGAAGAAGAATGGTCGCGTAAGGGTTCTTCAGAAAAATGGTCCAAAAAAGAAATTATTGGCCATCTTTGTGACAGCGCTTTTACAAATATCCGTAGATTTGTTGTGACACAATATAAAGAGAACGAAAATATTGTATATGACCAGAATTTTTGGGTAAAAGCTCAGAACTATCAGAATGTTCCCACTTCAGATCTTATTGATCTGTGGAAATCTTTGAACTATCAGATTGTTCATATCGTAGAAAATATCCCGGACGATGCATTACAGAGAACCTGTGATACGACCAAAACAGAGCCTCGGGTCTATACATTGGAGTTTATTATCGATGATTATGTAGATCATTTACAGCATCATTTAAAAGCGATTTAATTATGATAAAATTTAAAAAAGTTTCAGATAAGATTTTTATCACGACAATTATTTGTTGTGACAGATGTAATTTTTAACTCAATTTTGAATCTTTAAAATCATTAAATCTTTTAACTTAAAAATAAATGCAATTAAAAATATATAACTCGCTTACAGCAGAAAAAGAAATATTCAAACCTATCTTAGAAGGAAACGTCGGAATGTATGTCTGCGGACCTACCGTGTACAGCAATGTACATTTAGGGAATGTAAGAACTTTCCTTTCTTTCGATTTTATCTATCGTACCCTGATGCATTTGGGATACAAAGTAAGATATGTAAGAAATATTACTGATGCAGGTCACCTTACCGATGATGGAAATGTTGATAACGACAGATTCGTAAAACAGACCAGACTTGAAAAGCTGGAACCTATGGAAATTGTACAGAAATACACCGTAGACTTCCACAAAGTGCTGGATATGTTCAATTTACTTCCTCCAAACATCGAACCTACTGCTACAGGACATATTGTAGAGCAGATCGAGTTAACTCAAAAACTAATTGAAAGAGGATTTGCTTACGAAAGCAACGGTTCAGTATACTTTGATGTTTTGGAGTACAACAAAAGAGGATTGAACTATGGTGAACTTTCAAAACGTAACATAGAAGAGCTTTTCGCCAATACCAGAGACCTTGACGGACAGGGTGAAAAGAAAAACCCACAGGATTTTGCATTGTGGAAAAAAGCTTCCCCAGCCCACATCATGAGATGGAATTCCCCTTGGGGAGAAGGTTTCCCGGGATGGCATCTTGAATGTACTGCAATGAGTACAAAATATCTTGGCGAAACATTCGATATCCATGGAGGAGGAATGGACCTTAAATTCCCTCACCACGAATGTGAGATTGCACAAGGAAAAGCTTGCAACGATACCGCACCGGTAAATTACTGGATGCACGCCAATATGCTGACGATGAATTCTCAGCGTATGAGTAAATCTACAGGAAACTATATCCTTCCGATGCAGCTGGTTACAGGTGATAATGACTTCTTTGAAAAACCTTTCCATCCTTCAATTGTACGTTTCTGCTTCCTGCAGGCTCACTACAGAAGTGTTCTGGATATTTCAAACGATGCCATGATAGCCAGCGAAAAAGGATTTATCAGATTAATGGAAGCAGTGAAAGTATTGAATTCTATTACCCCTGATGATACCAAACAATCCGGTTTCAGCCTGAAAGAATGGAAAAATAAAGCATATGAAGCTTTAACAGACGATTTCAATTCACCAATCCTGATCGCTCACCTGTTTGAAGCGGTGAAATACATCTTTGCCTTGAATGATGGTAAGGAAACCATCTCAACAGATGACCTTGAAGATTTGAAAACTACACTCAATGCTTTTATCTTTGATGTTCTTGGACTACAGACCGTAGAAGAGAATAACAATGAAAAGCTGGATCAGACCCTGAAAGTTTTGATCGAATTGAGAAATCAGGCAAGAAAATCAAAAAATTTCGAACTTTCAGACCAGATCAGAGATAAACTGCTTGCAGAAGGTATTGAATTAAAAGACGGAAGAGACGGAACATCATACGTTCTGAACTAGAAAATATAACTTCGTTTTATCCCCATTCCGTAGGAGTCACTTATTATAAGGATTTTTACGGAATGTTTTTTTATCCTTTCTAGAGAATATGTCCCTATTTCAGATTATGCCTCTTTGTCCTTCATTTATCTCTCAAACCCTCTTACGCAACCACAAACTCTGCAACCCTCCAACTCTCAAACTCTCCAACCCAATAATCAGGAGCTAATTCCTGCTATCCATTCATACTCCTCGCGCCCGCGCACTCCCACGCTCTCACCCTGAGCGAAGCCGAAGGGTCTTCTGAACCCACCCACTCTCCAACCCAAGCTGCGGGGTAACCATTACTATCAGGGCTAGGGGAGGAGCTGTAAATGATGAATGATGAATGATGAATGATGAATGATGAATGATGAGATTCGGGTTATTGAGTTTCGGGTTTCGAGGTATAAAAGGAACATTGGAGTTCTATGGAAACAGGGTATTGAGTACAAATCTCTATTCCTATTGTGTCATTCCGCAGGAATCCCAACTTCTTTACGAGAGTCTTAAAGAAAGTAAAATAACAGTATAGTGTCTCAGACCTTTTAGTCGTTAGTATAAGCAATGTCATGCTGAGCAGAGTCGAAGCATTTTAATTAATTACTTTATACGAGTTAAATTTTATCACTCTATATTATATATATAAATATATCCTTTAGCATTTCCCATCCTTCCCATTCTATATATAATATAAAAGCAAACATCTTCTCTGTGTCAATCTGCGTATTCTAAGACATATGCAAATTATATCGTATTAAATTTACAAAAGGTTGTTCTCTTTTTACTACAGCAAACATTCTATACACGAGCTTACAACAT